>JBMYZL010000010.1:0-94509 GCA_049610385.1 Flavobacteriales bacterium
GCTCGCGGGTCGGAATGGGTTCGTATCCGTAGGTCAATTGAAAAAACTCAAACCCTTGAAGGGTGGGGTTGTAGTGGATCGCCTCCGTGAAGGAGAAGGACCGCCAGTTTTTTTCATAGAGGTAGCCGAAATGATCACGCAGCAGAAAGCTTTGAATGGGAACGCCGTTTCGAGCGATGCTTGCTAGGCGAATCGTCGGGCCCTGTCGCGCGTGCAGCAAAACGACTGCGTGGTTCGGACGCAGCGCAACAATGTCCTCTTTTTGGATTGGCCGAAACGCGTTCAAGGCAACGAATCCATTACTTAGGCCTTTCTTTTCACGTTCATTGAAGTACTCCCAACCCGGTTCGTCAAACTGAATGGCGGTGATCCACCCCAATTCATCTACGGAAGCGGAATCGCACATGCCATTTACTACGCATTCCAATCGGTGACCAAAGTCCACGTCTCCTGGTTCTTGACCAACCAGAACGCTCTTCGCTCCGATGACAAGGACAAGACAGGCGGCAAGTTTGATGTGACGTAACATGCGACCAAATTAGCCATCGGATCGGGACACGTTTTACTGCACGATGAACATGCGCGTCTCACCATTGACGTGAATCCCATACAAGCCTGACGGAAGACATCGGAGGTCAACGGTCGTATGCGGGGTTTCAATTGCGCCCTCGAGGCAGTGAACACCTGCGGCATTGAAAATGCGAAAGGGCACGGGGGAGGTGAAGTGTTCCCCCAACACCATCAATTGCGAAGCGGTCGGATTCGGGGCGATGGCCCACGAGTCGACTCCGGCATTGTATACGGCGAGCGGCCCACAGGAGATGCGGCCGTTCATGTCAAATTCCTTCAGGTGGTCCCAAATCACCTCATGGCTGATGATGTCCATGTTGCCAAACGTTCCCGGCCAATCGTGGTCCCCGCCCAAGACTTTGTAATGCGTCAGCTCCCGGCACCCCTCGGTATCGGTCCATTGATGGCGTTCCACGGTGCTGCCGTCTGAGGTGTTCAAGTCGGGCAGCACATTGACGTCAGCGTAGGGGAGCAGCTCGTTTTCGTCGATCCACAAGGCGTTTCCTTCGTCGCTGCTGTGGTAATACAACGTGCCATCGTAAACGACGCCGTCGTAATTCGAGATGAAGTCGTTCGTGCCCAAGATGGTGACGATGGGCGTGGGATGGGTCGTTTGGCAATTGGCATAAGACTCGGCGTACATGGTACGCGCCACGGCTCCCACACCGGTGATGTGGTCATTCAATCGGCAGGCGAGGTCGTACACAAACCCGCCTCCGTTGGAATACCCCATGGCGTAAACGCGGGCGAGGTCCACACCGTGGAGCGTATGCATTTCGTCAATCAAGGCCGCCACAAAATCGATGTCGCTGTGCGGATTCGGGACTGTGAACGGCAAATCACCGCTGGTGACGACTTGCCAGTTGGTGGAACCGCCATCGTTGGGGTCGGGCAGGGCCTGGGGATAAACGAGAATGAAGCGCTCTTCGTCAGCGGTATCCCGCAAGTCACCAATGGCCAGTTGGTCCTCCGCCACCCCTTCACCTCCGTGAAAGCACAGCACGAGCGGCACCTGTTCCGCCGCATCAAAATCCACCGGGACATACTGCAAATACGTTCGTGTTTGTCCGTCCACGACCATGGATTCGGTGGTGAGCTGCGCAGAGAGCGCGGAAGCGAAAAAGACTCCGACAAGGAGCAGACTTGTTCGGACTTCAATCAGAACTGGGAGGGATTTCTTCTGAAACATCAACAAGGCGGGATTGCATGGTTATTTCGAAAAAATCAAATCTGAATCCACTATTCAGCCATCTGTTCAAAGCGCAGGAGGTAGCTGTAATCGTAGATGTCTTCGCCGTTAAACTCGCGGAATTGGTAGGCTTGCATGTCATCCAATTCCAGTTCGAGCATTTTCCAGTAAACATCAATCACCTTTTCGATGGTGCTGTAGGTGCGTGACAGGCTGAGTCCCATGTTGTCTTGGAACCAGACCAAAACCGCATCATCCTCCAAATCACTTGCAATTGCACCGATGAGCAATTCCACGTTCAACCCGAACGTCGAGGCCAAGGACGCAGTCAAGTTTGGATCGGACCAGCCGGTGATGAGGGCAGGAGAGGTTTGGTATGACAAATCCACACCATATTCAGAGGACATCGCTGCAACGATTCCCGCCCAATCCGTCTCCGAAGCAATCAGCCCCTCATTCATCAAATCCGAGATGAAATCCGCCATCGAAGCGCTCACGTCATCACCTACAGCATACTCGTAGAACGGATTGCCTCCTTCGTAGGTCCAGGTGGTGAAATCTGACATCAACTGCTCTGCGAGCGGACGCACTTCGGCAGTGACGTCGAGCAAAGTCCCCGCTTCGAAGAAAAAGGTATCGGCGACCATCAGCGCAGGAAGTGCAGCCACCACATCATCTGTGTAATCCATGGTGTCATCGGCCATGAAGAAAGGGCCAGTCGGATCTGAGTATGCTGCGTCGAGGTGCAGAATCGATTTGTCGTCGTTGAACGCCCAAGTGCCCTCGTAAACAAGGTTTTCACCGATGTTGGTCAAGGTGATTGTTTCGTCATCGCGAAATTCTGCCGTCAACCTCAGGTTGTTGGAACCCAAGAGCTCGGTCACATTCGTGTCAGCCTCCACACCGACTTCCTGCACACGAACCGACGACCAGGTGCCAAGAATGCGCTTTTCAGGCGAGCGCAAGTGAAACAGAGAGCCGTTTTGCTCGTACTTCTTGCAACCGCCGAGGGCAAAAGCCAGGGCAAATGCCAAAAACAATGGAGTTGTGAAACGCATGGTTTTCAATGATCAAATGCGGTAAGAGAGTGTGAGGGAGAAGTTACGGCCCGTGGTGTAGGCCAACCAATCGTACAACTCACCCTGGAACGAGTAGGTCTTGCGATTGATGGGATTCAAGAGATTGGTGGCACGGAAACGAGCCGCAAAATGCTCGCCAAACTGCTTGGTCATCAAGAAGTCCAACGCCGGGGTTGGCTGCTGGTAGATGTCTGGCAATCCACCATTTGTGGTCAGAATCAGCTTTTCGCCCTGAACGTTGAAGGCCACAGTTGCGTTGAACTTTGCGCTGTCGTTGCTGTACGTCAACATCGTGTTGATGATGTAAGGACTTTGGCCGAAAAGCGGGCGGGTTGCCGGGTGCATCGGGTCGGTGTTCCGGATGACGTTCAACTCTTCTTCAAAAATCGCGGTGCGACTGCGAATGAAAGTCAAGTTCGCCGACAGTGTGAAGTCGTCGAGCTTCTCACTGATGAAGTTGAGGTCCTTTCGACCCTCAAGCTCCAGCCCCATAACGTTCGCGTATGGAACGTTGGCCCATGTGTATTCGGTGTTGACGGCTTCTAGCACCGAGGTTTGCTCAATTGGGTCGGTGAAACGCTTGAAGAACAAACTTGCGCTCAGTACCTCTCCAAGATCAGGATAGCGCTCGACTCGGACGTCAAAGTTGTCGACTTTCGTGCCATCCAACAGGGGGTTGCCCTTCAATACCTCGAGGGTCTCGAAATCGAATCCTCTGAATGGCGACTTTTCACGGAACACCGGACGGGCAATCGTCCGGCTGTAGGCAAAGCGCATATTCGTCATTTTGATGCCATCGTCTTCGCCGAGCTGCCACGTCAAGTTGAGCGATGGCATCCAGTCCGTGTCTTGCAGGCCACCTTCGAGACGCGCTTCTTCTTGTGGTGTGAGGTCCGAGACGAGATCGAGTTTCTTCGAGCGAATGGTCATGTCGGTCACCTCGATGCGCATGCCAGTGTTCAGGCGAACCTTCGGGTGCAAGTAGGTGTCGAACATCGCGTAACCACCGAAGACATTGAGATTGCCTTCGTCGGTGTTGATGAGGTCAGTCAGCAATAGCGTCTGCACGTATTCGCCACCACGTGTGATGGTGAAGTTTTCGTCGGAGAAAAATTCGTTGAGGTTGCCATTGTAAAATTGAGTGTTCTGGGCCATGCCAAACACACTTTCCCTGTGCTCTCGGTGGGTGTTCACGAACGACAACCCCGCCGAAAATTTCGAACTCAACTCTCGGTCCTGCCAAACGGGCTGGGTAAAGTGAAGTTTCGCGTCTAACTTCGATTCATCGAGCGTGCGAAAGTACCGAGTGGGAGAGGGGTAAAACGATTGGTTGATGGAATACACCGTATCCACATTCACGGGGACATTGAAATCGGCCACGGCCAGTCCGTCGTTGTTCAAGGCCGCGATCACTTCCTCAGGATTGTTGACCCAATCTTCGGCAATCTGTCCATCGTCGATCAGTTCGCCGATGAGTTCAAGGGCGTCGGCCGTAAGGTCCTCGCCATTGCCCCCTGTGAAACTGGCCAAAGAATCCACTGTCGTGAACCGCTCGGAGAAGTTGTTGTAGAACACCTTCAAATCTGGCGTTTCCATCCGACCCTTCGAGTAGCTGACAACCCAGGAAATTTGGCCATCAGTCGCGGGCAAGAAGTGTTCGCCCCGCGCCTGGTAAATGTTCAACCGGCGGGCTTCGTAGCGCTGGGTCCGCTGTTCCTGCATTTCATCGGTGTCGATGGGGTTGATGCCAACTTGGTACCGCGACGTATTCGCGCCAGAAATATTCGGCATGGCCATCAAGGAAATCTTGTTGAATTCGTTGACCTTGTAGCTCAGGTTGAGCAAGGCGTTCCAATAAACTTGCTCCGTGCTGCGTTCATCCGAAAATTGCTTCAGCAGCTGCATGCCGTCTGCCGTTTCGACGCTTCCGGCGTTGTAACGAGCGTAATCGCCGCCGTTGTAGTATCGCGAGTTCATTTTGTATTGGAAACCAAACACATAGCCTAGCGGGCGGCCCAGGAATTTCGTCTGGTCACCAAAACTCAGGCTGTGGCTCATGTCCATCGGCGCCACCCGACGTGTGTTCTCCCAGGTCTTTGAAAAGCTCTGCCCGATTGCGCTCAACTCGCTGTTGTTTTCAATGCTGAGTGGAATCATTCCATAGGCTTCGAGGCTGTCCACGGTGATCCCGAGGTTGTTGGTCACCGTGCCAATGGGCATGCCCGGGCCAATGTCGCTACATCCGTCGATGTTCATCCCCGCGAGCTGTTCTCCATAGCCCATGTAAACAAGGCCTTCGTAAAAGCAAGGCATGTCGATGTTTGGCCAGGCTTCGCTTGTCAATCCGTCCACCTCACCGGGGAGTGCCCTGAAGCCATCGTCCATCCCGAGCCAGTCTGTGCTGCTCCGCTCCGAGCTGATGATTTCCTTGAAAGTTGTTTGAGAATTGATGCCAAGTGAAGTGCTGTAATTGAAAGAGAAGGTCTCTGGAAAATCCTTTGTAATCACATTCAAGTAAGCTCCGCTCCAATCTCCGGGCAAGTTCGCCGTTTGTGTTTTCGTCACGACCAAATTGTCGACGAGGTTTGTCGGGAAGATGTCCATTTCGATGGTGTTCCGTCGAGGGTTGATTGAGGGAACCTCCGCACCATTCAATGTTGTCTTGATGTAGCGATCAGATAGGCCGCGGACGAAGACGAAGTTTCCGACGGTCGAAACGCCTGGAATCCGCTTCATTGCCGATGCCGCATCGCTGTCCCCAGTTTTCTTGATTTGCTGGCTGGAAATGAAGTCAATGCTTGCAGCGTTTTTCTTCTTGATGTTTTCCATGTAGACGTCGCGGCTCCGATCGATTTTGGCCACAACCTCAGCTGCTTGCTCGATTACAAAAGTCTCGATGTACAAGTTGAAATTGACCAGAATAACCTCGTCTCCTGTGATGGTTACCGACTCCGTCACAGGCGTGTAGCCGATAAAGCTGCCGATGACATCGTATGTACCTGGGACGAGCCCTTCAAGGCTATAATTTCCATCGAGGTCAGCCATCGCTCCTTTGTAAGGATTCTGGATGACCACGTTGGCACCGATGAGCGTCTCACCGGTTTGGGCGTCTGCGATGGTGCCGCGGATCGTGCCTTGGGCGCTTGCCGTCAGGCAGACCCATCCCAACAAATTCAAAACAATTAGTCGCATGGTGCGCATTTTCTAAATGCAAAAATTGTTATCGACTCCAAGCAAGGCGTTAACAAAAGATTATGGGAATGAATAGTTTTCGTTCTCCTTTTACTTCCTCAGCGTTTCCCAGTGTGTATGATTCATTGATAATCAATGAATAAAAGAAGGCGACGAACATTGCCGTCCGGCTCCAACCCAAACCCATTGAGGTTCTTCGGTTCCTCAACCGAGTCAAACCGACACATCATCCTTGGAGACCACCGTGCCTGAGGTGGAGTTCCCGCCTCCGCCACTGCCCTTCAATATAGCGGATGGGTCCAGCCGATTTGTAGGGTGAGGTGCTTGTTCCCTTCTCCCCAAGTAACAGAGGAATGCCAATGGTGAACGAGCGGTTCGAATCAGAGGAAGGATTTCTCCACAGGTTCAGGAAGTGGGGAATGCCATGAACCAATCTACCTGCTCGTCTTGACTTCTGTGCCCAGATGGGCCGTGTCTGGACAATCGAGGAGTCTGCTAGATCACAAACCTGCAGTTATGTTTGCGGTAAAACGAGGCACATGATGCCTGTGATGAGCGCATGAAGTGCAGAGGGGCGGTGATGTAGGTAAAGCATTGAGGCCATATATGGCTGAGGAGGGGTGTGCACGGGTCAAACACCTGATTCAATAGGGCGATTGAGGACTGAAGCTCATGTGTTTGTGGACCGATCCGTCTTCAAAATGGTAGAGGAGCAGGTGGCCGGGTACATACCGGCATGCCCGTCCCAGGGCATCGGTGATGCGCACGAGCTGTGCGGATGACGGTTGCAGCGATTCCACATCCATGGGCGTGATCTGCATTTGCAAAACCACCGGCCGGTGGTCGCTCACGTTGTTATCGAATTCGGACCACCCACCGGGCATGTGAGATGCAATGTCCAAGCACGCGACCACCGTTGAGGGCGCATCGAAATCATCGAAGAGTTCATTGGAAAGGAGCAAGTGATCGAGGTGTGACGGCCAACCTGGGAACGACCACCCGGAGCTGGGACCTTGTGCAATGGACATGTCGGCAAAAGCATATTCATTGGGTAGCTCTAGAAACGGCGCGAATACGTTGTTGGCAGTCGGTTCTTGGATGAGGTCGTTTAAATCTCCGAGTACGATGACGCGTTCCTCAGGCAGTTCCAGTTGGATGTATTCATTGAGCAACAGACAAGCCTCGTGACGTCTGGTTTCCTCGTCACTGGAATCCGACCAATTGATGGTTCCGTTGCCGCAGCATTTGAAGTGGTTGTTGATTGTGTAAAACGATTCACCTTCAAAGACAAAATGGAGCACCAAAGGAGATCGGGGAAGTGGATTCCAAAACGTCGAAGCGGTGTAGATTTCATAAGCATCGAGTACCTCAATCGCGTCGGTGTTGTATACGTACACCAACCCCCCGAACCAACCGTCCATGAGCACGTATTCGTAACCATCTATCGCATTGACCATGTCCTTAAAGGCGGTGGTGTCGTCGATTTCTTGAATGGCCCAGAGGTCGATATCGAGGTTTTGGATGATGGTCTGAACCCGTTCAATTGTAGCGTCCCCATTCTTCGGAAACCATTCGATATTCCATGTTGCGATTTCCAGCGTGTTGGGCAAGCCAAACTCCAAATCGTCAAGGGTTTGTGCCTGAGTGAATAACGATTCAAGCAAGAAGAAGGGTGTGAAAAGCAATGTGCGGCAGAGCATGGAGCGAAGTTAGCTTGAACGCATTTCTTTTCATTCAATTTTCTGCGGGTGAGCCAGTGTGCCATCCCATTTTGCACAGCCTGCCCCTCTTTGTTTTTTCAATCTTGACGCCGCGAGCCATGTGTTGGTGTTGCATGTATAGGTTTTGTTGGTGCAAGGCGCGCATGCCCAAGTCGACTTCGATTATGTTTTCAAGGAATCCATGGCCATTGTCACAGTTGGTCATCGCTGGAACTTGAAGATGATTGTTTAGAATTGGGAAGATGAACCAACGGGATATCTTGGAACCATGAACCGACTTGTTTTCCTTCTGTTTTTTGGCATCTGCACGCACATTTTGAACGCACAATTTGCCGATGTCGTGTGCCACAACGGTCACATCTATACTGCCGACGAAAGCCAGTCTTTTGTCACGGCCATGGCTTGGCAAGGCAATACTTTGGTTTATGTGGGGGACGAGGATGGGATGCAGCCATGGTTAGGCTCCGACACGGAAGTGCACGATTTGGAAGGGAAAACCGTGCTGCCCGGCTTGTTTGACACACATATCCACCTGCTGGAGGCGGGCTCGGAAGGAGCTGCATCCTGTGTGTTACCGTGGAGCGAAAACTCGGTGTCTGGTCTGGTTTCCGCATTGCAAGCATGCAATCCACAGCCCAACATCAATGGTTGGATCTTTTCTTGGGGACATTCGATTTATCCGTTGCTCGAGACCAACGAAAGCCCGTTGGAATTGTTGAGTGCGGCTTTTCCCAACACGCCTGTTGCCGCGATGGACGAAACCTCACATTCGGCATGGGTTAACCAAGCTGCACTGGATGCACTTAGCATCACAGGTAACACGCCAGACCCGGTTGGCGGGCACATTGTGTTGGATGCGAATGGCGAGCCATACGGACTTTTGCTCGATGCCGCTGGGGATCTTGCGTTTCAAGCCGCGTATGCCCCTCATGAATCACTAAGCGATGGGGATTACGCGGGATTGGTCGGTTTTGGATTGAGCGCAATGGCCACCTCAGGCATCACGTCAATCACTGAGGGGCGCACCTATTGGAAACGTGGATACCATGAGACTTGGAACCAACTGCATGAAGAAGGGCTGTTGACCTTGCGCGTGGATTTGGCGATGTATGCTTACCCGGAGGAAAACGATGAAGCCCAAATCGACAGTTTGTTGTCTTTGTATGACGAAGGCGACGAGTGGTTGCGAGCCAAACAAATCAAAGTCTACCTCGACGGAGTCACCCTCAACGGGACAGCGGCCATGGAGGAGCCCTATGTGTATCCCTTTGGTTGGCCCTTTGATTCAGGTTTGAATTACTTCACGGTGGACCGACTTGCTGAATACATCACTGAGCTAGAATTGGAAGGGTACAGCTTCCACATCCACACGATTGGAAACAGAGGAGTCCGAGAAGCTCTGGATGCGATTCAAATTGCCCGTGATATCAATGGCGACATTGGGGCCAAGCACCAACTGACGCACATTGAATTTGTGAATTCCAATGACCTCGATCGATTTCAAGAATTGGACGTGACGGCAAATGCTCAAGTCACTGCATGGTGGACTGAACCCAGCGAGTGGCAAGGCAATGCATATTTGGTGGGGGCCCAAGTTGCCAATTCCATGATTCCCATTGGCAGTATCCATGAGGCTGGAGGAAGGGTCACCCTCAGCAGTGACTGGGATGTGAGTTCTTACAATCCTTTCCGGAGTTTGGAAAATGCGGTCACCAGAACACCTGAGGCGCTTCCGAGTGTTGCGGATGCGGTGGATTCTAAGACCATTCTTGCCGCTATTTCTTCTCGAAGCGATTCGTACACAGGAAGCATCGAGGTCGGCAAGCGAGCAGATTTCATCTGCATTGATCAGGACATATTTAGCATTCCGCACAGCGCGATTTCCGAGACGCATGTTCTTTTAACCTGTGTGGATGGCGTTGTTGTTCATGACGCTGGTGGGTTTAATTCTGTGCAAGAGCCGAACAATGTTATTCAAGTCATGCCTCGACTTGCCGATACTCACATTCAATTGACATCTCCGTTTTCAGGAGAATTCCAAATACGCGATTTGAATGGTCGGTTGGTCAAGCAAGGGGAATTTCCCCCTGGCATTTCATCGATCAACGTTCAGTCGTTGAAGGAGGGGGTTCATTTTTTGGTTGTGCATTCCGAAGAAGGCCTGATGACGACTCGTTTTGTGGTGGTTCGGTAAGTGCATGGTTCTTGTAGGTGTTGTGCTTCCATCCTACTTGCGCCACTTGTTGGGTATTGATTTATGGACATGTTAGTCAATGATTGGATTTTTCATATCCGCAAATGATGCGCGACCAGGCTTGACTCCTGTTCATGAAACGCAGTCTACTTATGGCTCGGGTATACGAATTCACTTCCATCGAGCACCTTGACAATCTTTTTCGATGGCTCGCATTGGTTCGCCGTCATGCTCCTCATGCCTCTACTACCGACGGATCGGATTTTCGGGGTTGCCTGGGGGCCGACGCAGTTGGGGCGATGGGAGCTTCAGCGGTGATGGCAACTCAGGTTTCTGGTGGAGCACCTCGCCGTATGGGGCACGTTGAACATTTTCATACGGAGGCTCTCCTCTGGCCTTGACGGTGCCATTGGGAACATAATGGCTTTCGAAACGGCTTTTCGGTGCGTTGCGTGAGGGATGAATAAGAGAGAATGTGGTCCATTTGACAATTTGACTCTTTGTCCATTTCGCGCTGGGATGTGCGGCTTTCAAATGGTAGACGTCTATGGCCACATCGCCGCAGTTTGGTCTCCCATGACACAACCGGCCTTTCCTTTTCAATTTGATGGAGGAGTGCTGATTGCGCACACAGATTCCGCCGTCTGTTTTGCGCTCTGGGCTGGAAGAATGGAAAGAACGCGCTGTGCTTCGGTTAGGAATTGGCTTTGCTGGACTTGGATCAGGAGCTCAACTCCAGCTGCCGGTGGCCATCACCACCACCGGTGGATTCAATGACCTGGATCAAGGATTAGGATGGGATGGCTTGTGATTCTGATTGAGTTAATCCAGATGTGAGCTCACCTTTCTGGTAGAACGCCGACATCAGGCATTTCCAATGCAAGTGGCGAACCGAATGGAGTGGCGGGATTCACGGCCTGAGCAACCAATGCGCCAGTGAAGGCGTTTTCCCTCGAAATAAACACCATTTCAATGAGCAGTTTTTTCCGCGTCGGAATGTCAGCCACCTGGCTGCTTGCCTCCTTGACTGCATGGGCGCAAGAATGCGTTCCCTTCGAATTTTGGATAGTGAATCAATCAGATGCAGTCAAAGGAATTGCCATGAACTTCGTCATTTCGAACGCCGATGGCGCAGTGGAGACGGAGGGTCTATGGGAGGTGACGTCTGCCGGGCTGACGGCGGAGTTTTGCCTCGCGTCAGGGTGCTACAGCATTGCCCTCAGTGGAGATGAAGTCAGTTCAGAAAATGTTGGGTTGGAGTTGTTTCAGTCAGATGTTGTTCAAATTCTGGAGCTTACACCGGCAGCTCAGGAAGGTCATTGGGACGTGGCATTTTGCATCGAGCAAGGGTGGCAGTTCAATTGCCCCGAGGCCATTGATTACACGGAGGTTGAAGGGTGCACATGGGCCTTCGAAATTGGCAGTTTTCAAGAAGGAGAGGAGGTGATGTGGAACTTTGGTGACGGTTCTGAGCCGATCTGGGGCGGCCATTTCATTGAATACGAATACGAATCCGCGGGCACGTACGAGGTCAATGCGATTTTCACGTCCTACGACTGTCCGATGGGCGTAGAATTGCAGACGGTCATTGAGGTGAGCGACTGCGGCGAAGCCGAATGTGCCCTCGAAATGGAGGTCAGTACGGATGACGGTATGTTTTACACCTTCAGCATCCCGGATGAACTGGCCGACAACGAGATTCAGTGGTACATAGACGGCCAGCCCATTGAGGGAGCGAGCAGTACGAGTTTTGAGGCCGGGTTTGATTTCAACCCCAATTGGTCGGTGTGTGTAGACGTGTACACGGAGGACTGCCCCGACGGCGTGGAGGCGTGCTACTCCAACTTGGAAGGAAATTGCGTCTTGGACCTGGTGTGGAACGAAGTGGAGTGCAATCAGTTTGTAATTCAAGCGGTCGGTCAGCCGGAAGGGGAAGGGGCAACCCTGGTTTGGACGCTGGACGGCGAGTTTTATGATTACATCGTGCCTGAGATCGTATTTACGTTTGAGGAAGAGGGGTGCCACGTGTTTGGTGTGAGCTACGAAACCCCAGATTGCCCGGAAGGGGTTTTTGCGGAGGTCGAAATTTGTTCGGATTGTCCGCCGATGGAAGAGTGCGAATTGAGCGTGGACTACGAGGAGCTGTCCGAGGGCATCTATCTGTTTTCGGCGTATACCCCGAATGGGGAGCTTTTTGATGGAGAACTGAACTGGTGGACCAACGGGGGCTATGTGGGGAGTGAAAATCCATTTGCTTGGACGTGGGACCTTGAAGAACCCATGACCATGTACATGTGCCTAGATTACAGCAGTTGGGAAGACTGCCCGAGTGGCGAAATGTGCATTGAGGTGGAAACACCGGGGATGGCTTGTGAGGAGGTTCAATTGGTGTTGGACGCATCATGGACTACAGGGGTTGACTGGGCGTTTGAATTGGGCTTGGAAGGGTTCATCGACGGATGGCAAATTGCCGGGTGGTCCTTTGAGGAAACATGGTCGGCTGACGGCGAAATCTCCGACACGCTGACCGCTTGCCTGCCGCCCGCTTGCTTCGATGCATTCTGGGGCTGGGAAGCCGCGAATGTCGATGTCGAGTCGTTTTTGATTTCAGTCCTCATCGCTGGTGTGGATCCGGTGGTCTTGTTCGATTGGTTTGATCCGTACAATGACACTGGTTTTGGTCTCCTTCCAGATTGTGATGACACAGTTGCGACACATGAAATCCAGCGAAGGGTATTGGAGATATGGCCCAACCCCGCATCTCATGCGTTCCAATGGAGGGTGTCGGACGATGTGAAGGATGGTGAATGGATCGTGTACGCTGCAGACGGCCGCTTAGTTCACCGAGAACGAATAGCGGCACAGGCAGGTACGTGGAATGTGGCGGGCTGGCCATGCGGTTTGTACCACGCCATCTTTGTTGCGGATGGACGACAACCTTTACGCCAGCAACTCGTGGTCTTCCGATAAGCTATTGCGACCAAACGTTGGATGAATCGAATGGTCAGGTCGGTTGTACAACTGGTATGCGGCAAACAATGATGCAGGCTTGTGTCCAAGTGGTTGGCATTTGCCTACCGATGATGACTGGACGACTTTGACCGATTATCTCGGAGAGGAATCCGTTGCAGGAGAAAAAATGAAATCCTCCTCCTCAGATGCCCCGAGGTGGAATGGGACGAACAGCAGTGGCTTTTCCGGGCTTCTGGGCGGGTATCGTCGCAGCAGTGGCAACTTCAGCACTGTAAACAACCTCGGCTGTTGGTGGAGCGCCTCTCCGAATAGGGCCTCAAATGCTTGGGGCCGTGAACTCAAATCCGACGATGGCAATGTCGGTCGGTACGCAAACACCCAACGAAACGAATTCTCTGTTCGTTGCGTCCGGGATGAATGAAAGGAATGGTGTTTTGTTTGGGTTATTGTCAACGTTGATTTTTCGCATCGAGATAACGATACGTTACCCACATTTTCCAGCCCACCAGGGCTTGTTCCCATTTCTTGAGCCGGGTCAAATCTGGCCGTTTTGAAAAACATGGCAGAAGGGAACGATTTAGCGCACTGAGGATTTGAAAAAGGACAAGCTGCATGGTCGGTGGATTGGTTTCACCTCGAAGGTAAGTAAGAGCAAGCATGTCGAGAAAAGATTAACGCTGCAGAATGCATTGGAATCCATCTACTTATAGGAAATGATCAAAGGTTAGGTTATTTTGTACCTTATCAGTTGCAATATCAAATCAAATGAGACACTTGACGACGCCTTTGGTGCTTTTGGTGACCATCGCGGCTGGGGCACAACAAGATTGTGGTTTGGATTACGATGGAAATGGTGATGGGGCAGTGAACATTGAGGACGTCCTCGGTGTGCTGTCAGAATTTTCTGAGATATGTGAACCTCCATTTGCTTGTGGTGATCCTGTTTTGTTTGATGAATATGCCTACCCAACGGTTCAAATTGGAGGGCAATGTTGGTTTCAGGAAAACCTGCGGACGACGCATTACACCAACGGTGACCCCATTCCAAGTGATTTGAGCGGTACAGGTTGGCAGAGCACGTCATCAGGTGCTATGGCGGTATATGGTGAAGGCGACTCACCTTGTTTTCAAGGTTGCGATGAGGAACAAAACCTCGAAATCCATGGTCGTTTGTACAATGGGCATGCGGTAGCTGATTCTAGAGCATTGTGTCCGATAGGTTGGCATGTCCCTTCGGATGGAGAATGGTTGTTGCTTGAGATGTTTTTGGGGATGAGCGAATCGGATGCGAATGGCATCAGCTGGAGGGGCATTTCACAAGGCACTAAAATGAAGTCTGCCCCAACAGATTCCCCCAGTTGGAATGGCACAAACACCAGCGGTTTTTCCGGCCTTCCGAGTGGTTATCGCTTCGAAACGGGAGAATTCCTCAATGAGAGCGGTTACGGCTATTGGTGGAGTGCTTCCCCGGTTGAAGAGACATTTGCATGGTTCCGCATGCTCAACACCGCCAACGGCGGGGTGTATCGAAGCAACAACAGCAGTCAATTGGGATTTTCTGTTCGTTGCGTTCTAGATGAATGAATGCGATTCACTTGACTCATTTCTGCAAATGAATTGAGATTTCTGTCATCGTGGATTCACTCACAGTTTAAACTTGTTCTTGCATGATTCCAATAAGTTGAAATCATCGGTATATTCGTTTTGATTCAACCAAGTTCATGGACATTTTGACTCATGCGGTTTTTGGGGCATCTACTTATGCTGCTGCAAAAGGGAACGAGGCGAACAGAAAAGATCTCTTTTGGGGGATGTCTTTGGGCATGCTCGTCGATGCGGATGTCTTCATGGGTTTTGGCATGGATAGCGTGCAGGCCTTGTTGAATCATCGCAGCTGGACTCACTCTTTCCTTTTCACTTGTTTCGCCGCATTGATCATCGGGTTGATTCAGAAAAGATGGCGTCAGGAAACGATGAGTTTACGTGATGGGTTGGCCATTTTCCTGGCCATTCACACACACATTTGGATTGATGCCTTGACGACTTATGGCACCAGAATCGGATTTCCCTTTTCATCACACCCAATCGCTTGGAATGTCATCCATGTCTTCCATCCCATGGCCACCATGACCCTTCTTGTGCCTTGGTTGTGGGGTGCTTGGAAACGAAGGGGAAACTGGGGGCGTGTGGGTGCAGCTTCTCTTTGCGCATTTGGTTTGTTCTTGGCTTGGCCATTGGCTTCAAAATCACTGGCGAGGAAGGGCATGAATATCGATCAATTGCCACAGACATTCACGATTGAAGTGGTTCCCACCGCATTCAATTCCTGGATTTGGCATGGTGTGGCCAACGCGGGTGATTCTCTGGGTTTTGCCACCTACCATGTCGGAAAGGATGAAAATCCAGAGTGGCATTGGGTGCCGTCAAATCGAGCAGCACTTGCCCAGATTTCGGAATTGCAACATGTCCAACAATATCTCACATATGCCGGGCCTGATGCCCTGGTTGAAAGGGATGACGCTCAAGGTGAAACCCGCATATATGCCGCCAAGTTTGGTCCCATCAATTACATAGGCCCCCCTCAATTTGTCCACCCATTTGTATTGAAGGATGGAGCGACAAGAGGACAAATCTTGGAAACCCCGGCCTATTCCGGGCCTTGGTCCAATTTCAATGCGCTATGGGGCCGACTTTGGTGAATTGAGTAGTTCATTCTTGAAATACCTTTGTGGCATGCGTTTGGGTCGTTTATCCATGTGGCCGGTTTTCTCATCGGCTTTGCTGCTGGCGACTTGGCTGGGTGTTTTTGGGCTTGAAGTCACGCATCAATTGGGACACCTCTTTGCGGGTTGTGGCCACCACGAACACCATGGTGTTCACTTGGATCATCATGCTGGATGCAACACATGGGATGGCCCACATGAGGATGTGGAGTTTGATCAGCATCTGCACATGTGCGAAATGTGTGATTGGCGATGGCTTCCTTTGGGGGAGTCTCCCAAGAAAAAACACCCGAAATCGTGCCCCGATTGGCAGTTGTTGCTGAAAATCGGAGAACATGAATCGACACGAGTTGAATCTCAGAAAATTCGAGCTCATGGCCGAAGGGGGCCGCCGGCAAGGGGTTGATTTCTTTTTGTCTATTTGTTTTCCTCCTTTGAATTCTCGACCATGTTTTCGTTCGTTGGAGCGAGGAGCATGTGGGCGTTCCCGATGTCAATGGTTGTTTTCGCAGCAGGCCTTGGACTGAGTTTCCTTTCCGGCTCGCTTTGCGCACAAAATACCTTAAAGACTGTCGTGGAAGGCCACGTTCTTCACAGTTCCACATCTTCCAAAATTCCCGGTGTTTTGGTGATGGCTTGGCCTTGTGGCTTGGCCGTTGCCTCAGACGCTGCGGGAGCGTTTCGCGTATCGTGCCCACACGGTGTAGATTCGCTCACTCTGTCATGCCTTGGCTTCCAAACTGAAGTGGTGCATAGGCCAGATGTACATGTGGACATTCACCTGAATCCACTCAGTGTTCATTTGGGGCAGGCCATTGTTGAGGTTGTTGGGCAGCCTGAAACCGAAATGACGATCCTCAATGAAGGGGCATTGATGGAGACCTTGGATCGAACTCCTGGACTCCAAAGCTTAGACTTGGGAGGCGGAGTTGTGCAGCCAGTCATTCGTGGGCTTTTTGGTTCGCGTGTCGCCGTGCTTGAAGACGGTGTTCCACAGCGTGGCAGCCGCTGGGGAAGTGACCATGGCATCCTCGTGGCGCCGGAGTTGAATGTGGTCTCGGGTTGGGTTCCTGGAGGTGGACATGTTTGGATGGGGCCGGATGCAGTGGCTGGCGGCCTGAGATTCGAATCGCCATCCAGGACAAACGCCCCAGGATCAGGGACTCGTCTGGGCACGTCGCTGCGTTTGGGCAACCTCCGCGCTTCAACACATGCCTTACATTGGGAAACAACTCCAGAAGGTCATTGGCATGCTGGAATTTCAGCATCGAAGTTTGGTTCCACCCAAGTGCCACAGCGGATGTTCTCTTATCTCGGTCGAACGTATGAATTGTCGGAAGGTGAATTGCCCAACACCGCTGGTCAGAGCGCTCATTTGGTCATCGGCTTGGAACAATTGACCCAATCTGGCCATGAATGGCGTGTGGGAGGGAAAGTATCGGATATGCGCCAAGGTCTGTTTCCGGGGATTGTGGGGGTGCCACGTCAGCAGGATTTGGCTCCCAATGAAGGCAGGTTTGAACGGCGTCTTCCACAACAACGTGCATCGCGTTGTTTGGCGACCTGGGGATGGAACCATACAGCCGGAAACGCAAACCGCTGGAAGGCAATGGGTTCGGTAGGCTGGATTCGCCGGATTGAACGTGCACCCCCACATGCACACGGTTGGGGCCCCTTGCCGGATTCCGATGTGAGTCTATTGCTCGAGGAATGGACTGGCTTCGTTGAATTGAAACATCTGGGTCCTCATGGTTCAATGGGGCTTCAGGGTGAATCTCAATCGACAACTGCCTCTGGTTGGGAGTTTCTTGTGCCCAATCATCGTCGCTTGCGTGGATCTCTGGTTGGCGAATGGCAGGGAGGACTTTCTTCATGGGCGGCGCGGGTAGATGTTGTTGCGGCCCGTCAATCAGGCCATGATGAGCCCATGTACAACACATGGGGTGACGTTGTGGGTGTGGATGTGCGGGCCATGGCCTTCCGAACCATTTTGCCAGGCGGAATGCTCTCTTGGCAGCTACCGCTTCGTTGGCGGAAACAGCCCCTCGGGGGAACCTTGACGGTGGCAGCTTTCGGACGTGTACCGAGCAATTATGAGTGGGGCGCCAATGGCATCCATCACGGAACTTTCAGGTACGAACAGGGCAATCCTGAGCTCAATACGGAATGGACCTTTGAGGGGCGACTACAACTTCAGGAACGGAATGAAGACTTGGGTTGGAGTCACCTCTTTCAGGGATTTGTTGCCTTGCACCGCGGATTCATTTCACTCACACCGAGTGCCACATTTGCTCCCATTGCTCATGCGGGGCAAATTCTCCGGTTTCAGGCCAACAATGCGTTCAGAACTGGCGCGGAGGGCACCATCTCATGGAAAAACAACGGCCAAATGTGGACGTTGATGGCATCGGTATTGGGACAGTGGGATTTGGGCACAGGCTTGGGACTGCCTTTCACCACGCCTGCCCAATTGCGCCTTTCATGGCAGCATAATTTGTGGCGCGGATGCACGGTTGAACTCAGTACACGTGGAGTGGCGCCGGCACAACTTACCGCTCGAAATGAGGCTGCCACCCCGGGGGCAGTTCTCGTAGACTTCAATTTCGGTCAAACCACCCGTCGGGGCTTTTGGTCCCTCGACGTGCAAAACGTCTTCAACGCGGCGTGGCTTGATCACATCAGCGCTTACCGCGCTTTGGGCATAGCGGCCCAAGGCCGATGGGTGCAAGTGCAATTCAGCACGACGCTGAAGCACAACTCTAAAAAATGAAAATCACCATGACTTATTCTTTTTATTCTTTAAATTTTTCCTTCTTGGCCTTGGTGGCCATTCTTTTGGCCTCATGTAAAACCACAGATATCGAACCGCCGACACTTTGCACGCCTGCAGGGACGGAAAACAGTGTTTTGGCCGATGAAATCGAAGCAATGGCCGGTACGACGCTCACCCTCACTGAACGCTTATGTGACAATGAGGAGTTGAGTCAGGTACGCTGGGACATTCACAACGCCGCAGACCATGCCCATGAGGAAGGGGAAGACGAGGAGGGTTTTGTGTTGCATTCCGGTGCATCATGGGAGCTCCTTGAAATCGTGAGTGTTTCTGGAACAGAAGCGCAAGCATCACTTGCCGTGGACTTGCCGCTGACAGTGCGTGGTGTGTGGGACATTGTGGTTTCCATCGTGGATATTGAAGGCAATGTCTCCCAAGATTTGGTCACCCAGCTTCACATCGAAAATGATCATTTGCCTGAATTCTTCCTTTCCAGTGTCAACGGGGTGAATCCAGATACTTGGGAGGGTGAACAAATTTGGAGTGCCGGTTCTGAAGTGACGATGCAAGGCTCTGTTTCTGATACAGACGGCCTTGAAACTGTGATTCTCGAACTGATTCAAGAGTCTTCTGAGTCGGTCCTGTGGGATGCTGAATGGACCTCAGTGGGAAACAGCACTTTGACTTTCGATGAAGTGATTGCGCTTCCCTCCGAGGCAGCTGGGGAGTGCCACTTTGAGATGCATGCAACGGATGTCTCTGGCCACGAGGTCGAAACTGGATTTCACGTAGAGATCGAATAAATCGCCACATGCGGTCTCGGTTTTGAGACGTTTGACTGTTTCAAGGTGAGGCGCGGCATTCATGTCGCGCCTCTTCGCCTTGGCATCCTCAAAATGTCCGCTTGATGCCGGCTTTTTGAATTCCAAATAGATTCAGCGCAATGGGGAGTGTTTCACCATTTTGACGAAAACACTTGGCCATTCGTCGTCTACTTGGAACTGAACTTCCTGTTGTTGCATTCAAGACCAGTTGAGCAAGCGAAAAGGCAAATTCTCTGCATCCAAAGGTCCGGCAGTTTACACAAGGTAAATCAGTAAATGAAGGGGTTTTCTCCTTTGTAGTTGAGTCTGATCAAGTCGAGGCCTGCTTGCAAAAGGTCTCCCATGTTTTGGGACTTTTTGAAGTGAACGTCGCCCGTCAGTTCGTACAATTCGGTTTTTAAGGTTTCAATTTTGTCTTCCATCGAGAGCGGTTGCGCTTTCATGCATCTGAGCAGATCCTGGAGTCGAATCTTCTCACTTGAAGCCCGCCGGGCCATAAAAGAACGTTCCTCCTTGATGTATTGCTCCACCGATTCTTTGGGGAGGACTTCCCGGGTCATTTGGCTTAGCAATTCATTTTCAGGCAAGCATTCGGGTTGGTAAACCAAGGCATTGCCCTCATAACTCTGTTGATCGAAATCAATTGCCCGAATTCGGTATTGGATTCGATCAAAATCTTGGGTGATGACCACAACGTAATTGTAGGAACGCATGTCTCCCAGCAAGCGCAGAAAGCAACGTTGATTGAATTTGATGTATTCTTTTGCCAGAGCCCTTTTGTCCTGTATCGTCAAATGCGGCAGTCGCTCCGTGATGAAGACGTCTCCGGGAAGCCCGACGATGTGTTCTTCGATGAGGGTGTCTTGCCAAACGAGAAAATGGATTCGGTTGGGGGAAAGCAGTTGTTCCAGTTCGAGACCATAGATCCGTGAAGCATCGCATTTTTTGATGTACAGGAAGACGTAGTTGTCATTGATGATATTCCGAATCTTGATTCGAAACGGTTTTGTGTTCCCAAAGGTGCAAAAGGCAATGCTGTCCACAGTGAGAAATGGGAGCAAGACGTCACTGCCATCGGCATGCAGGATGGAGTAGAGTCGCTTGAGGTTGATGATGAGTTCGTCGCGATCAGCAGCGGAATACATGCAGTTCACCCACAGAGTGTCTTTTTCATCAGCGTCGAGAATGGCAACGCTGCCTTCAAATCTGAGCAGGTCGTCATAGGTGACAGGAATCTCCAGAGACCGGCCATGTTCCTTGAGGTATCGATGCAACGATTCGGTCACGGGAAACGGGATCTTCTTTTTGGAAATGAGTTTGTTGTTCATGGGCTTGGTTGTCGTTTGCGTGAGACTTGACTCCACTGTTTCCAAGTTTTGTAATTGTGTTGTCGAGAAAGCGAGTGGTTCGGAATGTTTTGCACATCCGTTGATTGAAAGCGCCATCGCACTGAATGGCAGTGGTTGTCCTGTGAGGTTAGAAGGTTTCTCTGGTTTTGATCAAATCAAATGATGGGCCGTCCTTCAACGGAATCGCTGAATATCCTTTGAATTTGCTCTGCTGTTCATGGTCCAATGAATTGCATACAACTGGTGCAAGTGTTGAATCAAACACGTCGAGAATTTTCTGCTTTCTGATGGTGGTCGTAAATTACCTCCACATGGCTTTTCCGTTTGGAAGTAGAATCATCAGAGAATGGATTTCAATCGAATGAAACTGCAGGTAAAACAAATGCTCACCCACTACATACAAGTTTTGTTCTTGGTTCTTCTGGCTGCAGGTTCTTGGTCGGTTGCTCAGGGGCAATCGCTGAGTGACGCAAGCGATATCAATCTGATGCAGTTTTGGTCGCAAGAACCCAACGGCTGGAGCTACCCGATTGCGATTTCCATTCCAGAAGGTGATCCACCTTTCGGTGGATTTCCAGTGGGCGTGATTTTGCATGGGAGCAATGGGAATGGCCCAGCGATGCTCGATCTTGGTGAATCATTGCTTTGGAACCACATTTTGATTGCGCCCACGGGTTATTTGAACTCTTGGAACCTTTGTGGTGAAAGCAGCGAAGCGCCTGACATCGCGATGTTGGCCGAACTCATCGCACAGCTTTTGACCTTTGACAATGTGAATCCCGAACACATTAGACTCATCGGTTTCTCCAATGGTGCAGGATTGGTCAATCAAGGATTTATAGAACTGGATTCCACTGCGATTGATGTGTTTGTGGCCATCGTCTCCCAAATGAATGAACCTCAATTTCATCAAGGCGCATTTCATCGCCCATCAGGTCTGACCATTCCTCCGATGGCGTTTTGTGGATACGATGAGGTGGTGTTGCCTCCAATGGGCAGGAAATACCTCTCCATTTGCAACCACAATGACTCTGTTGTGCCTTATGATGGAGGGCCTGCTGTGGGAAATGTTTTTCTTCCTGCAGAGGTTTCGATTCATCAGGTAGCACTCCAGCAAGGACATGTGGGGCCGCCAGTACCGGGTGAAGATCTGAATGCTCCCGGATTGACGGTGTTTTCATATTTGGATGGTGATGTCGTCCTCTTGCGCGGAGGGGCTGAACATGGCACGAATCCCGCACAACTGGAATTCGCAGCTGAATTCTTGGCCATAGACGAGTCACCAGACCCTCCCACATCTGGATGCATTGAGGATTTGGACAATGACTCTCTCGTTGCAGTAGCGGATGTTTTGTTGCTTTTGGGAGAATTCGGTTGCTCGACTTTTTGCAATTATGATGTGAACGGTGATGAATGGGTCAACGTTTCAGACCTCCTTCAAATGATATCAGCTTTCGGCACCATTTGCAATTGAGCCTCTTGGTGCTCCGAATTTTGTGGTGTCCGTTTCAGGTCAGAGGCACGAGTACACGGGAATGTGCATAGGTAATCGCTTCCCCCTCGATCTGAACATGCTCAGGGAAGACTTCACATTGCAAGTGGCCACCCCGTGGGGAAAGCTGTTGAGCACTGAGTTGGGTTTTCCCCAATCGTTCAGCCCAGAACGGGGCTGATGTGCAATGGGCTGAGCCGGTCACTGGATCTTCCAAGATTGTGGCTTGAGGGGTGAAAAATCGAGAGACAAAGTCCACATTTTCACCCAATGAACTGACAATGACACCACCGGTACCCAAATGGATTTGGTCAAACACCGTTCGGTTGATCTCGATTTGCTCGATTTCTTTCTGACTCGGGTAAATCAGCAGGAAATCTCGTGACCGATGGACTTCAACAGGTCGAATGCTGAACGCATTCTCGAATTCACTGGGCAAGGATGCCGGAACAGGATGTCGTTTGGGCAGCAACATGGAATAGCCACGTGCACCTCTTCTCACGACCAATGTGCCGCTGTTTGTCTCGAATCGAACTTCATCCAGGTGACATGCGATGTGGGCGAATACAACATGGGCTGTTGCCAATGTCGCATGGCCGCAAAGGTCCATTTCCAGATCAGGAGTGAACCACCTCAAATGATAAAGACCCGGACCTTTTTGGATGATATAAGCGGTTTCAGCAACTGCATTTTCTTGAGCCAGTGCGAGCAAAATTTCGTCATCGAGCCAAGCTTCAAGGAGCATGACGCAGGCAGGATTGCCAGAAAATACCCGATTTGTGAAAGCGTCGACTTGGTACAAATTGCATTCCATAAATGGCAAGTTAGCATGTCTCGATGAGGTGTCTGTCGATCCCCATCAGGTCTCCTGAGATCCGCACTTCTCACCCCAGTCAAAACAGCAGAAATGACAGATTCATCGAGGGTGATTTTCCGATTTGATTCGAAAATGGAACCTGCAGGCAATTTTGCTTGAGTTGGATTAACTTCGGACGATGACATCGTTCCTGAATCCTTTTTTTACAGCTGCCATGCTGTTTTCGGCTTCCACATTGATGGCTCAAAATGCGGGTGAATTGGATCCTTCTTTTGGCGAAGAGGGACTGGCGATTTTATCTCCCGTTGCGTCCAATTCCATGGACAATGCGCAGTGCGTGGATATTCGGCCCACGGGTGAAATTGTGTTCGCCGGTGTCAGTGGCGGATTTTCTGGCTTCGGCATGACGGTCGGTCAGGTGTTACCAGATGGCACCATGGATGTGTCTTTTGGGACGAATGGGGTGACCACAATCGAGGGTGTCGGGGGGTCGAATTTTGGTTATGACATCGAAGTTCTCACGGATGGCAAATTGTTGGTGTGTGGGGCGGTGAGTTTGACGGCGGCGAACACGGCCATGGCGGTTTGGCGTTTCACGACCGATGGAAATTTGGATGCTTCATTCGGGGACAATGGTGCTTTGATTGTGGATGTGGATTCCAGTGAAGATTATGCCCGAGACATTTTGATGGATGGCTCAGGCCAAATCACCGTGGTGGGCAACTCCAAACAACCGGACAATTTCCTCTATCGCGCCGTCATGATTCGATTCGATGAATCGGGAATTGTGGATGGCAACTTTGGGATCTATGGGACCCAAGTATATCCCATGAACACGGATGTGAATTGTGATGTCAGGGCGGGTGTCATGTCACCTACAGGAGAAATTTATCTCGCCGGATATACGACGGTTTCAAGCACATCTCAGCCCATCGTGATGGGGTTTTCCAATTCGGGTGAACCCCTGGAAAGTTTCGGCGAGGCAGGTATTTTCAATACAGGCGTAGAAGGTCGATATTTTGACGTGGACTTTGCCAACAATGGATTGATTGCTGTTGGTGATGGCAACAATGGGGCCACTGGAGTGGTTCGCGCCCACAACTTGACCGGCGAAATCAATCCCTATTTCGGTGATTCAGGGACGGCCTTGGTTTCAGGTGCACCCGGGAATGCATTGTTGGCCTTGGAGATGCAGGCCGATGGAAAAATTCTGGTTGCAGGTTCGGCTTCCATGGGCTTCATGATGCGTGATTTTTTGGTTGCCCGATTGCATTCCAGTGGATTTTTGGACCAGGAGTGGGGCCAAGACGGGGTGACCGTTACTGAGGTTGGACCCGGATTTGAAGATGTGAATGATTTGGCCATTCAGCCTGATGGAAAAATTGTCGCAGCTGGCTTTGGTCAATTCACCAACAACGAGTACGTCTTTGCCCGGTACGATTCAGGAGAATTGGGGGAAGTTTTGGGCTGCACAGAGCCGGAAGCCTGCAACTACAACCCGAATGCCACTTCGGATGACGGTACCTGCTTCAGCCCCGGTGATGCTTGCGATGACGGTGATGATGAAACCGAGAACGACACATACAACGAAAGTTGCGATTGTATCGGACAGCCATTGGTGAATGGTTTATCCGCCCTCGAGGTGGCTGGTTTTCAGTTGTTTCCCAACCCCGCTGTTGATTGCGTAAACATTCGTTTCCCGACTGCACAGCCGAGGAGCATTGTACTCAGAAGCTTGGCTGGAGAGCGAGTATGGGAAATGAAATCGGAAACAACAGAAGAGTGGATTGCGCTGAACAGTGTGGCTTCCGGGGTGTACACCTTGTCCATTTCGGATGCCCACCAAATCTGGGTTGAGCGGTTGGTCATTCATTAAAAAGCCAAGATGAAATAGTCATGAAGAGATCGAAGTTCTTAAAAATGGTAGGAGCAGCAGTGGCATTGCCTGCAAGCTTACCCGCTGTGGGAGGTTCCGAGTTCAAAAGGTCGAAGATTTCTGGAGCGAACTCGCGCGGCAATTGCATTTTGATTCCCTCAGAGACCCCGGGTCCGTTTCCCTTGGATTTGGAAGAAAATGAATTCTTTTTTCGTCAAGACATCACAGAGGGAGTGCCTGGGGTCCGACTCAGGCAACGGGTTCGCATTATCAGTGTTGACAACTGTGAGCCCATGGCGAATGTACGTGTCAACATTTGGCACTGCGATCGCGACGGGAATTATTCAGGTTATGGCACAGAGGCAGGGTTGACCTATTGTCGGGGTTATCAATTCACGGATGCGAATGGGGAATGTGAATTTGTCACCATTGTGCCAGGTTGGTACCCGGGACGCGTGACCCATGTTCATTTTCAGGTGTATGTAAGCACGCAATACAGTGCGGTTTCTCAGTGGACTTGGCCCCATGATGCGGTTGTTTCGGCCGTGGCATCTCACCCAGAATTGTACCCGGAGGGTCCAGATCCCTTGACACCAGAACAAGATGGGGTTTTTGCCAATGGCTATGAGTTGCAATTGGCGGATTTGGAATGGGATGCGGAAGCCGGAGAGTACACGTCGTTCTTTGAGGCAACTGTTGAGGGTTCAGGAACCACGGGCTTGGGCCATCAGGAAAGGCAGACGGCTGCGGTGATGGATTTGGGCCAAAATTTCCCCAATCCAACTTCGACGCAGACCACGATTCCATTTGTACTTCATCAATCTGGGCAAGTGACTTTGACTTTCTGGTCGTCAGATGGGCAATGCGTTTACCGAAAGGATTGGCCTCATCTGGGATCGGGTCAGCATGACGTGTTGGTGAATTTTGACCAGTTGGGCTTGATGCCGGCTTCTTATGTTTATCAACTGGCATGCGTCGCCTCTAACTCAGGCGAACGTTATGTTGCGGTTCGACGCATGACCGCCTTCTCGCGTTGAGATTTAGAATTCCAGGGTGAAAGAGAACCAAGGCACGGGAAAGCCGAATCCATCGCCGATTATGCCGGCCAAACCGTAATCCCAGAGCCACCCGGTGTTCTTGTTGTAGCTTCTGACGCCCAATGAAATGCCACCACCAGAACTTCTCCACGGCGACGACGTTGTTGAAATGGGATAGCTGGAATAGTAGGGGGGGCTCAAAATGGAGACTTCATCCCTACGCAAGGATGGCACCACCAAATGATTCTCCGTGATGAGCCAGCGGTTGGGCGTTAGAGGAAGCATGGCGCTGAGGCTTATCAAGAGCGGGTTTTGCCATACGTCATGTCGTCTTGTAGCCCTGTATTGACGCTGCCAGTATCCGGGTGGACTCCATGTGGACGCGATGAACGTGGAATCCAATTCGATGTTTGAATAGTAATATCCATCGTCGAATTTGTTCACCAACCCCAAGTTGAGAGTCAGGTGCTTGTCTTCGTCTCCAAAGGTCACATTCGCAAACCCGAGTACCAGAGGACGATCCAAGATTCCATAGTAGTCCACTGAGGCCAAGCCTCCGATGGACATGTGGATGTTTTCACCCACTTGTCCGCCATACTTGGCCGTTACACCGGCGCCCATCACAGAGACCATAAAACCACCTGTGAAACGATTAGAAAATCCGTAACTGATTGAATTTAAGGCAACATTGGACTGGAAATATCCTTCGCCTTCGGCCAGTTGAAAGCCAGAAGGAGCGAAAAAGTATCGACTGGGTTGATTGCTCGCATTGATGAATCCTTGACTCAATTCCTTTTCATTGAGTTGGACATCGAGCAATTCTTGAATGAGGTATTTCGGAATGGAAGTGTCGCCCAAACCTGAAATGTCGATCACAACTTCTTGTTCATTGATGGCGATGAGTCGTCCTATTTTCAAAGTCCCATCATTCAAAGTAATCTGCACAAATTG
This sequence comes from Flavobacteriales bacterium, assembly GCA_049610385.1. Taxonomy (GTDB): domain Bacteria; phylum Bacteroidota; class Bacteroidia; order Flavobacteriales_D; family Sanyastnellaceae; genus JBMYZL01. The sequence continues at coordinate 26,761 of JBMYZL010000010.1, forward strand.
TGGTTGACTTGAATCAGACACATCGGATTGCGCCTCGGTGGTTCCTGTGGTTCCCAAAACAAGGACAATCCAAATCAAAACCAAATTCCAATGGGAGGAAAAGGGTACTTTCATGGCCAAAAATTTTGGCTTCAAGTTAAAATAAAACTGATGGTTACAGCCTTGAAGCAATCCATGAACTTGTCGAATTTCCCTTTGAAATTTTGACATAATTTGACCTCCATGTCCAAGTACCCTCTGATTGCAACTTTCTTGTGGTGGACGGCAGTCCCCTTTCTCTTCTTGTTTTCCATCCAGGACACCCGGGCCCAGCGTTCTTCTGCGGCCATGAATGTTTCCGTTTTTGAAGATGCTTTGCAATTCCGTTGCATCGGTCCTTTTCGCGGAGGGCGTTCTGCAGCTGTGACGGGGGTGCCCGGTGATCCCATGACATTTTACATGGGGGCGACAGGCGGTGGGGTTTGGAAAACGGCCGATGGCGGAAACACTTGGGAAAACATATCGGATGGATTTTTCGGAGGTTCGATTGGAGCGATTGCGGTCAGTGCTTCAAACCCAAACGTGCTTTATGTCGGAGGGGGAGAGGTCACTGTGCGGGGCAATGTTTCACCTGGAACAGGCATGTACAAGTCGGTTGATGCTGGACGGAGCTGGGAAGCCATTGGACTGACCTCATCCCGTCACATTCCCCGAGTTCGCATTCATCCAGAGAATCCGAATATCGTATATGCGGCAGTACTCGGTGATTTGTTTGCCGATTCGGAAGAACGTGGGGTTTATAAGTCTGTAGATGGAGGCAAAAATTGGAATCGTGTGCTTTTTGCCAACTCCCGCGCAGGGGCTGTGGATCTCATCCTGGACCCTGTGAATCCCGAGGTGGTGTATGCCAGCACCTGGAATGTGCGCCGCACGCCTTATGATTTCTCCTCAGGTGGTGAAGGGTCGGATTTGTGGAAGTCCACGGATGGCGGGCGAACATGGAGTTCTTTGTTGGAAAACAAGGGACTGCCGGAAGGTCCTTACGGCATCATCGGGGTAACAGTATCGCCGGTCAATCCGGATCGGATTTGGGCCATCATTGAAAATGATCAAGGCGGAGTGTTTCGTTCGGATGATGGGGGCCAAACTTGGATTCAAACCAACCAAGATCGAAGCCTCCGACAGCGCGCATGGTATTACTCACGCATTTATGCCGACACAGAAGATGTCAATCGCGTCTACGTCATGAATGTGGCGTACCATGTTTCGAATGATGGCGGTCGCACCTTCGAAGCGCGCTATGCGCCGCATGGAGACCACCATGATTTGTGGGTGGCACCCGAAGACGCAAATCGACTGGTTATTGCCGATGATGGTGGGGCACAAGTCAGTTATGACGGGGGACAGAATTGGTCCACATACATGAACCAGCCCACTGCCCAGTTCTACCGGGTCACAACAGATGACCACTTCCCTTACCGCATCTATGGCGCGCAACAGGATAACTCAACCGTTCGGGTGGATAGCCGTTCAAGGAGAGGCCGCATCACCGACGAAAATTGGGAGTCTACAGCAGGCGGCGAGAGTGCGCATTTGGCACCGGATCCCAAGAACAACGACATTGTTTATGGGGGCAGTTATGGAGGGTTTTTGACCCGATACAACCACAAGTTGGACATGAACCGCGCGATCAATGTATGGCCAGACAATCCGATGGGTTATGGTGCCGAAGGAATGAAATATCGATTCCAATGGAACTTTCCTGTGTTCTTTTCTCCACATGATTCGGAAGTGCTTTACACGGCATCTCAATTTTTGCATGCCTCGCGAAATGGAGGCGAAAGCTGGGACATCATTTCACCAGATTTGACCCGTTCCGAACCGGAGAAGTTGATTTCATCGGGCGGCCCCATTACGAAAGACAACACAGGCGTTGAATACTATGCCACGATTTTTGCTGCAGTGGAGTCGCCGTTGGAACGCGGGGTACTGTGGTGTGGTTCAGATGATGGGTGGATCCACGTCACCAAAGATGGCGGGGAGCGGTGGCAAAATGTCACCCCAAAAAACTTCCCCGATCGCGCATTGGTGAACAGCATTGAAGTCGATCCGCATCGCCCAGGGGGATTGTATGTGGCCGCTACACGCTACAAAATGGGGGACTACCGGCCTTATTTGTTTCACACATCAGATTACGGGGAGACTTGGAGGTCATTGACTGAGGGCATACCAGAGGGGCACTTCACTCGGGTGATTCGGGCGGATCGACGGGTACCCGGGTTGTTGTACACGGGAACTGAATTTGGTCTTTATGTCAGTTTGGATGATGGGGAGCATTGGCAACCTTTCCAAAACAACATGCCGCAAGTGCCCATCACAGATTTGGCGCTCAAAGACAATGATTTGATCGTCGCCACCCAAGGCCGAAGTTTTTGGGTCTTGGATGATCTCGATGTCCTCTGGCAAGGACTCGAAGAGCAGTGGAATGGACAGGCACCTTGGTTGTTTCAGCCACATCCCACAGTTGGGTTTGGTGGCGGATCTGGCCAAACTTCATTGATTGCTGGGACCAACCACCCTGCAGGTGTGCGGATTCACTACTGCATTCCCGAGGGTGTAGAGATGGGCGAGTTGGTTTTCAAGGATGCTGAAGGTCGACTGATTCGGCGGTTTTCGACGGAAGCTGAAGAGGAAGATGATCGGATTGAGTTCGAGGTTGGGTTGGGGCACTTTCATTGGGACCTGCGGCACGAGAGAGCCGATGAATTCGAGGGTTTGTTGATGTGGTGGGGGACCTTGTCGGGACCCGTCAGTCCACCTGGGAATTACACGGCTGATTTGATTTTGGATGGGGACACGTTGACCACATCTTTTGACATCTTGCCAGATCCGAGAGCGGAAGGGGATGTCCAAGATCGACAAGCCCAATTTGAATTTCTGCTGGAGATTCGGAACAAAGTAGATGAAACCCATGACTGCATTCGTCAGATGCGCGGGGTTCGTGAACAGATGACAACACTCCAATCTCGCCTGGATACAGCTGAGCACAGCACACTGAATGCCTTTGTGGACACTTTGAACGCCCAGTTGACAACCGTCGAAGAAACGCTCTATCAAACGCGGCTCAAAAGCAACCAGGACATGCTCAATTACCCCATAAAACTCAACAACAAATTGGCGCACTTGGGCTCTTTGGCGAGCATGGGAATCTACCGACCCACGGCACAAATGATTGCGGTGAAAAATGAAATCACAGCGGCCATAGATGAACAATTGGGTCGCTGGAATGGCATTCTTGAAGCGCAAATCCCGCAACTCAATGCCATGATTCGTGAACAGGCCATCGATTTCATTCAGCCTGAATAACATCTTTGCATGAAAACACTTTGGAATCAGGATTCTGTTCGCCGCCGTTGGTTTTTGCACGGAGCCTTGGCCTACACTTGCATCGGAGCGGGACTCTCCATGATGATGGATGCTTCTGCCCTTCGAACAGACTCACCTGAAGACTGGACTTGGTTTTGGGAGGGCACCCTTGGTTTGGTGGTCCTCATGACAGGCTTGTCGTTTTTCGGAAATGCCATTCGCCTGTGGATACGCATGGACCGGTCCTGTGGATAGGATTCAATCTTGCAGCTGTCCTGCAATGTATCCCGTGGTCCAAGCGGCTTGGAAATTGAAACCACCGGTGACCCCATCGATGTCCAAAACCTCTCCTGCAAAATGCACCCCAGGTGCTTTTTGGCTTTGCATGGTGTCGAAGTTCACCTCTGTGCAATCCACCCCACCACAGGTGACAAACTCTTCTTTGAACGTCGTTTTTCCGCGCACCTTATGGACATCATTTGTGAGCAATTGGAGGAGCTTGTTTCGTTGTTTTTTTCCCAGTTCGTGCCACAGACGATCCAGTGGAATGCCTGACCGGACAAGCAAATGACGCCAAAATGCCTTGGGCAAACCTGGAAATGGACACGCATTGCTGATTTTCCGTTTGTGGATTTCAGGTAAAGCTGCTTCAATTTCTTTTTGAATCAATCCTTCATGGCGTCCATCCAACCAGTTGATGTGCACGTGGAAATGGTATTGACATTGGGCCAGTTCACGTGCCGCCCAAGCGGACAATTTGAGAATGGCCGGTCCACTCAATCCCCAGTGAGTGATTAAAATGGGGCCGCTTTGAACCCATTGGGTCCCTTGAATTCGCGCCGTGGCCTGAGGAATCACCACCCCCATTAATTGGGTGATGTCATTGCCCGGCATGTTGAAAGTGAACAAAGAGGGAACCGGTGAAATGATGCGGTGTCCGAGGGGCTGAAGCCAATCAAAGCCGGCTGGTTTCGGATGTCCACCAGTGGCGACAATTACCCGATCGAAGTGAAGTCCATTGACCACCAAATCGGGCAATAGCTGGTCGATGACTGTCTTTCGCTGAATGACAATACCCGCTTGTTTGGTGGCTTGCATCAGGCAATCCACAATGGTTTGTGATGAATCTGTTGTCGGGAACATACGACCATCGGATTCGGTTTTCAGAGCAACTCCCCGTTGCGCGAACCAATTGATGCAGTCGTGGACTTGGAATCTTCGAAAAGCCCTTTTGAGCCACTTTCCGCCTCTGGGGTAATGGTTGGCCAATTGGCTTGCAGAATCACAAGCATGAGTGACGTTGCAGCGGCCTCCACCGGAAATTTTGACTTTGGCCAAGAGTTTGTCCGTCTTTTCAAAAATCACAACTTGCGCTGTGGGGTGGTGTTCGGCAACGGAAAGGGCCGCAAAAAAACCCGCTGCCCCACCCCCGATAACGGCCACTTTCATCAGGGTGATGTTTTTGGGAGTATGCTTGCTTTCCCGATGCCATTTGCTTCAATATCTGCGCGGTTCATTCGCTGCTTGCGAAATTTTCCAGTGTGATACAAAGGCGCTTGGTTGTCATAGAAAGGACTCAAAACATTGCCGGATTGTCCTGTGGGAAGGACGCTCTCGGCGTCTTCAATGTCAGCAAAATCGATGCCGATGCGCATGGAAGGACCAGAAAAGACCTCGAAGTTCAATTCTTGCTTGAGCTTGAATTCATATTTGTTCAGGGCATCTTTCGCGGCAGGCAAACGGAAGGGACCCACCCCGAGCCATGACCCCAAAATGGGGACGTCTTTCATCGCATGGTGGTGGGTGACCGTGTGAAGGCGTTCATAGGTCCATTCGGTGGTATCTGGTCCCAATTTCTCTTGCAAATCCACTAGCGCTTGTTCCAAGGCTGACGCTAAAATTTCACGCGCGGTTTCAACACCTTCAGTCTCCACATCATCCCACCACAAGGATTCGAGATTTTCCAGCAAACGAGGGAACGTGTTTTCAGAAACGATGGTTCGGTGGAAGGTTTCAAATTTCTCAGCTGCGTCAGTCTGATCGCGAGCGTGAGTGGCGATTTCGTCGGCCATAGCCCCTTCGATGGCTCGGTACATCCAACGGTAGTAAACTGTGGGTAAAACTTCACCCAATTCATGGCTTCCGGTCCACCCGCGCAATCGATTGGCCATTGTGGCGGCCTCCTCTGAAAGGGAGGCTCCCGAAATCGCCGAAAGCATCTTGGACGTATTCAGGGCATAGACCAAGGAATGGCCATCCAGTTGCAGCTGTTGAGCGTCTTCAACGGTCCAATCAGCCTTTGTTGTGGAAAGGGCATTGAGGATACCGGCGGCGCGGGTGTTACCAGAATAATAATGGCCGGGAATGTGCATGCCCAAAACTGAATCGGGCGCGTTGTTGGCAGAGTAGACAAAACCTGAAGCAGGGTTGACCTGACGGGGGTTCATGAAAAACGGATGCCAGCCCTGGGGATCGTTTGCGGATTGGGTCCCATCAATGGCGGTTTTGGTATCGACATGTTCAGGCCGAATGGGCAGTTTGGCACTGGCCCACCAAGCGATGTTTCCAGATTGGTCACCATACATCAAATTCAACCCTGGGGCATGGACCAAGGCCGCAGATTCTTCAAAGGCCTCAATCCCTCCCTTTCTTGAAAAACCGTAAAAGGCTTCATGAAGTCGATTCTCTGGATATTGGGTGAAAGTCCACCACATGGAGATGTCCTCTTCAATCAATGGCCCATGCGGGGTGCTGAGAATTTCGAATGCCAAAGGCTTCTGATCGGCGATGTAGATGGTGTCAACTTCTGAATACAAATCATGCCATTCTCCATCTTGCAGGTATTGCCCATTGCGGATGGTCTCTCGGTACAAATCGATGTCGTCATTCACAAACATGGTGATGCCCCAGGCATGATTTCGTGTGTGACCAATGGCAGGAAAAGGAAGCCCTGCGAGGTGGTTCCCGTAATACTCCAATCCCGGTGCAACAACATGCGCCTCATACCAGACAGAAGGTTGGGCGTAAGCCATGTGGGCATCATTGCAGAAAATGACTTGACCTGAGGCGGTCTTTTCTCCGCTGATCACCCAAGCATTGGAGCCCATCCACTGGGGAATCGGGCGTTGGGCATCCAATCGCAGTGTGCGTTTAGCCAAACCGGAGATGTCATGCTTGAAATTCAATGAATCGGGCGCATTTTTTCCGACCGGAATCCGGGTAAACCCTTCGGCACCGACAGCCAAATCGCTCCAATGTTCCGGTGTCAATTGGGACTTCATCCAGTCCAAAATGGGTTCGGTTTTCAAATGGATGGCAAACGTGTAGGCCATGAACCCCGTGGCGCAAAAAACATCCTCCAGATTGAAGGATTCAGGCCGGGATCCCAGCAATTGATATTCAAGGGGAATCTGCCCTTCTTGGATGAAGGAATTGATCCCTTGGAGGTAAGCCCGCATCGCATTTTGAACCTCCTGGGGTGCTTGACTGACAAACTCTCTGGCTGATCGTTTAGCGGCTTTTCGCATCCCCAAGGTGCGCAAGTATTGGTCGTTCTCGACCATGTCTTCGCCCAACAATGCCGACAGTTCACCGCCCCCAGCCCTCCGGAGCAAGTCCATTTGCCACAGGCGTTCAGATGCATGCACATGGCCCAAGGCAAACATGGCATCGGGTTCAGATGCCGCATAGATGTGAGGCACCCCCATGTCGTCAAAGAAGATGTCTACAGGTGCATTCACAACCTCCGAGTGCAATGTGAAATGGTAATCGGGCTTGTGGGTTTGGACCCAAAACAGTCCCCAAACCAAGGTCAACACTAGGGCGATCAGCAAAATACGGAGAATGATTTTCATGCGTTATCGAATGGAGTTGAATCAGGGTACAAATGGCAGGCGATGTACTTGTGATGCGCCCGAATCGTTGATGGCACGAATGAAATTGGCGCCAGACATTTCCAAAAAAGAAAGGGTCGTACCCGATGAAACACGAGGCAACATCCAGATCAGGCGCCCTTGCCAGTCCCATCCTTCCAATTGGCAGGGTTGCTGCATTTGGATTTGCCTGGGATGGATTTCGAAAAGTGCGGGTAGACCAACGGTTTCCGCCACTTCGATGTTGTTGAAACCACCGGAGCAGTGAGCGTCAAAAAAGGACCAAATCACTTCCGTGCTCTGCACATCTTGACTGCCCCAAGCCCCAAACCAATCATGTCCTCCGCCCACGACGCGATAATGATGAAACTCTTGTCCACTGGGTGCACCATGATAGCGAATCATTTCAACGGTGGTGATGTCCAAGAATTCTTGGTTGGGCAATGTGATTTGATCGGAAGCGGTGGTCCCCATCAATTCTGTCCAAAAGTCGATGATTTCGGGAACTCCAGCCATGCCCCAGTTGGCGTTGCCGACACCGGTGTTGTAGCCCACTACCAAATCCGCAGTCCCATGAAGATGCACAATCGGTACGGGTTCACTTGGATTGCAATGGATAAAATCATAACCACTCATGGCCCCTGTGACAGAACCTACAGCGCGAAATGTTTCTGGATGTTCACAAGCCAATGAATAACTCATTTTACCGCCATTGGACATTCCGCAGGCATATGTACAAGACGTGCCCAGCTCGTGCTGGACTTGCAGGTGTTCTGCGAGCGCAACCAGAAACCCATGGTCATCCGCGTCGCTGATACCCAGATTTGCATTCCAGTGGCTGATGCCAAGGTCATCCAAGGTGCCCTGCGGATAGCACACTGCAAATCCTTCCGATTCTGCGAGGGCTGACCAACCACTGTAAAATCGAATGATGTCGGCAGAACTTGTGTAGCCATGAAGGACAAACACCAATGGTGCCCCCGGCGCCAACAACTCAGGCATGTCCAAATAGTAGATTCGCTCGATGCCGTCGTAATCAAACGTTTCTTGTGCTTTTGTCGGGGACACGGCACATGACAGGACAATGAAGAAAAGAAGCACTGCAGCTTTTTTCATGAGCGCAAGTTAACCGCGAAAACAGGAGTCGGCATTTTCGAAGGATGAACGATTTTTTGTTCGGTTTCAATTGATGCATCTCAAAATCACCTGGATTTGATGGGGTTGAACCTGAAACAAAAATTGCGATGAGCCCCACCTTATTGGGTTGGCACTCTATCTTGTGTGGGTGGCCCAATGAGTGGGTCAACGCCCACTTGTGATTCCATGAGCAACTTGGACCTTTTGCGAATGGCAAGGGGAGGCAATTCTTCAGGTCAGCACTGGCATCACCCAAGAAACCAATCGCTTCATCCAGGAGTGATGAAACAATGAAGATTGAAAAACGGTGTCAGCCTCAAATGGAACAGGTTCTTTTTTGATTTTCGGCGTCCTCTCCGAAGGCTGTATGCTGTCGGTGTCAATTATTTGAATCTTTCTTCCATTTGATGTTGCAGCCGATGGAAGGAATTTGCCCCTCTTCAGGAACCGGTTCTCCGGCTAGCAACAAGTCCGCCACGCGCCGAAGGTCAGATCCAGTTACGGGTGTTTCGTTTCCCGGCCGCGAACCGTCAAACTGGCCGCGATACACGCATTTTCCATGGGCATCGAAAGCGGAAATATCAGGTGTACAGGCGGCATCATAGGCCTTGGCTACATCTTGACTTTCGTCGAACAGATATGGAAATCGAAACGCATGTTTCAGTCCTAGCGCCTGCATGGCAGGTACATCGTCCTGGGGATGGGTGATGACATCGTTACTGGAAATGGCGACGAATTGAAGGCCACGAGATTGGTACTCGTGTGCAAACACCACCAATTCTTCCAAAATGTGAATCACATAGGGACAATGGTTGCACATGAACACCACGATAGTGGGGCCCTTGTCGAAGAATTCCGAGGAATGACGCATTTTTCCGCTGACGGCATCAGGGAGGTTGAACGCAGGAGCGGTGAAGCCCAGGGGTATAGAAGTGGTGGGAGTGAGTGCCATGTGAAGATTGAACTTTCTCGTGAAATACAGGTTGCTAAAGTTATGTTGTCGAATGCGATTTGGTTAACGGTGTGGTTGTTGTTGTTCGGGTCAAAATTTGGAGGAGACCACAATTGGTCCGTCGTAGACGATCGGGTCATGGGCGGTGTGAGTCAATCTCAAATGGAGGTCATACCTGAGGGGATTCGTTGGTCAGGGACGCTGAGTTACGAACAAAATGGAGGTTTCGCCAGCATCAGAAGCGCGTGGAAACCGGGCTGCATCTCAGGCATGAAAAGGGTGCGTATGTGTGTGCGCGGATCTGCTGACGAATTCGCATTCAGGATGTCGTCTTCACAACGGTATTATGATCCGGTAGCGGAATGGAAATTCAATCCGACAACAGACTGGAGTTGGATGGATTTTGATTTGGAAGAATCTGAAATCACAGTTTTGGGTCAATTGACGGGTGGCAAGCTCGACCCGCGCCAAGTGGCCACAATCGCGCGGCTCGGATTTATGCGAAAGTCGGGTGATGCAGGGCCGTTTTGGTTGGAGGTGTCTGCCTTGGAATTTGAGTAAGTTCAAGACCCTTGCATCGGAAGCCCCCCATCAGGGAAAGGGATTGCTCAGCCACCAAGCGTCAAAGACGACCGTGTCGGTCAGGGTCTCGAGAAATGCAACGAGGGCGTCCCTTTCTGTCTCAGTCAGTTCCAACTGATAAGGATTTTGTCCAGGAGGACCGAAGCCTGCTTCCGTCAATCGCTCATCCAAAAATGGGTGCGGCTGAATCTCTTGGTCGTAAAAATCCACCACTTCATGGAGAGTTGCGAATCGACCATCATGCATGTAGGGCGATGTGAGTGCGACATTCCGCAAGGAAACGGATCGGAAACGCCCATCGTCTTCAGGCATTCCCGTCAGCGCACCACGTCCCGCATCGCCAGCAGCTGCGTAATCCAATTCCAACCCATTAATGAAAAATTGAGTGCCGAAAAAATTCAATCCACTGTGGCATTGATTGCAACGGGTCTCATTGTTGAAAAACAAATCTTTCCCCATCAGCTCGAGTGTGGTGAAGTTGGAAAAGTCACTGGATAACCCTTGGTCATACCTCGACTGATGGCTTTGGATGCTTCGAATGAATTGGCTCAATGCGGAAGCGATGCGGTCTGATGTCACTGAGGAGTCTCCAAAGGCCTCGAAGAACAACGAATGGTAGTGGGGGAGTTGCTCGAGCTTTACAACCAAATCATCCAAATCCATGCCCATTTCGTCCGGATGCTCGATGGGCTCCAATACTTGGTTGTTCAAGCCTACAGTTCGACCGTCCCAGAACATGCGTCGTTGATATCGCATGTTGAACAGAGGCATGGCGTTTCGGTGGGTAGGCTGGCCGGAAATACCGATGGAACGGCTTGTCTCATCGCCAAAGGCTTTGGATTGAATGTGGCAACTGCCGCAAGACACGGTTCCGTCTGCGGAAAGGGTGGGGTCGTAAAACAGCACCCGGCCCAACGTGGCCCCCGCATCGGAAATGCTTCCACCGGTTGAAAAAAGCTGCAAAGCAGGATCATTCAGCCAATGTTCGGGATAAGACAATTCGCTGTAGGAGAATGGCGTGGAGGGCAGTGAAGGCAGAAGAACGTTGGGCGAACCCATTCCCTCAGTTGGAAGGGGTTCGGCGTTTTTTTGGCAACCCCAACAGATCCAAGCGATGCACCCCAGAATCCACCATTTGCAAACCCCTTTCATGTGTTCAAGATACGGCCAACGAGCGAGTGCATCTCAGTCATAATGAGCGACCCGTGTTTCACCTTGGGTCAAACGCCATGTTCCCACTTCACTTTTTTCAATCGAGAAAATGACTTCATAGGGGAGGCATTGAGGTTCCAAAACGAACTCGACCATACCGGACAAGGAGCTCCCGACATCGAGACCTTGGGATTCCGTTCGAATGAGTTTTTGGGTGAAAGTCGTGGGTTCTCGAATTACACGTACCCACTTGTGAATCCAGGGGTCAATCTCCGCAAGTGATGGTGGAATCTCCATCAGGGAGGTTGAATCACTGCTGAAAAAAGCGTTGGGGTCCAATCCAAATCGCAGGTGCCCATAAAAGTGATCAGCGGAGAGCGGACTGTAGACCCAGCTGCCTTCAACGAATTCCAAGCTCGTTGACAAAATCAGGGTATCTCTGTGGATGTTCTGCAGTTCAACGTGGACTTCAAAATCCTCGAAATGCGGGAAAGGAGAACCGATTGGCGATTGGGCACGGGTCGATGGACATGCACTCCAAACAACCATCCACATGGACCACATCGCATGCAACCGGCGTCTCAAGGTTCGACCATTTCAACCGAAACCTCGATTTCGTTCCCATGCTTTTGGATGCGAGCGGTTCCGCCAGGAATGACCATCACGGTATCCCCTTCAAATCCTTCAGCCGAAAGCTCCTCGATGATGATTTCAACTTCATTGTCACCGGAGTATTCGCCTTGGAAATCCATGGTTTTCATCATGCGAACGATTTCATGGGATGTGCCGGAGGGTGCGCAAGCGGAAGGCGGACAGGTGACCCTGCCGATGGCAAATCCGATGAGGCCAAAGGCGGCTGCGATGAGGAGGCTGATCGTGTTGTTGTTCATGAGTTCAAATTAAGGAAATCTTGGGGTCAGAAGGGGCTCGAGTGCAGAGGAGACAAACTGTTCACCTTCACATGTCAAGTGATGCCAGTCCCGAAAATAGGAATGCGGGTGGTGGGATTTGCCAAGTTCCAAGGTTTGAACATGGTCGGGGAATGCGATTTTCAGCCCCTCGAGGAACAACCGATAGTTCGCATAAGATTCTGGATGAATTTGTCTCAAGTAACTGTCTTCGAGTGGATTTTCCACCAAAATGAGTTGCCAATTCTGTTCTGCAACCAACTCAGCACATCGTTGATATAAATTCTGGATGGGCTCTGAATCGGGCCACCAGTTCGTGTGCATAAAATCGTGGACTTGGCCCCGTTTGAAATCTTTTGGCACACTGCGTTGGGTGCAGTCTTGATCGAAACGCATGTAGACCCGTTTGATTTGGAAAGTGTGGAGCAACGCACGCCAGCGGAACAATTTAGGCGCCAAAGAATCCCAAAGGTCATTCACTTGGAGCAAAGGAGCCAATTTGCCCAAGCTTTGAATGTCCCAGCGATCACGTTGGGGTTGGCCACTGAATCTCCGAAGGGCTTGCGGGGCAAATTTGGAGGGCCAAATCGAAAGCACAACAGTGTGCAATTTCGAATCTTTTTCGGCCGTTTCTGCAATGGCTTCGAGGTATTTGTAGGAGGTGTAAGGGTCTTGTGCTGAGGTGGTGAATCGGGGACGCTGGGGCCAAGGAATGTCGTCGGCATGGCTGTCTCCTATCAACACCAATTCATGTGCATGAACCTGAGAAATGACTTGCCTTGAATGCCAAAACTGAATGGTTTTGACACCCCAGGCCACCCCCAAAAGTGTAAACAGGATTACGTAAACGCGAGCGAAAGAAGAACGGGGGTTGTGGCCAATCTGCATGGGTTTAAAAAGCAAAGTAGATGAATTCCGTGGCCTCATTTCGCTGTGAAAAAGCGAGCACCCAGAAAACGAAGAAGGTCTCAGGCCACACACGTTGGAATCCATGACGCCACGGCCAGCGCACACCATGTCGGAACAACAGCCACTCCAACACGATGAACAGGGCCAGTAAAAAGGCGAACATGCGCTCGTCAGCAGCCCCCCAAAACGCGCGATAGGCTTCCCAGTTGCCCAACCCTTGATCCCATCGAGCCACAACATTGCTCAAATAAGTTCGCGCAGCATCCAAATTCTCTGCTCGGAAAAACACCCAGGCCAGACAGACCCAGAAAAAGGTGACAACTGCTCGCCAAGAGTCTTGCCACTTCCAATCGTTTTGAAAAGTCTTGTTGCGTCCCATCCAAAAGATGGGAACAAAAAGCGCAGCGTGGATGGCTCCCCAAATGACAAAATTCCAGGATGCCCCGTGCCACAACCCTGAAATCAAAAAGACGATGGTGATGTTGCGCAGGCTCGTCCATCGACTCCCACGGGAGCCCCCCAAGGGAATGTACAGGTAGTCACGGAACCATGTGTTCAGGGATACATGCCAACGACGCCAGAACTCAGCCACATTTCGAGAGAAATATGGAAATCGAAAGTTGCTGCGCAATCGAATGCCAAACAACCGTCCCAAACCGATGGCGATGTCACTGTAGCCGCTGAAATCTCCATAGATTTGAAGGGCAAAGGCCACAACACCGATGACCAAGACTGGTCCCGTGAACAACTCAGGGCTTTCAAACGCCGCGTTTGCATAGCCGGCGGCTCCGTCAGCGATCACCACCTTCTTGAACAGGCCGTATGCCATCAACCGGAGTCCAATTTTGACCCCCGATTCAGTGACTGGACGCAAACGCTGAAGTTGAGGCAACAAGCGTTGCGCACGTTCAATGGGACCTGCAACCAGTTGTGGAAAGAAGGCCACATATGCCCCAAATTCGACCCAGTCCCGGCTAGCGCGCAGTTGACCACGGTAAACATCGATGGTGTAGGACAGGGTTTGGAAGGTGTAAAAGCTGATGCCCACGGGCAGGACAATGTTCAGGCTTGGGCGATTCATTTCCACCCCCAAACCAGCCCATGCATCGATCCAACTGTCGATGAAAAACCCGGCATATTTGAAAGTAGCAAGCAGACCCAAATTGATGGCGAGCGAAATCGACAGGAATAGCCGCCTGGTATGGGCATTCAACAGGGGCTTTTCCAATTGTTGAGCGACCCAAAAATCCGTTGCTGTGGACAGGGCAATCAAGGAAAGGAAACGCCAGTCCCACCAACCGTAAAACAGATAGGATGCGGCCAGGAGCAAAAAGTTTTGGCCTCGCAGTCGGTGCCGAAATGGTCCATGGAATAGCCAGAGGACTGCTGGGAGAAAAATCCAAAATGCACCGGCTGTGAACGACATGGGCTGAAAATTACAACTGGGAAGGCCGGCGACCTATATTTGATTGCGAAATTCGCGTGTCATGGAGGAAACAGATTCAAAACCGTTGATGCGGCCCAACGCGGTTTTGAAGCAGGAGCAATGGCCTGCATTTCGTTCGGAAGATTTTGCGCCATTGCCGGGTCGATTTCGTCGACTGCGAAAGGGGGTCATCTTGTGTATTGGTCTTGCATTGTCCTTGGCACTCAGCTCAGTATTTGTGATTGCAGCTTGGACTTCTGATGCTTTTGAAATGCCCTGGATGGCGTTGTCTTTGGTCGTGGGCATCATCATTGCAGGTGGAGCCATCGGGTTGGGCGTAGAACGGAAATCTTTCCCGAGAAGAGGCTATCTGGTTCGTGAACATGACATCACCTTCAGAAAGGGCTGGCTCTTTCGCAGTCGAGTCACGGTTCCTTTCAACCGGGTTCAACACAGTGAGGTCGTTCAGGGTCCATTGCTGAGGTGGAAAGGCCTGAGTACGCTGAAAGTATATACGGCGGGTTCTTCAGGGGCGAATCTGAGCATTTCCGGACTGGATGAGGAGGTGGCACAAATGCTTCGCCAAACCATCAATGAACGCATTCGTGATTGATTTCAGCAAGCCGCGTCGGCAACATCCTTTGGGATTGGTGGTCCATTTGTGGCAGAACGTCCTCCGGTCCCTCCGTGCTTTTTTTCCGTTGATTTTGGTGTTGGCTGTCACTGAAAAGGTGCAATTGGCATTGATTTGGAGCGGTGCTGCATTGGGCTTTTTTTTGGTGATTTTCACCACGTTGGAGTATTTCCGTTTTCGCTACCACATCGAGCGTGATGTTGCGTTGGTGGTGCGCCGCGGAGTGCTGCAATTGGAGCGTCTGGAAATTCCGTTCTCACGAATACAAGCGGTTCATTTGTCACGCCCCTTGTTGTGGCGTGTTCTGGGATTGACGGCGGTGAGCCTCGACACAGCTGGAAGTTCAGGGAATGAACTGGAAATACGAGCGTTGTCTTCCGCGGAGGCGCATGCCCTCCGGCAACAACTCCGACACGCGATTGGGCAACGTGAACGGCACGTTGAAGAGCAGCCAGAATCTCCGGTGATCAAGGATCTCAGTCAGTTGGTGTTGTCGTTGACCCACCGGGATTTGTTGCGCATCGGATTGACGATGAATCATTTGCGGAATGGTATGTTGGCATTTGGCGCGGTCGCGGGTGTGGGCATGCAAATTTTGGATGTGCTATCGCCTCAATTGGATTCACTCCCTTCGTGGCAAATGGGGTTGTTGAGTTTGTTCAGCGGATTGTTATGGATCATGGGCATTTTGTTCTTTTCTGTCATGGGCATTTTCATCAGTATGCTTTTTGCGGTGATGGAGCATTATGGACTGAGATTGGTTTTGGCGAAAGACCGATTGGAATTGACGTCGGGCTTGCTGCGCAGAAATGAGTATTCCATCCTCCTGAGCAAGGTTCAAATCCTGCGATGGCGAAATTCTTGGTTGCAGCGCGCTTTTGCATTGGAATCGCTTCAAATTCAACAAGCTCGCGCCGCTTCAGAAGCAGGATCACATGCCTTGAAATTGATGTTGCCGGGTTTGAGTGCCCATCACACCACAGCCCTTGAGGATATTTTCAATTGTCGCCATTCCGGTGAAACCCGTTTGGTGCGCCCGGTTGCTTTTCATTTGTGGTTGTCGCGTTTGGCTTATTTTACACCTGGACTTCTCTTCGCTTCTGCGTTTGCGATCTTGAGTGGTGACTGGCTTTTTCCAGGGTCTTTATTCGCAGGGTGGATGGTTTATTCGTGGCACGCTGGGAGGTGGTATCATGAGGCCAAATTTGTCCACACCGACGGAAAGCATGTCTGGTTTCATGAAGGTTGGTGGAAGCGCGAACGTTCATTTGCGAGATCACACCAACTGCAACGTGTGACTTTGACTCAGCACTTTTTGCAAGTTCGTCGGGGTTCGGCTCACCTTCACCTGCACACGGCTGCTGGCACCGTCACCATGCGCCACATTGATTTGGGCATCGCAGAAGCCCTCGCAGATGAATTCTTGGCGAGGGTGGAAGCCCATCGCGGCCCATGGATGTGACGCGTATTGAATGCGCACTTTCTGGGCCCCCATTTCGAATCACTTTTCTTCACGCAAAATTTGTAGCGTTCCCGAACAATAGTCTCTCAACTCTGGCGTGTCGCTGCAATTCATCTCCAGGGTCTCCAATGTGTAATAATAGAGCCCATCGGCCAGCACTTGCCCATTTTCATTTTCACCGGCAAACGGTTCTGTGTTGTGGGTCTGCAAATAAACCCGCTTTCCCCAGCGATTGAATATGGACAACTCATATTTCAAGCATTCATTGGCTACGCCATTGAATTGCAGAATTTCATTGTCACCGTCTTTGTTGGGGGTGATGACATTGGGCACATAAAAATTGGCCAAATCAAACTCACTTTCCAAATACTCATCCTGTGTTGCGCTGTATGCACATCCATATTGATCGGTCAAGATGAGCTCTATGGAATAGTCTCCGGTGACGTTGAATGGGTAATCAGCAATGGCTGCAACTTCGACCAAATCGCCATCGAATGACCAGTTATATGTATAGATTTCGTCAGGGTCAGGTGCATTTGGGGTCAGTACTACCCGGTTGCATTTCACATCAAAATCAAAGGCCAAATCATCAAAAGGGGCGGGGATGATGTACTCAGAAGTGGTTTCCCCGCCACATCCAAATTCATCATAGTACGCGTAGGTTACAAAGTAATCTCCCGGCGCTGCTGAGCCATGATTCAAGTTTGTGCCCACGACAAATGGCCCGCTTAAGGCACCTCCTGGTGGCTGAGGATCCAATGGAATGACATCCAATTCGGGACAATAGCTGGTTTCAATGTTGGGTTCGACAGTGGGAATGGGTTGAATATCGAGATCGACAGTCAGGATGCTGTCACAGCCCAGGTTGGTCACATATTCAGCGATGTAAGTACCCGCATTGCTGACTTCGGTGCCATCTGGCAAAGTGAAACTTTCTCCTGCGCAGATGGTCTCTTCAAACAACAAATCGTAGGCAGGTTGCAATGTCAAGTTCAGAATGATGCTGCTATCACAACCCCAAACAGATTGTAAATCAAATTCGAATACCCCAGATTCTTCCGCCAGATCGCCATCGGGCAATACATAGGGTTCGTTGGAGCAAAGCGTGGCCTCTATCCACTCGTCTTCATATGCTGGGTGCACGGTGATGTCATACACAGCCGTGCTGTCGCACCCAGTAACTGCTGAGGTGTAAATCACCTCGTACACTCCCGTGGTGTCGGCTTGAGGACCATCGGGTATGTTGACATACTGGCCATCGCAGATGTCATAAGCGTATTCTGTGTAGATGGTCGGGATGATTTCTGCCACTGTGGTGATGGTGCTATCACATCCAGCTTGAACGGATGGAAGCACAGTTACAAAAGTGCCCGATTCGGTCAACAAGGTGCTGTCAGGGAGGTAGTAAGGGTCGTCTTGGCAAACGATGACTTCTTGGCTGATTTGGTACAGCGGGGTCTCAAAGAGTTCTGTGAGGATGATGCTATCACAACCGGCCACACTGACAAGTGTGGAGGTGTAATCTCCCGGGGTTTCGGCGACGATCCCGTCGGGCAGGACATAGGTTTCCCCTTGACAATAGTAGGCTTCTTCTGCCACAGTGATGGCATAACCAACAGTCACGGTGGTGTCGGAACTGCAGCCCGTGGTCGTTCCTGTGATGGTGTAGGTGGTGGTTTCATCAGGCGATGCCAATACCACTGGACCACTCGTGGTGCTCAATCCCGTGGCCGGCGTCCACGTGTAGGAATTGGCACCTGAGACCACAATCAGGGCGGTTTCGTCGTTGCAAACCGTGGGATAGGGTGGGTCGATTGTCAAGACCGGATAGGGTACCACCACAACCGTGATGTCCACGGTGTCTTCACACTCGGGGTTCGTGACATACACCGAATACGTTGTGGTGGTGTCTGGATTGGCTGTGACCACGCCGGTATTCGTGTTGCTGAGTCCAGTCGAAGGAAACCATTCGTAGGTGTCCGCTCCTTCCATGGTGATTTCAACTTCACCGCCCTCACAATACACAGGGTATGTGGGGGAGATGTTCAAGGCGACACCGCCGATGGGCGTGATGGTCACAGATCCCTCTCCGTTCACATTCCCTGCGGTGCAGGTCCCTCCAGCTGGTGTCAAGCTGGATCCACCGCCACCGCCACCACCACCCACAGCGGTGGTGAATGTGACGCAATCTGAACCGCCGCCACCGCCTCCAAATCGACCCCCACCACCGCCACCACCTGGGGCTTGGCTGCCGCAAGGGTCGGAGCCACCCGCCCCACCATTGCCAATGGTTCCGGGGAATCCAGCGTTTCCGCCGGAAGCCCAAGGGGGGCCGCCAAAGCCGCCCATGAATGACGTTCCTCCACCGCCGCCGTCTCCGTAAGTGTCCTCACCATCCACACCATTCAAACAGCCACCGTTTCCTCCGTCGGCATCTGAAGTTCCACCGCCCATGCCACCGCCTCCAGATGCCACGGCAAGTCGTTCGCTGAATCCGTAGGGTGCAATTCGAATGTCGGATGCACCACCCCCACCACATGAACGTGATGCGAAGGGACTCGCATTGGCTCCATTCCCCCCGCCATTCCAGCCGCCTGTGAAGCAATCGCCTTCGCCGCCCACACGAATTTCCAGGACATCACCGGAGAAGACATCAATTGTGGCGGTCACAGTGGCGCCGTTGCCACCATTTGTGCCTCCGCCGGCGCCACCTTTCAAAGTGACTTCCAATTGATTGACACAGGGCGGGACGGTGTAGGTTTGGACTGAACCTGTGTAATTGAAGACTACCGGGGTTTGGGTAAAAGCAGATTTGGAGGTGAAGACCAAGACGCAAATGGTCAGGACCCATTGGGTAAAGAGAAGGATGTTCTTGCTCATGGTTGGTGCCAAAATAGGCATACTTCATCAACTCTTTGCATTCCAAAAGGTTGCAAATTGCCACTTGAATTGGTTTTTGGACATTGGAACGGAAGATGGAAGGAATTTATAAACGGACACTTGAACAATTGGATGCGGCGGATGCTGAACTTTTGGATTCAGCATTCGAAGCCGCGGCCTCAGCCTATGCACCCCATTCGAAGTTTCATGTCGGAGCTGCCGCTCGTCTATCATCAGGTCGATTGGTGGTCGGGAGCAATCAGGAAAATGTGGCTTTTCCCTCGGGATTGTGCGCTGAGAGGGTGGCGGCATTTGCTGCGGGAGCTCAATTTCCGAATGATTCGATTGAAGTGATGGCCATTGTCACCACCAATGGTGAGAAAGTTCTCGGCGGCTTCAGCCCATGTGGTGGGTGCCGTCAGGTGCTCTTTGAAAGCGAAGAACGTCAGGAACAGCCAATCCGCCTAATTCTTCAGGGGGGGCGAGATGCCGAAATCATGGAGGTGACCTCTGCCGCAGTGCTGTTGCCGTTGGCCTTTAAGGCCCGAGGCTTGGGTGAGGATTGAACCCAGATTCAAAATCAATTGAACGCCACAGTCCAGCTGATCCAAGGAATGGGAATGGTGACGTCATCGACCATTAGCATGACCATGGCGTAATCAAACAAAGAGTCCTTATTCTCAGAAGCGCGGCGAATTCCCAAACTGAACAGTCCAGCATTGTCGCCAGCACTGGTGATTAAGTAGTTTTCGCTCATGAGCCAGGTGCGTTCATTCATGTTGGTCATGAAGGACACGTTCAAAATGAGGTTGGGGTTGTTCGAGGGAAAGGCTGAACCTGCTCCCAAAGTCAAATTCGACATTTCACGTCCGAAAGTCACATTGCCAAAACCAATTCCGAGGGGTTCATCAATCAATCCATTGAAGGGAACCACGACAATTCCACCCATCGAGCCGAAAACCCCTCCGTTTTGGACATCGCCGGAAAATGTTGCCCCAAGTTTGGCAGAGCCGCCCAAACCCAGAAAGGGAACAAAAGGAACACCCAATGTCAGTTGATCCGTAACCCCATAAGATACTTGGTTGTAAATGAGATAGCCATTTTGATAATAGCCTTCCCCCGCTTGCAATTGAATTCCACTTGGGGCGAAGAAATAACGGCTGGATTGAGGATTGTAACGTTTGGGAGCCACCACAAATGGCTGATTCGAAACTTCCATGCTGATCATGTCAATCTTTCGGATGATCATGATGCCGAGCTCCAAGCTCTCAACGCGGATGAACTCGTCGTTCTTTTCGATTACACGCCCACGGATTTCCTGTCCATTCACCAGTTGGACCTGCACATATTCTGAAACTTGGGTTTCTACCGTATCGGTTGACAACGTTTGCCCCAAGGACAAATTGGACCAGAAAATCAAAAAAAGGAAGAGAGCAATGCTCAAGGCCCACCTTTGAAGATGAATTGCATTGGAGTTCATGAACATGGTTTCAGACTTGATGTTGTGGTGGCAATTTTAGTCACGAAATCTCAATTGTGAGCGCAGCATCAGAAAATCAGCTGTTCGATTTCTTCTTCTGTCTGTACTTCATCCAACGATCCAAATCCAAAGAGGCGCCTGCGTTCAGAATGGCTCTGGCCCCTTGAATCGGATCATCTGTGGGCGCATCCCAGATCAATTTGGCTTGCAGAGCGATTCGCTTGTTCAATTCGTGTTCTATGCTGGCGAACAGGCGAAATCCGTTCATTGTACCAGCGGTACTGCCGGACCGCGTGCCGCCTGGGATGAAGACTTCTCCTCCACATTTGCCATCCCAATCTTTTTGGATACGAAAGCTACAAGTCATCTTCAGGCGGCTGACTCGATTGGGCCAGGTGCCTCGGTCGTCACTCAGGACATCCGTGTATTTCCACTGATGGCGCAAACGAATGATGGCCTTGAAATCGCCCCACCTCTGGTCAAACTCAACTTGGGCATGATAGCGGTGAGCCAAATGATTGATGTTCATGGCAGGCCCTTCGCCTTGAAATCGATAGCCCAATCCCAGTTGCCATTGATCGGATGCCTTGAATTCAAAACCAGTTTCCAAGTAGTTGCGGTCCACTTGATTGCCTTCTCTTCGGTGTCCGTACTCGGCTTGAACTTTGAAGGGGCCGGGCAATCCATAACCACCAGAGACATCCCACCAAGTGCAGGGAGTCTGTCCCCAAACGCCATTGGAAGTCTGGATGATCAAGGCAAGAAGCAACCATGGAATGAGACGAACGCGCATCGAATTCGAAGGTCAATTGTCCAGGACGGTCAGGGTGCCTAGGTTCACGGTGTCCCTTTTTTCCACAATTTCCACGGTTTTCATGATGACGGTGTCCCCGGCGGGAAAAGCACCTGTGCTGTCCCGGGAATATGCGAAAACGGTGTAGCTCCCTGGAAGGAGATAACTGAACCGAAAGGTCCCATCGAAATGGGATGTAGTCTTGTCCCCATACATGTCCTCATCCCCATAGATGATGAAAACATCGTGATCACCTTTGAAATCTTGGTGAATAATTTGGCCAAAATTGGAGGTGTATTCCACTTCATAGATGCGACCTTCGATGACAGCACGTCCGCCTTCACCCGGCCCCATTCGGCAACCTGCGAACAGAAATGCCGCAAGACCCCATGCCCCAATCCAGTTACTCGGATTTGTGGTAGTCTGAAAAAGCTTGGTCATCGTCATAATAATAGATGCGCACTTGCGCAGTGTCATTCAAAAAATCGATGCGGCCTATATCAAAACGATTGATTTTGAGACCAGTCCGGGATTCCAAGTCCGTATGCATTTCTTCAGCGCGCTCGGGAACGATCAAGTCAATGCGCTCGTAGATGACTGTCTTGCGGGTTTCGTGTTTGAGTAACCACAAATACTCAAGACCAAAGGTCATGGCGACCACAACGGCATTGATCAAAAGTGTCTCTGCGACACTGATTCGGTTGGCAGCCAAGGCATTGACAACGGAAATTCCGATGACAATGAACAGGTAGGTCATCTCTTTGATGTCGATGGCATTTGTTCGGTAGCGGATGATTCCGAAAATCGCAAACAGCCCCAAGCCCATGCCCGTATCGATGTCCAGCTTTTTCAATCCAAAACACAAGAAAAATGTCACCAAACCGATGAGGTAATAGGTGAACAAGTAATCTTTGCGTTTGGTCTTGGGATAATAGAGGAAACGCACGATGACGGTCATGAAAACCAAATTGGCAATCAGCCTTGCGAGCAACTTGTAAAAGTCACCGTCCATCCACGTGATTTCAAATGGCATTTTTCTTCAGTTTAGAAAGTTTACGGCGTTTGGCCTTGAATCGATTGGCCTTGAGGCCGTCTTGTGTATCCACGAGACCCATGCAGTATTTGCTGATTCGTTCTGGACGAATCTGGGATGCTTTCGCCCATCGGGCAAAAGGTGACCTGCGATTGATGCCAGATTGTTTCAATTCGGCAATGCAAACGCCAGACCACTGGGTCAGTTCCAGTTCGCTCGATTGCGTCCCGAGGCTGGGCGTTGCCACTTCAATGTTCCAATCCAATGTGAGGCGTTCTGTGTGTTCGTGGTTCACCAGTGTGATGCGATCAAATCGGTTGAACAGGGAAGGATGCAGGCTCAAAGGACTCACCTCTTGTTCCGCAATGAAGCGAAGCTGGGAATCATCGAAATGGGGGGCCAATTGAGGCAGTCTCAATCTCCTTTTATCGGTGAGACCTTTCCGTTTCAATTTGACCTCCAAAAACACCAAGCCCGAATCCACATAAGATCGTTTCCGGACTTTGTGCCGTCGAACTTTTCGGCTGTGGTGAGCAAAGTAAAGTTGGTGATTTGGATGATCGTAATACAGGGTTTCATATCGAGAACTCCGACGGTTGTCTACAGATAGCACCGCATAATGTGCATCGAGCAATTGAAGGGCTTGAAGCAACTGAGCTGCTGACAACAGGTATTTGGTGTCTTTGCGTCGGAGCAATTCCACACTGTCCATTTCTTCGAGAGAAATGGCTGAGTAGCGGTCCAGGACTTCTGGGAACGAATCTGACAGGTCGATCATGCAGGTTGATTGCGACGTCCGAAGATAGGGAAGTTGGGTAACTTGTCCCCATGATTCGATTATCCTTTTCGCTTTTGCTCATTGGGGCTTTTGTCCTCCCGATTTGGAGCCAAACCGTCCCCCAGACTCCCTATGGATTCGCCACTTCAGACCCGGACTGGGTTCGGCTGATGTACGAGGCGGTTGCAAATGGAGATAAGTCTGAGACCACCTTGGAAGCCGTCCGGGAGGCTTATGCCCATTTTCATTCGAATCATCCCTTTGAGAAAACACGGCATACGCAGTTCTACAAGCGTTGGGTGCGGCAATCGGACTTGAAGGGTCACCGTCGAGATGTGCTTGGAGGTGTTGCCAATCGTTTGTCAGGGGCATGGTCTGAGCTTGGACCCTGGCATTACGATCCGGAGGTGGCCATGGACTTTCAGGTGCAGTCGCCAGGAGCATGCCATGTGTACACTGTGGACCAAGCGGCTTCGAATCACGAGGTGGTCTGGGCTGGAACGGCGACAGCGGGGGCATGGAAATCGACGGACCATGGCGCTCATTGGAATTTGATGACCCGGGAATTGCCCTTTGGAAGCGTATATGCCATTGCCATCCATCCAGAGGATCCTGATCGGGTCTGGATTGGTGAAGGAGATGGCCAATTGTGGAGAACCACAGATGGAGGAGATTCCTGGAGTGTATGCGGCGGCAGCGCATTTGGCAGCGTAGATCGGTGGTATCGAGACCTCAAGATTTGGCCAGATTCCTTGGGAGGGCATTTCTTGTTGGCAGCCACGAATTATGGAATGTGGCGCAGTGAAGATGGCGGGGAGACCATGGACTACATTGGAGCTGGGGAGTTTATGGAGTTAGAGGCCCATCCAGAGAACGCAGAGGTAATTTACACTGTGGAACTGGTGGGCAACAACACGGCGTTTCGAAAATCTTTGGATGGTGGCCAAACCTTCCTGACCGCATCAGAATCGGGAGGTTTGGGTTGGCCTACGACTCCAACGAGTGAGCATGAACAAAGACGCTGTGAGATTTCGGTGACTCCGGCGAATCCAAGTAAAATCATGGTGTTGGCCTCAGGCTCTACTCCGGAAGGCAGTGGTTTGTATGGCATTTATGTCAGCGATGATGAGGGAGCCACTTTCAGCCAGACCTGTTGCGGGGACGGACCCGGCGGACCTTGGGATGCAGAGAACAACCCGAACATCCTGGGTTGGTCCGGCGATGGCACGGGAGATGGAGGTCAGTTTTACTATGATTTGGCTTTGGGTTTGTCTCCCACGGATTCAGAGCGCGCATTTGCTGCGGGAATTAGCGTTTGGAGAAGTTTGAATGGTGGGGGCAATTGGAGTCTGAATGGCCATTGGGTCACATGGTCTGGGGAATTCACGGCTGACCGCTACACCCATGCAGACGTTCATGACATCAAGTTTTTTGAGCGTTTGGATGGCACAGTGGACATGTGGGTGGCGTCGGATGGTGGACTTCACCATTCTGGAGATCAAGGGGATCACATGGAACCACGTATGTATGGCATTCAAGGCACTGATTTCTGGGGGTGGCAGGCAGGTTGGCGCAGCCCGGATGTCATGGTCGGGGGCACCTACCACAACGGCACATTGATTCGGAATGGGGACATTTACCACTGGGGAGCTGAAAGTGATACCGCAGGTGGTTGGCTAGCTGAGCTCGCGGGTGACAACTTCAGGGGTTTTGTCAACCCGGCGGATGCAACCCGAGGATACCACGATGGTGGGGCCTTCGAATTCAGTGATGATCGTTGGACCCGGATTCAAGGATTGGCTTTTGACGGGGACAAGAAGCCCAACACAAGCTATTTCATCGGAGAATATGGAAATTTAGAATGGGACCCGAGATGTTCGAATTGCATGTACTCACCTGTTGGTAATTCACTGTGGTACAGTTCAAATGGGGGAGTCTCATGGATTGAATTGCACAACTTTGGTGGGGACAAAATCATTTCCGTCAAGGTGAGTCCGCGCCATCCGGAGCGCATCTATGTTTCACACAAGAATACCGGATCCAATTGGCGGATTCATCGTTCTGATGATGGCGGGGAGAATTGGACGAATGTGTCGATGAATGTTGCAGAAAATGGCGGAAATTCCAACCGTCCGATTTACCTCGAAGTCGATGGGGACAACCCGGACCGGGTGTGGGCCATTCTCACAGGGAGTCAAAATGGACACAAAGTTTTCGAATCGCAGAATGCGGGGGAAAGCTGGCAGGACCTGACCACGCCAACGCTTGAAGACCAGCGCGTCATCAGCATTGCCCATCAACGGGGGACTTCAGGGGGGCTTTATTTGGGAACCTTGGGACAGGTGTATTTCCGGGATGATGTGTCCATGGATTGGGCAATTGTGGGTACATCCGGTCTTCCTGTCCGGACGACCCATTTGTTTTTGCAGCCCAACTACTGCGATGGGACCTTGCGCAGCGCTGGAAACCGAGGGGTGCATGAGGTGGATTTTGTTCAGCCTTCAGCCGTCCGGTCTGGATTCATGGCAGATCGCTTGGAGGTGAATTTGGCCTCTCCCTGTGAGACCCCACCCGTTCGCTTTTCAGAGGTGGCTGTCGCAGGTTGCGGCGACTTGACAGTTGAATGGTCATTCCCTGGAGGGACCCCGAACACCGCTGCCGGACCGGAAGTCTTGGTGCAGTATGACACGCCCGGGTCCTATGACGTGACTTGCACTGTGACGGATTCTGCCGGCAACCCAGATACGTGGACTTGGGCTGACATGATCCAGGTCGTAGATGATCCCGTGCTCCCGAGTGGTGGGTTCACGGAAGGATTTGATGGGACTCAATTTCCACCTGAAAATTGGCGGATGGAGACCCCGGGACATCCTTGGGAACAGGCCTGGGATTTGTGGGATGCAGAGAATGGGGTTGCCCAATTCCCGAATTACTGGGTCGACACCGAAGGTGCCATGGATTTGCTCATCACACCTGGTTTCAATCCCACGGGTTTGGACCAAGTCCGTTTTGATGTGACCTACCAAACCTATGGCGATTATGAAGATGGCCTTGCGCTTTGGGGCAAACCTTCTGGCGCCGATGATTGGACAACGCTTTGGTCAGCTGAAGGAAACAACTTGGCCGTTTCGGACTGCTACACTTGGTTTTGGTATGACACCGATGGAAGCCCTGCTTCAGAAACCCAAGTGGTTCCCTTGCCATTGGAATGGACGGAGGGGCAAGTGGCATGTTTGGAATTGGCATGGGTGAACATCGGAGATTATGGTAACCACATTTGGCTTGACAACATTGAAGTGGGGCAGTCACAGGGGCTGCCTGCGTTCGATGAGCAATGGATGGTTTACCCCAATCCGAGTGGTGGAGAACGCATCACCGTGACTGCAAGGCCTGATGAGGTTGAATTGCTGGATGCCAAAGGACAGAGGGTGCGCATCTTTCAAAAGGAGAATATGGACGATGGTGGGTTGGAATTGAATGTCTCGGGCTTGCCCGGAGGCCTGTATTACCTGAGGGCAACTGGTTATCCTGTGCTCAAATATGTGAGGACGAATCCGTAACAAGGGAATGCGTACCTTTGTGCCTCAAATTCATTCATCTAATCACACGATATTTTGGGTCGATCAAATCAAACATTCAGCAAGCGGGAACGAGAACTGAAAAGAGAGAAAAAGCGCAAGGAGAAGGAGGCCAAGAAATTGGCTCGGGCGGAAAACAAGACCACGCTGGACTCAGATGACATGATTGCCTACGTGGATGAATTTGGACAAATCACGGATACGCCACCTGACCCGACCCAGCGAGAAGAGGTCAGTTTGGAGGACATCGAAATCAGTGTGCCGAAGAAGGAAGAATCAGACGATGATGGATTGCATGAAGGAATTGTCAGTTTCTTCAATGAAGAGAAAGGCTTTGGTTTCATTCGGGATTTGCAGACCCAGGAGCGGATTTTCGTTCATGTGAGCAATCTCGTGGATGAAATTACGGACAACCAGCGGGTGACGTTTGAGATTGAGATGACAGACCGTGGTCCAGGGGCCATGAAGGTCACCCGTGTGAAGTGATTCCCTTTTGTGGGGTAACGTTGGAAGCCATTCACGGGTTGAGGTAAATTTGTGTTTGTGAAACGTCCTTTGGTGATCGGTGGAGGGATTGCTGGCCTGGTGGCTTGCATCGAGCTGGAACGACTGGGGCATGCTCCCATTTTGATTGAGAAGGAATCGGAATTGGGCGGGCGGTTGAAAACAGATTGGGTGGATGGGGTGCCCATTGATCGTGGATTTCAAATTTTGCTGACGGCATACCCCGAGGTCAAACGATTGTTGGATGTGGATGCCTTGGACCCCATTTGGCTGGACAGCGCGGCGCGGGTTTTTCGCGCTTCAGGAGGCGCCCCTGTTTTGGTCGGGGACCCACGAAGGTGTTTTTCGGATTTGATGGCAACTTGGTCCAGTGGTCTGGTTTCAGGTAAGGACGCCTGGAACATGTGGCGCCATTTGCAGGGCATGAGAACCCCGAAGCGCGTCCGAAACTTGTTCGCGGAGAAAACCACCCAGCGCACGACAGCTGAAATGCTTGAAAGCAAGGGCTATTCAGTTGAGCTCGTGGATGAATTTTTTCGGCCCTTTTTTGGAGGCATCTTTTTGGACAGGAGCCTGACGGTGCCCGAGAGCATGTTCAATTTTGTTTTGAGCATGTTTGCGACAGGCCGGGCCATTTTGCCACGTCAAGGCATGGCTGCAGTCGTCAATCAGCTCCAGTCGAAACTTCAACGGACAGATATTCGATTGGGTGCTCAGGTCGGTTGGGTAGATGAGGATGGTCGGTGTGTCCGACTGGCAGCGGGCGAATCCTTTATGGGGGATGGGGTCATTCTGGCCACGCCAGGTTGGACCCGTTCCATCAAGGGTGAATGGATGAAGGATGACGCATTGGATTGGAACAGGACCGTGCGTTACGTTTGGTCATTGTCTGCCGATGTCAAAACCTTCAATCGCCCGCTGATCGGTTTGACCCCAGGATCTAAGCGCATCACCAACATGCACTTTTTCCGTGATTTGAATTCGAAATGGCCTGACTGGGTGTCGGTTACAGCCGTGTCTGGAATGCACGACATTGTGGACATTGCGGATGATCACGAAATGCGCCAAGAATTCAAGTTGGGCACAGGAATTGTCGTCCGAGAAACCATTGCGATGCAGGACATTCCGATGGCCTTGCCACAGCTTCGGCATCCAGTCTATGAGCCAGCATTGGAATCCACATGGCTCTCCAACGGTGTCTTGAAAGCAGGTGATGATCGGTCGAATCCATCTTTTAACGGCGCTGCGAGATCGGGGGCCCAGGCTGCCATTGCCTTGCACAACAATTTGAATGCTCATGCGATGTAATCTGATGATGGGTGCGCTTTTGCTGGCTGGATGCTGCTGGAGCTTGGCGGGCTGCCAGCGAGAGGATGTTGAAGCGCCCGAACTGACCCTTGTGGTCAATGGCACGGTTGCCCCTGAAATGGCCACCGCAGATGCTGGGAAAAGTCTTTGGGTCACCATGGAGTTGTCGGACGACCAAGGCTTGGCCCGAGTTGAATTGGATTTACATAGTGCGGTTGGGCATGGTCATGAGGGCATGGCTCCTGATTCTCTGGTGTTGCACAGCGGAGCTGCAGATTGGGAGGTAATCGATGTGGATTTCTTGGATGGCCCAAGTGCCTTGGTGAACAAGCAGTTCGATATTCCCAGCCACATCCGAGGGGTCTGGGATTTGTGGGTGAACGCATCGGATGCTTCGGGTCAATCCACGACGGGTGTGGGCCTCCAAATTCGGATAGAGAACGACAGCATTCCTTTGTTTGAACTGGACTGGAATGAGGTGCCTACTTGGGAGGCTGGTTTGGATCACGTTGTTCCCGGACAAGTCGCTGACGGGGATGGACTTGTCCAAGTTATGCTTCGCCTCATGGGGCCGTCGGGTGAATTGCTGCAAGAAACCTCCGTGCCATTGGATGCTGGCGATACACTTGCGACTCTATCTGATGTCACGTTATCCGTCCCGTTCTCAATGGAGGGAACACTTTGCCAACTGGAAATGTATGCCCAAGATGAACACGGGCATAGTTGCACCACCCAAGTGGAACTCCCAGTGAATTAACTGACGGCCCGAGGCCTCAATCGAAGATGGCGTTCAGCGTGGCAGAAGGCCGCATGATGGCGTCGGTTTTGTCCCCATCTGTTCGGTAGTAACCTCCTGTGTTCGCCGGACGTCCTTGCACCGAAATCAATTCATCAACAATCTGGGCCTCATGTTCCCGCATGGCCTTGGCAATGGGTTGGAAAGCCGCAGCCATTTCTGCATCTGCAGTTTGGCCAGCGAGCTCCTCGGCCCAAAAGAGCCCGAGATAAAAATGCGAACCACGGTTGTCGATGCCGCCCAATCGCCGTGTCGGGGATTTGTCTTCGTCCAAGAATCGGATGTTCGCGTCATCCAGTGTAGCAGCAAGGACAGCGGCTTTCGGGTTGTCATATTTCTCGGCCAAATGCTCGAGGGAGGCTGCCAGTGCTAAGAATTCGCCGAGACTATCCCAACGCAGGTAATTCTCCTCCATCAATTGCTCAACGTGCTTTGGGGCCGATCCTCCCGCGCCGGTTTCAAACAAGCCCCCGCCATTCATCAAAGGCACGATGGACAACATTTTGGCTGAAGTGCCCACTTCCAGGATGGGAAAAAGGTCAGTCAGATAGTCCCGCAAAACATTGCCTGTAACGGAAATGGTGTCTTCGCCGCGGGAAATCCGTTCCAGTGAAAATTGGGTGGCTTCAACAGGGGACAGGATGTGGATGGACACCCCTTGGGTATCATGATCCTTCAAGTACATTTCCACCTTGCGAATCAACTCGCGGTCATGACTTCGTTGGCTATCCAACCAAAAAACGGCTGGATTGCCTGTGGCCTTGGCCCGTTTAACGCCCAATTGAACCCAATCTTGGATGGGGGCGTCCTTGACTTGGCACATGCGGAAAATGTCTCCTGCTTGAACTTCCTGCGTCAACAACACTTCGCCGTTTTCGGCCACCACTTCCACACGACCGGAGGCGACCATTTCGAAAGTTTTGTCATGCGATCCGTACTCTTCGGCCTTCTGGGCCATCAAACCTACATTGCTTACGCTGCCCATGGTGGTTGGATCGAAAGCCCCGTGGGCTTTGCAATAATCAATGGTGGTTTGGTACACTCCGGCATAACTGCGATCGGGAATGACCGCTTTTGTATCCTGTGATTCTCCCTTGGCATTCCACATTTGGCCTGAAGTCCGAATCATCGCAGGCATCGAAGCGTCAATGATGACATCTGAGGGCACATGCAGGTTGGTGATGCCCTTGTCGCTGTTGACCATGGCGAGATCAGGCCCGGCCGCCAATGCCTGCTCGAAGGCCATCTGGATTTCATGTTTCTTGTCCGCGGGAAGAGAATCCAAGGCCTTGAGCACTGCGCCCAGGCCATTGCGGACATCTGCACCTGCTGCCTTGAGCTCAGAACGGTACTGTTCAAAAACATCCGAAAAGAAGACTTGGACTGCCGCGCCAAAAATGATGGGGTCACTGACTTTCATCATGGTGGCTTTCATGTGCAGAGAAAACAGCACCCCTTGGTCCTTGGCATCTTCCACTTGTTGGGCCAAGAAAGTTTTCAATTGGCTCATGCTCATCACAGCGGCATCGATGATTTCACCTGCTTGCAAGGCAATGCCAGTTTTCAAGATCTCGCGATTT
The DNA here is from genome assembly GCA_049610385.1 of Flavobacteriales bacterium. GTDB lineage: Bacteria > Bacteroidota > Bacteroidia > Flavobacteriales_D > Sanyastnellaceae > JBMYZL01. The sequence goes on from JBMYZL010000010.1 coordinate 57,870, forward strand.
CCCCCTTTTGCGTGGATGAATTCGATGCGTGCCGTGGTGGCAGCAGACAGGGTAATCGAACGCTCCGAACCGTAAAAATCGCCTTGGTTCATGCTTGCGACATGGGATTTGCTGCTCGCGGACCAAATACCCATCTTGTGCGGGTGCTTTTGTGCATAGGCCTTGACGGCTTTGGGTGCCCGTCGATCACTGTTTCCCTCGCGAAGCACAGGATTGACTGCGGACCCCTTGACTTTGTCGTACCGACTGCGGTGTTCCTTCTCCTCAGGCGTGGTGGGATCCTCCGGGTATGCAGGTACATCAAATCCTTGCGCCTGCAACTCCGCAATGGCGGCTTTCAGCTGGGGCACAGAAGCGCTGATGTTGGGCAATTTGATGATGTTGGCTTCAGGGGTTCTGGCCAAATTTCCGAGCTCAGCCAAGGCGTCCCCAATCCGCTGTTCGTCATTTAAACGCTCTGGAAATTGAGCCAAAATGCGACCAGCCAACGAAATGTCTCTCGTCTCCAAATCCACGCCTGCAGCAGAAGCAAACTTCCTGACAATGGGCAGAAAGGAAGCGGTTGCGAGCGCAGGCGCCTCGTCCGTTAGTGTGTAGATGATTTTTGCCATAGGGGGGCAAAAATACGTCATCTATCTATTTGACCTTTTATTCAATGAACTGGAGTGCCGGTGATGTGCGCTGCGACATTGAAGAAATTTTCTTCTCCTTCTCGATAGGGTTGCGCTGTAGGGATGTGAATGGTGAGTTCGTGCCACCCTGAATCCAATTGCCCGATGTCGAATTGGCGTGGTGGTACATCACTGCCTGGGCACCACCCAGATCGAGAATAATCACTGCTGGCAATTCGTTCTTGAATGCTATCACCGCGCCAAAAAGTCTTTTCAGTCCAAACTCCGGAACTCGGGTTGAATCGACGGAAGGATGCGCAATCTGTGCGCCAAGGTGTGAATCGACCCACTTCGATGGTATCCAACTTGATCATGTGCTCGCACGGGGTGAATTCATCTCCAGTATGATGCCCCCCATGGCCCGTGGTCGTGAGAAAAAGACGAGTTTCCTCGAGGGCTTCATTCAAGTGGAATCGGGTGTGCACAGGACCAGCAGCAAACCCAGTATACGTTTCTTGGTTTTCAAAAAGTTTGGTTGTGTTGAGCAAGGGGATTGCCACATCTGCTTTTTTCGGATGCACTTCGGCTGTTGTCGGAAGCCAGTCCAATTGAACACAACAAGTGTGCCCTGCATCGCTCCATGTGTCGATGAAAATACCCAAATGGAAGGTCCCTTCCAGTTGAGGCAAAATGGCCGTAATATCTGAAGTCCAACGCACCGAATCCGCCCAATTTGGAATGTACACGGGGCGATATTCATCGAGCCTTTCTTCGTGTGAGAAATGTCCAACACCAAAGGGCGTGATGAATCGAAGCAGTTCCAGGGCCGGTACATCTGGGGCGTCACCACGCGCCAATGATGCCCGGACTTCAGGCGCATCGGGCCAAACAGCGACCAATCCCGATTTGTCCCACGGATCACCGGCGGATCGCAAGGTCATTTGTATTTGGCAGGTCGGCTGTTGGTCATAAATCGGGCCTTCGAAGGATTTGACACAAAGTCTGCCATTGTCCAAGCGTCTCCAACCGTCGTCATTGAAAAGAGAATCGCGGTTGGCATCCGGCTGAAAGGCCACCACCAATTCATCGGCCACTTGCAAAGTGTGAGCTTGTTCATTTTTTACTTGGTGGTGACAACCGAAGCTCAGAATGGCCAGGACAGGGACAAGGACATTGAAGGGATGCATCAGTGGCTCTATCGCTTTGTTGATGCCGAAAATTAGCGGACATTTGATATATCTTGCGCACATGAGAAAAATCTTGTTCCCAATTCGGGACGCTTTCTTGACGGCCCTTCTAGGTCTCGGGTTCTCGGAAGGTCAAGCGCAAAATGGATGCAATGGTGAACGTTACCGTTACACTTCGGCATTCCCTGAAATCGAAGTGTCATACGACCATGTGTACGGTGGAAACATCAACGCACTGGGTTTGCAACAGGATTTGGTTTTCGATTTGTACACACCAGCAGACGACATCGCCGTAGATCGAGCTCTGGTTGTGGTGGCCCACGGAGGCTTTTTCTTGGCTGGCTCGAATGATGGTGCAGATGTGGTTTCAATCTGCGAAGATTTGGCCCACATGGGTTATGTCGTTGCCTCCATTTCTTATCGATTGGGTGTGGATGATTTGTTGGGCCTTCAGACCTCGATGATTGAGGCGGTTTGGCGGGGGGTTCACGATGCGCGAGCGGCTGTGCGATTTTTTCGGAAGTCTGTGGTTGAGGCGGACAATCCATACGGTATTGATCCCGAACGGATTTTAATGGGCGGGGTGTCTGCCGGTGGTTTCATTGCCTTGCATCATGCTTATGTCAACCAAGAAGATGAAATTCCAGACCAAATTGACCAGACCGCACCAGGCATGGGCGGTGGATTGGAAGGGGAGTCTGGAAATCTGGGTTATGATTCTGATGTGATGGGCATCTTCAATATCGCAGGGGCCCTTCACACTGTGGACTGGATGGCTTCAGGAGATGTCCCGCTGGTGTCCGTGCATGGCGATGCGGATCAAACCGTTCCCTATGGGACGGATATGCTTACCCTTACATTCATTCCGATCATTGAGGTGGATGGCTCGGCCACCATCCATTCAGCGGCAGAGAATTTGGGCATCGAAAACTGTCTGGTGACCCTGCCAGGTTTGGACCATGTGGCACATGTCGGCAATGCAATGGCTTATCAGCAAACTTTCTCGGCCATTGCAGGAGCGATGTCAGGATGGCTTTGCGCAGATTGGGAAATGACTTGTGAAACTTATGATTATACCAGCTCAATCCTTGAGTTTTCTTCCCTGTTGGATTGGCACTTGTACCCCAATCCGCTTCGGAGAGGGGAACTTTTGAAATGGGAGGGGGTGACTGGGGTTAATCGCATTCAATTGATGGATGCCACGGGACGGACATTGTTCAATCGACCAACCCATGGGATGCAGTCTATCGTTTTGGATGTTCCCCCCGGAGTCTATTGGATGATGGCCCTGGACAGTCAAGGGCGCGCTTTGGGGCGTTCTGCACAAATCATGATTCAGTGAAACCCTGATTACCTGGCAAGTGGAATGGGCAATTCTGAGGCGATGGCTTGAAATAACTTTGATGCAAATCTCCTGGGCCGGGTTGGTAGAAAAAATTGGTGTGCGTTTCGACGTGGTTGTCAAATTCCCTGTGAAATTGGGGAGTTTGGGGTGAAGACATGGGTGGATTGAGCCAAGACCAATCTCCCGTGACCGCCTTTCCCTTGTCCTGTTCGGCTTCACAAAATTTTTCGAATGCCCGCCCCAAGCCATGGTGGTCCCCCAAAGTCACTCCAGCGGCGTCGAAACTGTATAGGACAGCACGGTTGAGTTCGACCAAAGCCCGATCTCGCCACAGCGTTCGGTCGTTTCGTGTATCAAGGCCAATGATTTTTGCCATTCTTGGCAACAGATTGTATCGATTTTGATCCGCCAGATTTCTGGCGCCGATTTCAGTGCCCATGTAATATCCATTGAATGGGGCGCAAGGATAGACGATGCCTCCAATCTTCAGGGCGAGCTCAGACAGCAGAGGCAGGGCATACCATTTCCATTGTTCTTTTTGGACGTCGGGGTATTCGGGGTGTGCAATGGGTACTTCGTGCAAAAGTTCGGGGTGCTTCTGAAACACATCGAATGGAACCCCGGTTTCCCCGCGCCAGTGAATTTCCCATGGCAAAGGGGTGAAGGCGTCGCGGTTCTGGGGGTGCCAACCTCGTTGAATCACCCGATTTGTGAAGGATATCGTGGCTGGATCTCCAAGTTGCTCATCCTTGAACCCAGCATAGCGAATCAGCTGATGATTTGCGATGCGAACTTCGTCTGGATTCCCAAGGTTGCGGGCAGGAAATATCGTGATGAAGCTGCGAATTTTCCCCCCATTGAAAGCCATTTGAATGTGTGAAATCAGATGGTCATGAACTTCTTCCACACTGTTGACATCGCGGGCATCTCGCACTTGTAATGAACGCCATACATGCCTTCCAATGCAGCGGTTGCTGTTCCTCCAAGCCAACTGGGCTCCATACTGCAATTCCTCAAAGGTATGGGTGTAAGTTCCGGTCGCCTTGATTTCTTTATTGACAGCCCTCATCCGCTCCGTGAATTGATTCTCATCCCGCAACCCCACAGCATTTCTTTCGTCCTCTGCGCACGCGCGGAAGAACGATTGGGCTTCTCTCCACAACGATTCACTCATGACAGACAAACGATTGATTCATGTGTTTTGTTCAGAGGAATCCGGCGTCAGTTATCGAAACATGTGGATGGCACCTGTCTTTTCGAGGCGCCTCCCGTCATGAAGCCGCAGAAGAATGAGGTATGAGTATACGCCATCCTCAGTGAAGAAATCGCCGTTCTGGTCGTTTCCAATCCAATGCTCGCCCAAGTCTTGCGATTTGAAAACAATTTGACCCCAGCGATTGAAAATCAAACATTCATATTGCAGAACTTCATCCGGTTCAAAGCCCGTTGGCACCGCTTGCCAGGCATCATTGACACCATCGTGATCAGGTGTGAAAGAGCTTGGAGCAAAGAAATCAATGGGGTCCACAAAAGGAATCATCCTGCAGGTGGTTGTTGCGCATTCAATGGAATCGGTCACGGTCAGGCAGATCACCGCTGGATCGGTTGGAGCCGACAACAAATTGAGGGTCAAGTTGGGGTCTGTGCCCTCAATGTCAGAGCTTTCTTGAAATTGCCAAACCCAACTCACAAGCAACGAATCTTCAACTGACCACGTTGAAGTCGCATTCACCCAAGGTTCGTAGCGAGACGGATCCTCTGGCGAAATGGAAAAGCCGGAAGCGGGTGAAGGAGATCCGCATATACCAACGCTCTCTGAGATACCAACGCATCCCACTGTTGAAGTGACCGTCCTGTATAGTTCTCCGCATCCTGCGTCATGCAAGGTGAAGGTGGCCTCGGTCAATTCCGAAGATGGAATCACCACACCGGAAGGTTGTACAAAACTCCATGAAACGCTTTGTCCTCCAGTTCCTGTGGCTTCAAAGTTGTAAGGCACGCAACCCGTTACCGGAAACACTTCGAAGGAGGCATCTGGCAATGGATGGATGGTGATGTCCGCCTCAGTTGTGGATCCGCATTCACCAGTCAACACATATTGGACTGAATAGTCTCCAGGGGCAGCTACCATGAACGTTCCGGATGCATTGACACCATTGCCGCCGAACTGTCCCCCGGGTGTGTTGGGGGTGAATTGGATGGGCAGGTCATTCAAACAGGCCTCTGTGATGGGGGTGAACGCTGAGGATGGATTGGGAATGACTTCAATCGAAGTGCTCTCTGAAGTGGGGCAATCGCCAAAGGTTTCGTAGAGCAAATCCCAAGTTCCAACACCAGCAGCGGAAGGATTGAAAGTATTTTCATCCAAACACCCTGAACATCCAGTTGAGCTCCAAACGCCATTGCTGACGGATGCTTGGAGATTGACCGCTGTAGCCCCAACACAAATGGGGTTCGGGTTCACCACGCCGAGGTCTGGAGTGAGTAGAATTTCGAAAGTCGTCGTCAAACTGGCCGGACAAGTCCCCGTACCGGTGTATGTGATCTCAACAGTTCCCTCACCCGCAGCTGCAGGGTCGAATATGCCGCTGGACGAATCGAGGCAAACTGCGCACGATGCCGACCAATAACCTGACTCGAGATAATTTGTGGTGAATTCAAAGGGGTCAGATTCGGTGCACAAGTAGGAAGGAAGTCCCAACACCAGCGGGACAGGTTGAACCACTGTCATTTCAAATGAATCTGACACGGCTTCGCATCCATCAACTTCACCGCTCAACACCCACCACCCCATGTCATCCAAGGTGACTCCTTCCCACGTGTCTCCTGGGCCAGCAGAAGTTTCTACACCGGCCGAGGTCCATGTCAAGTCTGCATTGTTGGGCAGTTGGGCAATGGGCTCAGGCAATGTCACTTCCGATCCTTCGCAGGCACTGAGGGAAGACTCAGTCAGTTCCAAGTCAAACGTCGGAGTGATGATCAATTCAAAATTCGCAGGGGCCGATATACAACCATCCAAATACGCCACAACTTGTCCCAGGCCACCATCCGCAAGAGAAAGGTTGGTGAGGGATGGATTGTTGTTGACTTCTGTCGTGCCATCTGGCCAAGTCCAGACCACAGAATCCATGCCCAATTCGGGATTGGCTTCGAAGGCAACATCATCCCCTTCGCAGATGGGTGAATCCCATGCAGGTGACGGGGGCGCAGGCCCCTCGGCGATGTCCAAGAGAACGGTGTCAGGCTCAATCTCACAGCCTGCGGCATTCAGTCCATTCAGGATGTACATCCCGGTATTTTCAAGGGTTACATTGGGCAAAAAGAGGGTGTCTTCAGTGCTCACAACAGATCCGTCATGGGTCCACTCATACGTAGCGCCAGGAACCTCATTGGGGACAATTTGGATGGATTCCCCGACACAAATGTCTTCAGGATTTGACAAGGTGAGTTCGAATTCAGGTTCCGCAAAGTCGGAGAAGTAACCATATCGCCCATAGCTCCCTTGTTGACCAATCATCAAACCCAAATGAAAGGCGCCGGATGCGTTTGTCACTTGGGTGGCATTGCCTGTGATTACCCAGCTCGGATTGATGATCTGTGCGAACATCCATTCTCCATTTGAAGCAGGCACCACTGAAAAGTCGCCAGCCTGAAGGTTGTTCGGATTGCCATTGACGAGGAAATCACCTTCTGTCCCTGCTGGGGTCAGAACATTCAATCGAAAGTTGTCGTTGGTAGATCGGAAAAAAACGACCTCACCTGACCCCGTGCATTCGAGGGCGGGCAGCATCCCTCCACCCACTTCGCATCCGAATCCAGTCACTTGAAATATCAAAACGGGTTCAGTTGTTTCGATGTGAAGCGTTGGATCTAGGACTTGAAGTGACAGTGATTCGCCTGTATCCAAACTGCCCAATAAAGGCGTGCCGTTTTGGGTGATTCCTGTTCCATTTTGGGTGGCCAAGATGTAGATGCGTTCATTGGATGTCAGCCCCCCACGGATGGCAACGAATTCTGTCCCAGCCTCGGTGATGGGGGTGCACTGATCTCCAACCAAATCAAAACACAAGGTGCTGCCGGATGTCTGTTCAATGGAATCATCTGAGATGGTGATGGCGATGGGTGCTGAGCTGGTCACGGACGTGCCTGTCGGATGAGCTGGGCCCGACACCCCTGCCGATCGACAACCATAGGTTTCTCCAGCATTCAAAATCACGTCGAAGGGAACGCCCGCAGGGTGATTCAAGAGGTTGACACTTGGCGTGATGGTGATGACCGTATTGTCTTCCGTGGCCACGATGTCAAATGCCGATTTGGATTGCGGAAAATGATTGGGCAACTGATTTTGAAAGGGCAACAGGAATTCTGTGCCCAGGGCATTTTGGCCTTTCAGCACGAAAACGTCAGCATTCAAAGCATTGTCGATTTCGTAGTAGCAGGAAATATCCGAGGTGCTTGTGATGTGGATTCCTTTCTGCAAAACCGAATTGGCAGGCTTGTTTTCCAATAGATCCAGAAAAGGTGTCAGGTCCAAACTCATGGCATCATTCGCCCCCAACCCCAATTCAATGGGCGCAAAAGTGGGGTCAGCAGGCAATTCAACCGAAACTTGAGCCGGTTCCTCACCTGAACTGAATCGCAGCATGATGGGGTCGTCTCCATGTCCCGCCCAAACTTCAGGTGCAACGAACCAAAATGAATCGTCCAATTGTCCAAGAACCACTGACTGCCCCACCAACAAACAAGCTGCGGTGAGGAGTACGCGATTAAAATGGGGACAATTCATATACAAATGAAATCAAAATTGAGGATTCACCAGGAGAATGTTTTCTGTTCGAAAACAAACGCAGATGTGAAGCATCACAAACAGAATTTACCGGTTTTTTCAGCTCATTTCATTGATGAGTACGACACCACTGCAAACCAGAAAACAACTGGCTTCGGAATTGGGTTGCACGGTGCGTTCCACCTGATGAATCCAAATTTCTTATCCAGTTGCTCCGAACACAAAAACATCCAATCACTCCGATTCCCGTGGAACGATGTGCAAGTTAGCTCAGGATAAACAAAATCAGGGTTTGCATAGCCATCCAGATGGGAAGAGACAGCAGTCCATTTGGGCGGGCTTCATGTTGCATTGGAATCGCGACAACAGTTTTTGCACATTGGGATGATGCCGCTGTCAAAACGAACACGTTTGAAAATCGTTCGGAAAAGCCTGTGTTTTGGTCGGCTATCAGATGTGTCTGAGCATTTGGAGGTCAAGTCAGGCGAGATGAAGAAGATGTTCATGGAGACGCTGGATTTTTGTGATTGATGTTGCCTTGATGATGATCGGCCATCTGTGGGTTCAATAGTGGTTAAATTGCGACATGAATGTTTTGGAGGGTTTCGGCTTCGTTTTGGTTTTGTCGGGATTCGTGATTGGATGCAGGTTTGAGCCTTCTGAGGATTCGGTGTCAAATTCCCCTCCGGCCTTCGACGATACACAGGAGTCGACATGGACATTGCAACCAGGTTGGGGCCTTGAATTGAACGCCCCTTGTTCCATCGACTTTTGGGCAAATGATGAAGAGATGGGGCATTTTTATTTGGTCCGTACTTCTGAAGGCAAGTTCATCACGGCACCCGGTTTTCCTGAAACATGGAGGCGGGCAAGACGAACAGGAAAACCTCGGGCGGGCATTCATGCGTTTGTTTTGGGTGAGCCTGCCATTGAGCAGGCCATTTGGTTTCTTTCCCACACATCGAGTGATGATTGGGGGGAACTGCCGCCTGTTTTGGATTTGGAGTCCTTGTGGGTGGAGAATGGCATGAGCACAAAAGCCTGTGAAAGAGAATGGCTTCGATGGCTTCGGCGTGTGGAAGCCGTGATGGATTGCCGCCCGATACTGAAAATGGGTTCGGAATTTGCCAACCGCCACATTCAAGACACCTTGTTCAATCGATATCCACTTTGGTTGAGTGACTGGAGCTCAGAACTTCAGAATGTACCAAAAATATGGGAGGAGACAGGTTGGACTTTTGCATCAGCACCTCCCTTGGAAAAGGGGCAGATAAGCCCGGATGGTGGGCAACCCGTTCTGTGCCGTGCCACACCCAATTTCCCCTTTGTACAACCCTCTTCTCCTGCACATGAATGAAGTCTATGAACAAACTGTGACCTCATGGTCATCGGTTGTTGGCCAACCTCCGGGGACGCGATTTGAATCTTGTATCCTGCGTGATTTTTCAGCCCGCGAAGTTTCAGGAGGTGAGAGGAGAGGGACATTCGCCACGTTTCGATTTGAAGATTGTCGATTTGAGTCATGTGATTTGAGCAATGTTCCGATCAATGGAACTCACTTTCGGGATGTTTCATTTGCCGATTGTAAGCTCGCTGGCTTGCGCTGGGATACAGCGGCATCCATGGGTTTTGCCTGCGTTTGGAGCCGTTGCAAGATGCCTTACTCGGTCTGGGAAGGGATGGACCTGCGATCATGTCGGTTTGATGAGGTGGATTTGACTGAGTCCGACTTTGGCCAAACCCAATGTCAAAAAATGGATTTTCATCATTGCAACTTGATGGGTGCCCGATGGGCAGGAGCTCATTGCGATGAGGTCGATTTTACCACAGCCATTTCGGTTTCCATGAACCCCGTGGAAACGTCTCTCAAACGGGCAAAATTCCGGCCGGATCAATTGGGCAGTTTGCTCGCCCATTGGGGCATCGAAGTCTCGACTTGATTTTCGGTTGCAGAGCCTATCGGCAATGGAGACTCGGGCTTGGTTGTGTTCGCGAAAAAGTTCACATTTTCTTCAAGCTTCGGATACGTGAATTCAAGGATTGCTTGTGATTTCCGCATTTTTGCAAAGGCAACGTATGGATAGATGAGCCATTTATTAGGGACCAAGCAAGTATCATCGATGCTGTTGTGCATCGGATGTTTCAGCACCGCTTTTTGGGCGCAAGTTGATTCGGTAAGCGTTCAATTTCGGGTCCTCGCCCCAGGGCTTTCTCCGGACAGTTCCGTCTACCTGGCTGGAAGTCCGTCAGCGTGGGGGATTTGGAGACCAGATGGAGTGAGATTGGGGTATGTTGGTGATGGGGTTTGGGCAGGCCAAGTCAACATGGCTTACCCGCAAACCTTTGAGTACAAGTTCACGCTGGGGCTGTGGTCACATGAAGCTCTGGATTCGGAGGGGTTTCCATGGGAAAATCAAACCGCGTCCGTGGCGGAAAATCTGCTGATTGAAGCCCAAATTGACGATTGGCTCGCTGGCGGGGATCCACCGCGCAGAATCCAAGGGCAGGTGACGGGCCAAGTGGATCGCATAGAAAATTGGGAATGGCCGGGACTCCAACCACGAGATGTCCATGTCTGGGTCCCTCCGGGTTACACGGAACAACCTGAAATGTTCTGCGATGTGCTGTTCATGCATGATGGACAAAATGTTTTTGATCCTGTGACCAGCAATTTTGGTGTGGATTGGGGGGTGGACGAAACCTTGGATTCTCTCATCCGCCTTGGACATTTGCATCCAACCCTTCTTGTGACGGCGGACTGCACCGATCATCGGTCCACGGAATACGCACCGGGGCCGGGTGGGGAAGCTTATTTGGATTGGGTGACAAAAGGGCTCTTGCCCTGGTTGGCTCGGAATTACCGGGTTCATGAAGGGCCGCTTCACACAACTGTTGCCGGTGCCTCGATGGGGGGACTCATTAGCTTCATGTTGGCAGAACGGCACCCTGAGGCTTTCGGAGCTGCCATTTGCATGTCCCCGGCTTTTGTCTACAATGGATTGGATTATCCCGAGGTTGTCGGAAGCCGCCCTTGGCCAACAGAAGCTGGATATTTTTACATCGACAATGGCGGGGTCGGGTTGGAGGAAGTGTTGCAACCGGGTGTCGATCGGATGCGATCTGTTCTAACCGATTTGGGCTTAGATTCAACGGATTTTTCTGTGCAGCAATTCCCAGAAGGGCATCATTTTGAGGCTGATTGGGGTGCGCGTTTTGGAGATGCGATTCAAGAAACGTCTTCCGCCTTGGACCGGCGAAGAATGAACAACCATTGAAAATTGAACAGGGCAAGAATCACAAAAAGAAGGGCTGTGGACTTTCCTGGGAAATGAACTGCAAATAGAATTGAAATCAGAACGTCAGGAATCGGTCCGGTCAGCGCGTTGGAGATCTTTTGACCATCCCAAACGGCTCCTACCCACCACAGATTCCACAACACCCAAAGGATTCCAGATGCCAACAACGTCGTTGACAGGGATGCTTCGCCGATGAGAAGCCCCAGAGCCCCCAACAAGGTCAGGGCCCATCGGGTGAGGAGTCCGATGAGCAAGGATTGTGCTGGCATGACCTGAAATTTGGGCGCAGCTGGGTCCATGGCAGGGGGGGGAATGACTCCGCCCAACTGCGCAGGGCCCCAACCTGGTGGGGAAAACAAAAACTTCAATTTTGTGGGCAAGTCTGGCATTTGCTGCATCCCTTGCCAGAGTCGACGCCAAGGTTGCAGTTGAGCCCGGACAGGATTGAACGTCTCTGCAGGAACTGTAATGCCATATGTGGGCGGTTCGATTTCGGGCTGAAATGTGCCGAAAAGCCGATCCCATACGATGAATACGCCTGCATGGTTTTTGTCGATGTATTCCGGATTCCGTCCATGGTGAACCCGATGGTGGGAGGGGGTATTCATGATCCATTCCAATGGGCCCAAGTGGCGAATGGATTCGGTGTGAATCCAAAATTGGTAAACCAAATTCACGGCCATTACACTGGCAAACATCCATGGAGGCAATCCTACCGCCGCCAGCGGCCAATACACCCACATCATCAAGATTTTTTGTGCGGCACTTTGGCGCAAAGCGACCCCCAAATTGTAGTCTTCGGATTGATGATGGACAACATGACCAATCCAAAACAAATTCACCCGATGTGACCAGCGATGAGCCCAGTAATAGGCGAAATCTGACAAAATGAAGGCGGTGGCCCAACCCCAGGCGCTATCAGGCCAATCCCAAGCTCCACGGAATCCTGAGCATGCGGCATGAACTGTCGTGAAGGCTGTAACCGTGATGATTTTTGCAAAAACACCTGTGGTTTGATCCATGATGCCACAACCCAAATTGGCCAGGGTATCTCCTAGGCGATAGATGCCTTTTTGACCCCGATGGTCCCAAAACCACTCCACTGTCATCAACAGAAGGAAAACAGGAATGCTGTAAAGAATGATTTCCATGGGGTTCGTCTCAATGTTCCTATCTGGCAATATATCGCAAGATCGGCGCTCGCGAAATGGTTGACATGGATGATTTTGGCCCACCCCTTGTTGACCGTTCAACCGCTGGGCTTCGTGCCTGTGGCCACGGATGTTGCGGACGGATTTTGTGGGTGATGGCTGCAGGATTTTCGCAAACGTCGAAAAGCGATGTTGTGAATCTGTCGGGTGCTGAGTGGATCTCCTGCATGGTTTTGGAATTCTTGTAGTGCCTCATCGATGACATCACTTCCCGCGCCTGCGGCTTCCAATGAGGCACGCAGTTTTTCAGGGAGAAAAATTTCCACTTGGCCGTTAGACTTGATCAATTTTGCCGGTTTGGCGAAATCAATCATTTGGCAAAGGACTAACTTTGTTTGGATGTTCAAGGCGCGGAAAGCCGTATTCTGGATTGCTCTTTTGTGCACGGTGTTGCCCTTGCTTCGTGTATACTGGGTGTTCCTGCAGGAGGCCGAAGCTGGACGCTCTGCTTGGCATGGTTTGTTGCCTGAGCTGGTCTATGATGTGGAGCTCAACATGGAATTGATGGATGCCGAGGCCTCCAGCACCATGCGCACTTTTTTGCCTGTGAACTCCGAGCGCCAAACTGTTTTAGAAGAGGCTACCGTCGAAGGACCTGGCGCCGAATCCATTGAGACCTCGGATGCGGGACGGCTGGCCACTTGGTCGGGTAGGAATTTTCCGAATCCAGCGATGGAAATGTCCGTTCGCCACCGGTTTCGCATGCGGATGCAGACCTTGGTTGTGGACTTGTCAACCTTACCGGATGAAATCGGACGTGTTCGTCCCTCACATCGGGTCCATTTGGAACCCACAGATGTGGTGCAATCCGCGTCAGAAGAGATTCGGGATCGATTGATTTCTTTGGGGGCGCTTTCGGACACCCTGACGCTTTTGAATCGATTGGATTTGGTTTTTGAAGATGTCCAGGGACTTCGGAAGGCACCGTTCAAGGGAACGACTGACGCGTTGACAGCCTTGCGCTTGGGTGAGGCATCGTGCAATGGGCGGAGCCGGTTGATGGTGGCCATGCTTCGCCACCTGGGTGTTCCTGCCCGGTTGGTCGGGGGGCTGATTCTTGAAGGTGGTACCAAACAAACGAGTCACCAATGGTTGGAAGCCCACCTTGGGGGACATTGGGTTCCATTTGATGCGCTCAACGGCCATTTTGGAATGCTACCGGCGAATTACTTGAAATTGTACCTCGGAGATGAGGGCCTGTTTCGGCATTCAGCAGGTCTTCCTTTCAATTACAGTTTCACCATTTCGTCGCGATTGGCCGTTCCTGTGGAAGGCCTCAATTCGCATCGACTTTGGCGCGCGTTTGACGCTGCAGGCATTCCTGTGTCATTGTTGCAGTTCCTTTTGCTGCTCCCCATTGGGGCCGTGGTTGTAGCGGTGTTGCGGAATGTGGCTGGGGCCAAAACATTCGGCTTGTTCCTCCCGGCATTGTTGGCCGTTTCCATGCGAGAAACAGGGTTTCTTCTGGGTTCCATGGCCTTTGTACTGGTGATTGGTTTGGTGGCTGCATTGCATCCTTTGCTGGAGCGTTGGCGGTTGATGTATACCCCGAAGCTGGTCATTTTGCTCGTGGCTGTTGTGGGATTGTTTTTGGGGATCAGCGCATGGGGGGTTCAAGCGGGAGAGGTAGAATTTGCCTACATCACCCTATTTCCCATTGTCATTGTTGCCATTGCTGCGGAAAGATTTGCGCGAAAATGGGAGGAGTGGGGAGCGATGGATGCGCTGTCAACCGCATTCCAAACGATGCTGGTTGTGGCTGTAGCCTATTGGGTCATGGGGTCTCTGACCTTGGAAGCTGCGTTTTTGGCGTTTCCGGAGTTGTTTTTAGTCCTGGTGGGATGGATGTTGTTGCTGGGTCGATGGACGGGGGTGCGTTTGTCCGAATGGCATCGATTTCGACGCGTGGAGGGAAATTTGTTGGGGATGAACGCTCGGAATGTCTTGGGGGTGTTCCGACACAATTCTGCACGTGCGATTGCTTTGGCCAATGATAAAATTGGGACCAAAAAAGCCCTTCAAGAGGCTGGGGTTCCGGTTTCACCCATGCTCGGCGTTTTCCCGACTGTTTTGAGTTTGCAAGGACTGCGTTCGGTGCTGGATCGCCCGGTGGCCTTGAAACCAGCGGCTGGACGCGGCGGTGGAGGCATTTTGTTGTTGATTCCAACAGGACATCACACGTGGTGCAACATCCATGGGGGGGAGGTGACTTGGGAGGAGATCAATCAGCATGCCACTGAAGTGATTCATGGCCGGTTTTCATTTGGGGATGAAGACCAATTGTTGGTCGAGGAAATGTTGGAGCCCGCGCCTGAAATTCTGGAGCTTCACGGAGAGGGTGTGGCTGATTTTCGATTCATTTTTGAGCGAGGAAAATTGTTGATGGCCATGTTGCGATTGCCCACCAAGGCTTCACATGGCAAGGCCAATTTGCATGCAGGAGGTGTGGGTGTGGCGATTGATTTGGAATCCGGAATATTGGGCAAAGTGGTGGGTCCCTCCTGGGTGGATGCCCACCATCCTGATGGTCCGTTGGTGGAAGGAAAGAAAGTCCCAGATTGGCCTGCTCTTCTCCGGGTTGCGGAGGCATCTGCAGCCATTTCTCCCTTGGGGTTTGTCGGGGTAGATTTGGTGTTGGACAAGCGATTGGGCCCTGTAGTTCTGGAATGGAATGCACGACCAGGATTGGAAATTCAAAATGTGCATGGAAAGTCCCTCTTGTTGTCACAATTGGATCCAGAAAAAGGCGTTCCCATGCCATGGCGAATTCTGGGTTTTACATGCGCTTTGGCGGGTTTGATTCTGTTTTCAGACCAAACCTTGTTGTCGGAATGGAACAAAACGGCTGAAGAGACTTGGGTGGTGGGAGATGTCAGACTTCAGGAAAACCAATGGCAATGGGCTGAGGATATGGAAGGTGAGTCCCGTTCAGCACCGGGATGGAATCCCGAAGATCCATTGGTGAACTTGGCCTTGGAGGCAGAAGACCGGAAATCTTGGTCTCGGGCGCTTGAAATTTGGTTTCAGTTGGCAGACTTATATCCCGAAGCAGCCGTTCCATGGAATGGAGTGGCTCGTGCCCATTTCCGGATGCAATCTTGGGAAAAAGCATTGAGGGCATATGACGAAGCGATAGCTCGTGATAGTCTGAGCCATCTGGCTTGGGTCAACAGTGGCATTGCAGCGAGTCAACTGCAACGCCACAAGTCAGCTACGGCGAGATATCGGCGTGCCCAGGCCATCGCTCCGAATCGCATGAGTGCATGGTTGAATGAGGGGATTGCATGGGTGAGGGCTGGGGAATTTGCTCAAGCATTGGTACCGCTGAACCATGCGGAAGAGAGAACCACAGGTGCACGTCTGGCGAGTGTGTTGGTCTACAAGGGGCAGGCATTGTCCAAATTGAATCAATTTGCCGCTGCGAGACAGGCTTTTGAGGAAGCCATTTCACTGAATCCTGACTCTGAATTGGCGCGCTTGGGTTTGGCGTCTTTGGAGACCAAATGGGAACGGCAAATGGATTTGGTCAATCAGGTGCTGCAATTGAATCCCACGTCATCCATGGCCTTGTTTGCAAAAGGCCAATTGCTGGTTGATCAGGGTGATTTGAATGGCGGAGAGTTGCTCATGGAACGTGCATTGGATCTCAGTCCAAGAAATGAAGAGGTGGTGCGGGGGTTGGTTGGTTTTTATTTGGAGATTGGGAAAATCAAGTCTGCTTTGGCCTTGGTGCCACTGGGTGAAGCAGAGGCAGAGTGGATGAATGTCCTGGGTCCGACAGCTTGGTTCATTCAAGGCCGAATTTTGGCGAAGCAGCAGAATGATTCCGCAGCCGTCAAAGCTTATGAAAAGGCCTTGGCAGGTTCAGAAGGTGAGATGGCGGAGGCGTGGCTCAATCGCGGGGTTTCACTCCGACGGCTCAAAGAACCCCGCATGGCCATTGCCTCCTATGTCCAGGCGGTGGAACAGCGAGAATCCTACCCAGAGGCTTGGTACAACATGGCCTTGGGCTATTCCGAGTTGAACCGGATGGATTCGGCCATTTGGGCCTATCAACAATGTCTCGCGTTGGATCCGGAACGGGTGAACGCGCATTACAATTTGGGTTTATTGTTCAGCGAGTCGGGACAAACAAAAAATGCCATTGCGGCTTGGCGAAAGGCTGTTGAGTTGGATCCTGGCATGCGGAAAGCTTGGTTCAATTTGGGGGTGAACTTGCGGCGCAGCAACCAGGTTGAGGCGGCTGTGGCTGCGTATGATTCATTGCTCCTGAGATTTCCAAATGATGAAAGAGCTTGGTACAATCGTGCCATTGCCCTCCGAAATTTGGGACAAAATAAACGCGCCATTCAAAGTTATCGGATGGCCCTCGAGGCCGATCCTGACTACATCGCAGCATGGATGAATTTGGGCGGGTTGCATGCCGACCAACGGAACTGGGGTGCTGCTGCCCGTGCATACTTAGAGGCTGTTCATCGCGCTCCTGATGATGCAGAGGCCCGATTCAACCTCGGATTGCAACTGAGGCGATTGAACCGTGAGGACGAGGCGGTTTTGGCGTTTGAACAATCGGCACAATTGGACGCCGAATATGATCGGCCTCGGCTGCAATTGTTGGAATTGTATCGAGAGCGAGGAAATGTTAAAGGGTTGTTGCGAATTCAAGACGACCAGTTGTCCATGGATTCCTTGTTGTCATGGGGTGGGGATTCGATTTATGAGTACGGTCGCGCCCTTCACCGCGCGGATTTGCAGCGACGTGCCATCAGCCGATATGCTTTGAGTGAACAGGAGGGCAAAGCAGGAGATTGGCCGATTTATTGGACAGCCAAGGCCTGGGAAGAATTGAATCAACTGGAGGCGGCAAACGAGACTTATGGATTGTTGTTGGAACGCAACCAATCGTTCAAATTTGGCCTCTATCGTGGAGCGATGTTGAAAAAGAAATTGGGAGATTTGACTGGGGCCAATTCACTGTGGCTGCAGTTGGAAGAATTGTACCCTTCTTTTGCAGAGGAAAAATGGAAGGACAAACCGTGAAATGCAATCGGATCTCGGCTGCCTTGTGCCTGCTGGCTGGGCCTTGGATGGCGCACGTGTCAGGACAATCTTGGGAGCAAGATGTGGAGTTGGGTTGGTTGAGCGGATTGGAGTGGAATGTATTTCATTCTCCCAGCTCGTATCGAGACAATTTGGGGGTGGATATTCCTGTTGATTCCTTGATATTGGATGACAGGCTCTCCATCGGTCGCATGGAATTGGACTGGGAACGTGATGACGATCAAGGGCGATGGAAAATCAATTCAGACGTTTCTTTTTCTCGCTACAACACCCTAACTGCAGCGAACCGCAAATCTTTGGAAGGACGAATCACCCGAGAACATGCGCTCAATGACCGCATTGAGGGGGCCATTGGGATTCGACTTCGCGATGAGACGCGGCTGGGCATCAACATTTTGGGTGATGAATTGCTGACTTCTTTCAGTTTTTTTCAGGCCCAATTGGAGGCAGATTTGAACGCACAGGTCCGATCGGATATGGAGTTGGAATTGTCTTGGGAGTTGTTCAGGAAATGGTACGATCAGCGAGCTACAGGGGAATCTTTGGATCAAACTGAATGGTCCATAGAATTGGGGTGGTCATGGGAGCCAGAACGTCGGGTGAAAGGGCTGCGTGATTTAGATCTGGTTGGGCAAAAGCGAACTGATCCACTGGGTGAATTAACAGCCGACTTTCAACACCGTCAAAAAAATTATGCGAACTGGCTCAATTTGGATATTCTGGATGAGAGTCGAGATCCTTTGTTGCCTACGCCATTTATGCCTTTTGACTCAACTTTCGCACACCCCTTGCGGACATGGACTTACACAACGGCCACTGTTCGATATGCACTGCCTGAATGGCGTGGCTGGGAGGTACGCGTGGATTTTCGTGCGCAAAAACGTTCAGACTTGAGCCTTGGTGATTTTGGGTACCGCGATGCCAAATCGGCCATAAGAATTGGTCACGAGGGAGATGAATTGGAGTTGACCAGCTCATTGTCATACACCTGGCGGGAGTATACGGATCGGTTGGCAGAGCAAATCACACCCACCCCTTATCCCCTTCTGAAATACAATTATTTGCGTCTGGATTTGAAGGCTGAGTACAGATTGCGGAAGGGCTTGTTGTTGCTGGGTTTGATCGACTTCACCCAGCGAAGTTCCAACACCACAGCCGTGGATCGAAGAACGCGTCGAGCTTATCAAACCGGATCCATCCTCATCGGGTTGAGCGCAGAGTTCAATTCGCCTTAGTTTCGCACTCATGGGAATATTGATCAGCCTCTTCGGCATGGTGGCCTTGATGGGCGCCGGCTGGTTGTTGTCGTCCAGTCGCAAATCCATTCGTTGGAGAACGGTTTTGGGCGCCTTTGCGATTCAATTCGGTTTCGGTGCCTTTGTGCTTTATGTGCCCTGGGGCAAGCGGGCATTGCAAGCGACTTCTGAGGCCGTCAACCAAGTCATTCAATATGGCCAGGATGGGATTGACTTCATGTTTGGTGCCTTGGCTTCGGATCAGATGTCCGAGATTTTTTCAGGAGGTGGATTCGTTTTCGCATTTCAAGTGTTGCCGATCATCATCTTTTTTTCTTCCCTCATCTCCGTGCTTTACTACATCGGCGTCATGCAGTGGGTGATTCAATTGTTGGGGGGCGGTTTGCGCTGGTTGTTGGGCACTTCTCGTGCGGAGTCAATGTCCGCAACTGCGAACATTTTTGTCGGTCAGACAGAGGCCCCGTTGGTGGTCAAGCCCTTCATCGCGGGGATGACGCAGAGTGAGTTGTTTGCCATCATGGTGGGTGGATTGGCGTCTGTCGCGGGTTCCGTTTTGGTGGGTTACGCCTCGTTGGGGGTTCCTGTTCCATATTTGATTGCGGCCTCGTTCATGGCTGCGCCAGGGGGGTTGTTGTTTGCCAAATTGATTCGCCCGGAAGTTGAGTCCCCGAGGGAGGATTTGAAACTTGCAGAGGAAGAAGAAGAGGAAGCTGCGGTGAATGTCATTGATGCGGCCGCCAAGGGGGCGGCTTCAGGAGTTCAGTTGGCCTTCAATGTCGGGGCCATGTTGTTGGCATTTGTAGGAATCATTGCCTTGATGAATGGATTGATTGGGGGTATTGGCGGGTGGTTTGGCCAAGAGAACTGGTCCTTGGAAGCAGGTCTGGGTTACCTTTTTGCTCCGGTTGCATTCCTCATTGGCGTGCCTTGGTCTGAGGCCATCATTGCGGGTTCATTTATTGGGCAGAAGTTCATCGTCAATGAATTTGTGGCCTACTTGAATTTTTCACCCTATCTCGCGGAGGATGCTGTGGTGGAGCTGTCTGAGAAGACGAAGGCCATCATTTCCTTCGCCTTGTGTGGCTTTGCCAATTTGTCTTCCATTGCCATTTTGTTGGGTGGCATTGGTTCTTTGGCACCATCTCGACGCTCTGACATTGCGCGTTACGGCATGATGGCCGTGATCGCAGCCACATTATCGAACCTCATGTCGGCGACAATCGCTGGCTTTTTCCTGAGCCTGTGATGACATCGCTTTCATCATCCTTGTTGCCTGCTGAGGTCATTCGGCGTAAGCGAGATGGAGAAGTGCTTTCTGCTGAAATCCTCGGTGATTTCATCCGTGGGGTCGTCACGCAGGAAGTGAGCGACGCTCAAATCGCAGCTTTTTCCATGGCCACCTATTTCAAGGGCCTGAATCCGGAGGAGAGAACGGCCATCACCCGCGCCATGGCGCATTCAGGAACGGTGCTGCAATGGGATTCGGAGCAACTGGGGGGGCCAGTCCTGGACAAACATTCCACGGGCGGTGTGGGTGATACGGTCTCCTTGTTGTTGGCCCCATTGCTGGCCGCTGTGGGCGGTTATGTGCCCATGATCGCTGGAAGGGGCCTGGCGCATACTGGTGGTACCATTGATAAGTTGGAGAGCATCCCGGGCTACAACGTACAGGTGGAACTGTCCTCATTCCAGTCCATTGTCGCACGACATGGATTTTCCATTTGTGGTCAGACAGCGAATTTGGCGCCCGCCGACGCACGCATGTATGCCACGCGCGATGTAACCGCCACGGTAGAACAAAATGGACTGATTACGGCATCGATTCTGTCCAAGAAACTCGCGGCAGGTCTGCAATGTCTGACGATGGACATCAAGACAGGGTCAGGCGCCTTCATGCGCACGCGTGCTGAAGCGGAATCTTTGGCCGAAGTGATTTGCGAAGTGGGCAATGCTGCTGGGATGGACACCCAAGCTGTCATTACAGACATGTCTGAGCCGTTGGCGGAATCAGCAGGAAATGCGCTCGAGGTGAGAGAAGCAGTTGAAATCCTTCGAGGTGAGCGCAAGGATGGGGGTCTTTTGGAAGTGACCATGGATTTGGCCCAGCGAATGTGCATTCAATCGGGGCTTCCGGAAAAGAGGCTCTTACAGGCCCTGCAATCCGGAGCTGCCATGGAGTGTTTTTCCAAAGTCATCCATGAGATGGGCGGACCCGTGGACTTTTGCGACCGCTTGGATTATTATCTCCCCATGGCGCCAATTGTTCGACCTGTGTTTGCCAAACTCGGAGCGAAGGGTGTCATTGGACAGGTAGATACTAGGGAATTGGGCATGGCTGTGGTGGATTTGGGAGGAGGAAGACGGCGAACTGGAGACACCATTGACTCTCGGGTGGGATGCGTGGACTGGGCGCGCCTGGGCGATTCAATGGACAAGCCTTTGGCGGTGATTCACGCTGCAGATGAGGCATCTTTCGGGCGTGCCGCCCAACGGATTCAAAATGCATATCAACACAAGCAAGGCGATGGTTAAGGTCAAGGTTTTTGATTCCAAAGGGTTGAAGGACAAGCCGCGGACAGCCATTGAAGTGGAGTCGTTTGAGGCTGGGGAGTTTCACCGGTTGGTTCAATCCCGGAGAAGTGTCCGGATATACACCTCAGATGAGATCCCAGAAGATGTGGTTCGGCGGGTGCAACATTCTGCGTTGTTGGCACCGACCTCCAGCAATTTGCAAACCACCGAAATTCACTGGGTGAGGGGGGAGAAAAAGCGCGAGGAGCTGGTTTCCGCCTGCTTGGACCAGCCTGCAGCTGCGACGTCCCGAGAGTTGTTTGTGGTTGTGGCTCGGCCGGACTTGTGGAAGCGGAACAACAACTGGATGATTTCGCACTTGGAATCAGACCCAGCCACCCCAGAGCGGGCTTTGCAATACTTCAAAAAAATCACGCGCTTGGTTTACACCCTCGGGCCATGGGGGATTTTGGGGCCAATCAAACGGGTTTGGCTGTTTTTACGCGGCCTACAGAAAGCCACACCACGTGAGCCCGTCAGCTTGGCGCAATTGGAAACTTGGGCGCAAAAAACAGCGGCTTTGGCTTCAGCGCATTTCATGTTGGGCATGCGGGCTGAAGGCTTTGACACATGTCCCATGGAGGGGATGGATTCAAAGCGGGTGAAAAAAATCCTTGGTTTGCCAACTTCCGCGTGCATCAACATGGTGATTTCAGCAGGAAAGCGTGCCGAAGGAGGTGTTTACGGACCGAGATTCAGGTTTGATTCAGCATATTTTCTGATTGATCACGATTGAATCTTCATTCCGCGCGGATGCGCAGAATTTTGATTTGATGACCCTGTTCATCGCGCCAGAAGTAGGTGCCTGCCGGCAAATTGGACAAGTCCAGAACCAATGCATCGCCTTGGGCGGTTGCCATGTCTGATTGCACGACTTGTCCGTTGGTGCTCAACAATTGCCAGGAGCCTCTTTCCGAAGGGACGGTTTGTTGCAATTCCACAATGCCTGTTGTCGGATTGGGAAAGGCCACCAAAGAAGAAGCTGAGATTTCGTCGAATCCTGCAGTGAGGTCGTTGAAGTGAATGTAGTCCGTGTACTCCAATTCGTCATCGGCCATCATGTGAAATTCGCAGGGTAAAGTGCCATCCCATCCTGTGGCATCCATGGATGGGGGTGTGATGAGCACTGTGAATCGTTCTCCAGGGTAGATTTTCAGTGTATCCAGGGGGAGTGCTTCGGGCAAGGGGCGCCCATCTGACATGACTGCAGTGGCGTTCAGTTCGGCCGGGAAGAGAATATCCATTCGTGAATAGGCCATGGAAGCCAGTCGCAAGGCCAATGTTTCGCCTGGTGAATAGGGAATCACAGCCTCCGGCGTGGTCAATTGACTCCCCATCAAACCATTGATCATGAAATAGTTGGGCCTAATGTCATGAAATGGAAAGGCACCTGTGGGATTCAGGTTTGTGGCAATCTCCAAATCACTGAACAAGAAAGGGTGAATGGCGTCCGGAACGGCCCCACCTTCGTACAAACTTCCATCTGGTCGATTGACGACGAACATGCCATACATCCCCATGGTCAAATGAAGGGTGGTTGTGACATGACAATGGTACAAGAAAGTGCCGGAATGATCCGCCCGAAACTTGTAAATCGCTGTGGAGTCTGTGGGGACATAAAATGACGTTGAAGGCACACCATCATGGGCTTGACTGACGTCAAGACCATGCAGGTGAATGGTGTGAGATTCAGGACTCGGATTGGTCATCACGACATGAACGGAATCACCTTCCATGCAAGAGAGCATGGGAGCGGGAAGGCTGATTTCACCCTCTTCATCCCATCCATAGCCCCATATCGGAATGCTCCCACCTCCGGCGGTCGTCAAAGTCCCCTGCATGCTTGCAAACAAGTGATGGATGACAGGTTCCTGTCCCATGGCCTTGGGAACACCCATGACGCTGGAAAGCCCTAACAACATTCCAGTAACAACTTGAAGGGACGTCAAAATTTTCATGGGTCAACTTGGATTTGGATGAGCATGCCTCCGGGGTAAAGACCGGCGTTGGTCACGGCAATCAGGTTGTGATCATGAACTGGGTAGCTTCCTGCTTGGTCCGCATGCAAGAGCACGGTCATACCTTCGTTGACCTTCAGGGGCTGGGTGTCCTTGGACCACCCGACGCGTTCAGGGTGGTGTGTGCTCGACAAGATGCTCACATGAAACCCATGAAAGTGAAGCACATGGTCCATGGCTCCGGCATTGTGAATGCGGATGAGTGCACTGGTGTTGACGGGCAGCGTCACCCAAGCCGTAGAATCTTCAAGGGTGGCCGGGTGCATCGCCTCGTTAATGGTGAAGTATTGCGGGATGTAATTCTCAAAATCTGCGGGGTCGCCATTTTCTGCAATTGCATTCATGCGATTCACATCCCATTCAGCGAGGTTCCAAAGAAAAGTGGGCAGCGTATCTGTGATGCTTTCAGAAGCAAACAGAGACTGAGCGCCGAGCCAACGTCCCTTGACGTCAATCAACCCGCATCCATAGGTGCCGGCTGCGACGGCTGGCAAATTGATATTCAGGGTGTCTTGGGCGCCGATGCTGGAAACGCCCATCGGGTCCTCCGCCCACACGGCGAAATTATGTTCCACTGTATCTGTGTTGACGATGACCACACTGGATTCCTGATTTGCAGAACGAAAGACCGGTGCATTCTTGATGTTGAATTCAGGGGCATCATTCAAGCGCAAAACAGGCATGGAAGTGGCTTGTGGAGTCCAAGTGCTTGCATTGATCCACAAGGTGTCTTGCCCGACAATCAGGGTTGAATTCAGGACGAGACATGCGCCCAAGCATAGAAGTTCATTTGTTTTCAGCAGAATCACCAGCCGAATATACATATGCATCTTGGTGAATCCCGCCCACAGCGCGACCAGAGGGATCAACTACGTTTTGAAGGGCTTCGCTCCATTCCAATGCCTTCTCTGTGCTGCAAGCCACTGACTTACCTCCTGGCACAGTCGCCGCGCAAGCACTGCCCGGATAATGATGTTCGAACATGGAGCGGTACCAATATCCTTCCTTGGTGGCAGGTGGATTGATGGGGAATCGAATGGCGGCACGAGACATTTCCTCGTCGCTGACGCGTCGTTCGGCCTCGTCTTTGAGGGAATCAATCCAACCATATCCAACCCCGTCAGAGAACTGCTCCTTCTGTCTCCAGAGCACTTCATCTGGCAGTAAACCTTGGAATGCCTCTCTGAGGATGTGTTTTTCGATTCGGCCGTTCCCACTCATTTTGGCGGCCGCATCTGTGCGCATAGCATGGTGAATGAACGGGGTGTGCAGGAAGGGTACACGGGCTTCAATTCCCCACGCCATCATGGATTTGTTCGCACGGGCACAGTCGTATTTGCTCAAGTCAAGGACCTTGCGAACGGTTTCCTCATGAAATTCTTGGGCATTTGGTGCCATGTGGAAGTAAAGATAACCGCCAAACAATTCGTCAGCCCCTTCTCCACTCAGTACCATTTTGATTCCCATGGCCTTGATGGCTCGAGCCATCAAGTACATCGGTGTGGAAGCACGAATGGTCGTAACATCGTATGTTTCGATGTGTCGGATGACCTCGGAAAGGGCGTCGAGCCCCTCTTGAATGGTAAAGGTCAGTGGGTGGTGTACAGTGCCGATTTGTGCGGCAACTTTGGCTGCTGCGGCGACATCTGGGCTGCCTTCGAGTCCGATGCTGAAACTGTGCACGCGGGGCCACCAAGCCTCGGATTGGTCTCCATCATCGACCCGGTTTTTGGAGAACTTCATCGCCAATGCTGCCACGAGAGAAGAGTCCAGCCCGCCGCTGATCAACAGTCCGTAAGGGACATCCCCCATGAGGTGGGAATGCACAGCCTCAGTGAAGGATTCGCGGAGTTTTTCAGGGGAGTGAGGTTCAGGTTGGGCTCGATCGGCATGCATCCAATCGGCATCGAAATATCGTTGCGGCGCTTCATCTGAAGAATGCCAAACCGAACCGGGCGGAAATGCTTGCAAATCATCTGAAACAGGTGCGAGTCCTTTCATTTCCGAAGCCACCAACAGCCGACCTTCTGCATCGTGTCCAAAATAAAGTGGAATGATGCCAATCGGGTCCCGGCCGATGAGCCAAGACCCATCTCTGGGGTCATACAGCACAAAACCAAACATGCCATGCAAATGATGCACCAAATCCCGTCCGTGCTCGCGGTAGAGGGCCAAAATGACTTCGCAATCGCTGCCAGTCACAAATGGGTAATCACCGCATGTATTGCGCAATTCTTGGTGGTTGTAAATTTCTCCGTTGACGGCAAGGGCAACGCCTGTATCGGGGTCAATCAAGGGTTGAGCACCGCTTGTGACATCGACAATCGCCAATCTTTCATGTGCCAAAATGGCGTGTTCATGCTGATATACACCGCTCCAATCCGGTCCTCTGTGACGTTGGCATTGGGAAATTTGCAGTGCGAGTTGGCGGTCGGCATCACCTGCTGAACGCAATCCAAGGATGGCTGTAATCGAACACATGCACTCAATTACGGGTATTTGCGGCCGGATGTTGCATTCTCTTCATGGGGTTTGTTGATTTTGTCCGAACATTGTCATGCAGAAATTGGAGAAATGAAAAAAGTTGAAGTAACTCGGACGGTTTGTGCCCTGTGGATGGCGATTTTTGGTCTGCTGTTTTCACCGGCAATGGCTCAACAAGAAGCGGAGTGGATTCCAGGAGAACTTTTGGTGATGTTGGAGCGTCCCCAATCGGACATCAGCAAGGTGATTGAGGATTTGCGCCAAACAGGAGAAGTTCAACTCTTGGACGTGCCTTCGCCATCGACTGGGATTTTGCTGTTGGGCGTGGCCGCGGGAGAAGAATTGCAGCGATTGCAGGACTGGAAAAATCATCCGCAATTGCGCGCTGTTCAGCTGAATCACATCGCCCACGAGCGGGAGACGGTGCCGAATGACCCCAATTTTGGACAGCAATGGCACCATGTACAATCTGGAGATCACGACATTGATTCGGACTTGGCATGGGACATCACGACTGGCGGCGTGGCTGGAAATGGAGCACGGATTGTTGTGGCTGTTTTGGAGGGCGGAGGCTCCAACTATGGGCATCCGGATTTGGTGGACAACCATTGGGTGAATTTGGGCGAAATCCCCAACAACAACATCGACGATGACAACAATGGTTATGTCGATGATTACAATGGTTGGAATCCAGGGACAAACAATGACAACATAGCTGGGGGTGGACACGGCACCTCCGTTTCCGGTATGATTGGTGCCACGGGTGACAATGGAACTGGCGGGGTGGGTGTGAATTGGGATGTAGACATCATGCAAATTGACATGCCGGGTGGACTTAGTGAATCGAGTGTGATCAGCTCCTATGAGTATGCAAAAGTGATGCGTGACATTTACAACGAAACAGCCGGAGTTGAAGGGGCTTTTGTTGTGGCAACCAATGCTTCTTGGGGAATTGATTTCGCAGATCCCAGTGATTTTCCAATTTGGTGTGCTTACTACGACGAATTGGGAGCGTCTGGCATTTTGAATTGTGGCGCCACCACGAACATGGCCCTGAATGTGGACGTCACCGGAGACATGCCCACTGCTTGTGGATCGGATTATATGGTCTCCGTGACAGCAACCAACAACAACGACGTACGAACTTTCTCAGGGTATGGCGCCACAACCATTGACCTGGGCGCCCCTGGTGACAATGTTTGGTTGACGAGCAACAATGGAGGGAGTACGACTTCAGGAACTTCTTTTGCCAGCCCTTGCGTGGCGGGTGCCATCGCTTTGGTATACAGCATTCCTTGTGCGGATTTGGCGGCCCTTTCCATCGTGAATCCGCAGGCGGCGGCAGATTTGGTGCGCGGGTACATTTTCGACGGCGTGGATCTGGTGAGCAACCTTTCCGACGAAACATTGACCGGTGGTCGTTTGAACGTCTTCAATGCGATCGAATTGGCCATGGCGAATTGCGGGCCTATTGAATGTGAGCCATTCGCTTTGGACACCATTGCGACGTCCTGTTATTACGATGAAAATGCCATGGATGTGATGATGAACACAGAGATTGTGGGCAGTTTCAATAACGTCCTCTGCACACCGGACACTTTGTGTATTGCTCCGGCGGGCACTGGTGATTATACATGTGTCAACCTCAACGAAGCAGGTCTTGCATTTTCTTCAGCTCTGAACGGGGATTGGGTGGATTTGGATTCGGATGCAGCATATGATGTGTATTTCACCTTGGACAGTGCTTCCTCGAACGTCTGGACGTTTACCACGGCAAACTGTGCATCGGAAATTGCGGGTTGTACCGATCCAAATGCACTGAATTATGAAGAGCTGGCCACCATCGACGATGGTTCTTGTAGCTATCCCTGCGAGGACATTGTGGTCACCATCACCACGGATTGTTGGCCGCAAGAAACGGGATGGTCGATTGTGTCAACTGAAGGCGAAATCTGGATTGAAGTGGCCGAAGGGGAGTATGAAGATCAAGATGAATCGGTAATTGAATGGAGTGGTTGCGTCAGCGAAGGGTGCTACGAATTCATCATGACCGATGAATATGGAGATGGTGTGAACGGAAGCCAATGGGGTTCATGTGATGTGGATGGGGACATGACCTTGACCACGCCGGAAGGTGCTGTCATCCTGGCTTTGGGTGACCCCGATTTCGGCGGCATCATTGAGTTGCCTTTTTGCTTGCCCAGCGTGCAAGGTTGTACAGATGCTGGAGCATGCAATTACGAGGAGGAGGCCAATGCCGATGATGGCAGTTGCTTCTTCATAGGCGATTCATGTGAAGACGGTGATCCAGAGACCATTTTGGACACCATTCAAGAAGATTGTAGTTGTTCGGGCGTTCCACAGGTTGAAGGATGCACTGACGAAACTGCTTGTAACTACATCATGGAAGCCAATGTAAACGATGGTAGTTGTGTTTTTGTAGGGCTCGGAGACATAGAAGGCAACACCATGCCACAAAATGGCCTCGTTGAAACCTATACCTACAACGATGCAACGGCTGGGAATTCCTACACGTGGACCGTAAATGGAGGTGACATTCAAACCGCTTCAACGGGTGTGGATGTGACTTCAGTCGATGTGCTTTGGACTGAGGATGGTTTCGGAAGCATTGCGGTCACGGAGTCCCATGGGAGTTTTACATGTGAAGCGATGGTGTCCGAGACGGTCAATGTGTTGATCAACACGATTGGCGAATGGCAGAAGCGGGGCATTTCGGTCTACCCCAATCCGGTTCGGGATGTTCTTTACATTGAATGGCCCGAGGCTTCAGGTCGGCTGGAGTTGACCTTGGTGGATGGGAGAGGACGCCAAATTTGGGCACAACCCTGGATTCCGGGTCGCCAAGAATTGTCGATGTCTGACCTCGATGCAGGGGTGTACACCTTGATTTTGAGCTCGGATGAAGCCTTGAATCTGTCCCTTCCGGTGGTGCGCCAGTGACAGTCTAGGACCCGTTGTCAAAGGCCTCCCGCATGGCCCTTGTCTCCCGGGATGTCCAGTCGTGCATGCTTTGTCGGTCTTGCTCGGGATCATCAGGGATGAAAGTTTTTCCAAACTTGACTCTCACGCGAATGGTCTTCTTCCCAAATTGCTTCCACGCATGCGGAATGAACCAAGTATTTCCTACCCATGCGATATCGGGGTCTTCATATTCGATGGCCACTGGTGTAATTGGGAATCGCCCTTCATGCGCGATATAAAACATGGAGGGACGGTAAGGCCCCACTTCCGGCCCCTTGTTTGTGGTCCCTTCTGGAAAAATGGCAATGGAGTAACCGTTCTGAAGCCGTTGTTTGACTTGATCTCTCGTTTCGCGTCGACTGTTTTTGTCTTTTCGGTTGACCCAAATGGTGTCGAAAGCAGTGGCACCCCAACCGATGATGGGCCAATTTCTGGACTCACTGCGGGCAACAAACACCACAGGTTGCCGGCTGGGCAGCAGAACGGCATCCACATAACTCCTGTGGTTGCCCATCAGCAAGGAGGGACCTTCGGGCATGTCACCTTCCCATGTCACTTCAATCCCCATCAAACGTTGAACCCTGTGGATATAGTCCAGGTAAAATTGGTGCAAGGCATGTCGGTCAGCATGGGTCTTTTGTCGCAATCGAAACAGCAGCAAACACCGCCAAAGGGACATCAATAGAAATCCCGGAATGCGGTAGCTGGAACGGAGGAAACGACGAAACATGACAACAGTCTGGGGCTTAAGATAGCTTTTCGATTCCACCTTGCCACCAAGAAATGCGCTGAAACTTGCGTGGTGGGTCTCCAAAACACACAATGGATTGTCCGGTTGAGGGATGGGTCAGCCCCAAATGCCAAGCGCATAAGAACAATCCGGAGCCTTGGTATCGTTCGGCCCCACTGTACAAGGAGTCGCCGATGATGGGATGACCGATGGCGGAAAGATGCCTTCGAATTTGATGCGTTCTGCCAGTAGTCGTTTCCACTTGCACCAAGGAAGCTTGTCCATGAAGGGGCCAGCGCCCAGTTTGAACCTTATGAATTTGGCTCGAACAAGGTTTGTCATCCAACGGGAGCCGAATTGTCATGTAATCGGGACAATTGCCTACCACCAAGGCCAAGTATGATTTCTGAATTTTGTGCTCAACAAAATGCTGATGAAGGGCTATCCTTTCGGATTCAGATTGACTGACAATGACCCATCCCGACGTATCTCGGTCTAACCGATGGACCGGATGTCCGGGGAGTTGGGACGACAGGGTTTTTCCTTTCACTCCACTGGTGGCGATTCCCGCTTGTTTCCAGACGATGGCCAAGGTTTCGTCCTGGTAGCCATAGACAAATCTTGCCGGCCAAGAGAGGGCAGGACTGGATGGTGAATGGACCTTCCAACTCAATTGCATGCCTGCAGAGAGCCAGGTGCTGGAAACAATGGCGCAGTTGCCGCTGAACACTTCACCACCTCGGATGGCACGTCGCCAGGCATTGGCACTCGGAAAAACACCTCGCAGATTTTCAGACAAATAGGGGTAGGCTGATTGTGCTCGGATGGCACTTTTGGAGCCAGTTGATCGGATTTCCCCGCTCCAAATCACTCCGTGATTCCCATGTTGTGAAGCATGAAAGCCCATTTGTCGGCTTGTTCCTCAATGATTTTGGATGTCGGTTTTCCGGCTCCGTGGCCCGCGTCTGTTTCCACGCGAATGAGGGCAGGACGATTTCCTGCTTGGCAGGCCTGAAGGCGGGCAGCAAATTTGAAACTGTGTGCAGGCACCACCCTGTCGTCATGGTCTGCAGTCGTGACCATGGTTGCGGGGTAATTCACCCCAGGTGCCAAATTGTGATAGGGTGAATATCCCGCGAGGTTGTTGAAATCTGCAAGGCTGCTGTCGGCACATCCATATTCAGGGATCCAACCCCAGCCGATGGTAAACTTGTGGTAGCGCAGCATATCCATCACCCCAACTGCTGGAAATGCAACTGCAGCCAAATCTGGTCGTTGGGTCATTGTGGCTCCGACCAACAGCCCTCCGTTGGACCCACCTGCAATGGCCAGCCGGTCATGTCTGGTGTAGTTCGATGCAATGAGGTGTTCGCCTGCTGCAATGAAATCATCAAAAACGTTTTGTTTGCGAAGGAGCATTCCCGCTTCATGCCAAGCCTCTCCAAACTCGCCTCCCCCGCGTAAATTCGGCATGGCATAAACCCCACCACGATTCAGCAACAGCAGTAGCGATGGACTGAAACTGGGGGTCAAACTGATGTTGAAACCTCCATAGGCGTAAAGATAAGTTGGTCTTTTGCCATCGAGCGGGGTGTCTTTTTTGCGCACCACAAACATGGGGATGGAGGTGCCGTCTTTGGAGTCGTACCAAATTTGTTCAGCGACATAATTTTCGGGCTCGAATGCCACTTTTGGCGCGGCAAAAACAGAGGATTCCCCAGTCGTGATGTCATATCGAAAAATGGTGGTGGGATAGTTGAATGAGGTAAAAGCATAGAACAATTCATTGGCATCATGCTTGCCCCCAAATCCACCTACGGTGCCTGTTTCTTGTGGCAAGGTGACCACATTTGATTCAGTCCCTGACAGGTCCCACCGGGTGACCCGGGAACATGCATTGTGCAAGTGCCGCACAAACCAATGACCACCCGAGAAAGTAGCGGCTTCCAACAAATCGTCTGATTCAGGAATGAAGTCACGCCATTGGCTGCGATCCGCTGGTGCATTCAATGGAACGGCAACCAATCGGTACTTGGGCGCGTTGATGTCGGTTAATAGATAAAGGGTTTTGTCAATGATGTCCGCAACGCTATTGCGAGAGTCAAACCCCTCGACCACAGGTTGGAAGTCTCCAATTTCTGGAGCTGCTTGTCCATCCCAACCGTTGAGATCCAACACGTGGATGCTGTTCCCATCCGTACCCGTGGAAGTGTTGAGAATCAGCATGGACTCGTCTTCCGTGGTGCCACCGAAATGATAGCGATTGGGCTCGTCGGGATTCATGTAAATCAGGATGTCTTCCGATTGTTGTGTACCCAATCGATGGTAATACACACTGTGATAGGTGTTTTCAGCACTCAGATCACTCCCTTTCGGTTCTGGGTATCGGCTGTAGAAGAATCCATCCCTCCACCAACTTGCCCCAGAAAACTTCACGCGGG
This sequence comes from Flavobacteriales bacterium, assembly GCA_049610385.1. Lineage (GTDB taxonomy): Bacteria > Bacteroidota > Bacteroidia > Flavobacteriales_D > Sanyastnellaceae > JBMYZL01. Next base: position 89,849 of record JBMYZL010000010.1, read on the forward strand.
TCAAACGATCGGGAAGCTCTTCGCCCGTTTCAGCAACCAACACACGAATTTCCTGCCAATCCGAACCGGCCTCGTTCCGAATCAAAGCAATGTATCGATCGTCTTTGGATGCCGCGGACAGTGAACCTGTGATCGTCCCATCGTCGCTCCAGGTATTGGGGTCGAGATAAACCGATTCTGGACCGTCCAAAGTGGTGCGTCTGTAGTACACAGGTTGGTTTTGAAGCCCACTGTTTTTGGCGATGTAATAATGATGGCCAATTCTCCTGGGCATGCCCATCTTTTCGTAGTCGTACAAGGCGCGAAATTCTTGCGCCATTTCATCCCGAAGTGGGAGGGAAGAGAGGTAGGCTTGAGTCACTTGATTCTGGGCAGCAACCCAAGCTTCAGTTTCTGATGAGCGATCATCTTCCAGCCATCGGTATGGATCGGACACTTCCACACCCCAAAGGGTGTCTTTCACAGTTTCAACGCGGGATACAGGGTATTGCATAGGGAGGATGGAGTGGCTGTTCATGTCATTGGTGTCGGGTGTTTGGCAAGCAGCCAACCCAAACCCAAACAGAATCAGCAATTGTTGAAAATGCTTCATGCCTTGATTTTGGGCGAATTTAAACCAACTTTGTGGGTGCAAACCTTTTGAATCTTTGACCATGAGAAGCCACGATATAGAATACCGTTTGCACGGAGATGATATGCAAACGGTTGAGGTTGAATTGGACCCACAGGAAACCGTGATTGCGGAAGCCGGTGCGATGAATTGGATGGAAGATGGCATCGCTTTCGAAGCCCGCATGGGAGACGGGTCGCGGCCCTCTTCTGGTGTGTTTGGGGCATTGCTCAATGTCGGCAAGCGAATGCTGACAGGTGAGTCCATCTTCATGACGCATTTCACGAACCAGGGAACGACGAAACGCCATGTGGCCTTTGCTGCACCCTATCCAGGCAAGATCATGCCGGTGGATTTAGGGCAAATAGGCGGCAGCATTACTTGTCAGAAAGATGCTTTTTTGTGTGCGGCGAAAGGGACGGAGGTCACCATTGCGTTCAACAAGCGTTTGGGTGCTGGATTTTTTGGTGGCGAGGGATTCATTTTGCAAAAGCTGAGGGGCGACGGAATGGCTTTCTTGCATGCCGGAGGCACTGTGGTGCAAAAGCAGTTGAACGGTGAAACGCTTCGGGTGGATACCGGTTGCATTGTCGCGTTTTCGGGCAATGTGGATTACTCCATTGAACGTGCAGGCGGTTTGCGTTCGATGTTTTTTGGTGGGGAAGGATTGTTTTTGGCCACGCTGCGCGGCACCGGAACCGTTTGGTTGCAGTCATTGCCATTCAGCCGTTTGGCAGATCGAATTTTGGCGCACGCCCCAGCAGCCGGGGGAACCAGTAAGGGTGAGGGGTCTCTCTTGGGGGGTGTTGGTCGGATGTTGGATGGTGACAATTGGTGAAGGGCACAGAGTCCAACAAAAGGCTTGGAAAGAAAAACTTCACAATCCTGTGACCCAATGCGCTTTGTGATTCCGTACATTCGATATTCAAACACAGCATTGCACAACATTTCAACCTGAATGAAATTATTTGTAGCGAAGCTCAACCGTGAGGTGACTGATGAGCACCTGAAGGAGCTTTTCTCTCAGTACGGGTCCGTTGATTTTGCGCGGGTCATTACCGATCGAGAGACAGGAGATTCCAAGTGTTTTGGATTTGTGACAATGGCGGACCAGGCGTCAGGCCAAGCAGCCATGGACGCCTTGAATGGCCAAGAGTATATGCGCTTCCGAATGGTCGTTAAGGTGGCTGAAGATCGCCAAGGAGGAGGGGGCCAAAACAGACCCTCCGGTAAGGATCAAGGAGATCGTGGTGTCCGACGAGAAAATGAGTCATCGTCCAGGTCCTCCGCACAGGGAGGCTCAAGGGGGTTGTCTTCAGATCGAGCCCAGAATCCAGGAGAATTCAGTCGGTTGAACGCCCCTGCGCCTGGAAGAGGAACTTCGCGGTTTGGGAACAAGAAAAAGAGTGATGGCAAAGGACGGTCACGTGACATCTATCAAGATGGGCCTTCGAAGCCATCAAAAACGAAAAGAAGCAAACCAAAAAACCCAAATTGGCTCGACGATTTGGATTTTGAATAGGCCAGTTTTTCGGTTTCTGACCTCTATTTGAGAACATTTCCCGCACTTTTTTCACAGCTTAATGTGGAAAGGTGTTACTCGGTAATTCTTGGATTTTCGGTGCTTTCAGGAATCTTTGATGGAGATTTCAAGGAAATTTATCGAGTAAAATCAAAATACTATCGACTCTTTGCTCAGATTTGGCTATATTTACGTTGCCATAAACTAGCACAACAATGAGCCGTTACTTGCTGCTTGGTGCAGGACTATTGTCCGCACTTTTGACTTTTGGACAATCAGACTACTCCATGACCGTGGAAGAACATGCCGTGGATGGAGTTGCTGGAATGACAACTTACCGACTGTACATCGACATGGTCAACTCAGATGATTTTTTGAGTTCGATTTATGGAAACGATGCAACACCGTTTTCTTTGTCGACGCCTTCTGGCTTCTACAATGATGCGGCTGCGACTGGAGGATCGGCTGGAGGGGTTAATCCTCAATTCCTTTTGCCACCATTTAATGGATTCTTTCCCGGCTTGCCTTACGACAGTTGGTATACAATCGGAATTGAATTCGCACCAGGTGAAGGTGAATCAGCGGTCAGTGCTGTGGAGAGCGATGATCAACCTTGGATTGGGTCGTTCGATGCAACCAGTGCAATTTCTGGAACCGACATAGAGATGACGGACGTCACGGGTGGCGCATGGTACATTCTGAATGGTTCTTCAAATGGCCTCCCAGATGCGACGAACAACCGTGTGTTGTTCATGCAAATCACATCCAGCGGTGTTCCCTCTGGACTGATCAATGCCCAAATTTTTATAAATGGCGTCGGAACCAATGACGTGCGGTTGTCCATTGCGTTTGACGGTCCGGGTACATATTATGAAGATGGATCCGGTGGAGGAGGAGACGATGTTCCAGGTTGCACAAATGCTGAAGCATGCAACTTCAATGCAGATGCCACACAAGATAACGGCTCATGTGTTCTTGCTGATGGTGAATGTGAAGAATGTGATGGCAATGGCGGTGTTTCCGTATCGGACGCAGATGAAGACGGTATTTGTGATGGTGATGAGGTATCTGGCTGTCAAGACGAGATGGCCTGCAACTTCAACGCAGAAGCCACGGATTCGGATGATTCTTGTGTTTTTGCAGATGGTGACTGCGAAGTCTGTGATGGCAATGGCGGTGTCTCAGTTCAAGATGAAGATGAAGACGGCATTTGTGATGAGGATGAAGTGACGGGTTGTCAGGACGAAGGCGCATGTAACTATGATGCGTCTGCTACGGATGCGGGCACTTGTTTGTATGCCGATGGGCCATGTGAGTCATGTGACGGCTCAGGAGGGGTGGAAACAGCTGATGCCGACGATGATGGCGTTTGCGATGGTGATGAGGTGTCTGGTTGTCAAGACGAGGCTGCTTGCAACTACGATGCAACGGCCACGGATGATGACAGCTCTTGCGTTTTTGCTGATGGCAATTGTGAGGTTTGTGATGGCAACGGCGGCGTGTCCGTCCAAGACGCTGACGGAGATGGGACTTGCGATGGTGACGAAGTCGAAGGATGTACAGACTCAGCGGCTTGCAACTATTCTGCTGCGGCAACGGAGGATGACGGTTCATGCGATTACTGTTCATGTGCTGGCGAAGGCGGTGGAGGCTCACCGGCTTCGGGATACAGCATGACTGTGGAGACTCATGCCGTCGACGGCGTGGCGGGAATGACGACATACCGTTTCTACATGGATATGGTGAATACCACTGACTTCTTGAGTTCTGTCTATGGAAACGATGTAGATCCATTCATTTTCTCGACCAATGGTGCAGGGTTTTACAATGATGCGGCTGCGACTGGAGGATCTGCTGGAGGGGTTAATCCTCAATTCCTCTTGCCACCATTTAATGGATTCTTTCCCGGCTTGCCTTACGACAGTTGGTATACGGTGGGCATCGAATTCACCCCTGGAGAAGGAGAGTCTGCAGTAAGTGCGGTTGAAAGTGATGATCAACCGTGGATTGGTGCATTCGATGCAACCAGTGCAATCAGTGGTCAGGATTTTGAAATGTCGGACATCACAGGTGGGGCATATTATATTCTCAACGGATCTTCCAATGGATTGCCCGATGCGACAAACAACCGTGTCTTGTTCATGCAAGTCACCACGGCAGGGACTCCTTCAGGACAGGCTAATCTTCAAGTGTTTGAAGAAGGTGTGGGTGCAAATGATTTGCGGTTAACATTCGCTTTTGATGGCACAGGAACTTATTTGCCGGAAGGAGAAGGCTCTGGAGGTGGAGACAACGCTTGCGGTTGTACAGATGAAACAGCGACGAATTTCGATCCATCAGCAGATTATGATGATGGCTCGTGTGAATATGGCATCGACGGATGTACATCTGCGGATGCTTGTAATTACAATGCTGATGCAACCAACGATGACGATTCTTGTGTTTTTGCTGACGGCGCTTGTGAAGTGTGCGACGGCAATGGCGGTGTAGCCAACCAGGACGCAGACAGCGATGGTGTTTGTGACGGCG
>JBMYZL010000011.1:0-90559 GCA_049610385.1 Flavobacteriales bacterium
TTCAATTGACGTCATTGGGCTACCAAATGCATCAGCTAGCAGGATTTGATGCTGTTCAACTCCATCGCGAAATGCAACTTCCTGATTTCCTCAAGCCGATCACCATGATCGGAATAGGCCGGCAAGCAAAAGCAGGACAAGATCTCGAGAAGTGGATTGAAATGGACAACAACCGCCAGCAAAGAACCCGAAAACCTTTGGAGGATTTGGTCATCAAGCCGGGCAAATCATTCTCAGCATGAATCCTTTTCTTCATCAAGGTGCCATCACTCTGGCATTTCTGAGTCTCATCATCATCTCTTCCTCGCTCATGGCACAGCCCACCAAAATTCTCCACACTTCAAACTCCAGAGGCCATGCCGACCACGGTTGGCTTGAAACCTATCATAGCTTCAGCTTCGCAAATTGGCACAACCCAGAGCGCATGCATTTCGGTGCTTTGCGGGTTCTGAATGATGACCATGTGACCGCTGGTAGAGGATTCGGGAAGCACCCTCACGACAACATGGAAATCATCAGCATTCCATTGTCAGGTGATTTGCGCCATGAAGACAGCATGGGCAATGTCGCTGTTATTCGGGAAGGTGATGTGCAAGTCATGTCAGCGGGAACCGGCATTGTGCACGCTGAATTCAATGACAGCGAAACCGAGGATGTGCGCTTCTTGCAAATCTGGATTTTCCCCAATGAACGTGATCTCCAACCCCGATATGATCAAAAGAACTTTGACTCCACATCGCAGCCCAACAAATGGCAGCAAATCGTCCAGCCCTTCGGTGATGGGGGACAGGGGGTTGAAATTCACCAAAACGCTTGGTTGCACTTGGGGCGTTGGGAAGAAGGAGAACAGTTTTCCTATGACTTGAATGCAAATGAAAATGGCGTCTACATCTTTGTGCTTGAAGGTCAAGCCCAAGTCGATGGTGAGACCCTGAAACAACGAGATGGCATGGGAATTTCGAATGTTGACAAGATTCTATTCTCAACCACAAAGAACAGCAGAATCCTGCTGTTGGAAGTGCCGATGCAGTGGTGATTCCGTGTAAATTGGGGTGTGAATTTGCTCGATCGATTTAAACTTTGGCGTCTTCGCCAATTGAAGAGCGCTCAACGTCATGTTGAAGGCACACATCTGGGCGTAGCCAAGCATGTTGTATTGCTTTACAAGCACCATTCAGCGGAACGATCGCAAGACTTGCTCGAATGGAAAAGAGAGGTTCAAGCACACGGAACACCGAATCTCCAAGTCATTCCCATGGCCTACTGGTGGCAAGGAAAATCGAAGAAGAAAACTGAAAATGAGGTCACCACTCCTTTCCATGAGTTGCCTCAACCTTGGTTGAACTTCAATGAGCATGCGGTTTCTACTTGGCGCAAGCCCAAATCGATTGAACTCAGGCGATTCATCAATACTGAATTCGATCTGCTTCTATATTGTGAAACAGAGCCTTGTTGGGTTTTGGAAGAAATCTTGGCACGTTCAAAGGCCAAAATGAAAGTCGGGCCCTCAGGACTCGTTCGATCCAATGATTTGGATATCATCTTGTCCCATCCCAATGGGCAACAAACCTTTGAGAGCCACATGAACGGCATGGTTGAATTTTTGACCCAAGCTCCCCTTCAATCTTCACGCGAAAAATGAACGTACTCATTCCCAAAGACCGCAGACTCCCTCAAGGTTTGGGGGCAGCGCTTCCCATCCCCCTAAATGCGCAACGAAATGTGGATTTCCCTTCACTGGAAAGGATATTGCAACGCCTGGGAGAAGCCAGCGTGGATTTCATTCGTTTGGTCAATTCGGAAATCGGTGTCCGAGATGGAGACGCGTACATCGGGATGGTATCCTATGTTCGAGAAATATTGCCCAAGTCCACCCGAATCATGGAAAGCCTTCCATCCACGGAGACACGCGATGTTGTTCGGTATTGTGAAATGCGGTCACAGCATACAACCTTGGCCGAACCCGATGGTTGGATGGCCAGGCCTCCACTTTCCCGAGACGTTTCTGTATCAGGCATCATCGGCCATTTGAGGTCAGTTGCAGAATCCACAGACAAACCCATAGTTGCTGTTCTGACAGGTTTAACGCTGTCAGGATCTGCACGAAGACAACTCATCCAAGCTCTGGGAGAGCACCCGAATATCCCTGCCGTGCTTTTATCCGGTTCGCAGGCCTTGGCATGGCCAACGCATCCGGAACTTCGGCTTTGGGTTTCTGGAGACACCGCCATTTTGCCAATGTTCGCAATGGGGTGCAACGCTGTCATTTCTCAATTGGCCGTGGCATTTCCCAAAAAACTGAAGAAAATAGCTGAGACTGCAAATTTTGGGGCGTGGTCCGAGAGCAGAACGGAATTGGCTCCTTTGTTTCACCTCATGCAACATGTTGAAGAATTGCCTTCACCAGCGGGCATCAAATCCGTTCTGTCGCATCTCTCACTGTGCGAAGACCATTTGCGTCTTCCACACACACCGATTGCTACAGCGGAAAAAGACGCGTTGTATGCCGCTTTGGCCAAGCTTGAATTTAATCAAGCGGTCACTGAACCTCTGTGAACGCGTGGCTGAACACGTTCAACAGCTGACACAATTGCCTCTGCGTTGAGGCCATACTTTTTCAACAGCTGTTCTGGTGTTCCACTTTCTCCAAAGGTATCTTCAACAGCAACCATCTCTACAGGAGCCGGCAGATGTCGGGCCAAAACAGAGGCGACACATGAACCCAGGCCTCCGATTTTCTGGTGTTCTTCAGCTGTAACCACACATCCTGTTCGGCTCACTGATTCAATCAAGGCCCGTTCATCAAATGGTTTGATGGTGTGGTAGTTGAATAAGTCCACTCGGATGCCTCGGTTTTCAAGTATTTGTGCGGCAACCACAGCTTCCCAAACCAAATGACCAGTCGCCACAAGGGTTACGTCGTTGCCCTGCATCAAATTTTGGGCTTTTCCAATTTGGAAAGGAGCATCCTTTGCCATGAAAACCGGCACTTTCGGCCGACCAAATCGCAAGTAAACAGGACCCTTCCAATCAGCAATGGCATGTGTTGCTTGATGAGTTTGATTGAAGTCCGCAGTGCAAACGACGGCCATGTGAGGCAACATGCTCATCATGCCAATGTCCTCTAAAATCTGATGTGTTGCACCATCTTCACCCAATGTCAAGCCTGCGTGAGATGCACAAATCTTCACATTCTTGCCCGAATAAGCAATGGATTGACGGATTTGGTCATAGACACGTCCCGTGGAGAAATTGGCAAAGGTTCCTGTAAATGGGATTTTCCCCCCAATCGTCATCCCAGCAGCTAAGCCCATCATGTTGGCTTCTGCTATGCCCACTTGGAAGAACCGCTCTGGAAATGCATCCCGAAAGGCGTCCATTTTCAAGGATCCCGTTAAATCTGCGCACAAGGCAACAACATTTTCGTTCTCCTTTCCCAAAGACAACAAACCCGCGCCAAAGCCACTTCGGGTGTCTTTTTTCTCTTGGGGTTCTAGCGTCGCGATGTAACGTGTATCAACCATGAATGTTGAGAATTTGTGAACTGCCCGCACCAATGGAAAATGCACGGACGATTGAAAAATCAGTACTTGTGGCCGTTCTGGCCCGATAAACAAAGCGATAGTCCCCAGGTTGGAGCAAATATTGCCCACTGGGGTTGCCCAAATCAAATTTATAAACCATTTCCCCTTCAACAGTGACAATTGCGCCGTATCCAGGTTTCGACACTTGCAAATTCAGCGTTCCAGGCATTTGAATTTTCACGGGCGCCACCAGTCCCGCATCTACACGCACCCCCTGGACATGAACCTCCGGGTGAGTATGGAAAGTCAAATCGTAAATTCCTGCCAACACTTTCAATTTCTCTCCCCAATCCAAAGTCATCAAAGGCGAACAATCGCCACTTTGCGTCACGGAAACCGGCAAGGATGCATAAGGATTCCGCCCAGGTTGTATAAACCCCGTCTCCAACCAACCTTGGGCCACAGAGTCAAATACAATTTTGTTGTGACTTCGTGCATCCAAACGCACCGAATCCAATCGAAGTGAGGGAACGGTGTGGACAACCACCTCGTAAAGAGGAACTGGGTCCAAATGCAAGGTGTCCGGATTGCCCAGATGATTTAAGGTATGGATGAATTGCTCTGCAATGAATCCACTTGTTCGATCTCGGAATGTGACGGCTACATTGGTCTCTGTGGGGTTTCCACTGGCGTCAAGCAAGTCCACTTCCACCGTGGTGTCATGCATGGCTTGTTCCAAAACAACATCCAATACCTCTGCGAAATCATTTTTGTCTGTGGCATCAAAATAATTGCCGACGCATCGAAAGGTTTCCTTGTATTGCTCGTCCAAGCCAATACCAATGATGAAGGGCTTGACCATCACATTGTTCGACTGAAGTGCCCGAGAAACAGCACATGGATCTCCATCACAAGCTTCTATGCCATCTGTAATCAAGATGATGACGTTGCGACCATTTGCATCCGGGAAATCTCCAGCTGCCAACTCCAGACTGTGTGCAATTGGTGTGGTGCCCCTTGCTTGAACTTTCTTGAGCTCACGCATGATAACCAGGTTGTTGCCCGTTCCCACAGGAACCACCAATTCCGTGTCCTCACAGTCTTGACCATCCCGATCGACAAAGGTTTGGTGTCCGTAGACCCGCAAGCCCAAACGCAAGCCTTCAATGCCGTACAATTCTTGCAGGGCTTCTGAGAGCAATGAAGTGGCTGCCGCAATTTTGCGTTCCCCACCCCAAAAAGCATTCATGCTGTTGGATGCATCGAAAACAAAAAGAAGGCGCGTGTCATCCTCCAAGTCATCCGCTACGCCTGACTGCGCACTCAAAAACAAGGGAGGGACCATGAACGCAAGTACCAAGGCGGCAGTCCACGAGAAGAGTTGGATATTTTTCCGATGCCAGATCAATAGTCACCCAGGGTTTCTTCTAATTGGCTCAATGCCTCAGTCAATTGGGCATCACTTGGTGCGATTCCGTGCCATTTGTGGGTGCCCTCCATGAAATCTACCCCTTTGCCCATGGATGTTTTCATCAACGCAACCGAGGGGATACCCGTGCCTCGCAACTTCCGCGCTTGTGAAATGACTTCCCGCAATGAATCAAAATCATGACCGTCACAAACCATTACTCGCCAACCAAACGCTTCGAATTTAGCCTCCAAATCACCCAGATTCATGACATCTTCCAGGGGGCCATCGATTTGTTGGCCATTCCAATCCACAAAACTCAAGAGGTTGTCCACCTTCCGATGAGCCGCGTACATGGCAGCCTCCCAGATTTGCCCTTCTTGCAATTCGCCATCCCCGTGCAAACTGAACACCATGCCCTCATCTCCATTCAATCGCTTGGATTCAGCGGCCCCAAGTGCTACACTCAATCCCTGTCCCAAGGAACCCGAAGCCACCCGAATACCTGGAAGGCCCTCCTCAGTTGCCGGATGACCTTGCAAACGGGAACTCAGTTTTCGAAAAGTGGCAAGTTCTTCAACTGGGAAGAACCCACGGCGTGCCAAGACACTGTACCAAACTGGACTGATGTGTCCATTTGACAAAAAAAACAAGTCCTCACCATGGCCATCCATTTCGAATGCATCGGGCTGTATCTGCATGGATTCGAAATACAACAAAGTGAGAAGATCTGCACACCCAAGAGAACCTCCGGGATGTCCAGATGCTGCGCCATGAACCATCCGAAGGATATCACGTCGGACTTGGGACACGACAGCTTGCAAATCATACGATAAAGACATGAGGCGAAATTACCTCATGAGACCCGTATTCGGCGGCCGATGTTGAAAAGGTTTTCACAAGGTTCGATAATGTAACTTCGCAGGCTCAAAATCATACCATGGCCCTGAAATGCGGAATCGTTGGGTTGCCCAATGTCGGTAAATCCACCTTGTTCAATTGCCTCTCGAACGCCAAGGCGCAAAGCGCGAATTTTCCTTTTTGCACCATTGAGCCCAACATTGGCGTCATCACCGTGCCGGATTCACGGTTGAACAAACTCGCGGAATTGGTGAATCCACAGAATTTGGTTCCGACCACCGTTGAAATTGTAGACATCGCCGGATTGGTGAAAGGAGCAAGTAAAGGGGAGGGGCTTGGAAACAAATTCCTTGGCAACATTCGAGAAACCGACGCCATTCTGCATGTATTGCGCTGTTTCGAGGACGACAATGTGGTTCATGTCGATGGATCTGTCGATCCCATTCGAGACAAAGAAGTCATTGACTTTGAATTGCAATTGAAGGATTTGGAAACTGTTGAATCACGGGCAGTGAAAGTCCGTAAAGCGGCTGCTACAGGAGATAAAGATGCGGCTAAGGCCGCGGCATTTTACGAAAAGGTGAAAACCACCTTGGAGCAAGGCCAAAGTGCACGCGCTGTCGCAGTGGAAGATGCCGAAATCCCACTGATGAAAGAACTGCAACTTCTCACATCAAAGCCTATTTTATATGTGTGCAACGTAGATGAAAAGGCCGTAAAGACTGGCAACACCTTCGTCGAACGTGTGCGGAAGGCAGCAGAGGATGAAGCAGCGGGTGTCATGATGATTGGGGCCGCCATTGAAGCTGACATCGCCGAGTTGGAAGATGCCGATGAGCGGCAAATGTTTCTCGAGGACCTGGGTTTGCAAGAACCTGGGGTCGCCAAATTGATCCGTGCCGCTTACGATTTGTTGGACTTGCAAACTTATTTTACCGCTGGGGAAAAAGAAGTGCGCGCTTGGACCGTGAAAAGAGGCGCAACTGCACCGGAAGCCGCAGGTGTCATTCACACGGATTTTCAGAAGGGGTTCATCCGTGCTGAGGTCATGAAATACAATGAATTTGTAGAATTGGGATCTGAGTCAGCAGTCAAGGAGGCCGGGAAATTGGCTGTTGAAGGAAAAGAATATGTCGTAGAAGACGGGGATATCATGCATTTTCGATTCAATGTCTAAACCACATATCCACCACAATGCTGTGGCAGTTGGCATGATGCTCTGGTTCGGATTGTGGGGATGTTCAACCCCACCAAACCCTCCCCAAATCGCCGGGCCAGTGTATATGTTCAGCCAAACGATACCGCAAGAAATCAAGGACAAGATGTCCGTGCAAGAGGTGGCTTGGTCTAATGGGGATGTCGAAACATTCATGTCTGCCGCATACGCACCCAATGACTCCCTACTTTTCATCGGAAGCAAGGGGCTCACACTGGGCTTTCAAGAGGTTTTGAGTCATTATCGCAAGAGCTACCCGACAGGTAACGCAATGGGGGAGTTGACTTTCGAAAACATGTTGTGGAAGCCACTCGGTCGAGAACATGGATTGCTCGTGGGATCGTGGCATTTGAACAGAGGCGAAGGCTTAGAGAATTTGGGGGGCCACTATTCTTTGATTTGGCAATTCAATGAAGCTGACGGTGAATGGCAAATCGTGGCCGACCACAGCAGCTAATCTCCCGTAGAATGACTTTCACGCATGGCATCGCTCTGATCACTGTCTTGGTTTCATGGTCTGCTTTTTCACCCGACGCGAAACTCCGAGAACAACTGGTGCTGCGTCCATGGCGTGTCACTCAGTTCCGAGAATACTGGCGGATTTTCACCCATGGCTTCATCCATGCTGATTGGACACATTTGCTGGTCAATATGTTTGTCTTTCTTCAATTTGCACCGCATGTGGAAGGCCAATGGGGGCCAAATGGATTGTTGGGCATCTATCTCGGCGGCATTTTGTTTGCAACCTTGCCTGCCTTGCGCAAACACAGCCACACACCCAGTTATGGTTCACTGGGGGCCAGTGGGGGCGTCGCCTCCATTTTGCTGGCTTACATTTTCATGGAACCATTGGCTCGATTGTACTTGTTTTTTGTCATTCCACTCCCAGCCTGGGCCGCAGGAATTTTGTTTTTCCTTTATGAGTCCAAAATGCAAAATAGAGGTGGGACGCACATCGCTCACGACGCGCATCTTTACGGTGCCATTTGGGGCCTCATTTTTGCGATCGTGACTCGACCTGAGTGGATGTCCAACTGGCGATTGCTGATTGCTGATTTTTGAACTCCAAAGGTTCGCCGTGGGCATCTACGATTCGGTAAATTTCTTCTTGCTCACGCTTCATGAAGTAATTTTCTCTAGCGTAACGTTCCAAAGCGTCTTCCGAGTTCGACCATTCCATCAAACGATTATCGAGAGAGAGAATGTTTTTTTCAAGCAACTCAATCTGATCCTCCATATCGTTCAGTTCCCATTGCGAACAAACGATAAATGGCAATGAAATGTCACTCACAAATGTGACCCAAAGCAGACCGGCCAACCCCGTCAATGCATAGCGATTGGACAAGATCAAACGAAGTCGTTTCGATTTTCGCCAATTCATTTCTCTTCCGAAGACGCAGCATCAGGGGTCTGCTCGCCAGACGGTTCGTCTGTTGATTCTTTGCTTTCGAGCGCCTCTGAAGCACCTTCCGGTAGTTTTAGAAACCCTTCTTTCACCACTTCAATCCCCAACTCTTCTGATGCCTCGGTATAGGTTGCCACCAACAAATCTCCTTCATTGATTTTCGCGTTGATGATTTCTTCGGCGAAAGGATCTTCCAAGTATTTCTGAATGGCACGCTTCAATGGACGTGCTCCAAATTTTTCGTCATATCCCTTTTCCACGAGGAAATCTTTGGCTCCAGGCGTTACTTCTATGCCATAACCCAAGCCTTCGATACGCGTTACCAGCGCGGACAACTCCAAATCAATGATTTCGTGAATATGTTCTCGCTTCAAGCTGGAGAACAAAATGACGTCATCAATCCGGTTCAAGAATTCAGGCGCAAAAGCCCGTTTCAATGCCGTTTGAATGACGTTATTGCGATCCGCCTCCAAGCTTGCTTCCTTAGCTGCAGTGCCGAAACCAACTCCTGTTCCAAACTCCGCCAATTGCCGAGCTCCGATGTTTGAAGTCATGATGATGACAGTGTTCCTGAAGTCAATTTTCCGCCCCAAACTGTCGGTCATCACCCCATCGTCCAGGGCTTGCAGCAACAAATTGAATACATCGGGGTGCGCCTTTTCGATTTCGTCCAACAACACGATGGAGTAGGGGCGGCGACGCACTTTTTCCGTGAGTTGTCCGCCTTCTTCATACCCCACATATCCTGGAGGTGCACCAATCAACCGGGTCACTGCGAATTTTTCCATGTATTCAGACATGTCAATTCGAATCAGCGCTTCTTCCGTGTCGAACATGAATTTGGCCAGAACTTTGGCCAACTGAGTCTTTCCAACTCCAGTGGGGCCTAAGAAAATGAAAGAACCTATGGGTTTGTTGGGGTCCTTCAATCCCGCTCGGTTTCGTTTGATCGCACGCGCCACTCGAACAATGGCATCCTCCTGGCCGATGACTTTGCCTTGAATGCTTTCATCCATTCGGGCCAATTTTCCAGATTCCTTCTCCGCGATGCGCTGAACCGGAATGCCGGTCATCATCGCGACCACATCACCGACATGCGTTTCAGTCACCGTCACGCGGTGTGTTTTTGTCTCTTCCTCCCACTTGACCTTCGCTTGATCCAGTTGTTCCAAAAGTGTTCGTTCTTGATCTCGCAATCGGGCCGCCTCCTCATATCGCTGGCTTCGAACCACACGCACTTTTTCTTCCTTGATATCTTCGATTTTCTGTTCGATTTCCACAATCTCCTCAGGAACATGGATGTTGTTCAGATGCACCCGACTGCCCACTTCATCCAATGCATCGATGGCCTTGTCAGGGAGATGCCGATCCGTAATGTAGCGACTGGTCAATCGAACGCACGCATCAATGGCCTCCTGCGTGTAGACCACACTGTGGTGATCTTCGTATTTGTCCTTGATGTTATTCAAAATCTGAATGGTTTCCTCTTGGGTTGTTGGCTCAACCAACACCTTTTGGAATCTCCGTTCCAGCGCACCATCTTTTTCGATGTGCTGGCGATATTCATCCAATGTTGTGGCGCCAATGCATTGGATTTCACCGCGGGCAAGTGCCGGTTTGAACATGTTGGATGCATCCAACGAGCCACTTGCACCACCAGCCCCAACAATTGTATGAATTTCATCGATGAACAGAATCACGTCAGGTGACTTTTCGAGCTCATTCATCACAGCCTTCATTCGCTCTTCAAATTGACCACGATATTTCGTTCCCGCGACCAAGGAGGCCACATCAAGCGTCACAATTCGCTTGTTAAACAAAACCCGACTGACCTTCTTCTCGATAATTCGCAACGCGAGACCCTCGGCAATTGCGCTCTTGCCCACACCAGGCTCACCGATGAGTATGGGATTGTTCTTTTTGCGGCGGGACAAGATTTGGCTCACCCGTTCAATTTCCTTCTGACGTCCAACAATCGCATCCAATCGGCCATCCTCCGCCAATTTCGTTAAATCCCGACCAAAATTGTCCAAGACCGGGGTTTTGCTTTTGGGATCTGCTTTCCGTCCACCAGCATTTCCACTGCCTCCACCGGGCGTCAGCGTATCTCCGTCATCACTGCCCATATCTGTCGATTCAGCGCGGGGTCCTGCTCCATCAGCCTTGCCTTCGGACAAAATGTTTTCGAATTCTTCTTTGGCAACCTCGTAGTCGATATTAAACGCATTGAGAGACTTCGTGGCTACGTTGTCTTCATCTTTGAGAATGCTCAGCAACAAGTGTTCTGTACCGATGACATTGGATT
Source organism: Flavobacteriales bacterium (assembly GCA_049610385.1). GTDB lineage: Bacteria > Bacteroidota > Bacteroidia > Flavobacteriales_D > Sanyastnellaceae > JBMYZL01. The sequence goes on from JBMYZL010000011.1 coordinate 10,720, forward strand.
TGAAAATTTTGGCCTCCAGATAGGTAATCTTCAAAACCTTTTCAGCTTGTTTCACCAGAGGGACATTTCCTGTACCTACACTTTTTCCGGTTGCAGGTCGAATGCTTCCTTCCAGCACCTTCCGGAGCTTTTGCAAATCGACATTTAAGCCCTCCAGTATCCGCACCGCTGTGCCTTCTCCTTCCCGAATGATGCCGAGAAGCAGGTGTTCGACCCCTATGTAGTTGTGCCCCAAACGAAGGGCCTCTTCACGGCTGAATGTAATTACATCCTTGACTCGGGGGGAAAATTTGGCATCCATCAACTTATCTGTTATCATCGTTCATCTTCAAAACAACAAGACCAATCTACGCCATGTTTTGAGCAAGTTCCTTGCCAAACTGGCGCGTTATTCACATCGGTATACTACATTTTGTGAAGAATTGTTACAAAGCCTGAAGCCACGTTGAATGAGGTCCGCCGTATTTTCGTTGAACGCCCGAATTTGGGCGTGAACTGACACTGACAAGATGACAGAAGGAGAAAAAATCATCCAAATCAACATTGCCGACGAGATGAAGTCTGCGTACATCGACTATTCGATGTCTGTGATTGTCTCAAGGGCTTTACCGGATGTTCGCGATGGATTGAAGCCTGTGCACCGACGGGTGCTTTATGGTATGCTGGATTTGGGTGTACTCTCTAATCGTTCTTATAAAAAATCAGCGAGAATTGTAGGGGAGGTTTTGGGCAAATACCACCCTCACGGAGACACTTCAGTTTATGATACCATGGTCCGCATGGCCCAGAGCTGGTCCCTCCGATATCCCATGGTCGATGGACAGGGGAACTTTGGTAGCGTTGACGGCGACAACCCGGCCGCCATGCGATATACCGAAGCTCGCCTGCGCAAAATCGCAGAGGAGATGCTGGCGGATTTGGACAAAGAGACTGTTGATTTCCGCCCCAATTTTGACGAGAGCCTCAAAGAGCCCACAGTGCTGCCAGCCAAATTGCCCAATTTGCTCATCAACGGAGCTGCAGGCATTGCGGTCGGCATGGCGACAAACATGCCACCTCACAACTTGTCAGAGGTGGTGGACGGAACCATCGCGTTGATAGACAATCCGGAAATCACAGTTGAAGGCCTGATGGAACATGTAAAAGCCCCTGATTTCCCGACAGGTGGCGTGATCCATGGGGTGGAAGGCGTTCACGAAGCTTTCCATACCGGTCGTGGTCGCATCGTGGTTCGGGGACGGGCACGGATTGAAGAGACCAAAACCGGTCGGGAAGTCATCATTGTTGAAGAAATTCCCTACCAGGTGAACAAGGCCGATATGGTCAAGAAGACCGCAGAACTGGTCAATGACAAACGCATTGAGGGCATTTCTGAAATACGAGATGAATCGGATCGGAACGGCATGCGCATCGTCTACGAAATCAAACGCGATTCGATGGCCTCCGTTGTGCTGAATAAGCTTTACAAGTACACCGCATTACAAAGCTCATTCTCAGTCAATAACATCGCCCTTGTTGAGGGTCGCCCTGAGATGTTGAACCTCAAGGGGCTCATCAGCAATTTTGTCAAACACCGCCACGATGTGGTCACGCGCAGAACGGAATACGAATTGCGCAAAGCAGAAGAGAGGGCTCACATCCTGCAAGGTTTGATCATCGCCTTGGACAACTTGGATGAAGTGATTTCACTTATTCGCTCCAGTGCCACACCGGAAGAAGCGCGAACGGGTCTGATGCAACGCTTTGAGCTTTCAGAAGTTCAAGCCCGCGCCATCTTGGACATGCGGTTGCAGAAACTGACCGGTTTGGAACGTGATAAATTGCGTGCTGAATATGATGAGTTGATGGCTTTGATTGCGGATTTGAAGGACATTCTGGCCAACCGCGAGCGTCGCATGAGCATCATCAAGGCAGAATTGCTGGAGATGAAGGAGAAATTTGGTGACGAGCGCAGAAGTGAAATCGAGTTCAGCAGTGCCGATGTTCGCATGGAGGATTTGATTGCAGATGAGCAAGTGATCATTTCGATTTCACACGCAGGTTACATTAAACGCACTCGCTTGGCCGACTACCGCGCTCAAGGTCGTGGTGGTGTCGGGTCACGCGGAGCATCCACACGTGATGAGGATTTCGTCGAACATATCTTTCCAGCGACGAACCACAATTGGTTGTTGATTTTCACCGCCTATGGTCGGTGTTTTTGGATGCGCATTTACGAAGTTCCAGAAGGGTCCAAACAATCAAAGGGACGAGCCATACAAAACCTCATCCAAATCGAGCCAGGAGACAAAGTCCTGACCTACATACCGGTCATCGATTTGAAAGATGAAGATTATACGAAAAGCAACTTCGTCGTTTTGGCCACCAAACAAGGCCTCATCAAAAAAACGACGCTCGAAGCATACTCCCGACCACGCGCCAATGGCATCAATGCCATCACCATCCGGGAAGGAGACGAATTGCTCAGTGCGCGCTTGACGAACGGAGACAATGAAATTATTTTGGGCTTGCGTTCTGGAAAGGCCATTCGGTTCCATGAAAGCACCGCACGCGCGGTGGGTCGAACGGCCATGGGCGTCAAAGGTGTAACGCTGGCTCATGCCCAAGATGAAGTCATCGGTATGGTCTGCGTCCGTGACGCGTCTTCGGACATTCTGGTGGTTTCAGAACAAGGTTATGGCAAGCGTTCAGCTGTGGATGACTATCGCATCACCAACCGAGGTGGAAAAGGCGTCAAAACCCTCAACATCACAGAAAAAACGGGTGAACTCATCAACATTTTGAATGTGACGGACGACGAAGACTTGATGATCATCAACAAGTCCGGAATTACCATTCGCATCGCTGTAGACAGCCTTCGGGTGATGGGGCGCGCCACACAAGGAGTGAGACTGATTCAATTGCGAAACAAGGATGAAATTGCTTCCGTGACCCGAGTCCCGAAGAGCGAGGAGGAGGACACGGATATCTCCAGCGAAGGGGAGGACGGTGCGGTAACGGAAAACAATTCATCAGCTGAATAAACGAATGGCAAACCTTTGAAAGGGAAGAGGGCTTGGTTCACCAGATCCTCTTTTCGTCTTTGGCATCCGATTTGCACTGAGTACATTTGCCACGCGAAACGCAACAACATCATGAAACAATTTCTCACCTTGGCATTGACATGCTTTGCTTTCAATGCCTACGCTCAACCGTCAGTTGTGTCAGCCTACAATGCCAATAAAAGTGGAGATTTTGAGGCTGCTGTCGGTTACATAGAAGAGGCCATGAACGATGAAAAAGCCATCGTCAAGGACAAAACCTGGAGATATCGTGGCCAGATCTACATCAATGTGGCAAAAGACACAACGTTGTCAGCAAATTACCCTGATGCGTTATGGAAAGCCAAAGAGAGCTATACCAAAGCCGAGGAATTGGATGTGAAAAATCGATACACAAATGAAATCCGTTCTGGGTTCGGGGAAATTCAAGCGCTCTCTGGCACCATCGGAATCAATGCCTACAACCAAGGCGATTTCATGACCGCTGGCAAAATGTTTGACCTCGGAACGGAAATCGCTGGGGCATTTGACGTGATCGATACCATGAGCATTTTCAACGCTGCCTTGTGTTATGAAAAATCCAATGAGGTGGATTTGGCCATTGAACGCTACAAATCATGTGGAAATCTCAATTATCAAGTCCCCAATGTATATCTGTTCATATCAACACTGCTGCGCAATGCTGACCGGACAGAAGATGCATTAATAGAATTGCAAGCCGCAAGGGAGTTGTTTCCTCGCGAGCAAGGACTGATCATTGAGGAATTGAACATTTACTTGGAAAACGGCGATTATGAACGGGCCGAAAACAACCTCAAATTGGCGGCGGAAGGTGATCCTGAAAATGAAATACTGTGGTTCAGCTTGGGGTCGGTATATGACAATTTAGAGAAAACCGACGAGGCCGCTGTGGCGTACCAAAAAGCACTCGACATCCAGCCAGATTATTTCGACGCGAATTACAATCTCGGGGCGATGTACTTCAATGATGCTGTGCTCCAAATCAACGCTGCCAATGACATGTGGAAGCCTCGAATGTCATCTGATGAGCAAGCTGAGCAAGAAAAATTGGAAGCTGATGGAAAGGCCATGTTCAGTCAGGCCAAACCCTATTTGGAAGCCGCGCATGTCGCAGCACCTGAAGATGTTTCCACTATCCGCTCATTGCGTGACATTTACACAAGGACGGGTGAGGATGACAAAATGCTGGAAATGAGCGCCAAACTCAAGGACTTGGGCGCACAGTAAGACAAAAGAATTCAAGCCAATTCATGAAGGGTGAGTACGAATGTACTTGCCCTTCTTCTTTCATTGTTTATTTAACATAATGTATATTATCATTCACAAATAGAATAACAAGTAATCGCCCAATCCAATCAATTAAACACGCCTGAATTGGATCAAATCACGATCCATGCGCCCATGACAACAAAAAAGAGTATCGATATCAATCCCAATTCTTGAACTTAGACATACTTTACACCCATGATTTTGTCAGATTTCATTCGATTAGCCCGTGTTTGGATGGTTTTGGGATTCTGTGCTTGGGTGGTTCAGGCCCACGGAACACATTTGATGGGCGGTGAAATGTCTGTCATTTACATCGGCAACAATGCCGCTGGAATGCCCGTTTACGAAGTGCATTGTTTTGTTTACCGAGATTGCAGCAGTGCGAATACAAACGGAACCGACTTCGATTTGATTGCCACTGTTGGGGTGTTCGAAGGGAGCAATTTGGTTAATGAAATCTTGATGGATTTGGATGACAATCTGGTGGAAAATGTCAATCCTGAAAACCCCAACAATTGTGCTTTTCTCCCAGAAGATCTGTGTTTGGAAAGAGCTGAATACATCGGTACTGTTGCCTTATCCCCCTCACCTGTTGGGTATGATTTTGTCTACCAGAGATGCTGCCGTTCACCTTCCATCACGAATTTGGTGATCCCGCAGGATCAAGGGTTCACAATTCGCACAAACATTCCACCCTCAACATTGGCCCAAGCCGGGAATTCAACCCCCACATTCGATGCCTTGCCACAAGCCTTTGTCTGCAACCAATATCCATTCTCGATCAGCCACAGTGCATCGGATACAGATGGTGATTCGCTGGCCTACAGCCTTTGCCAAATCTATTTGGGAGGCGATGTTATCAACCCCATACCCACTCCCCCCAACCCACCTCCCTTCAATCCGGTCACTTGGACAGGCGGATTTTCAGCTGACAATCCATTTGGGCTAGCAGCCAATGTGACCATTGACCCGGTCACTGGGGTCATGTCGGGATTGCCCATTCAAGTCGGAAAATTTAGTGTGGGAATTTGCGTAGAAGAATGGCGAAACGGCGTCATGATTGGCGCCATTCAACGTGATTTCACAATCGATGTCGTGACTTGCGAGGTGCTGTCGCCCGTTTATGAACCCATCGCATCCTGCGAAGGCATGACCGTGAATTTCGAACTGTTCAATGCACCTGCTGACGATTACGATTGGGATTTTGGGGTGTTGAATTCAGACAGCGATACAAGTTCAGTTGCCGAACCGAGCTTTACCTATGATGAACCTGGGGTCTACGACATTGCCATGTTCTTTTCAACAGGTGGCTGCTCAGACAGCCTGTTTTTCACGGTAACCGTTGCTGAACCTTGGGAAGCCTCATTTGATTTGGGCATTCCGGCTTGCACCGGATCCAACACTTGGTTCGTCCCGTTTTCTGTGGATACCACGGATTGGCCACCAGGCACCGATTGGACACTGGATTTCAATGGACAATCTTGGTCCGGTGATTTTCCATCTGAAATTGAAGTCGAACCCGGTGGTACGTTGATATCTCTGGTTTCAAATTGGTTCGACTGTCAAGTCACCGCAGACCAATCATTGGACCTCCCCCCCATGCCCACTGCCGATTTCGAAATGACCACCACCCCATGTGGCGAATTGGAGGCCACCTTCTCTGCCTCAGACTCAAACGCTGGACCCTTCATCTGGAATTTTGGCGGATCAGCCAATTCGCAAACGGGTGCAACTGTCACCCAAACCTTCCCTTCTTTCGGTACTTATGATGTTTCGTTGACTGCCGGCGTCGGTACTCCCTGCGAAGTGATCAATTCTGTCCCATTTACATTGCATCCACCCGACCCGCTGGGAGGTGAGTTGCAGATTCATCCCATCTCCCTGTGCGATTCGACAGGATGGATGCAAGTCAATTTGGTGGGGATGAGTGCCGATGATGTAATCTGGACGTTTGACCCTTCAGCTCAAGTCGTGACCTCCAGTGCGGTCGAGGCTGTCTTGTTGTTTCCTGACGTTGGGGTTTTTGCCGCTGAGGTCACTTTGACCAATTCGGATTGCGACGTGAGTGAAACCATCTTGTTTGAGATCGAGGTGCCCCAGCCTTTGGAAAAGATGGATTATTTCATTCCCAATGTATTCTCTCCCAACAACGATGGGAAGAATGAAGTGTTTTTGGTGCAACACAAGCTGCCAGATGGCCAACTGGCATCCCTCCCCGTTTCAACGACCTTCACCGTATTTGATTTTCAGGTTTACAACCGATGGGGAGCAGAAATGCATCAAACAGGAAACCCTGCCTTGGGCTGGCGAGGACGCAACGCATCGGAGGGAACATATTTTTGGACCCTAGAAGCACAGCATTTGTGCGACGCCGTTCGCGTCGATTTGCAAGGTGAGGTCTCCCTTTTGCGTTGAACTGCACATCTTGTTTGGTGTTTTTAGCTTTTTAGAATGTCACAGGGACTCAAAAAGTGTTTGTAAATTACACTATGATTTCCCCGAAAAGCCATTTAAAAACGACCATTAGAATTATGGTGTCGCTGGTTGCCATCATCGCAAGTCTCCCTGTGGCCAGCGCACAGGGCCCAAGAACCACATTGATTGCCCCTGCCGATTTGTGGGTTCGAGCAGACATGGAAGTGGCCTGGGGAGACCCCATATTGGTCACGACCTGTGCCGGCATTGGCCCCATTCATGAAAGCGTTCAAGAATTGCCCATGAATGACGACAACAGCAAGACAATCATTCGTCATTTCAGTGTGACATGTCCTTGTGAAGAGATCATGTTGGAAGAACGACAATACATTCACATCCTACCCGCCACCCCCCTTCCAGAGGCAGTATCTGCTTCATGTTCGCCCATTTTCAATGCGGTTCCTGAAACCGTTGAGGTGGCCTTTGGTGCACCCGGCATCACGGTCATTGAGGCCTTGATGTCGGAGTCGAATTCATTCAAGGCCACTGAAACGAGACATTTGCTCTGGAAAAACGAATGTGGCCTTGGGGCGGAATGGGTCGTTTGGGAAGCCACCGGACCTTGTGGAGAGGTTGAGCGTCAAACATTCACATTGCAAGTCGTCGCACAACATCCAAATTTTCAGGATTTGTCATTGGAACTGACCCAAGAAGTGAACCTCTCTGATTTCGATGCAGATGACTTTGGCGTGGGTCCATTGGCTGCAAATCATGCACTATGGCAAGGACTACATCCCGTGGAGGTTTATCGATCTTTAAGTGGCAATGGGGCTGAACAATCAACCGGATCCATCGCCTTCCAGCGAGTGGCCATTGGGTGTGGAGGGAGCAACCATGGGGTGGCCAGCGTAGGAACTGAAACGGTTACTGTTGCAGGCAACATCGAGCCCTGGCTCGGTTTTCAAAATCATGTGGATATCCATTGTGGAATGCCCATTGAAGACTGGCCATTGGTCAGAGCGAGAGATCGGGAGGTCGGTCATTTTGGCGCCGGTCTGGAACAATTCCCCATACCCTATGATCAAATCGCAGATACCATACCGGGCGAGTGCAGTGGCAACTTCACCATTCTCCGTCACATTTCTGCAACAGATGCCGACGGAGCAGAGGTCAATGGCACCCAAACCCTGCATGTCACCGACACCTCTGCCCCCGACTTTTATGGAAGTCCGGAAGAACTTGTTTGGGCTGGCGAAAACTGGCCCCCAGTGGGCCCGACCGCCCAAGCTTTGGATGGATGCGATGGTCAGGTTGATTTGACTTGGGCGGACAGCACAGATTGTGCCTCAGGACGCATCATTCGAGTGAACACAGCCACCGATGGCTGTGGAAATCGGAGTACTTTGAGGCAGGTTATTCTTCCTCAAGATTTCACGGAGCCCCTTGTTTTAAACGTAGGATGCAACGACCCCAACGCCTTAAATTTCACAGGCGATGCATGTTTCCAAACTTCTCAATGCCTGTACGCTGAAAATACCGCTTGCCTAGGAGATTTGGACGAAAGCGGCCAAGTGTCTACGAATGATCTGCTTATTTTGTTGGGCATTTTTGGTACGTTCTGCGACACGCCATAACCATCCCTGCCAAATCCACTTCCAGCTCAAAGCGAGAAGTCGAGCATCCTCTGCTATCTTGGAGGCTGCACCCTTCTCAGCTTCTGATTCATGCCCAAATACATTCTCGCCCTCGATCAGGGAACTACAAGTTGTCGCAGCGCCATCATTGATGAAGCTGGGCAAATCTTGCACATCGCTCAACTTGAATTTCCGCAATACTTTCCACAACCCGGTTGGGTCGAGCATGATGCACGTGAAATTTGGAACACCCAAAAGTCCACCATTCATCAAGTTCTGGAGAAAGCCCAGTTGAGTGCCAAAGACATCGCTGGCATCGGCATCACAAATCAACGAGAAACTGTCGTTGTTTGGGACCGTGCAACAGGCGAACCCGTGGGGCCAGCCATTGTATGGCAAGATCGCCGCACGGCAAATCGTTGTGATGATTTGAAAACCGCTGGGCATGAAGCGACCATTCGCCACAAAACTGGATTGATTTTGGATGCCTATTTCTCGGGAACCAAGGCCGCATGGATACTCGATGCGCATCCAAGCCACCGCGAAAGGGCAAAGTCAGGAGAATTGCTGTTCGGGACCATCGATACTTGGTTGATTTGGAATTTGACCCAAGGCGAAAAGCACGTGACCGATGCCTCCAATGCTTCACGCACCATGCTTTTTAACTTGATTGAAGGAAGATGGGACGAGGAGTTGTGCAACCTTTTGGGCGTCCCATCAGCGATGCTTCCTGAGGTTGTCGACAGCAGTGGCATCTGCGGGTGGGCCGAATGGGATGGCATTCAAATCCCCATCGCAGGCATTGCAGGTGACCAGCAAGCTGCTTTGTTCGGGCAACAATGTTTGACGCCTGGCATGGCCAAAAACACATATGGCACAGGATGCTTTATGCTGATGAATATCGGCATGAAACCTTCATTGTCATCGGAGCCATTGCTGACCACCGTGGCCTGGCGCATCCAAGGGGAACTGACTTATGCATTGGAAGGAAGTGTCTTCATAGCCGGCGCCTTGACCCAATGGCTCCGAGACGAGATGAGATTTATCGACGAAGCTTCAGGAATTGAGGACTTGGCCAACGAGGTTGAGGACAATGGAGGCGTCACAGTCGTACCCGCCTTTGCTGGTTTGGGGTCCCCGCATTGGGTTCCTGAAGCCAGAGGCACAATCCTCGGCATCACCCGCGGAACCCGCCAGGGCCACATCGCGAGAGCAGCGCTCGAAAGCATTGCCATGCAGTCTCAGGACGTCTTGATTTCCATGTTGCGATCCGCTCACATTTCGCTTGAAGAACTTCGCGTGGATGGAGGTGCTGCACAGAACAACCTACTCATGCAATACCAGGCGGACGTACTCGGATTGGACGTGGTGAGGCCCCAAACCCACGAAACCACTGTGCTTGGAGCTGCCTACCTGGCTGGATTGGGAACTGGAATTTGGCCCAATACCGAAGCCTTGCGCGCCAAGTGGTCAAGGGATCGAACCTTTTCACCCCAACAATCTGATTCGTGGCGAGATGATCAAAAACGACAGTGGAACAGGGCATTGAATGCGGTCAAGGCTTGGGCTTTGGATTCTGGAAACCTTTGAGCATGGGACCAAGAAGTGCACATTGGCAACGCGTCCAAGAAGATGTCATCTGGGATGTGGTGGTGGTTGGTGGTGGTGCCACTGGCCTCGGCGTCGCCCTTCACGCCAGTGCGTTGGGCTGGAAAACCCTCCTCCTTGAGCGGGATGACTATGCCAAGGGCACCTCTTCAAGGAGCACCAAACTCATTCACGGCGGGGTCCGATACTTGGAGCAAGGCAACATTCGACTGGTCAAAGAGTCTCTGCGAGAGCGAGGCTTGTTGATGAAGAACGCCCCTCATTTGGTTCATGACATGGCCTTCGTCATCCCAACTTACAGCCATTGGAGACGGTTGTATTTCACCTTGGGACTCAAGGTTTATGATCGATTGGCGGGTCGATTGGGGCTGGGAAAATCCAGGATGCTCTCCGTGACAGAGACCCATTCTGCATTGCCCAACATTTCGTCTGAAGGTCTGACAGGTGGTATTCTTTACCATGATGGCCAATTTGATGACGCCTTGCTCGCTGTTGCCTTGGCCCGAACAGCAGCAGCCGAAGGCGCAACGCTGGTCAACCATTGCAGTGTTGTCGGCTGGAACAAATCCCAAGGCCGAATCGCTTCTGCCGAACTCGAAAACCATTGGACTGGCGAAAAACACACAGTTCGGGCCCATCAATTTGTCAATGCAACTGGTGCTTTTGTCGACGAGCTGATGCATGCCGATGCATCCAACCATCGCCCCATCATTCAACCCAGTCAAGGGGTTCACGTCGTTGTAGATGGCTCCTTTTTGCCCGGTTCATCTGCCATGTTGATTCCCCGAACCGATGATGGACGGATTCTGTTTGCTGTCCCCTGGCATGGACACACGTTGTTGGGCACAACAGATACAGAAATGAAGTCAACGAAAAGGGAGCCTGTGGCCCTAGAAGAAGAAATTGATTTCATTATCAACCACACATCAAGATATCTCGTCAAACCGCCCAAAGCATCAGATATTCTCAGTGCTTTCGCGGGCATCCGGCCATTGGTCAAAGCCCAAACCAATTCCACATCAGCGCTGTCGAGAGACCACACCATTCACCTCAGCCGGTCCGGTCTTCTCACGATCGCTGGGGGCAAGTGGACCACGTATCGCAAAATGGCGGCGGATGTCATCAAGCACATCTCGAAAAATCTGCCCTCACCTCCCAAGCGAATCGACACCCGGATGATGCGCTTGGTGGGGATCAGTGAGGCACCATGGCCTGCCCAAGCGAGCAAACTGCCTTCGGATGAACTCGAAACATGGGTACGACGAGCCGCAGAACAAACCCAATGCATGACCGTAGAAGATTTTCTCGCACGGAGAACCCGTGATTTGTTTTTGGATGCGCGTGAAGCCATGCGGATTGCTCCAGCTGTTGCCACAATCTTGAAAACGCATCATCAAACCTCCAACTCCTGGGCAGATGACCAAGTTTCAGCGTTCCAAAAGTTGGCGAGGGAGTATCTTCCCCATTCATTTCGGGCGGAATGCCCAAACTCAAAACCGAACACATGACTCCAGCGATTGCAGAATTCATCGGTACGGCCTTGCTCATCTTGGTGGGGTGCAGCGTGAATGCCAACGTGGTTCTGACTGGAACCAAAGGCCAAAATTCTGGCTGGACTGTCATTACCCTGGGATGGGGATTGGCAGTGTTTTTGGGGGTTTACACCGCCACTCACCTTGGGGGGAGTGGGCACCTGAATCCCGCAGTCACTTTGGGCCTGGCGATGTTTAAAGAAATGGATACGGCCTTGGTGCCTGGCTACCTGATTGGGCAGTTGTCCGGTGCCATGTTGGGGGCGACTTTGACTTGGTCCGCCTTCCATCCCCACTTCCGTCAAACGGAAAATCCAGATTTGAAATTGGCCGTATTCAGCACTTCACCGGCAATCAGAAACCTGCCTTCCAACTTCGTGACAGAGGTCCTTGGAACCTTTGTTTTGATGCTGGGAGCACTTACCGCATCACCTCCATCAGACAGCTTGGGTGCATTGGATGCCTTACCAGTGGCACTTTTGGTGATGGGCATCGGCGCAGGTCTCGGAGGTCCAACTGGGTATGCCATCAATCCCGCAAGAGACCTTGGACCGCGCATCATGCATCAATTGCTGCCCATTTCAAAAAAAGGTGACAGCGACTGGCCTTATGCCTGGATACCTGTGCTAGCACCCATCATCGGAAGCACATTGGCCGTCGGATTGTACATCATCCTTCGTCCTTGAGGTGGTTAAACTTGGCCTGCATGGTGGGGTTGTTCCAGGTCAGTTTTCGAACAGAAAGTTCCTGAGACTTGCTGTTCGCCAAGCGCAATTGATTTTCAGATGTCAACAATGCCTTTTTGGTCTTTTCCAAATGGGAAATGGACTTGTCAATTTCCTCAATGGCCTTCAAGAAATTTCGATTCGCGGATTCGTAATTTTTGCCAAAGGCATTTTTAAACGCTTCCAAGCGATCCTCAAAATGGGTGATGTCCAAATTTTGGTTTTTCACGCGGGCCAGCTCACTCTTGTAAGCCATGGCATTGTGCGCCGCATTTCTGAGCAATGAAATGATTGGAATGAAAAACTGGGGACGAATCACATACATCTTGGGGTGTACATGGGAGACATCCACAATGCCCGTGTTGTACAAATCATGATCCTGTTCGAGCAAGCTCACCAGCACCGCATATTCACAGTTTTTTGTCTCTCTGTCCTTGTGCAGTTTGTCCAAGAAATCAGCATTGCGTTTTTTTGACGCGGTCTCATCGCGTTCATTTTTCATCTCAAACATGATGCTGATGAGTTCATGGCCTTCTGCATCCTCCTCGCGGTAGATGTAATCCCCTTTCGTACCGAGTTTCACGTCGTTGTCCTTCTCAAATGTGGCATTTTGAAAGCCAATCGAACGAACGCGGTTGAACTCATTCTCACAATGCAGTTCGAGTGTCTCCCCCACCATTTTAGTCGAGAGTTTCGCCTTCATATCCCGCAGACGATTCATCTCATCTTCTTTGTGTTTGATGATTTCATCCTTTCCCTGTAGCGCCTGCAAATGTTGTGACTTCATGGCTTCCAGTTGGTTCTTGGCTTCCGACTGTTGAATCCTGATTTCGCCTTCGAGTCCCACCTTTTCCTTCTCCAGGGATTTGATGGATTCTGCAATGGCCAACCGCTTTTCATTTTCAGCATTTTCCAGGGATGACTTGAGGGTTGCCATGGCTTCTCGTTGTTTCACCAATTCTTCCCGGAAGTCACTTTCGATCTTTTGTTTCTCTTGTGCCCAAGTCCACTGCATTTGCTCTTTCAATAGCTCGAAATCTGTGGCTTTCTGCTTCTCTGCGGCAGCCAGTTGCTTTTCCAATTCTTGATCAAATTCTGCTGTTCGGATCTGCCGTTGGATTTCCGCATATGCAGACTCATCGATTTTGAAAGCCGTTTGGCACTGGGGACATTTGATGTCTTTCATCCACTGAATATTGCTTGGTTTTTGTGCGGAATTCATCTATTCCACACTGGAACAGGAAGGTAGTCAAATCCAGATGCCTGTTCACCTTCCATTTCGATGAAAAAAAACGCCCGCTGACGCGGGCGCTTTCATTTCAAAGGGCGGAGGCTGAGGGATTCGAACCCCCGGTACCTTGCGGCACGCCGGTTTTCAAGACCGGTGCAATCGACCAACTCTGCCAAACCTCCTTGGGCGCGCAAAAATAACGCAAGGAGCCGGAAAATACAAAGAGCTCCATCGGAATGAAAGAACCTGAAGGCATTCAAAACCTTTACCTAATTTTCCGTCAACATCTCCCTCAACCTCAAAAAGATGAATTCTTCTGATTCCACGCCGCTCGCCCTGTTCCGCATCCGAAACTTAACCGAATACCATTCGGCATACCAGAAGAGTGTCGAAAATCCAGATGGCTTTTGGTCGGAAATCGCTGAATCTTTTCATTGGCATCAACCCTGGAAACAAGTCTGCGATTGGGAGTTTAATACGCCTCGTGTAAAATGGTTTGAGGGTGGTGTTGTGAACATCACAGAAAATGCCTTGGACCGCCACTTGGACAGTCGTGGAGACAAAATCGCTTTGATTTGGGAGCCCAATGAACCGTCAGATTCAGCACTGCATCTGACTTACAAAGCATTGTATGAAAGGGTTTGCCGTTTTGCCAACGGGCTCAAAGCCCAAGGCATCGGCAAGGGTGATCGGGTCATTTTGTACATGCCCATGGTGCCTGAACTGGCCATTGCAGTGCTCGCTTGCGCCCGCATCGGAGCGGTTCATTCCGTGGTTTTCGCTGGATTCAGTGCTCAAGCGATCGCAGACCGAATTCAAGATGCAGGAGCCAAGGCGGTCATCACGGCAGATGGATTGCGACGAGGTACAAAACGTGTGCCGCTCAAGCCCATTGTAGACGATGCGCTCACCCATTGTCCAACAGTCGAACAGGTCATTGTCTTGGAAGTTTTGGGCAAAAAAATGGAGAAAAAGGTTGACCGGGATGTCACCTGGAATGAAGTGGAGTCTGGCATGGACAGCACGTGCCCGGCAGAACCCATGGACAGCGAGGACGCCCTGTTCATTCTCTACACGAGCGGATCGACTGGAAAACCCAAGGGGGTGGTTCACAGCCATGGCGGATACATGGTCTACACAGCTTATTCCTTCGCCAACGTCTTTCAAGTGGATGAACAAGATGTGTTCTGGTGCACAGCAGACATCGGATGGATCACGGGGCACAGCTACATCGTCTACGGACCTTTGCTCAATGGGGCAACGACCGTCATGTTTGAAGGGGTTCCCACTTATCCGGATGCGGGCCGGTTTTGGCAAATATGCGACAGGCACAACATCAATCAATTTTATACCGCCCCGACGGCCATTCGATCTCTGATGACTTGGGGAGAAGGTCCTGTAAACGCGGCAAAACTCAATTCATTGAAAGTGCTGGGTACAGTCGGAGAACCCATCAATGAAGAAGCTTGGCAATGGTATCATAAATACGTAGGGAAAGGCCGGTGTCCGATCGTGGATACTTGGTGGCAAACAGAAACTGGGGGCATCATGATCAGTGGCCTTGGAGACATCAGTCCCCAAAAACCTGCCCACGCGGGTTGGCCATTGCCTGGAATTCAGCCGGTGTTGTTGAATGCTGAAGGTCAAGAGTTGGAGGGCACAGATGTTGAGGGGTACTTGGCCATTCGCTACCCATGGCCATCCATGATTCGCACGACATACGGCGACCACGAACGCTGCCGACTCACGTATTTTTCACATTTTTCCGGTTATTATTTCACCGGAGATGGAGCCAAAAGGGATTCAGAGGGTTTGTTTCGAATCATCGGCCGTGTAGATGATGTCATCAATGTCAGTGGTCACCGTTTTGGCACGGCAGAAATCGAGAATGCCATCAATGGAGCCCATCTGGTGGTGGAATCTGCGGTAGTTGGCTACCCGCATCCTGTCAAGGGCCAGGCCATCTATGCTTTTGTCGTTTGTGAAAAATGGCCCGAAAATGAGGAATCTGCGAGATCCATCGTCATTGACGCTGTGGTTCATGGCATTGGCAAAATTGCCAAACCAGACAAAATTCAGTTCGCAACAAGCCTCCCCAAAACGCGTTCGGGAAAAATCATGCGACGCATCCTGCGTAAAGTAGCTGAAGGCGCCCCCGATGAGCTTGGCGACACCTCTACCCTCCTCGAGCCAAAGGTCGTTGAAGAGATTGTGGATGGAGCCCTGTGAGGAGTTCCATCAATCACCAGCATGGCCGATACGGATCAGGACCATGAGCCAACCCTCCACATCAACCTTGCCTAAAGCGCTCCAGAGGCGATTCCCAGGGATGCCTCAACCATGTCAATTTGGCAAACTGGAATTTGAAGGTCTTTCTCAAGTGATGAAAACATCTGAAAAAAGCACTAATTTCGTTTGCTCATGGGCATTCCACCAGCTTCTGCCTCGAGATTGACATACGGTGACACCTCAGTCTGGTTGGAAGGAATGGACTGTCGCTTGTCCCCTCCTGACGAAAGTTTTCCCATTCTACTCGGCCGAGGCCGAATCCAAGGCATATCGAGTCTGACCACACCTTCTTGGGCGCTTGAAGTTCCTGGTAGCAGCCGGGCGATATGGGCGGAATCATTGAAGAAACATGCACCAATTGTTGTGCTGGACTTTCCAGTGGGTGAACAGTCCGAATCCAATTTGGACAAGTGGAAAAACGAAGGGTGGATTCTTCAGAAACGCCACACCCGTTGGCTGGAATTGAAGGGATTTCACCAAGGAAGTCTGCCCAAACAGAGACGAAAACAATTGCGCCGAGCAGAATCACATGACTGGGTCCTTTCCAAAACCCCAAGCTTACGTGAATTGACGGATTTGCACAGCACATCAAGAATGCGCAAAAAGATTGCGAATGACCCACGTCAACTCGAATCATTGTGTAAAAATCTGAATGAACGCGAACAATTGTACATCCAAACCATTCTCGATGACCACCGCAAACCGCTGGCTTCGGGCGGATTCATTCCGCAAGGCAAACGTTTGATCTATGCATTTGGTGGTTCTGCATCCCACGATCAACAATCTTCTTTGGCCGTTATTCAACTTCTCATTTCCGCTATCGAATGTGCAGCGGAGGCCGGCTATGAAATCTTTGATTTTGGGGGGTCTATGGACCCGGGTGTGGACCAGTTTTACAAGGAATTTGGCGCCCAGATCGTTGACAAATGGCGGGCCATACACGTAGCACAATGGGCTCGTCCTTGGATTCGATGGAGGAGACCGGACTTGCTCGTAGGAAGCAATACCTTTGCTGCATGAATGCCACGTGTTCCATCCGCCTTCGCAACGGTTATTTGGCTTTGGCATCTGCATGGTTGTGGGCCCTGAGTGCGCTGGGACAACAGGCACCAAGCATGCAATTGGACGTCCTGCGTTTTGCGAATGGCGGGACATCACCCTACGTCGAGGTTCAAGCAGAAATCGAACAGGTTCTGAATGAGGCAGAATGGTCTCATCCCAACCAACCCTTCGCCGAATTGACCATCATCGCCAGCCGCGGTGAGGAAATTCTTCATTTCACCAAGACCCGGCTGACCCATTCTTCTGACCCTGCGAATCCTAACAATCCAGGTGACCAAAACTTGTCAGAAGAACGTTTATTGCACATTGAGCGATTGCCAGTGACTTCAGGAGCTATATCACTGGAGATCAGCTTGAATCCATTGGCTAAGGAAGGCGACATGGTCTCCCCCACCTCCATGGCTCCGCAATCCTTTGTTTTGCCGGTGCAAATGCCCACAACAGAAGCCCCTTGGTTTTCTGACATTATGCTTCTTGAAGCTTGGGCAACGGCCTCAGACGAAATCACCATGCTGACCCGAAGTGGCATAGAAATGCTTCCTTTGGTGGGGTCAACCTTGTCCAAATCAGCCACGGAAGTGCCTTTCTATGTTGAACTTTATGGCACCTCTGAATTGGTGGACTCCCTGTTCTTGTTCACAGCCGAATGGCTAGACGAAACAGGTCAACCCATTCCTGAAACCACGCGTTACTTCAGAAAGTCCACTGCTTCAGTGTTGCCTGTGTTCGAAATCATGCCGTTGCCCGCAGCTTCGAAGGCGATTTTGCCCGCACAACTGCACTTGACGGCAAAGTCGAAACATGGCGACCCCATCGCAGAGCGCCATCTTCCTGTGGCTTTTGCGTCTCCAGAAGAAATCAAGGCAGAATCCGAGGCGAATCCTCAGCTCATGCCCTTCATAGCAGCATTTACCGATTCGATCACTTTGCTGCGACACATTGAAGATCACCATCCTTTTGGAGACCATGCGGAGCAGAATTTCATCGATCATGTTCTGCCACAGATTGATGTTCGACAGATGCAAGCGTTTCTGGACGGATTCTGGCGGGCCCATGCACCTGAGAACCCGGAATCAGGTTGGCGCAATTATACCCGTGCCATCGCCTATGTGGATTCCACCTATGGTGCTTGCCGACGAGGACGCGGAGCTCGCACGGACATGGGCTATGTTTACCTGCGATATGGTCCACCTAACACCATCGTGCAGCGGCACAATGAAACCGAATACTACCCCTATGAGATTTGGCACTATCATCAGACACGGGGCCAAACCAACAAACGCCTCATCTTCATGTGTCCTTCAGCTGTGGCAGAATGTTTTGACATGCTTCACACAGACATTCGAGGGGAAACATTCAATCCAGACTGGCTGACCATATTGAAAACGCGTGAAAATGGGCTTCGCATCACGGACTCACAACTCAATCGTTTGAATCCCCGGCAAAACACCTTTTCTCGTGAAGAACCTGAAGATCTGTTCTTCAATCCCCGATGATGAAAGCGTTGCCTCCATTGTCTCCTGAAGAAATCGCAGTCGCCATCCTGAACTGGAATGGCTTGCTGCACTTGCAGACTTACCTCCCAACTGTCATCGCAACCAGTGAGGAACATGCTACGGTGTACGTCATCGATAATGGAAGCACAGACGAATCCCGTGCCTGGGTGACGAAAAATTGTCCTTCCGTTCGGTGGATTCAATTGTCCAAAAATTTAGGATTTGCCGGAGGGTACAATGCGGGTTTGGTTCAAATTCCAGGCCAAATCCACATTCTCCTCAACTCCGACGTTCGTCCCACCACAGGTTGGATTCCCCCTGTGATTGAGGCCATGCGAAACCGCGAATACTCTGCCTGTGCTCCGCTCCTTTTGAATGACACAGACCCGGATCTCTTCGAATATGCTGGAGCTGCTGGTGGGTATATGGATCGCGATGGTTACATGTTTTGCGCGGGGCGAATCTTTGAAGTTTTTGAGTCCAACATGGGGCAATATGATGAAACGCACGAAGTGTTTTGGGGCAGCGGCGCGGCATTGTTCGTTCGAACCGATGCCTGGCGTGCGATTGGGGGACTCGATGAAGATTTTTTTGCCCACATGGAGGAAATTGATTTGTGTTGGCGCTTGAAAAATCGCGGACACAGGATTGGGGTTTGTGGAGATGCACATGTTTATCATTTGGGTGGAGGCACCTTGCAAAAGGTCAATCCCTTCAAAACCTACTTGAACTTCCGCAACAACTTGTTTCTTCTCGTGAAAAACGAACATCACAAAGCGTTGTTGCCCATGCTGATCAAACGCATGACTCTCGATGGCATCGCAGCTTTCAAGTTTCTTCTCGAGGGGTCATGGGGGCTCTTCTCAGCTGTGTTGAAGGCCCACATTGGCTTTTATCGGATTTTGGGTGCGACCCTTCAGAAGCGAAAGCGGGAAGTCCGTGCGGTCGAAAATGCTTCCTTTCCGGGTCCTGACCGCGCATACAATCAGTCAGGTCGATACAACCGATCCATATTGATGGATTACTTCTACCACGGTCGGGTGACCTTTGATGAGCTCGATGCGGGGGAATTTTCTTGACATCAACAAAGTTTCATTCAACAAACATTGCGTTCGTTGGAGTTGCTGAGGATTCGGTTTGTTGATTCGGGCATTGTCCCCGATCAAACCAACCCCCAACCTCAATGAATCGCCCCCTCAGGGTGATTCCAGCACTTGGCCTATCGGCTTGAGGTCTCCGATTGTGGGCATCGTCATTGCGGGTTTCATTGGGAATGTGACATGGGAACACAGCCTCCATTGGACTTGGGGACTGGCCGTCCTGTGGTGTGTTCACCTCGGTTTGGCATGGGGTGGTTCTTGGAAACGGCGAATCCTTATCCATTGGTTACCCGTCGGGTTTGCATTGTTCTTTGGTCATTGTCGACGTGGACAGTTTGAACAAGCCTTGGCAGAGCCAAAACGCCCCGTCACCTTGCTGGAATGTGAGTGCATATTGTCGGAGGAAACACCCGATTCTCTCTGGAGTCGGCGATGGCAGGCTCCTGCAATATGCCGTGCACCCCACCTTGAATCACCTGTCTCCGTGATTTTGAACTCCGATTTCAAACTTCCATTGAACACTCGAATTCAAGGAACTGCTCGCTGGCAGGCATTTCCATCTGAGGGGGAGTTCAATGTTCGCAACTGGCGTAGATCTCATGGAATGGCGTCGGAAATTCACTGGACTTCGTCCTCAGTTGACCACATAGAAACCCTCCCGGCCTCATCATCACAATGGCGAGGTTGGAATGCCCCTCGCATCAGGCAGCGCTTTCAAGCCAGCTTGAATGACTGGTTTTCGCAAGACGTTACAGGGCTTTTGATGGGATTGGCCATGGGAGACTGCTCAGATTTGCCAGCGCAATGGCGCCTCAATTTTCAGAGTGCAGGGCTTGCTCATCTTTTGGCTGTTAGTGGATATCATGTAGGTTTAGTGGGTTTTTTGCCATTGCTGATGAGCCGAAGTCGACGGACAGCGCTTCGTTGTATGGCCCTGGCAGGTATCCCCTGGATTTGGTCCTTCATTTGGCTTTGTGGATTTCCCGTTTCAGCCGTCAGAAGCGGTTGGATGATCACTTTTTGGCTGCTGTCCTCTTGTGGGCGAAACCCCATGTCTGGCTTGCATTGTTGGTCCCTGACGGGCTGGATCATGCTGGTCTCAGACCCTTTGAGCATGAGCACCATGGGGGCTCAACTCAGCTTCATCGCTGTCTTGGGCATTTTCTTGGGCATCTCCACTTGGCAAGTGCTCTCTCCGAGCCTTCTCCCCATATTTCGCAAAGCAGGACAGATTATCGTCGTTCCCACAGCCGCCCAGATGGCCACAGCTCCACTGTCGTTGCCCGTTTTTGGCATCTTTCCAATAGCTTTTCTGCCTTTCAATTGGATTGCAGGGCCCATCATGGGCCTGACAATCCTGGGTCTCTTTTTGTTTTGCGGGTCCATTGGGATTGCCGGAATGCCCATGATCTGGTTGGTAGAGGGATTGGAAATGTCATGGCAGTGGATTCATTCAAAAATGACGATTTGGCAGCAATTCGAAGGCTCCACATGGGCCACAAAACACCTCCCCAATCACGGACTCATCATGTTGACGGCCTCCTGTGCCCTCGCCGCCATGGCGGTTGTGGCACCAGAAGGTGTTCTTCAGAGGAGCATCCGTAGACTGGGAACGGTTTGCATTTTTGCCACACCCTTTTGTTTCGTTGCATGGCCACAACCCAACCACGATGTGCAGTTGCAATGGACATGGGTTCGATCACCCACACCAGCTTGGGCCATCCAAGGAAACCCACAAAATTCGGCCGTGCATTGCCTTGCAGTCGATGCGGATGGGCTGTCCCGCTGTCTCCGTTGGGCCGGCGAAAAACAAAAAAACGTCCTCTCCGTAGAAATCTTACCTGAGGTGGGGCCGAATCGATCTGTTTGGAAATGTGCGGACAAAAAAAATGCCATCTCTTGGGATGGCAATGGGATGGGATCTTGTGAACTCCCTGGTCAATCAAACTTGACTTGGACCGCTTGGCGACCCACCCATTCAGTTGAGGTGAAGCAGTTGAGCCAATGTTTGGTCCACATACCCTTCCCATTCTGGAATGTCCGCAATCGGCAAAATGGCATTGACACGGTTGTTTCGCCGGGAGTAAATGGCCTCGACATAAAATCCGTTCAATTCGAAAATGCACAAGATGTATCGGTTTTCCACAATTCTCTGGGCGAGGCAAATGCCATGATCCCACATGTAATTGGTCTTCTCGTCCAGTGGCAAGCGATTGAATTCTTGGAGATTCATAAGGGTAGTTCTTGATAATTGTGGTCGTTGACTGCCCTGCTTACGGAATGCATGGCGATTTGGTTTCAGTACATTCGCATTATGGACTCAGTTCATTTGGTGGAATGCCCCAGAGATGCGATGCAAGGCTGGCCTCATGCCATTTCCACGGCAGACAAATTGGCTTATCACAAGCTTTTGCTTCAAGTCGGTTTTCAAACCATTGACATCGGGAGTTTTGTCTCGCACAAGGCAGTCCCTCAAATGGCCGATACGCGCAAGGTGTTGCAGGATTTGGCGCATGAAGGCCTATTGAATCGACCCGATGGTCCCCGACTTTTGACCATTGTCGCCAACATGCGGGGGGCGAAAGACGCCCTGCACATGCCCATGGTAGATGATTTGGGGTTCCCATATTCCATTTCCGAATCCTTCCAAATGCGAAATGCAGGAACTGGCTTGGAAGAAGCGCATATTCGTTTGAAGGAAATCGCCGAGCGAACTGATTTGGGCGGCAAACGATTGGTGGTTTACCTCTCTATGGGGTTTGGCAATCCGTACGGAGATGCTTGGAGTCCGCAATTGCTTGTGGACACGGCGGGGGAACTGATAGAAAGCTTGCAATTGCCTGTGATCGCATTGAGCGATACTGTAGGCTCAGCAAAACCCAAAGACATCCAAGAAGCATTCGAGGCTTTGATTCCCGCTTTTCCCAATGTTGAATTCGGTGCACACCTTCACGCTCAACCCTGGGATGCTCAAACCAAAATCGATGCCGCGTATCAAGGTGGCTGCAGACGTTTCGATGGCGCCATCCGTGGTGTCGGGGGGTGCCCCATGTCGGGGAGTGACTTGGTGGGCAACATGCCGACAGAGCAACTCATTTCATTTCTTGAAGAAAAAAAAGCTTGGAAAATTCAGGATGCACGCGCTTGGTCAGGGGCCCAAGCGTTTGCCGCGGATCTGTTTCAATAAAAAAGAGGTCCCGTGGGACCTCTGTAATCAGTTCAGACAATACTCAAAAGCATTCATATCGTATCGATGCCGATGCAGATAGATTTGCTCAAATTTCTGAATATCAATGTGAATGCGATAGTGTTTCATGGAAGAAGCTTGACAGGCACCTTCTACGCATTTACAAACTCGAATGTTTCAATTCATCGTTAATTCCAACCTGTTTGTCGATATTCCTGTTGCTATCATAGCACAGAGACACTGATGCTCAGCAACAAGGCCAAGATGGTTACGGTCAATTTTTGCGCATTGAAACGATGACCATCGGACGTTTCAAACAAGATTGTGGTGCTGATGTGCATCAAAATGCCAATCAATATGCCTTGTGCCATCATCGGCAAAGTGTTCGTCTGCCCCATTCCATCCATGTGCACAATCCAATCGTAGACCCACATCCCAGCAACAGGCATCAATCCAAAAAGGGTCATCAAAGTCCAACGACCCAACCGGGTCAATTCCAAGTCTCGCAACAAACTCATCAACACAACGGCTACAGGCAATTTGTGAACTGCCAAGCCCAAAAGCAAAGGCCAATTGAGGGTTTCCATATGCAAATGAACGTGGTGGTGCGCATGATCGTGATGAACTTCTCCTTCGGCAAGCGGCATAGACTCCAAAAAAGCATGCAAACAAAGGCTTATGAACACAGTCCAAGGGATGTGGGTCTTCAATTTGGGCGGATGGGCATGGCCATGTTCTATGCCCTGAGACAGATACTCCAGTGCAATTTGGATCAAAAAGCCCACAAGCACCCACAAACCCACCTCCGGTCCCAAAGCATAAGCTTCAGGAACCAAATGTGTGAAAATCAAGCCGATCAGAAATGCACCTCCAAAAGCCAAGACCAAGGGCATACTTTGTTGCAGAGACTTGCCGAACAAATCATGAAGGCCCGCACCCAGCCAAGCAATGGCCAACAGCACAAATCCAGTCACAATCAACATCATTTTTCAAAAATCAACAAGGTTCGAGGACTCTGTGCATTCCAATCGCCGAGCTCGTAATCCCCGAAACAAGAGTGCAAATGAAAACCAAAACGGCTTGCCATCCGCACGAGGTCATCCCGATGAAAAGCCCGAACCCGCTCGTGATGCCATTCTTCACCTCCTTTGACTTCGTATCGAATGGCTTTTTCTATCCACCCCTTGTGGATGCGCCTCCACAGTTCGAAAGTCATCGTCCCCCGTTCAACCACTTCATGAGAAACCAATCGACTTCGAACCTGATCAACATTCAAAAAATCGAGAACCAACATTCCCTTGGATGACAACGCATCGAAAAAATTGCTCAGGGTTTGTTCATGTTCTTCATCCGTTTGAAAATAACCAAAGCTGGTGAACAACAATGTGATCACATCAAAAGGAGCATGTCGCATAACATCCGATGACACGCGCATGTCTCCCACAAAGAATTGCAGGGAATTCTCTGGCACTCGAGAATCCGGCACCATTTCTTTGGCTTGCTGAATGCTGTTGGCCGCCAAATCCATTCCTTTTACCAGCAAGCCGTGTTGGGCAAATCTCAACGCGTGCCGACCTGCACCGCAGGCACACTCCAACATTGGGCCATCCAATGAGTCAGGAAACACCTCAGCGACCAGTCGATCAACAAAATGATTCGCCTCATTTTGATCTCGTGGTCCATACAATTGATGGTAGGCCGGCGTGTTGAACCAACTCGCGAACCAATCGTTGGGTATTTTCCACAATTCGTGTTGCATTACTCTTGAATTCCTGGGCACAAGTTCACAAATAACACGCGTAGTTTGGCACACATGAAATGGCCAGCCCAAGCGGTTCCAAAAGACGGGCAAATCGAGTTCTCATTCCATGGCAAAATGGATGTGCAAACTTCTGAGTTGATCATTGACCAAATGGAAAGAAAAATGGCCCATTCGCAAGTTGAAAAGAGGGTCATGCGTGTGGTGATTGAAATGGTTCAAAATCTGCATCACCATGCGGATCCCAATCGGGCCCAAGAATCGAGGTTTCTTTGCATCAAACGTCCAACAAGTTGGCTGGTGAGCACGGCCAATGCGATACAACCTGAGAAAGCGAAAGATTTGAAGACGCGGATTGAGCGACTGGCCAATTTGGATTCGGACGCACTGCGAACCATTCGCCGCGAACACTTGTACAACTGCTCACGAACGCCACATGGTGGCGGCGGGGTTGGCTTGCTCGAAATTCACCACAAATCAGCAGGAGAAGTCTGGCTCGAGTTCATTCCATCCACCCGAGATTCTCAATTGTCAGTCCTCACAGCAGAAATCCATGACAACCATGAATGAAATTCAATTGCAGGGCACATCGAAAACCCCATCAGTCGTCTGCACGCTGGATCCATTTGCCATCGTTCTTTCCGGACGATCCATCCCTGAAAATTCAATTGAGTTTTACCGTCCCATCATGGATTGGGTCGATGCTCATTGCTCAAAAGAAGGAACCAATTTGGACATCAAAATCCGATTGGAATACTTCAATACGAGCAGCAGCAAATGTCTTATGGACTTGCTCAAACTGGTTGAAAAGTCGCCAAGCACTGCCGAAGTCCATTGGTATTACGAAGAAGAGGATGAAGATATGCTGGAGGCCGGCGAGGATTACGACGCCATCATCGACCTGCCATTCAAGCTCATTGCCACAGACGCGCTCTGATTCGCTCCGTCCAACTTGGGAATGAAATGAAGATTCCCAAGACAATGGTCATTCCCCACAGCACGAACATGTTGTATGCAGGCGTAGACAATTTTAAACTACCGAGCATCTTTTTGGGCTGGTAAAAGCCGATTCCACCCGCTGGTGCTGGTAAAAATTCAGGATCTTGGTGGATCATCGTTCCCATCGGCAAAATTCCCTCTTCAATTTCTCGAAAACGCACAGTCCTGTCGGTTTGCATCAACCAATCCCGCAAAGATTCATTTCTGTACTGCGCCTCCAATGTGGTCAAATTTGGCAAAGCCAGACGCAGTGAATCTCGCTCCACAAAAGCCGCTCTCGCGGCATCTCGATAGGCAGAACGAATTGACTCCGGACTGGATGTACTTCCCAACTCATAACCCCAAGAAGCCAACTCGGCTCGTGCGCGTTTCCATTCTGAACTTTGCAATGATGGGTTTTTGAGGCCCTCAACAGCTCGATACCAGAAATCCCTCCGCCAGGCGGCGCGTTCAATCCGATCATTGACATTCACAACAGCGGCATCCATCGCATTGTCTCGACCGAATTCAACAGCCAAGGCTTCAAAACCCCAGCGCGATGCCATCATTTCACCCACCCAAGGAATGGATCGACTACCCAAAAAAACAGGATTGAATCGATCGAACCGAACAATGGCACCGCCAAAAATGATTTGCGGTATAATCAGCAGTGGAATGCTGATGTAAATCACTTTGACCGAATTCAGCACATTGGAGAGGAAGAGCCCGAGCATATTTGCAAATGCCCCCAAGCTAAACAGGATGACGACCATCCAAATCAACCCATCCCGGATCTCCATGACCTCTGCGGCCACGACCACAAAGGTGATGGCTGAAAGAGCCGACCATCCCCACATCATCACAACTTTGGATAAGACATAGGCGTGCCAGTTCAAATGCAAGAAGCGTTCCCTGCGAAGAACTGCCCGATCCCTGATGATCTCTTCCGCACTGATGCTGAGACCGATAAACAAGGCAACGATGACAGAAATAAACAGAAACTGCGGAAAATTCTCACTGTTTCCAAAAGAGTAGCCAGAGCTGTCACCAACATGAAAACGCAAAAACAAAGCCAAAACACCGGATAGGACGGGAGCCTCTAACAAGTTCAGAAGCAGATAAGAACGGTTTGCTGTTTTCGTTCGCCAATCCCTTGCCAGAAAAGTGAGGAACTGTTTGCCCCATTTCGGTGATTTGAATTCAGGCAATCCACCAGATTCATCACGTTGATTATCCCGAATCTCCGCATGAGCGGATGAGGCCAAATAAGCCGCATGCCATTCCGAAGGCGGGATTTTTCGAATATCTGTCAGGTGGCCCCACTCATCCACCATTCGAGCCTCCAAAATGTTGAATACATGTTCAGGATTCACATGACCACAAGAGGAACAAATCACTTCATGTGCAGAGACTTCTTCTGAAATGGACTTAAAGTAGGCCAAACTGTGCATGGGATTGCCTTGGTACACTGGATATCCACCCGTATCCAAGATCAACAAATGGTCGAACAACTTGAATATATCCGAACTCGGCTGGTGGATCACCACCACAACCAATGTGCCTCGATGAGTCAATTCTTTGAGCAAGTCCATGATGTGCTCACTGTCCCGGCTGGACAATCCACTCGTCGGTTCATCGACAAACAAGACCCGAGGCGATCGAATCAATTCCAGTGCAATGTTCAGTCTTTTGCGTTGACCGCCTGAGATGGTTTTGTCCAATACCGAGCCCACCTTGAGATTTCGGGTCTGAAACAGACCCAACCGACCAAGAAGTGCATCCGTCTGGGCATCCAACCAAGAATCCTCAGCATCACGGAAACTTAAACTGGCCGCATAACGCAGGTTCTCAAATACGGTCAACTCCGAGAAAAGCACATCCTCTTGTGCGACATAGCCAATCGTTCCCTTCACTTGATCTGGTTCCGCATGCAAGTCAACACCATTGAGCAATACCCGTCCAGATGTTGGAGTCAAATTGCCATTCAGAAGGTTGAGCAATGTGGACTTTCCCGAGCCACTGGCACCCATCATGCCCACCAACATTCCCCCTTGCAATCGCAAATTCAAAGGATGCAAAGCTTGGGTCGCCGGGCGCTTGAATTCATGTGCAAGTTGGATGGCTTCCAAATGCAGAGGAGATTTGGGTTGGGCATGGAGCAGACGTCGTGCCAATTCACTGAAGAACAACGTTTCACCATCTTTTGACTTGATAACACTGCCAGGTGTAAATGGCATGACCAAACCAACTGGGAATGGCACCGAATTCAAAGTCGCTGCTTCATTTCCATTCCATGATACGAAGAACAAATCTTCATCGTGTGCCTGAACCGCTCGCACCTCACTTTCGGAACCTACCGGAATGCGCATCACTCCAGAGGAATCTTCTAGATTTCCACAAATCAGTCCATCTATTCGTTCAATGATGTCTTGCGGCAAATGAAGGGCATCCGCCACGTGTGTGAGAAAACTTTCTGAATCAATGGGTTGATTTGTGGCCTTCGTGAACTCCACCAGCCTGGCATACACAATGAGTCTCTCCTTTCGGTCCAACTGCCGGTTGATCTCTTGGCAAGTCCGCATGAGTTTGACCGAAAGTTTGGCTAAATTCTTTTCCGCCATGCCCGAACTGGAAACGGCATTGAATTTGTTGAGAATCAAATCGTATTTCAGCAAATACTCATCGCTGATGTTCTTGGTCAAACGACTGCGCAAATATCGACTCGCCGCTTGGCGTCCCCACAAGGCCTCGCGACCATTTCCACCCGCAGCAAACAATGCAAATAATTGCATTAAGGCATTCAAAATCCCGGTGGTCATTCCTGTGGATGTCATGCGCGATTGTACGCATTCCTTCTCCCAAGGTTACGTCAAACCTCAGGGCTGTCGCTCAAAACAACCTTTGTCTGGCAATCCCACCGCACGGGGAAATCCGTCCAGGTCAGTGGCTATGGGGAACTGTGCATTCCCACCTTCCCAGAGGGAATTGTTGCCTGTTAGGTGAAAGTCGCGTTCCAACTCATCCAAAAAAGGCGGTTCCTCGTCAGTCGTGCAATCTTGCAACAAGGACATCGGAAAATCGGGGTCTTGAACATCAACAGCACCATTGACAAACAAGGGGGCCAAAGGGGCATTCAACAAATCGACAACAAATTCATCAAAGTCATCCAAAGTGGCATTGTTTCCCCAAACGATGCAATTGTTGAATTGTGAACCTTCTAATGAACGAATTTGCGTAGAGCCGTCCCCCGCCTGATACCAATCATTGAACAAAACCGTAGGCGCTTGTCGAACACCATCAACCGCATAATTCGCAAACGTGCAATGGTCCATGCGATACACGCCCCCCAGAGTGAATGCCGCGCACATCTGGCCACAGTCATAAATCAGGTTGTTGTATCCATCAATATTCGCGCCTTGCGCTAGCAAACCAATCCCTGTCATGTTGTGGATGATGGAATTGGTCATCGTCAATGCGGGGAGGTCCGGAGCGCCAATTGTGTCCACTTGAAGCCCGATGGTGCCATTTTTGATTTGAACATGGTTCATTCGGCTGTCGAGAGATCCAAACAACCAAATGCCACCTCGAGCGACTGTGTACAACTCTGTTTCTGGTCCGAAATCGACTTCAAATTCAATGCCCCAACTACCGGGCAAATTGGCGTAGTTATCGTCCAGTCGGTCCCCTTGAAAAGTGATGGGGTTTTCCAAAGTCCCCTGGGCATCCAAGGTGGATTGATAAACCAACAATCCACCTCCGTTGTGAACATAAACTTCAGTGCCTGGCAAAATGGTCAAACTGCAACCTGCGTCAACTTCCACAATTCCATAGACGACATGCGGCAATTCAGGTGTCCAAATTTCATTGCAATCCAAAACCGTGAGACCATTTGCTTGTTGACCGTGAAAAATGGCATTTGCTCCCCATGCTGCCAACTGAACACGTTGATCATTGCCATTGGTGACGAAACGAATGCCGTCCTCCATCACAAAAGGACTTTCATCATCTGTAGGGTCCACGGTCACCTCTATGAATATCCAGAGGCTGTCGCCTGCCAACAAGGGAACTTGCTCAAATGCATTTCCTGACATGCCATCCACATTCACGCGAAAAGCCGAAGAGATGCCCGACTCCAAGGAAATTTCATCGATTTCGACGGGTTCTGTATGCCGATTGTACACTTTCAAAGGCAACGTCACTGAACCAATGGTTGTGAAGACCGTATCAAACAAAATGGTGTCTGCTGAAAATTCCAGTTTCAAGGAAGGATCATCCGAAAATGCATTTCTTTGGCACCCCGTCATTCCGGCCCACAAGGCCAAGCAAAGAACCACACAACCAACAATCAACGAGGCTTTATCTCCCATTTGTGCGCAAAGATGAGGAACTTGGCAGGATGAACGCACCTCACCATAAAATTGTTGCGCACATTCGGCCGCGAGATTCGATCATGGCAAATCTGATTGAGTCTCAGGGGGCCTTGTCCTTTCCGCCGCCCCTTCCTCCTTTTGCTGCCTTGTGCCGAATCATCATTGGGCAACAATTAAGCACGCGCGCAGCAGCCACGGTTTGGGGGCGTTTTCAACATCAATTCGGAAAGGCCGATTCCTTGAAGCCTGATCATTTGAGAAATTCAGATGAGGTTGCTTTGCGCCAATCTGGATTGAGCCGAGGCAAATCCGCCTCAATCCAGGCCTTGACAACAGCCTTCACCGAAAATCAAAATCAATTTACATTCCCTGCCGATGACCCACGTTCCAATGAAGAAATTGCCGGCATCTTGCAACAAATCAGAGGCATTGGACCCTGGACCTCACAAATGTTCTTGATGTTCACTTTGAGAAGACCGGATGTTTTCGCGTCTGGGGATTTGGGCATCCAAAAGGCCATCGGCCGCCTCTACATGCCCAATGAAAATCGCCCAACAGCAGGAGAGTGCTTAGAGCGATCCGAAGCGTGGTCCCCACATCGTTCCATGGTTTGTTTCCATCTTTGGCAATCACTTGAATGAAAAACGACCCGCCCCCAGATGATGGAGACAGGTCGTTTCAAATGATGATTCAGGACGTTTAACCCAAGTATCCTTTCAAAATTCGACTGCGGCTCGTATGCTTCAAGCGGCGAATCGCCTTCTCCTTGATTTGACGAACACGCTCGCGGGTCAAATCAAATCGTTCTCCGATTTCCTCAAGTGTCATCGGATGTTCGCCATTCAAGCCGAAATACAATCGAACGACATCTCCTTCACGAGGCGTCAATGTGCGCAAGGACCGCTCAATCTCCTTCCTCAACGACTCATTCATCAAGTCTGTGTCAGGGGATGGCGTGTCTCCAGTGCGCATCACGTCATACATCGTTGAAGAGCTGTCATCACCGTCCTTCAATGGGGCATCCATCGATACGTGACGCCCCGCATTCTTCATACTCTGCTTGACTTCGTCCAATGTCATGTCCAAGGTCTCTGCAAGTTCAGCAGCTGTGGGGGGACGCTCAAACTCTTGCTCTAGTCGCGCGAAGGCCTTGTTGATTTTGTTGATGGAACCAATTTTGTTCAAGGGCAACCGCACAATCCGGCTCTGCTCAGCAAGCGCCTGCAAAATCGACTGTCGAATCCACCAAACGGCATAAGAGATGAACTTGAAACCACGGGTTTCGTCGAATCGCTGAGCCGCTTTGATCAAACCGAGGTTCCCTTCATTGATCAAATCTGGCAAGGACAAACCTTGATTCTGATATTGTTTAGAAACTGAAACCACAAAACGAAGGTTGGCCTTTGTCAATTTCTCCAATGCCACTTGATCGCCTTGCTTGATGCGACGAGCCAACTCCACTTCCTCCTCAGCCGTGATCAAATCCACACGGCCGATTTCCTGAAGATACTTGTCGAGCGATGCCGTTTCTCGGTTTGTGACCTGCTTGGTGATTTTCAGTTGCCTCATTTACAGATGATTTTCTTTTTTACAAAATGGAAACCGCTCCTAGGGAACGAATTCTTGAACGCAGAAGTTACAGTCTTCAGAGATTTTAGGAGCGAGAGCGATCTCGATCAGAACGACGACGGTCTCCGCCTCGATCTCCGCCCCGTTCGCCTCCACGACGAGGACGGTCTTCTCTTTCAACATATCCTTCCGGCTTCGGGAGGAGAACCTTCCGACTCAATTTGATTTTTCCAGTCTTTGGATCACGTCCAACAACCTTGAATTTGACCAGCTCACCTTCTTTGAGCACATCTTCAACATTGTCGACGCGCTTCCAATCCAACTCGGAAACGTGCAACAACCCATCTTGACCTGGGATCACTTCAACAAAGGCGCCATATGGCATGATGCTCTTGACCTTGCCTTCATATTCCTCGCCTATTTCAACGGTTGGTGGGAAGGCAATCGCACGAATGCGTTTTTCTGCTGCATCAATTGCCGCTTTATCGCTCGCCGCGATTTCCACAATGCCCTTTCCATCCACATCTTCGATGCTAACTGTGGTATTGGTTTCCGCTTGAATTTCTTGGATGATTTTCCCACCCGGTCCGATGATTGGACCAATGGATTCACCTGGAACTTCGAACGTGATGATTCGTGGCGCGTGATCCTTGTAATCCGGACGTGGCTCAGACAAGCTTTGCAACATTTCCTTGCGAATGTGATGCCGTCCATCACGTGCTTGCGCCAAAGCCTCACGGAGTTGCTGGAAACTCAAACCTTTAATTTTGATATCCATCTGGCAGGCCGTGATGCCATCCTCAGTACCCGTTACTTTGAAATCCATGTCACCCAAATGATCTTCATCTCCGAGGATATCTGAGAGGACCACGTATTTGCCAGATTCTTGGTCTGTAATCAACCCCATGGCAATGCCAGAAACTGGAGATTTGATTTTGACACCGCCGTCCATCAGTGCCAATGTACCCGCGCAAACCGTGGCCATGGAAGACGAACCATTGGATTCGAGAATCTCGGACACGAGGCGAATGGTGTAAGGGCAGTCTTCTTGCGCTGGCAAAACAGCTTTCAGAGCCCGGAGTGCCAAATTTCCGTGTCCCACTTCTCGACGACTTGTGCCCCGCAAGGGCCGCTCTTCTCCAGTAGAGAAGGGTGGAAAATTGTAGTGCAACAAAAATTTCTCCGTCTTCCGGACCAAAGCACCATCAATCAATTGCTCATCGAGTTTGGTTCCCAAAGTCAGCGTGGTCAGAGACTGTGTCTCTCCACGTGTAAAAATTGAACTGCCATGGCAACTGGGCAAGTAATCTACCTCTGTCCAAATGGGACGAATCTCCTCCGGTGAGCGACCATCCAATCGCGTGCGCTCATTCAACAACAAATCACGGACCGCTTTTTTCTGGGCGGTTCCGATGTACTGACGAAGCATGAAACCTTTTTCTGCAACTTCCTCCTCGTCCATTGTTCCGACAAACTCCTCTTTCAAGGCGCTAAACGACTCTTTCCTTTCTTCCTTGGTTGAACCCGTCTTGGCCGCCTCATAAAATTTGGGATACAACTCATTCATGACCCGATCCTTCAAATCAGAGTCGTGATTTTCATGGGAATATTCGCGTGTAACACCGAAGTGCCCTGTTTTCTTCGCCAAAGAAATTTGGGCTTCGCATTGATCTTGAATCGCCTTGTGAGCGACCTCAATGGCGTCGACCATTTCGTCTTCACTGAC
This sequence comes from Flavobacteriales bacterium, assembly GCA_049610385.1. GTDB lineage: Bacteria > Bacteroidota > Bacteroidia > Flavobacteriales_D > Sanyastnellaceae > JBMYZL01. The sequence continues at coordinate 43,732 of JBMYZL010000011.1, forward strand.
TTCACTCATCTCCCCTTCCACCATCACGATGGAATCCATCGATCCCGCAACCATGATGTCCATATCAGCCGATTCCAACTCTGTTTTTGTGGGATTGACCACAAAATTTCCGTCAACACGTGCCACGCGCACTTCCGAAATCGGACCATCAAAAGGGATGTCCGAAACCGCAATGCAAGCTGACGCTGCCAATCCCGCCAAGCTGTCCGGGAGCACTTCTGCATCTGCAGACATCAACTGAATCATGACCTGGGTGCCCGCATGATAATCGCTTGGAAATGTGGGACGCAAAGCACGGTCAACCAATCGCATAACCAAAACTTCAGTATCCGAAGGTCGAGCCTCACGCTTGAAAAATCCTCCTGGGAATTTGCCCGCAGCGGCATACTTCTCGCGATAATCCACCGTCAATGGCAAAAAATCAACGTCATCGCGCACATCATGTGCGGAAACGACTGTGGCCAGAAGCATTGTGTCGCCTGACCGAACGACTACCGAACCATGCGCTTGTTTCGCAAGTTTTCCGGTTTCCAAAGTGATCTCACGCCCGTTGCCGAGATCAATGGTTTCATTGTGTACCGTATAATTCATCTATCTCTGTAAGTGCATCCATGAGGTCCGCCCCGTTGGGCAAGACGAAAAACGCAAAGAGGGCCAAGTGCTCCTTCGCACTTGCCCCCTTTGCATCAGTGTTTTTGTGTGGTCATCACCGGCGCAAGCCGAGTTCCGCCACAATGGCGCGGTAACGCGCGATATCTTTCGCTTTCAAGTAATCCAACAACTTTCGCCGCTTGCCCACCAGCTTGATGAGCGCTCGTTGCGTGTGAAAATCTTTGCGATTTTTTTTCAAATGCTCAGTCAAATGACTGATGCGAAATGAAAACATGGCGATTTGCGCCTCTGCGCTGCCCGTGTCTTTTTCATCTTTGCCATGTTTGGCAAAAAACTGTTTCTTTTTTTCAGCGTCTAAATACATGTGCGAAATCAAATTGATGTTCGTGATGCGTTATTGCGGTGCAAAAGTACTGGGTTATCTATTCAAAACCAAACCCTTCAGGACTAGGGCTGATCTTCTCGATTTGTCATTGCCTTTAAGAAGAAAGCCAACTTTGTTTTGAGGGCTTTCCTCTCCACAATCGCGTCGAGAAAACCATGTTCCAAAAGAAACTCAGATCGCTGGAAACCTTCCGGCAAATCCTTGCCGATGGTCTCCTTCACCACACGCGGGCCCGCAAAACCAATCAAGGCATTGGGCTCAGCAATGTTCAAGTCGCCGAGCATCGCAAAAGATGCCGTCACTCCACCTGTAGTGGGATCGGTCAACACACTGATATAAGGTAGGCCCTGTTTCGCCAGAACCGATAACCGTGCACTGGTTTTCGCCATTTGCATCAAACTCAGACCCGCTTCCATCATTCGAGCACCACCCGACTTGCTGATGCAAATAAATGGGCATTTTTTCTTGATGGCGTGGTCGATGCCTCTTGCAATCTTCTCTCCCACCACACTGCCCATCGAGCCTCCAATAAAAGAAAAATCCATGGCACTGATCACCACCAATTGACCCTCGATCTCCCCTGCTGCAGTCCGAATGGCATCTTGCAATTCGGTTTTCTTCCTCGCCGCCTCTAAACGGGATTTGTAAGTTTTCGTATCAGTAAACTCCAACGGATCGTCACTGGCCATTTTCGGTACCAATTCCCGATACTTCCCTTCATCAAACAACAATTGGAAATATCCTTCACTGCCCATTCGTTCATGATGACCGCAGTGCTTGCATACATTCAAGGTGTCTGAGTGCTCCTGTGCTGTCACCACTGTTTTGCAGTTCGGACATTTGTACCAAGCGCCTTCTGGAATCTCCTTCTTCTCAGTGGACTTCGTTGTGATTCCGTCTTGTATTCTCTTGAACCAACCCATTCTGGATTCGTTTTTGAATGAATTGACGAAGGTAGGCCTTCTTTCTCAGAAGTCCTTCGTCATGGCCAGAGGAATTCAAAGGAGAGAAGCATGTTCAATCCATCAAAATGCATGCCCCAAACCCAAATGAAGAGCGCCATTTGATCGGCTCGGGCGCCACCAACGGCGATCCTCGGGTTGTGTGGGGTCATGCAGTCGGAGCCCTGCGTCCAAACGCAGCAAGAAGAAGTCGAAGTCCAAGCGGAGCCCCAGCCCGATATTGCAAGCAAGAGTCGCCCATTTGCCCCCATGCATAAACGTCGCTGATGCCGGCGCTTGACTGCCATGTAACCATACGTTACCAACGTCAACAAAAGAGGCCAACATCCACATGTCAGTCCATTTCCAGCGGAGCTCATAACTGGTTTCAATCCGCATGTCTCCCAGTCCTTGAACGGCTCCACTTCCATCCTCAGATTTCACTGAGCCTGGCCCCAGCTCCCGCGCTCCCCAACCTCTCATTCCTTGCACTCCTCCACCAAAAAAAGCACGATCAAAAGGCAATGTTTCAAAATTCTTACCCGCCCAACCTGAACCGGCCAAGATGCGACCGGCGTGGGTGATGCGTCCAGTCCCAAGGTGCCAAGACCTTTGAGCTTCGACCCTCAAAAATTGGGCGAATGGGACTCCGCCCAGGAGAAACTGCCCTGATCCATTTTCAGGCAAGCCCAAAGTGGGTGCCAATGCCCGAAGGGTTTGCCCCGCCCATTCCATCGAAATTCGAAGTTCGGGACGCGACCATACCACGCGGGTCAGCGCACTTGAATAATCCGCAAAACGACTGCGAATGAATTCGGACGCATCCTCTTCTAGCCAACTTTGAAATGCTGCCGTCGCCTCAATGTCCGTGTGGGTAATTTCAAGCCAGTCCAAACGAATCAAACTCGACAAGGCCGGGTTTTCGATAAATCGATTGCCCCAGAGAAAACCGAAATTTCTCCTGACATAATCCGGTCTGGATTCCCGTCGGATGTTCAGCCCCATCAGCGTTTGAGCATCAGTACTTGGTCGCACATGTTCCAGCCGCATTGGAAAAAATCCCGGTCTTTGATAATCCAGGTTCAGCGACCACTCCCCACTGTTTGGAATCAAACTTGTCGCATCATAAGCGAAAGGTTTTACTGAAGAAATCCCACCACTCGCGGACAATTCCAACTGGTCGCCCATCCTTGATGGATTCAAATGCTGCCAAGTCAATTGGGCCATGGGACCATATGCCGCATCTCTTCGTGTCATGTCCACTTCCAATTCCAAGGCCATATTCGGACGTGAACTGATCCAGATTTCAACATCCATAGAATCGTTACCCGCTGCTCCATCTTCCATCCGCATCTCAACGCGACGAACTGAGGGCAAGCGAGCCAACCGGCGGTAAGTCTCCTCCAGAACAATGCTGTTGTAGACCATTCCCTTCTCAATGCTGTTGAGATGTTCCAAAATGGGGACCTTCAATGAATCCCCACCACGATCCGTGATCTGGTGGAATCGAACTTCCCCAAATCTGAACTTTGAGTGAGGCTCAGAATGCAAATCACCATCAATTGTCCGGGTAGCAGGCAAAAGACGAATGGTTACCTCCACATCACGCCCTGAAGCAGATTCCGTCGTATCCGCGACAAAAGAAACGTAGGCTTCTTGAAAACCTGCAAAACCAATGGAACGCGCGGCTTGGGCAATTCTGATGCGTTCTTTCTCGAGCACATCTGCATCAAATGGCGCACCGGATTTCAACAGTGAATTGGCTTGTAATCTGGCCACAGGCAAACCGGTTTCCATGGCCTCCCAATTGAGTTGGCCAATGGCGGACAAGGGGCCTTTTTTCACCACACAGTTCATTCCGATTCGACGCCCCCAGATGGAATCTGGTTCACAATGAACCTCGGCCTCGAGAAATCCTCGGCGCTGAGCATTTGCCAACAGGTTTCTTTCAATTCTGTCCAGCCAACGGATGTCAAATACAAGCCGAGGCAAAGTATCAACTGAAGATCGACGAAGCGTCCATATCGCCTCTGGCTCAGGCAACACATCGGCTGTCCCAGGAAGCGACGGATGCACATGTATAGGTCCCAGAATTTGACCATCCCCGCCTGCCCTTTTGGCTGTGAGGCAACCAGAAAGCAACACAAAACATCCAATTCCCAGAGGTGCGAAGTAGATTCGCATCCGGAAATCCAATACCAAAATTAGAATGTCTCTCACACGCGCCGAAATTCTGAACATTCGCAATTTGCGCCATCGGCGAGAGCGAAAGAGATTGGGGCTGTTCGTCGTTGAGGGACTCAAGTCAGTCATGGAACTGCAAAGGAGCCCATTGCAAACGCGCAACATTTGGGCCACAGCCAAAGGTATCGAAAGTATGCCTCCGGACAGCCAAAAAGACGTCAAGGTCGTCCCTTCTCAGGTGATGGCGAGAATGTCCTCTTTGAAAACCCCGCCAGGAATTTTGGCCACGGCTGAAATGCCTCAATTGAATTGGTCCGATTGGTTGAACGTTGTTGAGAAACACCCAATTCCTTTGGTGCTTGTTGCAGATGGCCTCAATGACCCCGGAAATGTCGGAACCTTGATTCGTACAGCACATTGGTTGGGCTGTTCGGGTGTCGCCCTCATTCAAGGGTCAGCAGATCCCTTCAATGCAAAAACGGTTCAGGCCTCCATGGGCTCCGTCTTCCACATGCCCATTTTAGAAATCCCACTTGCTGAATGGCTCGATTCTTGGCCCGGAACTTGTGCGGTTTTGGAGGCCGATGGCCAATCCCTAGACCAATACCACCCCGACCCTCAGGAGACTTTGGCCCTTGTGGTGGGATCTGAATCCCATGGCCCCCAACCCGATTGGTCTCAAACCCAAGCCGTGCGTTTGGGCATTCCCATGGGAACCAGTGGAGGACACCGAGAGGCTCCGGAATCATTGAATGCTGCCATGGCGGCTGGAATTGCAGCGGCGGAAATCACCCGGAAATGGCGGATGACATCTTTGAGTGTTGGGCATTGACCCATGGACGTGCCATCATTTGGCACCAAACTGTCCGAATTTCCTCTTGTGTAAACGCTGTGTTCAATTGTACTTCTTCAACAACTGAGGCCAAACGCTCTTCACAGGCTTCACCAATGGATTCATCCGAGAGGATTTTAGGCGACACCCCTGCTTCCCCGATCAAATGTGCAGCATAAGCAGCGTTGTCAAATGGCCGCAACTGTCGATGAATGCATTCGTCCACCACGGATGCCATCCGGACATGGTTCCGTTCTGGTCCTTCTTCCCATGCCAAAGGAGCAGAAAAGGAAATATGAATCCGTCCTTTCCATTCCAAAAGTCCCTTGCGCATGCTTTTTTCATCTTCACCAGCCACCTTTTGATACTCCCCCCCTTGAGCATGGCGAATCAACAATTCCCGAACCTTCATGGCATCACAGGGATCCCATTCATAACTCAGGGACACCGCATGCACCCGAAGAGCCGACCACATCTCTTCACCGCCGCCGTCCAAAAGCATCCGAATCAAGGCAGGTGATGTCAAATCATTGCCATCCTTGGCGCGCCCTTCTCGTTGAGCAAGCCACACACTCCTTTGGTTTTCCAAAACCACTGAACGCACATAGGCCGCCACATCCGCGCTGGCCTGTAATTGCTGCCTTGGTCCACCCCCGCGAGGCACCACAAAACTTCGGTTCAAACGAACCACGTCCCGCACCCAGGACAATCCGAGCAAATTGGAACCAATTCCGATTTCCGTTGTAGGCGCTCCCTGATCGCTCAAAGCCAAATTAATCAAGGCAGGATCCAGAACAATGTCCCGATGATTTGAAATAAACAGGGCTCCTACCGGATCGAAGCCATCTGGAAAAGAAAAGGTCACTTCAGAAGCCGTTGTGTCCAAGATGTGCTTCACGAGTGGCCTCGAAATATGATCTTGAAATTCAAAGATGGAATTGACACGCTTGGCTTGCTCCAGGGCCCATTGCGCTTGATCCACCCCCATGAACGCCTCCAACGCCGTGTGCAGTGCCTTTTCGCCCATCAACCGTTCAATGGCCTTCGGCACCTCAGCGTCCAAAAAAGGCCGCATGTGTTGAAATCGATCCTCTCCCATTGGGGTGCAAGATAACCCACTACTTTTGTCTGCATGACGTTCGAAGAACTGAAGCTAACAAAACAATTCATCCAAGCTACAGAAGATGCTGGATATCAATTAGCTACAGATATTCAAGTCATGGCCATTCCGCCGATACGAGCCGGGCAAGATGTCATCGGCATTGCGCCTACAGGTACTGGAAAAACAGCCGCATTCCTGATTCCCTTGTTGTCCAACTTGAAATATGCGCAAGGAGAATCTCCACGTGGGTTGGTTTTGGCGCCCACCAAAGAGTTGGTCATTCAAATCGCGGGTGAAGCCCGCAAATTTGCGGCTTACACGGATTTGCGAATCGTCATGTTGTACGGAGGCGTAGGCCCAAAAACTCAATTGAATGAACTCTCAGAAGGCGTTGATTTGATTGTGGCGACACCCGGAAGATTCATGGATCTGTACATGCGGGGGGGAATTTTCACCAGGAAGATCAAGCATGTCGTCATCGATGAGGCCGATCGGATGATGGACATGGGATTCATGCCACAACTTCGCAACCTGCAAGAGGTCCTGCCCACGAAAAGACAAAATTTGCTGTTTTCAGCCACTTTCCCACACCGGGTTGAAAGGCTCGCAGACGAATTTCTACTCTGGCCCACCCGTTTGGAGGTCGCACCACAAGCCACTGTGGCAAGCACAGTAGAACAATACCAAGTCGAACTGCCGAACATGCGCACCAAGTTGTCCTACCTTGAACATTTGCTTGTTACGGAAGACCAACCTGAGAGCCGATGGATGGTTTTTGTCCGGCGGAAAGAAGATGCAGAGCAAATCGGTAAATATTTGGAGCGAATCTTTGATTTCGGTGTCCGCTCCATCCACAGCAACAAAGCCCAAAACTCGCGATTGAATGCGATGGAGTTGTTTCGATCGGGCGAAATCAAGGTTCTGGTCAGCACAGATGTTTCCAGCCGTGGAATCGACATCCCTGAAATCGATTACGTGGTTAATTTTTCAGTGCCTGGAGATCCCCATGATTATGTTCACAGAATTGGAAGAACCGGGCGTGCATTTCGGTCCGGCCGTTCCATCACATTGGTTGATCCAGCCGAGGGTTATGCGCTGAAGCGCATTGAAAATCTAACAGGTGATGTTCCAAAATCAATCCAGCCTCCTGAGAACTTAGAAGTCTTTGAAACCCCCAGATGGGAGCGACAAAACCAAGCCATGATCATCGACAAGGAGATGCGGAAAATTGACCCGGATTACAAAGGTGCATTTCACGAAAAAAAGAAGAAAAAAGGCTCGAAAACACAAAAAATGCGCAAAAACCGACCCAAAAAGTCCCGATAATGCCCTCAAACCGAATTGACAATCTCGGGCTGAAGCAGCAAAACACCATGCGCCTCGACCACATACCCCTCCTCATAACACATCACTGCGGCACGGCCATCTGAAAGAATCTCAACATGGGTGTGATAGGTGAAGTCAAAACCACGTTGCCGCAGCCATGTGAACGCCAAATCAGTCTGTTCCGTGAGATTTTCGGCATTCCGAGCCATACGAAGAAGTGTTCGATTGCGCATCAATACAGCGTCAACTTTTTTCAAAAGCAAGTGGGGACCTGTGCGCCGGTGATGTCGCACCCGGCAATGGTCATCGCAAAACAACTTGTCTCGACGTCCCCGAAGTTTTTCACCGCAGTTTCTGCAGGTTGAAGTCCTGATCAATTGTTTCATGCAGGCAAGAAGCCTGCGTCATTTGGACTTCGCAAATGGAATTCATGATTGACGGCCCGGAATTTGTAACCGTGTCAAATCACCTCCAAAATCTTTAAAACAGCCGACTTGAACAACGCAGTCAGTTGGGGCTCAGCCTGTTGTGCGATGCTCACAATTTCCGCAACGTCAACTGGAGCCAAATGATCTGGGTCGCACTCATCGGTAATCACACTGATTACGGCACAAGGCAGCCCCATGTGTGCGCAAGCGATGACTTCAGGCACTGTGGACATCCCCACTGCATCCCCTCCAATGGTTCGCAAGTAGCGATATTCTGCACGGGTTTCGAGCTGGGGACCAGCCACACTGACGTAAACGCCATCCACCAACCGAACCCCCTGATCAGCGGCCAATTGATGAAGCAATGTCCCAATCCCCGAATGATAGGGCTGACTCATGTCTGGAAATCTCCCTCCCCATTTCTCTTCATTTGGCCCGCGCAGCGGCGATTCTGGCTGAAGATTGATGTGGTCCTCCACCCGCATCAGGGCACCCTTTTTCAGGTTGGGGTTCAGACCACCGGCAGCATTGGACAACAACATGGCTTGTGCGCCAAGGGATTTGGCCAAGCGAACGGGCAACACCACTTGTTCCATCGAATGGCCTTCATAGTAATGAAATCGACCTTCAAAAGCCAGAACGCGCACATCCCCCACACGACCATAAACCAAACGTCCAAAATGAAACTCAACAGTGGCCACAGGGAAAAAAGGTATCTGATTGTAACTCAAGGCCACCCATTGCTCATCCATTTCTTGGGTGAAACCACCCAAACCCGTTCCACAAATCACAGCAACGTCGACTTCCCCGATTCCACGATCAGACAAGTAACGCATCATTTCTTTCAACATTTCAGATGTGTCCATAGTCGGCAAAAGTCGCATGTTTTGAACAAATCGAGTTCCAGTCCATTTGCGTATCCACGTCTTGCTCGGGAGAATCCGCCCAAAATGTCAGGCCTTTGGCGCTCATTTTTTTTTGAATCAAAGGCCAAACCTGATCGGTCCCCCAAGGAACATGCCGCCACAAATCTCTTGGCCATTCCAACATGCTCATCAATCCAAATCCACCGTCCAATGCCGGCACCACAGCCGCATCTACCCCTGAACAAACCCGTTTCTCCGCCCGCTTGACATGTTCCAAAGTCAGATCTGGCATGTCCGTCCCCACGAGGGTGATGGGTCGACCAGCCCCCCACCAAATGCGACTGTCCTCAATGGCATTCAACATCCTGTGGCCCAAATCTGATCCCCTTTGCGATATCACGCGCAATTCGGACATCTGCTCAGTGACTTCAATTGCATCGTGTCGTTGACCGGTGAGCGCAACCACGCAACCGTCGGCATGCCTTGCAAACTCCTTCAAGGCATGATTGAACAGAAGCAAATGAATCTCATGCGCCTTTTGGAGGCCCACTTGAGCCGCCAGTCTTGATTTGCCTTGGCCAAGGACTGGCCACCTTGCCATCACAATGATCATCAGAGTATTGTTCCTGAACAACTTGACCCTGCACCAGCAGTGCATCCATAACAGTGGTTGTGCACGGCAATGTCACGACCTATCAAACCGGGTTCCCAATCGCGAATGTGTCCAACTGTGTGCTGAATCGGAAGGTCCAGCATTTGATTGAAATCACAATCGTACAGCGCCCCATCCCATCTTACGCTTAACGTATTCCGGCACATGACACCAAGCGCTGCCGCTGGATTGAACGCGTCCAACAACGATTCCATGTAATCTTCATAATTGCCACTGGCCACCAAAAAATCCAAATATCGGCTGATTGGAAGGTTGGTGATTATTAGTAAATTGTTGAATTCCAGACCAAAACGGTTGCGCAATTCAGCCTTGAATCGGACCTCCAAAGCTTCATGGTCTCCTGGGAGAAAAGCACCTGTGGGGTTGTGTACCAAATCCAACACCAAGCCGATGTCTTCCCCGCCATATCCCACCAAATTCAATTCTCGAATGGCCGCCAAACTGGCTTCAAAAACCCCATCGCCCCGTTGGCGATCCGTTTGGTGCTGATGAACAGATGGCAGACTGCTAACCACATGTATGCGATGCCGCGCAAACCACGGAATGAGTTCAGCAAAACGAGAATGCGATTGTAAAATGGTCAGGTTCGACCGCACTACAATGTCCAATTCATCAGGCGAAAATGCTCGACGAACCCGTTCAACAAATGGCTTGAATTCTGGGTTCATCTCGGGAGCACCTCCAGTCAAATCCAAGGTGCTTGGACGCGCCTTCTGCAAAACCCGAAAGACTTCGTCAAACGTGGAGGCCGTCATGACCTCTTTCCGATCGGGACCTGCATCGACATGACAATGCGCACAAGTTTGATTGCACACATAACCCACATTGACTTGCAAAACATCCATTTCTTTGGGACGCATGGGGTAAAGACCCAATTCTTGAAGCTTTTCCGAAAAATGCGGCCACTCTGGTGAGCCAAATGGGGGCGCTGCCAACCGTTCCAATGCTCGGCTCGATTGGGCATGTGTGCCTTGGCCTGTTCGCTTGGACGCCCTCACATCAAAAGGGATTTGGCCTTCTGCATCATCTGCACACCATGAACAAGTGAAGCCCCGCCCCGAATGGCTCCCGCCACGTGAACCGCCTCCATCATGCCCTCCTCTGATTCTCCACGTTGGAGCAAATCCTGCGTGTAGGCATCGATACAATAAGGACATTGAATTGCATGCGCCACACCCAATGCAATCAGGGATTTTTCCCGGGCTGTCAAAGCACCTTCCTCAAAAACATCGCCATACCAATCGAAAAATTTCTTCGCCAACGCCGCATCCCACTCGGCAATGTCACCAAAACGTTTCAGGTCTTTCGGGTCGTAATAGGTTTTCATATCGGAAATATCGGAACTTTGGCCGCAGCACATGGAACACAAAATCAACAAAGTCGGTGTCATCGGGGCCGGAGCCATGGGGTCTGGAATTGCCCAGATCGCCGCACAAGCTGGTTGTCAAGTGGTGGTTATTGACGAATCCGAAGTTGCCCTCGAACGGAGCGCCACACAATTGGACCGAATTCTGACTAGGTTGGTCGAAAAAGGACGCATTTCAAATTCAGAATGTCACGAAATCGCGGCCAACATTGAACGCAGTTCTGAACTGTCGACTTGTTCAACGTGTGATCTAGTCATTGAGGCCATCATCGAAGACCTAGACGTCAAAAAAACTGTGTTCCAGTCTTTGGAAAAGGTCGTTGCGCCTGATGCCATACTCGCATCCAACACTTCTTCACTTTCCATCACAGGAATCGCAAGCGCCCTTGAACGGCCAGAAAGATTCATTGGGTTGCACTTTTTCAATCCAGCACCCTTGATGCCGTTGGTGGAAATCATTCCTGCGCTGCAGACAAATGCCCAACTTCCCTTGCGATGCATGCACATGATGAAGGCTTGGGGCAAGGAACCCGTTTTGGCCAAAGACACCCCAGGTTTCATCGTGAACCGTGTTGCGCGTCCCTTTTATGGAGAGGCCCTTCGAATTTTGGAAGAAGGCATCGCCGATGCGTCCACCATTGACGCAGCCATGAAAGATTTGGGATTCAAAATGGGGCCCTTTGAGTTGATGGACTTGATCGGCAACGATGTGAACTATGCTGTGACCACTTCCGTATTTAATGCCTTCTATCAAGATCCAAGGTATCGGCCAAGTTTGGTCCAAAAACGACATGTCGAAGCCGGTTGGTTGGGACGCAAAACGCAACGAGGATATTATGATTACCGGGAAAGTTCGCCCAAAAGCAGCCCCGTTCATGACGTTTTCTTGCGTGAACAAATCTCAGAGCGCATCTTGGTGATGCTCATGAATGAAGCCATCGATGCGGTGTTCATGGATATCGCATCGCCCCATGACATTGAGTTGGCCATGACGCGAGGCGTCAACTACCCCAAGGGTTTGTTGGCTTGGGCAAACGAATGGAGCCTGTCCCGTGTTTATGCTGCCCTGGAGAATCTTCGTGAGCGATACCAAGAAGACCGCTATCGCCCCAGCCCACTATTGCGGGCACATGCCACATCAAGAACTTTTCTGGAGATCTGATAACACCCAGCGTTTGATTCCGGCAAGTTTGTGGGTGATCTCACCTGAAGGCTCCCGGAGGATGCCTGCTGGGGTCAATCGATCGATTCTAACTTCCCCTGCGGCGTGAAGGATTTGGCCATCGGCCAAGACAAAGCCTACATGAACGATGCGACCGGTTGAGTTGGAAAAAAAGGCCAAATCACCCTCTTCCACCTCGGCCAGATTCACCTCAGAACCCAGCAGATACTGCTGTGATGCATCCCTTGGTGGGCACCAACCCATCATCTGAAATGCCAACTGAACCAGGCCTGAACAATCGCAACCAAACGATGAACGTCCTCCCCAGAGGTAGGGTGTGCCCAAAAGTTGCTCGGCCCATCTCACCGGCAGAGAAGGAGGTACAGGTTGATTGATGAGGGACTGCCTTTCGTATTCCCAATCCCCCAAAATCACCACTTTCCCATTTTGATGGAATCGACTTCCCATCGAAAAATAAATCACCACATCATTGGCAAGCCGCTTCCAGGGCTCCAACCGGATGGAAACCTGATTCATGTGTACATCATTTGCAGGATTCGATGGGGTCAATTGCTTTCGATCCACCCAGCCTTCATAACCATCCCAAGTACAGCGAATCTGGACCCAATCCCTTTCACCTTGCGCCAGGATGACAACGGATTCACCCGCCAGAATTTGGGTGACCATTTCTGCAGGATCATGGGGTTCTGAACGCACTGGAACCACTGGAACCGCCGCCATCCAAAGCATGGCTTCCATCATTCACATAATTCTACACACATCGCAGAGGCGCCTCCCCCTCCGTTGCAAATGCCGGCAGCACCTTTGGACAAACCGCGAGTTCTCAAGGCATGAATCAAAGTCACGATGATGCGAGAACCGCTTGACCCCAAGGGATGACCCAAAGCCACTGCACCCCCATGAACATTCACTTTCCCTGAATTGAGGTTGAGCAACTTGTTGTTGGCCAAGCCCACAACTGAAAAGGCCTCATTCAACTCCCACAAATCCACGTCACCTGCCTGCCAATTCGCTTTCGCCAATGCCCTCGGCAAGGCTTTGGCCGGTGCAGTGGTGAACCACTCAGGAGCCTGAGCAGCATCCGCGGCTGAGACCAAACGCGCAATCGGCTTCACCCCCAATCGTTCCACGGCCTCAGCGCTGGCCAGAACCAGCGCACTGGCACCATCATTGAGCGTGGATGCATTCGCCGCTGTTACGGTACCATCCTTCTGAAAAGCGGGGCGCAAGGCGGGAATTTTCTCCATTTTCACCTGCTTGTACTCTTCATCCTCGCTGACGACAACCGGATCTCCTTTTCGCTGCGGTACCGACACTGGCACCACTTCATCCGAAAAAGCACCTGACGACCAAGCCTTGGCAGCACGGGTATAACTCTCAACTGCAAATTCATCTTGTAACTCACGACTGAATCCATGTTCCTTGGCACACAATTCAGCACAATTGCCCATGTGTGTTGCGTTATAAACGTCCGTCAATCCATCCAACAACATGCCATCTTGGACCTTCAAATCACCAAATTTTGTTCCGCTGCGGCCGTGCATGTAGTGCGGAACTTGGCTCATGTTTTCCATGCCACCCGCCACAACTACATCAGCATCACCATTGGCAATGGCCGCGCCAGCCAACGCAATGGATTTCATCCCACTGGCGCACACCTTGTTCACCGTGGTACATGGCACTTCGTGAGTGAGACCTGCTCCCAGTGCAGCTTGACGGGCAGGAGCTTGACCCAATCCGGCTTGCAGTACATTCCCCATGAAAACTTCTTGAACATCCTCGGCTCGAATGCCAGCTTGTTCAATCGCTCCTTCGATGGCGATGGCTCCCAACTTTGGAGCCGACACTTTTGATAGGCTTCCCAGAAAGCTGCCCATGGGCGTTCGAACAGCCGATAAGATGTAAACAGGTGATTTCATAGAAGGAGTTCATTTTTTTCGTGCACAAATGTAGGCGGAGTTGAAACAAATTGGCATGCACTCTCGTAACTCCAACCCGATTCTCAAAGTCTCTGAAATGTCAGTACCAGGTATCCCCATCACAACCGTCCCCGACGCACTGGAACAGTACAAAACACTGATTCGACACGTGCATGCCGAGCCGGTGATGATGCGCCGGGCCATGCGTTTGGCATTTCGCAGTCTCAATCCAGCAGAGTCGAAAGAACTGCGCGATTGGTTGGCGCATCGCTACGTCCTATAGCGCGCGTCCACAGCATCCTTCGGAGCTTTTCGTCTCCCCTTTTCTAGCTTGGGTGAAACGCCGCCTTTCACCAAATTCAAGAAGGGCCTCGGCACCCTCGTCTTGATTTCCACAATCTCATCATTGGGGCCCTTCAACTGCAATTGGTACATGTGAATCCCTGAACGACCCATGGGATCTGGCGCCTCTTTTCCCTTGCCCAACAGCATGCAGCCGTGCCGGCGCAATGCAGACATCAGCAAAGGGATGTCATCAAAAGTCCCCCCCAACTTCAACAAGGTATGGTCAGCCGTAGCCCGCATGGTCCTGTAAGGCCATTCCCGCATTGGACCAACTCGCTTTCCCTGTTCGTGAACAAAGGTGGTCAAAACATCATCTGCAGGAAGGTGCCCTTGAATGAGAAGGTAAAGTCCCTGGTCAAATGACTTCCAATGATCTTGCAAATGCTTCCGCCACGTCAAACTCTTGGCAATGATGCAGATGCCGCTCGACTCCTTTTCAATGCGATTGACAAAATGCACATCTGTCAAATCAGGATGCGTTCGATTCATCCACGCGCGCATTGCTGAATAAGAGGTCTTCACCTTGGGATTGGGAGATGCAAAGACCCAACCGGGCGGCTTGATGTATGCCAGAATGTTGTCGTCCTCATGGACAATTTCAAATGGTGTCCGAATCGGCTTCCCTTTTTTGTGGGCTGCCTTCAAAGCAGGAGAAACCGGACCTGCGAGATCAAAATCCTTCACCGTTTTTCTCGGCCCACGACGCGACCATGAAACGATGGCACCAGATGGAATCACAGCACTTGGAATGCGCAAGCACTTGCCATTGACTTCAACTTCTCCTCCTTTGATGGCTTTTCTCGCACTCGTTTTGGTGGCAAAGCCACCGCGATTCATCAAAATGGTCAACAAATCTGATTCTTCTCGGGTGGTCAATCGGGACATGCGTTGCGCGTTCTGAGATTACAAATGTACCCCGACATCATCAGATTGTGACCCGGAACATGTTGAAAACCCAACTGTTGATAAAGAGGAAGGGCCGGCTCCCCTCGGAATCCGGCCCCAACACCAAAGAAGACGGTATTGCGTACACAGCTTTCCCACGAAGATGATGTCATTCATCGACACTTTTCAATCCTCTGCCCCCCTCATTCCAACAGATTATGAACAAGTTGTCAACGGCTCATTGCACGGAGCTGAAGTCCAGATAATTTCACAACATGACAGAACATTTGAGTCCAATCATTGTCCGGTGGATTGAACGCATGGACTGGATGGGAACCACCACTTCGCCGGGTCTTCGACTTGTGGTTCTGGGCGGTATTGGGTGCGTAGGGGCATGCCTTGTTTGGGGCATGGGACGGCTGATCCTCGGGCGCGTTTTGCACGGCATGACCCAGAAAACAAGAGTCACCTGGGATGACAAATTGTTCAACAAGCCCTTGCTCAATCGTTTGGCATTTTTTCTTCCATTGGCTGTCTTGTCGGCGACCTCCTCGCTTTTGCTTCCTCCTTTCCCAACGGCTCGTGAGGCTGTTGATGTGCTATTGAATTTGGCCCAAATCCTCACCGCCCTCCTTGTCTTCTTCGCAGCGATAAACGGGATCGAAAACGCACTGGAATCCTTGCCGCGGTTCAAAGACAAACCCATCGCGAGTTTCGCTCAACTCCTCAAAATCATCACCTCTATTCTTGCCACCGTTGCCATGGTTGCTGCTTTCAGTGGTCAAGAATTCACGGTGATTTTGGGTGGGTTGGGGGCGGCCACTGCCGTTATTCTATTGGTCTTCAAGGATGCACTACTCGGTTTGACTGCAAGCGTTCAACTGTCTTCAGGTGATTTGATTCGCATCGGGGATTGGGTGACCATCGAGAAGTACGGTGCTGATGGAAATGTTGTCGAAATCAATTTGACAACGGTCAAAATCCAAAACTGGGACATGACGTATACCGCCGTGCCAACATATGCCTTGATTTCAGACTCATTCAAGAATTGGCGTGGCATGAGCCAGTCTGGTGGCCGGCGCATCAAGCGACACATCACCATCCGTCCCTCCTCAGTCCGGTTCGCGGACCCAACACTTCTGACCTCACTTGAGAAAGTTCAAGTCCTGCGCTCCTGGCTTGACGAACGACGCTCCATCATCGCACAAGAGAATCAAACCCGAGGTGCTGAAACTGCTGCCAGCCCCATCAACGGCCGCCGACTCACAAACCTCGGACTTTTCCGCAATTACACCGAATGTTACTTACGCAACCACCCCGGAGTCAACACGTCGATGACTTTGCTGGTGCGCCACTTGCAACCCACTGCGGAAGGGATACCTGTCGAATTTTACTGCTTCTCACGCGACCAAGAATGGGCCGCGCACGAAGATTTGATGGCCGACATCCTCGACCATTTGGTTGCGGCTCTGCCCGCGTTCAACCTGGAAATCTTCGAATACAGACTTCATGAACGGCCTCAAATCGGCAGTTCGTAATGGTAGGCCTCATATTCTCGCACAAAATTCTCGCGCAGCCATTGCTTAACCTCGCCACTGAGTGGAGGAACCTCTCTTGAAATCCTGTAATTTCCTTTTGCCCTGTACTCAGGAAGCTTCACCTCAACTCCGAATCTTGCTGACAAGTCTTCGCAGGCCGAATCAAGTTCTTCATAGAAATAGATTTTGTCGGCAACACACTTGCCCTCATGATGGTACAAATCCCATCCATGATGCCTCCCCGATTTCGGAGAATTCAACCATGCCTCAAGTGATCCATGTTTTGCCTCGCCACCTTGAAAGTGGTAAAGGCTCATCATTCGATCAACGGGGTCCCGCTCAACAGCGAAAATGAAAAAATCATCAAGGTTCAGTTGAGGCAACCTGGTTCTAACCTCGTCGTAAGACATGTGATTGTAAAACTTGTGCGCTTTGGGAACCTTCCCATGAACAGTGACCCTTTTGATGATGTGGTTTTGTGGCCCTGGAAAACCCAAAGCTTCTCTCTCCAATTGATCTACATGGGTGATTTCAGTGATGATGTCGTCAGGCCCACAAATGGCACTCAAGGCAATCTCGAGTGAAGTACCCGCCGACTTTTTCGTCTTCAAAAACAAAAAACGATGTTGAAAAGATAAAATCACACCGAACCCATTTCAATCCTTATTCATCAGTCGAGGAAGACATGGTGTGAAACACATTTTGCACATCATCATCTTCCTCAATTTTTTCCAACAATTTCTCAACTTCAGCGGTGGCTTCGGGATTCAAATCTTTCGTAGTCGTCGGAATTCGATCCAAGCCAGACTCGATGATTTCACGGCCATCTTCCTCCAACTTCTTTTGCAAATCACCGAAGGATTCAAAGGAGCCGTAGATCATGATTTCCGAGCCATCCAAACCGACATCTTCGGCGCCAAAATCAATCAATTCCAATTCCAATTCTTCAACATCCAGTCCCGTGCCATTGATCTTGAAAAAGCAAACATGGTCAAACATGAATTCCACACTCCCACTGGTCCCCAGTGACCCGCCGCATTTGTTGAAATAGGACCTGACATTGGCCACTGTTCGGTTGTTGTTGTCCGTAGCAGTCTCTACAAACACAGCGATTCCATGCGGACCATAACCCTCGAAGGTGACCTGCTTGTAATCGCTTGTGTCCTTGTCCGTCGCCTTTTTGATGGCACGCTCAATGTTGTCTTTCGGCATGTTGGCAGCCCTGCAGTTCTGAATGACCGCTCGCAAACGGGGATTCATGTCTGGATCGGCACTGCTGCCTTCTCGTATAGCAATGATGATGTCCTTGTTCAATCGCGCAAAAGTTTTGGACATGGCAGCCCAACGTTTCATTTTCCGCTCTTTCCTGAATTCAAACGCTCTTCCCATGGTAGGTGATTTCCTTTTGGCCTCCGAGTTTTGGCGAATATCGGGTGATTTTTGTAAGTTTCTGAGGCAACTTTTCACCAAATCCAGTTGTTTTGCAGGAGAGTGATGCAGTACTTCTTCCCTACCACAATCAGCAGCAGTTCGTCCCGTTTCGATCGCAAATCTCTTTTTGCCGCGACGCTTGCAGTGCTTTGGACCGGCTGTGCATACAATGTAGAAGACCAGCTGTACCCAGAGGAGATTCCGTGCGAGGCAGAGAATGTCAGCTTTGTCGGAGACATATTGCCTTTAATTGAAGCGAGATGTACTTCTTGCCACAGCGGCCCCAACCCCACGGCTCTTTTGGACCTCAGTACTTTTGAGGACATCCAAATGATTGGGCTCAACGGTCAACTGACCAACCGCATCAATCTTCCTGAAATGGACAGCGAATTGATGCCCCCTGATGGCCCCCTTTCTGAATGCAACTTGACCATCATCGAAGCATGGGTCGCAGATGGATGTCCTAACAACTGAAAATCCCAATGCCACAATGATGTCCATCAAACTAATTTTTCAAATCAATTGGAGAATCTTCGGTTTTGCTTTGATTTTGAGCTTTGCTGCGAACGGTTCAGCCCAGAAACTCATCACGCGCAACGCATCCGTTCATTTTTTCTCAAGCACACCGATGGAAAACATCGAAGCCCAATCCAATGGAATGTCCGCCATTTTGGACATTTCCAACGGCCAAGTGGCCTTTCAAGTGCCCATTCGAAGTTTTCATTTTGAGAATGCACTCATGGAAGAACATTTCAATGAGAATTACATGGAGTCAGAGCTGCATCCAAAGGCTACATTTTCAGGTCGATTGCTGGATTGGGACATCCATGCATTCAGCGCCGGCGAACCCGTTCCAGTTGTTGCGCAGGGTGATTTCAATTGCCATGGAATATCTGACGAACGGAAAGTTTCAGGAACCCTATCCAAACAAGATGACGGCCGTTGGACGATAGAGGCCAACTTTGAAGTTTCGACTTCCGTCCATGGCATCCCCATTCCAAAAGTGGTACGGGAGAACATCGCAGAAGTCATCCAGGTTGATTTGAAAGCGATCTTGGAACCCAAATGAAAGCGTCCATTCGAAAAACAGCGATACTGTTCCTCTTTTGGGGGATCTTCTGTGGAACATCTGGACTTGGTTCTCAAGGGCTGCTGGACGAATTGGACGTGATGAGTGAACCTGCCAATGAATGGGTTCGAGCAACATTCAAAGACACCCGCATTGTGAATGCCCAAAGCAACGAAACGCCCGCTGCCGGCATGTTGCATTTTGTGATTGCCCATCGATTTGGCCAAATCAGCGATGGCATTTATACCCTCTGGGGACTCGACAACGCCTGGATGCGATTGGGACTCGATTTTGGCATCAATGACCGGTTGGCAGTGGGGCTGGCGCGCAGCACATTTCAGAAAACACTCGAGGCGAATGTGAAGGCCAAATTGATCCGGCAGTCTACGGGTTCTGTGAATTTCCCGTTGAGTGTTACCTGGTATAGCGTGGGCATGATGAACGGGTTGCGCTGGGAGGAAGAAAGGGAAAACCTCTTCAGCTCCCGCTTGTCCTATGTTCACCAACTCATTTTGACCCGGAAAATGGGGTCAGATTTGAGTTTGGCCTGCATCCCATCAATCACGCACCGGAACCTCGTTCCTTCGGATGCAGTCCCCCATGACGTGCTGACCCTTGGGCTTGGCGGTCGTTACAAATTAAACAACCGACTCAGCATCAATGGAGAATGGCACCCTTTCATCAGTGAAAAACCGCATCCAGAAGCGATTCCTTCCCTGAGCTTGGGATTTGACATTGACACTGGCGGACATGTCTTCCAACTGCATGTGACCAATGCGCGTGGCATGTTCGAAAGGGCATTCTTGACCGAGGCCGCGGGCCGGTGGTTGGATGGAGATCTCTATTTTGGATTCAATTTGAGCCGGTCTTTCGCGCTGAAATCATGAGCAAGGTGTCTTCATCTTTGTGGATTATTGGACATCCCCAATTTGGAGAAGCTGTGGGTGCGCAGGCCATTGCAAATCATTTGGCGAAACGTGAACAAGTGGAATTCAGGGTCATTTCTGAACTGAACTGGGACCGTGCAGAAGAACAATCACGGTGGATGCAAGCGGATCACATTGTTTTTCATTTCCCCCTGTTTTGGTATGGCATGCCCGGCATTTTGAAAACGTATTTGGACGATATGTTGCAACCCGGATGGGCCTTTGGAGAAGGCGGTCATGCGCTTCAATACAAAACCCTGTCGGCGTCCGTCACCACAGGGGCCACATTAAGTAGTTACGCGCCTGGTGGCAGGAACGACTACGATTTGTCCCAATTCATGTTGCCTTTGCAACAAACGGCACGCTTCACCGGAATGCACTGGCGTGGGGTAACAGCCACAGGATCGGTGCCATGGGCGGTGGCTGAAACCCGCTGGCCAGAGCACATTCAAGAAGTATTTGAACGATTGCTGTAACATTGTCGTGCACCCTACGTCTACTGCACGATGACCACAGCCGAATACAACCAACTTGTCGATGAGGCAGCGGATGCCTTGTATCGATATGTATTGGGCATCGTGCGGCGCGAAGAAGATGCGGCTGATGTGGTTCAAGATGCATTTGAAAAGCTATGGATCAGCCGAAATAAGGTGCTCCCAGGGAAAGGCCGGAGTTACCTTTTCTCCACGGCTCACAATCGTTCGATTGACCGTCTCCGGCGAAAACGATTTACTGAAGAGATTCAGCCGCGACATGTGGTCACGTCCAGTTCGGTGCCACATGATTTGCAGGAATGGCTTCAGCAAGGACTGGAAACACTTCCTCCTGATCAACGTTCAGTCCTGCTTCTCCGGGATTATGAGGGCTACGGTTACAAGGAAATCGCCGAATTGACGGAGTTGTCGATGGACCAGGTCAAGGTATACATCTTCCGTGCGCGCCAGGCTTTGCGCGCCTTCATCGGAGAAATCGAAAATTTGGTGTGATGGAACATGACGATAACCCAAAGTTGCGCCCCAATGCACAACAAAAAATGCCCAATCGGGTACAATTGAAGAGGTCGTTGCTACCGGATAATACCGAGCTTATTTTGAGCCCCAGCCTTCGCATCCAATTTCCCGACAAAACACGACTAAAGAAACAAGAATTCACCCTCTCTGCGTCATTTGGACGGGTCGTTTCATGGGTGCCCACAAGCAACGGTGTGCGACTGACTGCTGCTGCAGTGCTTGCCATGTTTTGTTTCGATTTCTCCATGACCGACGCTCCCCCCAACAAGCCTAAGGCTGACATTCTCCATCCCTCAGCTCAGCCACACTTCCCCATTAACGAAGTTTTGGAGCCACTCATCTTGGCATCCCATCCATTTGAAATTCCAACCCATCTCACTTTCAAAAAATCGGTAACACCATCTTCCATCTGGTCGGACCTTCCGACCAGATCTCCATTGACATTTATGGTTCCACAGCCCCCCATTTGCCCCGAACGCACGACAACTGCAACGCTGTTAGCACCCTCGAGCCTTGCCCTAGAAAAGGCGATTATTCCAACCCAATCCATTGACTTATCTACAAACGGTGAAATGTTGTTGGCCTTCTTAGAAGACCAACCCATCGGTGGCGCCGTACGCGCTGTGAAGGCATTGCCGAGGCAAATCGGTGTTTGGGCTGAACGTGGAAAAGAAAAAGCTCAGTTTTTAACTCGCCAACTAGAGACACGACGCACCCACTTGCAAAATGAATTCACCTCACGAAAAAATCGGGTGATTGAGTTGCAAGAACAATTGCAAATGAAATGGATGGGATTTTGGAAAAAAAATCAAAACCCAGTAACAAAAATGCAGGACGATGCGTCCACTGCTCAAACCTCGAAAAAATGAAATCACCTTCTCTGATGACCTGGATTATGAAAAAGTTCTTTTTGAGTACAATGGTTTTGGGTGGATTGACATGGACCCATGCCCAATCCGAATTGCGCTCCGATCACCAAGACACAGCCATGATAGGAAGCGGCATCGCGAGTGCCATTAGCTTGAATCAACGGGTTGTCCGCCAAACCCCAAACACGTATCCCGTTCCGCGCGGCTGGGAAGTGACCATCGACAGCAGCTCCACCTCGAAATCCGCAAATGAATCCAACAAAAGCAAGGGCTATTTCGGTGGCATTTCTTTCTCCACAGTCACGATGCTTGAATTCACAGGGGATGCTCAGAATCCCGATGAAGTGGAAAAAGAGGATTGGTCGTGGGGTGGGCCCGACACCCTCGGGCTGTTTACGAGCGATGTCACGAACAGTTGGAGGATTGAGTTCAATCCTTTCGAATACCGCCAAAGGGTTTTGGGTGAATTCATCGGTATCACCACGGGAATTGGGTTTGATTGGTGGCGAATGTCTGTCGATGCCGACCGGGAGCTCTACTACGATGAAGCCACAGAACAAGTGGCGTCTTATGTTTTGCCCGTGGATTCTCTAGATGTGACGTCCCATCGTTTGGATGTCGTCTACATCCGAGTGCCCTTCTTATTGAGTATTCGCACCGACCGAGATGCTGACGAAGGATTGCACATCGAAGCGGGATTGATTGGTGGTTATCGCCTGATCGGCCAGTATTTCCGGGAATACAACACCGCCTTCAATACCACTACAGAAAAGGACAAATCATTTCCACTCAACCCATTCTCCATCAATGCCCGCTTGTCATTGGGTTATGGAAACGTTTCCGTGTTCGGTGAAGTGGCACTCCTGCCCACATTTGAAGAAGTGCGCAGCCCAGCTGTACATTCAGGGTCCGTTGGTCTTCACTTCGCCTTCAACTGACCTATCGCAGGGGCAACATCCTTCTTGAATAAGCAAAGGCGACTTTTTCGTTGAGAAAAAGCCGCCTTTTTCATTCAGCAACAGCGTCAAATGCGCTGGTCTCTAGTCTACTTGTATTCTGGAAATCGTCAACGTTCCATGAATGGATTCCTGTCCCGGAATGTCCAAGGTATAATAATACGTGCCATCTGAGGCTCCTTCTCCTCGCCAAGTATTCTGATAATTGTAGGCTTGGTATGTCAAATGACCCCACCGATCGAAAATACGCAATGTATTGCCTGGAAAATATGGCAGATTTTTGAAGACCAATGCGTCATTCATTCCATCTTCGTTAGGCGAAAAGACATTGACCAATTCGACAGAACAACCACGGATTTCCATCAGGACCACATCGGTGTCACCACACAACCCATCAAGCACATGGGTTACCTCCAACATTCCAACACCCGCCGCGAGCATATTGATCTCACCAGTGGCACTCACACAATCTAGGCATGGATCACCATTGATGGTGGCTGACCATTCTCCACCTCCAATGAAGACTCCGGCCTGCCAAGTTTCTGAGCCAATGCAAACCACATTGGGCAAATCCACCGTTGCATTCAATTGGGGCAACACATCAATGATCACCTCATCTTGGTCGCTGCAGACGCCATCAATGGTGTAAATGACCTCATAATTTCCTGCACCCACCGTGGGATCAAAGAGATTGCCGTTGATGCAACTTGCACAGTCAGCACTCCAAGTACCGCCGGTTTCAACGGCCTCCAATTCCACGATGTCACCTGTTTCACAAAGTTGTGGGACAGCAGATATCGTGGCATCCACCTCTTCTTCAACCTCAAGGGTACCTGAAATGGGCTCACTGCAATTGTCCGTAAACGTGTAGACCACTTCAATCGTACCGGCTTGATTCGCAGAGAATCCTCCAGAGACGGCGCCTACAATACAATCGGGACAATTCGGAGAAGACCAACTGCCTGAATTCCCAGTGGTGTATTCATCAGGGATGTCATCATCGTAAATGAAATCCAAGCTGGCCGTTGCCCCGATGCACAGGGGACCAATGGGTTCTAAAGTACCTACCAGCACGGGGGTAATGTCCACCACATAATCTGCTGAATCACTGCAAGCGCCGCTTTCGACCGCATAATTGATGTAAACCAACCCTGGACCGGAGGCTTCAGGATTGAAGAGACCTTCCTCCGTGATGCAGGCATCGCAACTCGCCGTCCAAACACCCCCATCCACATTGGTATTCAAGTCAATGACGTCGGCCTCGACACACAATGAGGCAGGCACATTCCCACCAGCTATGGATACACTCGGACTAACAGTGACTGTGGCATAGGACTCAATCGGGCAAAAAGATGTAGGGGTGAAAGTGACGTCATATATTCCTTCTTCAGTCCCCATGGGAGTGAAAATGCCTGAAGTCTCATCCAGGCAATCTCCACAAGATGCCGTCCAAACACCATCCACATCCGCTTCAAAAATCACCTCATCATCCTCACAAATGATTGGGGGCACCGAAATTTCACCCTCCAATTCAGCCGAGACACCCACATTCAAGATTCCTGTGCCAGGACAGGCTCCAAAGGTGGTGAAGGTCACCTCAAATTCCCCGACGTCAGAAATGTCTGTAAAAAAAACACCATTGGAGTTGATGCAATTCCCACAACTCGCACTCCACAACCCCACAGGAGGTGTACAATTGTAATCAAAAGTCTCCCCCACACAAAGCGAAGTATCGGTATTCGAGGCAAAATTGATATCGGGAACATTCCCAATGGCAATGAATTCAGTGCTTACATCTGCGAAGCACGTACCGTCCAAAACATGAACCACTTCCAAATTCCCAAACCCTGCTGCTGCAGGATCAATGGTCAATGTTTCTTCATCGAAACAACCGTTGCAATCCACTGTCCAATTTCCGCTCCCTTCCACTGGCTCGAGGACAAAGGGATCCGAATCTTCACAAATCAAGCCCGGATAATCGAAATCTGCATTGGCATCGCTCACCGCAGTAATCTCCAAGTCATCTGAAGCTACGATTGCATAGTCCTCGTACAGCGGCAAATCGCCATCATAATTCGTCAAACAAAATGTTTCTGTCCCCTCACCTCCTTCGATGGTGAAGGGTCCCACTTCAGTACCATCCGGCAACATCAATGTCCAATTGGCCGAGCCCCATCCATTGTCACCAGCATCGCTCATATCCAGCGTATAACAGCCATTCGGAAGGCAAAATGTATCGCTGTAGGGTGCGCTCTCTGAAACAATGGGGAAGCCATTTTCGGAATAAAGTGTCCATGATATTTGATTGTTTGCACCCCATGATCCCGCTGAGGACACACTCAAATCATATTCTGCGCAGAATTCACCCGGAGGCAAAATGCCAAATTCCGCCGTCAACGTGGTCGATTGAGAAGTGCAAAAATCCAAATCTGGCCCTGAGCCCAAATAAACTTCATCTTCATACCAGAAAGTCATGCCTTCTGCCGGTTGACTGGAGGTGAATCGCCAGGCCTCGTCATTGGCACTCCAATTGCCAGTATTGAAGCCCGGCGCAGCAATTCCAGAAGTCCCGGAAGCATTCTGGATGCCCACCACAGCATTGCCCCAACTGCATATAGGGCGACTGTCGAGATAAATCTCGATGGCATTCGAGCCTTCGTACAAAACGGCCTGGGCCGTAACAATTTGACTGGTGCACGAAAATTGGCACACGTTATTCCAATTCGCTACGAACTTTCGACATGGTGCATTGCCCGTCGTAAAATACTTGATGTTGCCACAAGTCGAAGGGTTGATGTCGCTGTACACCGCCATAATGGAATTCAATGCCAAGCTTGGAGCGGGAATGTTACCGGCTGGATTGTAGGGAGCTGTTTCTCCCTGATCAAAAGTCAAAAAGCCATTGCTCGCCAGCTTGCATGTGGTGTAGTCGTTGCCATAAAAATTGAAGGTGAAGCCAATGGGGATGTTGCCCGCGTATGTATCATCCCCAAAATTGATCGCTGTGGTGCCCTGCGAAAAGGGATATGGAGGGTCATACTCAATTTCCTCAACAGCATAATCTGTTCCACCCGCAGCCACATCGGCTACCTGAGGCGCCGACAGCGTCAGACAGCTGTCCACACATGTGATTTCGACATCGGGCCCGAGGTTGTATGTGCCAAAAGTTTCACACGATTGAGACCACGCAGTGTTCAGTCCAATCAAGCAGCACACGAAAAAAATTGAAGTGGCGAATTTCATTTTGGAGTTCAGTCTGTTTGTTTGGCTTCAACGAGATGAACAAATAAAGCCTGTTAGAGGTTGCAGAAGGTATGAAAATCATTCGTAGAATCGTCATGAGCCTTTTTGTGCTCTTCTCCTTCAACGCCATGTCACAATCGACTTCTTTTCACGATCTCCAAGCCACAACGCTGGATGGAGATGCCTTTGATTTCCAAAGCCTCAAGGGAAAGCGCGTGCTGATTGTCAATACTGCATCGAAATGTGGATTCACCTCCCAATACAAAGACCTCGAAGCCTTGCATCAGAAGCATGGGGGCGAAAACTTTGTGATTTTGGGATTTCCTTGCAATGACTTCGGCAATCAAGAACCCGGTAGTGCAGAACAAATTGCTGCATTTTGTGAGCGCAATTATGGCGTGTCCTTCACCATGATGGAAAAGGTCCATGTCAAAGGAGACGAAGTACACCCTGTATATGCCTGGCTCACCCAATCAGATCTGAACGGGGTGGGTGACCACAATGTGGGATGGAACTTTCACAAGTTTTTGATTGATGAAAATGGCCTTTTGACGGCCTCCCTCCGAAGTGGCGTAGGGCCAAATTCAAAAGAGATTCTGACTTTCGCCAGCGGATCACCCCATTGAACATCGGTTCAATTCGGCTTGGGCCGCCTCGAGGCGTTCTCTCCCTCCCACCATTGTTGATTCCAGAGCGCGAAATGCTTTGGAATGATTAAAGTGCACCCAATGTGCAAGCTCATGGCGAATCACGAATCGAATCGCTTCGGGGCTGGCCTGTACCAAACGCGAATTGAAAATCAATCGGCCATCCTTGCTGCAACTGCCCCATCGACGTTTCATTTCACGCAGACGAAATGCACCGGAAGGACAAGTTTTCAATTCTGGCCGCAGACGCAATAGGTCTTCACGACCTTTTTCGATTTCACGTTCACAAAATCGGGAGAGCAATTGCCGCTTGAACTTTCTTTTCCTGCGGTCTGTCCATCCATGTGGATAAATCAGGACGCCTGAGGTGAATTGTGGAGCTGCTACGACACCCATCTGAACTTCAAACTTTTTCCCGAACAGCACCTCCTCCCCATGTCCAGCTCTCAGGACTGCCGACTGGCGCTGAAGCATGTTCATGCGATGTTTCGAAATCCAGTCCGCTTTTTCGGCCAAAAGCGCTTGAACCTGGTGGTCAGTAGTTTCCAAAGGAACACGGACAAGCACCTCTCCCTTGGAAGAAATCTGAACCGCCATTGAACGGCGATTTGTGCGGATGATCTCGACTTTCACGAACGCCAATTTGCTTGCAACTTGTGAACTAATTTGGCACCATGCAAGCACATTTGATGAAATCAACACTTTTGGGCATGATGATAGGCCTATTCAAAGTGTCATCGGTTCTATCACAAACCGCATCACCCACAGACTTTTTGGGTCGTGAACTTGGTGCTGCTTTTACCCCGCATCACAGGTTGGTCGATTACTGCGAGCATGTCGCCAGCACTTCTGCATCAGCTGAATTGATTTCTTATGGAGTCACACCCGAAGGTCGACCCTTGCAGGTGCTGGTTTTCAGTTCTCCTGGCAACCTGAATCAGTTGGAGTCCCTGCGGCTTCGTCACCTCGACGCAAAATCGAACGAAGACCTCGGCGTCGTGTGGCTCAGTTACGATGTTCACGGCAATGAGGCCGTATGCACTGAGGCCGCCATTGAAGTCATCGGAAAGCTAGCAACAGGCGACGGTACGAGCTCAGCCTGGTTGGAAGATTTGATCGTGATTGTGGACCCTTGTTTGAATCCGGATGGTCACGAACGATACGTTCAATTTTTTCAGAGAGAAGCGAGTGCGCTGCCCAACAACGATCCCAGCAGCATCGAACATGATGAACCCTGGCCGGGCGGTCGCCTGAACCATTACCTTTTCGATTTGAATCGGGATTGGGCTTGGCTCACGCAAGATGAAAGCCAAATGCGATGGGACCTTTACCGTCAATGGATGCCCCACGTTCACGGAGATTACCATGAAATGGGATACAACAGTCCCTACTATTTTCCGCCAGCAGTGGAGCCATACCACGAAGTCATCACAGATTGGCAAAGGGCATTTCAATGGGAAATCGGTCAAGCCACCGCATCCAACTTTGACGCTCGGGGGGAAACGTATTACACCGATGAAGACTTCGACCTCTTTTACCCCAGCTATGGCGACACTTACCCCATGTACCATGGTGCCATCGGGATGACATATGAACAGGGAGGCAGTGGCGGTGCAGGCCTCGCTGTTGAGCGCGAAGATGGAAGCACGCTGACCTTGGCGCAACGCATCGAAAATCATGTGGAAAGCAGTTGGGTGCTTCTGGAGACTGCATTTCGACTGCGTGAACAGTTGGTGACTGAATTTCGAGATTGGCAACGCATGAATTTGGCGGGTGAAGGCCTGAATTATGCAGGGTATTTGATTCCCAAACAAAATCAATCCGATTTGATCCAAGAACTCGTCGGTTTTTTGCAAACACATGAGTTGGATTTGAAGCGCGTGTCGAGTCACCAAAGCAGAACCATCATCGGGCGCAATTATGCCTCAGGTCGCAATCAAGCTGTGACGCCTGAAACAGGTGACCTCTGGATTCCAGCCCAAGGTGAACACGCCCGATTTTTATCTGTCTTGATGGACCCGACCCCTGTTTTGTCAGACTCCTTGACCTATGACATCACAGCTTGGGCCTTGCCATATGCCTACGGGCTGGAGGCATTTGCTTGCCCTGATGCTCCGATGAATCTGAGCAGTTGGTCCGTTGAAAAGCCCCCCCACCTACCCATTGCAGGTGAGGCCTATGGATGGATGTTCCCGGTGCAAGGGACTGCAATGGGGAAGTTGCTTGCAAAAGCATTCAATCTGGGACTGAGTCCACGGGTGTGCGACATGGATTTGTCCTGGGGGCCAGACCTGAATGCCCCGAAAGGAACGCCCATGTTCATCGCGGCTGACCATGCGGAGCTCGAGGACTGGTTGGATCGTCTGAAAGAATTGGCTGAATCCACCGGGATAGCCGCCCGTGAAATGCCCGGAGGAATGACCTCAGCGGGTCCGGATTTGGGATCCGCCCAAATCCAAAAACTTCGCGCTCCTCGCATTGCCTGCGCTACGGGATCACCAGTATCCGCAACGGCCGTGGGTTCCATTTGGTGGCACATCGAACAAAACCTCGAATACCCCCTGACGCGGTTGTCATTCACAGATTTGACCGTGGAACAGCTGGAATCCTTTGATGTCTTCATTTTACCAAGTGGTTGGTATGGTGCTGAAAGTGGCCCCATGGAGGCCATCCAACAATATGCAGCGGAAGGTGGCTGGGTCGTTGCGATTTCAGGTGCTTTTTCATCCATGTTGACCACCCTCAATCGTTCGGATGCCATTTCACCTGAATCCCCTGACGATGCGTTTGTCTCGTATGAAGACCAACGCCGAAATAGAGCCAGCGGCAGAATCGAAGGGGCTGTTTTCCTGACTCAAAATGACCCCTCCAACCCTCTTCTCTGGGCCACTCCGGGTCCCCTTTATAGCCTTCAAAACAGCAGTCGCAGACAAAGTGCAGACTTGTCCGGAGGTCAACAAGCCGTTTGGATTCCAGCGGGCACTGAACCAAATGCAGGTTTTGCCGGAGCTCGATTGACCCCTGTACCAGAGGACATGTGGGTTGCTGGTTCCCTGCGGATTTCTCAAGGTGGATTGGCTGGATTCGCAGATGACCCATTGTTTCGAGGTTTTTGGACTTCTGGCCAATCCTTATTCAATCAAGCCATCTTTGTGGCACCAGCCTTTATGAAATGACACCACCCGTCACGGTCATTATTCCATGCAAAGACGTCGAGGCGTATATCACTCGATCGCTGGACAGTTTGCTGTCAGTCTATGCGGATATTGACAAAATCATATGTGTCGACAACAAGTCTACAGATGGGACTGTCGATACCATCGAAAAGTGGAAAACTGAACATCCCGATTGCACACTCGAACTGCTTTCCGAGAAGACACCAAAGGCCATGGCTGTCCGATTCAAAGGACTCGAGCTCGTGAACACACCCTTGGTTCACTTTTTGGATGCAGACGACGAAATTTCTCCCGATGGTTGGCATGGACAACTCGAGGCGTACAGAAAATTAGACACCGCGAAACAATCCCAGACCATTTGGGTTTCGGGCATCATTTGGCATGGCTTGGATGGTCGGCGCATCAAGGATCCTGCATATGAAGGCGACCCCAGAATCGGCCTGATGCGAGGCGAAAAAGGAATGACCTCTTCGATGGTTTGGCCGATTGAGGTCTTGAAATTGGCTGAACAGAGGATCAAAAAACGCTGGTGGATTTATGCCCAAGGGTCTGATGAATACCGTTTGTTGTTTGAATGCCTAAAACATGGCGCTGACATTCAAGTTTATGCGCCCGAAGGGGCCATTTGCTACGACCGTGCCTCTGGTCGAATCAACCAAACGAGCCATGTTTTCGTCAAGGCGGCCCACAGCCTGTTGCGGGCCGACATGCATGAGACGTTTCGAGATGAAATGGAGCGAGAAAAAGACCGGCGAGCTTGCGACCAAGCCTTGTTGATCAGTTTGATGCATTTGTCCAAACACGCCATGTACCTTGCTTCAGCGCTCTACCGCAAGCACATTCCAGGTTTCATTCCACGGGCGGATCGAGCCGTCCCACTGGCCTATGTCTTGCTGATGAGGTTGTTTGGCTTTGAGATCGCAAACAAAGTGACCTGGATAATCGTCGATTTGCCCCCCTGGCTGCGCGCACCGACCCGAATATTCAGTTATCCTGCAAAAAAGCGGCGTCCTTGACGAGATAGACGGGATCAGAACGGTGATCAAGGACCAAACATTGGGGCATACATCGCCGGCCAATTCACCATCATATCGCGAATGTCATTTCGCGTGGCCAAAGGTTCCAGCCATTGAGCCCGAGGGCCTTCGGACAAAACTGCCGAGATCAATGAATCATCCACGACCAGGTGGAACGTGAAAATCTCCCCGCCTGCAGCCGTCTCTGTGCGGATCTCTTGACTGCTGTGCCAAGGACGCCTCATCAATTCACGAGCTCGATCATTCGCAAACCATATGCGCACCTCTTCCGCCTCGGGGTTCCAAACATTTTCATCAGCCCATTCTCCTGGACGAATCGAAAACCTACGTCGGCACCAATCGGACCAAATTCGCCCTCGGTCCTTGTCTCTTGATTTGGGAACCTCAGTGAGTGACTCAATGGATGCGATCTGGGTCCAATCCAACACCCGCATCCACCATTCAACGGCACCATCTGCGTTCAATCGATTTTCCACACCACAAACGAATTCCCCATGGCTTCCAAAATGAAAATGTTCCGGTAAAAAAGACAACAAACTCTTGTCCTTCAAACGCAAGGCACACCATTCTCCCAGCTTCAGACCATGCAGTATCCGTTGGAGCTCCGGTTGGGCAGGAAATCGATTTGCCGTCCCCACAGACCAACCATGTGCCTCCTTTTGGTTTCTGCGGGAAGCCTGCTGGGCATCATCCAAATGAAAATGGTGACGCAGCATCTCCAATGCCCAAGGGAGCCATGCCTTGTCCTGATTCCCTGTAAAACGCGAACAAATCTCAAGGGCGCCCGTCAATGTTGATGCTTCAGACCCCGTCAGACCAGCAGCTCGAATCGTCATGCCATCTTGCGCGTAACTATACCAAACACGCTTTTTCTCATGGTAACGGACGATCTTCACGCCAAACAAACGCTGCATATCCTGAATGTCCTTTTCTAAGGTCCGCATGGCGATGGGCTTTGTTCCGGGGATGGCTTCCCGAAGTCGTTGATTGACCAAATTCAACAAATCGGACTTGAAATGGCGCGGCAAGGGTTCGGACGGATTTCGACCAGGTGGTCGGGTAAAGCACTCATCCAAAACAGCATACCTCAGAGTCGTCAATCGACGAGCGGAAGAAACAGACATTTAATATAATTCGCAATTGTTATGCGAATATATATAAAGCCATTCAACGGCCCGAACGTGCCATGAAATTTTCACATGGTGCCGCCTTTCGACGTGAGGTTTCATTTTTGAGTTCTTGGGCATCTTTTGGAGACCGCTTTTTTCGCCCAAATGTCAAATTGAATCCCGTCTGAATCGATATCACATCTGCACGATTTGGCAGTTTAACCGTCTCATCTCCCCATTCCAATGCCGTCCATGGTGATAGCAGGACATTGTCCACTGCCAAATGCCATTGGAAAATTCCCAAATTCAACGACAGGGCCGCTCCCACTGCGCCATAGCCTTTCCCAAACTGATTCCAAACGACATTCAGTGCTCCCCTCTGGCTCCAAGCATGGACCAACCCGACACTGACCATCCAATCGGCAATCGATTTCTCCACCATCCGCCCCATATACATGCCATGTACTCGGGTTGTCGCCTTGTCCGTTTCACGAACGGCAAAGGACCCTTCGCCGATCAAGCGAACCGGCAAAACCGTTGCAAAAGGAGATTCACCGGCATTCGGAATAAATAGCGAATCCAAAACATCAACCTCTGCTTCCAACCAGTTGGATAGCGAATCACCTTCAAACAACGCCAAATCATCTTCTCCTTGAATGGTCGGTCCAGCATATGAATAGTTTGAAGCATCGAGGGTATAATCTTGTAAATCCTCTACCCACTCGATTCGACCTGCATCCAAAATGTGAGCTCCTGCCTGAATGCGATCTGTGATGGCCCATTGAAATCCGAAATCCATGGACCAACCCCGGTTGTCACGATACAGCAAATAATTCTCCAAATCATTCGACATATCCTGAATGGTATTCAACCCGGATGAACGAAAAGCCCCAGAAGCAGACAGTCCATAAGCATAGGTGGTGGGGTCCGTGTGCCAATTGGCCTCAAATTGGGTCAGCTCAGCGCATTCCATTCCATACAGATAATTCAAACGTACACCCGTATGGATGCGTTCTCCCCAGGCTCGATTCCATCCTGCACTGTACTCCCGGAAGTGAATCGCCCTCAACGAGAGACCAGAGAAATCATGAAACGAACCTGGTGCATTGCCCATCATCGGCAAAGTCAACAAATCACCAGGAAGTTGCAAATCAAATTCAGCACGCTCCCGAATCCGAAAGGACCAGATGCTCTCCCCCAACTCTCCTCCAGAAAATCCCAGCGAGGCCAATTCAATAGATTGAGAAACCCCAACTTGATTGTTGTCAGAGAGCAATTGGTCGAGCAACCGTTCTAAATGAACAACGGTTCCGCCCGCTGGTCCAGGTGAAAACAAACCTTCCGGATGTAAAAGCGTATTGTCCAATCGGAGCGCAACAGCAGAAAGCCCTGTCATGCCAAGCCAACCTTTCAACTGGGGTCGGCTCCCTGGAAACAAGTCAGTATGTTGGGGAACCCCTGTCAAGCGAGATGTCGATGTGATGTATTGAGCTTGAACAGATGCCAAACCCAAGACCATGCCCAACATGGCCATCGCCGCACCGCAAAATCCTTTCACTTTATTCATTGTAATCCACATTGAGAACCACCTTCAGCCCAAAAGACACCCCCAAATGGGCATCAGCTGAAATGAATACATTTTCCTCGGTTGCATTTGGCGTAGAGAGCAAGGCCGCCCAAGCCAATTGATCTGGTGCGGCTTCGGCCAACAAAGCCAGCTCCTCGCCTGTGATTACCCAATCTACCAACGATTGTGATTGAGCCGGCATCCACTCAAAGGCATCATCTTCTTGATACCATGCCATCAATTCATCGCCTTCAGCATCCAAAAATGTCAACTTTGGGCTCACACTCACCGGAAGTTCATTGTTCCAAAAAGCTCGAATAGCCAACGTATCCACATCTTCCCAGGAGAACCTGTCTTCAAATCGTTCTTCAAAAATATCCGTCCAGTCCACATCGACAGTATCTCGAAATCCATATTCATGCAACCAACCTTCTAGCGGAAGGACCAATCGTCCCGTCATCCGAATCAGTGCATCTTGTGTCAAAAAACCAGGGCTTTGTGCGGCCTCTACATGTCCCTCCAAACGCATGGATTCAGGTGACGATTCCAGGATGGTGGTCAACGTTGGAGACGTGCCCGAATTCTCAACGGTGTGTTCCCATTCCGCAGGAAGGCTATTCGGAAATCCCGTGGCACCAGAAATTTCAGGAATGTTCTGCAGATCATCACCCTCAATGGCAGATTCACCCATCGACGTCAAGAAACTCGCACTGGTAACAACAGGTTCCAGAGACCATCCCGTTCCATTGATGGCCTCCAATTCCAAGCGTGGTTCTGCAACATGAACTACACCGGGATTCAAGGGGTCCAAGGCCTCAAAAGGCAATTCAAGCTCAAAGGAACCGAAGGTGAAATCATTCAGTGATCCCACAACCCATTCCACTTGATCGATCTCGAAATCCAGTTCCAATCCAATTTCTGTTCCTGCCTCAAACCCTTGGTCTGGTGAGTCCAAAGTCACGAGCAAATCAAGGCCCGGGGTGCCATTTTCCAGCCATGTGATTCCATTGAGTGATTGCTGTTCTGCAGCAGCTCCAATGGCAAATGAATACGGACTGCCAAATTGGTTCCATTCTGCAAAAGACAGGATCACGAGTGCATCCATCGGCAAATTATCACTGGGAACTATGCCCAAACTCCCCGAAGCGATTCGCAAGGAATCCAAAGCCAAGCCATCAGGCAAGAAAAGGGGCAATACCCAAGGAACTTCAATTTCGACACCCGGAGGTATGTCTGCCGGAATCGTGATGACGTCGTTGTACGATAAAGACTCGATTTGCAACAACGTGTTAGCCGAGGTATCCAGCACATCAAAAGGTTCATAAAGAGCGATTCCCTCTCCATCCACTTCCGCAGAAATACCGGCAGAATCCAGCCAAACAAGTGCATCTACTGCCGTCACCTCCGCTGAACCCAATGGAATGGAAAAAACAGGAGACGACTGCCCACTCACAAGAATGCCGTCGGAATCCAGGTTGTAGGTCTCCCGAATGCAACCCACCCATCCCAAGCAAACTAGGGCCATCCATAACAATTGCTTCATCATATCATGAATACGAGAAAATGGGGCAAAAGTTACCTTTTCAAGGCGTTCTCAAAGCAACTGATTTAAACTTTTGGCGTCATTTTGCTGACCAGCACAGCAACCCAACTCCTTTGCGAAGTGCATTGCAATCCGTTTTTGTAATCTTTGGACAAACTGATGCCATGTCCCCTTTCGATTTGTACAGTTTTGGATTCCAAAAATGCCTCACTTCTTGGCTGCCAGCCACAGCTGCAGTTGTGCTCGTGACCTTCTTGGAAGGCATAGCCGCAAGCAGTTTGGTGGGGTTTGCAGTTGTGGGCGCCCTGCAACTGGGCATCAGTCAATTCTTTTTGTTGTTGATTCGACGATCAACGAGCCCGAAAATGGACGTGTTGTTTGACGGATTTCAATCTTTCGACCGCTACATCCAATCACTCCTTGCATCTTTGCTCGTCGGATTCCTGATTATGGCTGGATGTTTTTTGTTGCTTGTTCCGGGCATCATCATCGGCACGGGACTGTCTTTGACCTTTTTGATCCTTGCTGATCATCCCAAAATTCAGGCAATCGAAGCGATGGAAATGAGTTGGGGTTTGGTTGTCAAACAGGGCAACTTTTGGAAAGTCTTGGGGTTTCAACTGCTCGCCATTCCTTTGCTCATGGTGGGTTTCATGATGTTTTTCATCGGCGTATTCTTTGTGATGCCCATTTATTATTCCGCGTTGGCTGCCCTGTATGATGATTTGATAGGGATTGACCCACTGCCCCCGAGTATTTCATACTGAATGTTGAAATCCAAGTGCGTCGAGCCGACTGATCCTTCACAACCTCGGCCAAACCCAAAAAAAGATTCACCGAAGCGGGAGTTTTATTCGGGCGCACATCCAGTATCGAATACTGAGAGCAACAAAAGCAAATCAGCCGTGCCGCGCCAACCATCCGAATTTACATCTGCAAAACAATCAGAAGAAAGACAGATGCCCAATTCAGGAGACCAAAACGTCCCATCCCCACAAAAGTTACCAGCGTCCAGCTCCGATGCCAACCCCCCTTCCCCATCAGCATAACCTTCGGCGTACCCCGTGGATTCACCATCCGCGTAACCTGAATTGTATGCTTCCATTTCAATGTTTTCAATGACCAAACAACTGCCGTCATCTTCCGTGGCCATATCCAAATAGTTGCAAGCATTCAAATCAGTGCAACCCCAAATTTCCATGTTGCCGCAAATCCCGTCTGCGTCCGCGTCATTCTCTGAATCGAAAGGACAATCATCCCACAGGTCACAGATTCCATCCGCGTCATAATCTGAAAGGCAATTGCCTTCACAATCCAACTCCGGTTCGGCATAGACGCAGGTGCCGTCGTCTACGTTTGCTGTGGCAACAAAATTGCAAGCAATTGCATCCATGCATCCCAATACTTCCTCACAATCGCAAATGCCGTTCACATTGAAATCCCAGCAATTTTCTTGGCAATCCATACACCCTGAGGCATATACACAACTTCCATCATCTGAACTGCTCAAAGGGTTGTAATTGCACGCTTCCTGATCTGTGCATCCAGACTCGTCGATGTCACAGATTCCATCAGCATTGGAATCAATGCAATTCCCATCACAAGTGTACCCAAGATCGGGACCATTTCCGCCGCATATCCCGCACACATCCCATTCTAAACAAGAGCCATCGTCCTCGGTCACTGTCGGATTGAAATTACACGCCGCCGGATCTGTGCATCCGGGACAGGTCCCAAACTCACAAGAGCCATCATTGAACAAAGCATCGGGGTCAAAGTTGCAGGCTAACGGATAGATACAACCCGCACAGCTGATCGTTTCGCATTCCCCTTCATCCGTTGCTGTTGGGTCAAAATTGCATGACTCAGGATCGAGGCAACCTGCGATTTCATCTTCATCGCAGATGCCATCAGCGTCCGAATCATTTGCACACTCACATTCGCAATTCAAATGTGAATACCCGCACAAATCTGATGGATATAAGCAGCTTCCATCATTTTCTGTAGCCGATATGTTGAACGTACAAGATGCCGGGTCATCACAGCCCCAAACCTCATTCCCATTGCAAACACCGTCCCCATCATCATCCAGAACCAACAAATCGGCACCTGCACAAATGGTGCACGACGCTGCATCAGGCACCAAACAACTGCCGTCATCATCTGTCGCAGTGTCAACAAAATTGCAAGCTTCCGGATTTGTGCACCCGAGAACTTCCTCCTCATCGCAGATGCCATCCCCATCCATGTCATTTAAACATTGTTCATCACAATCCCAATGCGAATTGCCGTGGATGTCCACTGGATAAAGGCAAGATTCATCCGAGACTGTTGCAGAAGCATCAAAGTTGCAAGCCTCTTCATCCATGCATCCCAAACAGAAAAATTCACATGAACCATCATCATCGGTAGCCTCAGGATGATAATTGCAAGAAAGCGGGATGGTGCAACCAGGGACTTCGAATTCGTTACAGATTCCGTCCCCATCAAAATCTGAATACAAACAAGAGCCGTCGTTTTCAGATGCCTCAAAGTCGAAATTGCAGGCAAGCGGATCATCACAACCCAAAACTTCGAGTTCATCACAGACCCCATCATCATCCACATCATTCCAGCAGGTTCCGAAGCAACTGTAAATGCCTTCCACGACAGGAAATTGACAGCTGTCATCGTCCTCATTCACATAGGGGTTGAAATTGCAAGCTGTTGAATCCATGCAACCGATGGTTTCAAATACATCGCAAAGCCCATCGCCATCGGCATCATTCACACATGAACCTTGGCAGTTGTAGAAAGTCTCTGGATAAGAACAATAAGCCGTTTCATCTGTCGATGTGGGGTTGAAATTGCAGGCTGCTGGGTCGGTGCAATCTTGGGACATCACCGGAAAACAAGCGTGAACATTCGTCACTTGTAATGTTGTGTAGCAAGGATCGCGATATTGGAGGTTCATCACCAGCGTGACCACACCTGAAGTGGAGAATTGGCCCAACAGAATTTGGCCCTCATTTGGATAGGCCAAGTCTGAGGCACCCGGGGTGTAAAAAATGCTCGCACCCACTTCAGTGTTGACCTCCACATTGCCACCGGAAGATTCGAAATCCAAGAAAAAATCATCCATCCCAACCGTGAGCACATCGTCGGAATCACCCGGTTCTCCACCCAAAGCCAACCATGTGTCAAAAGCCAACTCAGGAACGGTTCCGAAGAAAAACGGGTTGATTGTGGTGCCGATCAACTGACCCCAAGGATGTTGGTAAAAGGGTTCTGTCGAAAACAATGACCAATGGTAGACATCGGTACCAAACAAAGCCGCGATTTCAATGCTTGGTGAATTGAATTCAGCGTAAACCCGAAAAGTTTGGATGGAATCCGCTAACTCATTCGGAATCGCTTCCACCCACAAACCTTCAAAGAAACCTGACCAATTGCATGTGCCATTGTCATCTGTGGCTTCCAGATCATAATTGAGTGCTGTTGGAGAAGTACAGCCCGGCACTTCGAACAAATCGCAAATGCCATCGCCGTCGTAATCGCTGATGCACCCTAATTCTTGCGCCTGAATGTCAAAAATGGATGTGCCCAAAATCCCCAACACATAAAGTGCGTGCTTGAAGGGAATTCGCCATTTGATCCATTGGGAATTGACACCCACAAATGCGCTATGTTGAAGGAACGCAAACATGCCCAAAGTCTACGCAGATTGACATACCATGTCTCCGCGAAATCTATGAATAAGATACGATAAAATGTCGATATATAGTTATAATCATAGCATAAAGGCATATAATATGCAATACTTAGGTCATGTCCATTGATCCAATACTCATCTCAAGCCCTTGACGCAAAGAGCAGCGAGACTGGCATGGGACACATGAAAGCGGACGAAGGGGGCGGTGATGGAATGAAATCTGGTCTGAAATGGACAGATGCATTTCAGATCCAAATACACTGGCAATAAAAAAGTTGAACCTGCTTTGGCAGAATTGATTTTCTGTTCAGTTCCATAAATTGGTCTTATGAAAAATGCCGCATGCCTGACATCCGCCTTTTTCGGTTCGGCTTTCTGTCTTGTCGCAATTGGACAAAATGACCAATGTGATGGCGGCGCCATCAAAACCCATGAAGCCTATCTCTACGGTCGCTTTGAAACCCGAATGGCTTCAACACAGGGGAGTGGAATCGTGAGTTCGTTTTTTCTGTACAACTGGGATCTTGAATGCAATTGGCCTGAAAATGTCAATGAAATCGATATTGAAATGACTGGCAATTTGGATCAATCTGTCCAATTCACAACGCATCATCCTTTTCTGACAAGCATCACTGAAATCGTTCCGACATCTTTCAATCCCCACGAAAACATGGTGGATTATGCCATAGAATGGGAACCCGATGTGGTGCGGTGGTTCATCAACGGTGAAATCTCCACCGTTTTCACGCATGAGTATATTCCTGAATTGGTTCATCCCATGCGGATTTTCATGAACCTGTGGGCTGTGGAAAATCCAGACTGGACCGGAACATGGGATCCCGAAGCCATGCCTGGGACTTCTCGATACGATTATGTGAAATACTACAGCTACACCCCAGGCACGGGAAATGCTGGCACAAACAACCATTTCACTCTGGAGTGGGTCGATGATTTTGACACGTTCGATTCTTCCCGTTGGGACCAAAGTGAAGATGGAAGCGTGGGGCCCTTGTGTACGTTTCGAGCTGACAATGTAGTCGTGGAAAATGGAGAACTTCTTCTCAGCATCACAACCCCCAACCCCACCATTCCATTGAGACCTGTTTCATTCGGGGTCGACGCCTCAAGCGCATCTCTTTCACCATCAGATGTCGTGTACATCGCCGGTGAGTTCAATGGTTGGTGCGGAAACTGCGATGCCATGCTGGACGAAGATGGAGATTCAATTTGGAACACAACCCTTGAATTGCCTTTGGGTGAGCATGAGTATTTGTTCGTGGTCAATGGTTGGGGCGGTGCTACCAGTCACCCCGATGTGGGCAGCAGTTGCGATTTCAACCCTTGCGACGTTTATGCCAATTACGGAATCTCGGTTGATGAAGAATGGGATGAAATCTATTCCCCTCTTTATTGTTGGGGTGGGTGCACAATTTGTGGCGACCTCAGCCCTGATTCCGCATGTCCATCCGATTTGGATGGTGACCAACTCATAGGTGTCGATGATTTGCTGCTGCTGCTGGTTGAATTTGGCTGTGTCAGCAATTGCGCGTGGGACCCCAATGGAGACGGAATGGTAAGCATCGAGGACCTGCTGACCATGCTCAGTTCTTATGGTGATTCATGCAATTGACTTCCGAAACGGCCTTCCAATCCGATTTGCCTTGTGCCCAATCTCAATTCTGAATGCCTCCCCGACTGACCAAAGAGCGAATTGGTCAGCCCTTCGAAAGAATGCGTTTGATCCAATCCGGATTGCCTCCAGAAACCAAAAAAGACAAACTGATGTGAAGGAACGACCAAGTGAAGAAGAAATTTCGAAGACCTAGTTTGAGCCCATGCCCAAGCTCCTGTCCGATGAGAAATTTCGGATTGTTCATCCACATGATGAGCAGGAGCAATGCCAAGGTCATGAAGCCATTTTGAAGCCAGTAGCTCCGAAGCTTCTGTTGGGTGAACATGCCTTTTCGCAGGTACGGCAGAAACAGCCAGAAAACAAAGTGCCAATTGATCAAAAAGCGCCAATCCAGATACACCCATTCGCCAGCCAGCGCGACCAGTGGTCCCAAGAATATCCATGGGCAGGTGCGCAACATTGAAGGAAGGGAAAGCCCATTTTCCCGCTTTGCAATCAGGAAGAAAACTGTGGTGAACACCAGGGTCCCCACCCACCCGATGGCTTGGACAGGCAAAGCCGAATGCAAATGGTGTCCGGTGATGGCGAAATAGCTACTCACAACGGCCCACCAGTGGGCCGTCCGGAGTTGCTTTGAATGATCCTTGGCATCGAAATACACTTCACTCATTGCGTGATGAATTGCGAAATAAAGGACGAGCAACTTCACGATGACTGGAGTTGGCAGAAACCAAGGCAAGAAGCTCAGTGGAAGAAACGCAAGCAAAAGCCCTATTCCTCTCGGATGATTCCAAACATTGGCAATTCCACGCTTGGAGTAATACAAGGCCAAGAAATAATGCGGGAACCCGATTGCATACATGGGCAAATTGGTCCAAATGGGTGACAAGTGTACAGAAACAAGCACCAAGACCACCAAAGCAACTGCTGAAAGGACCAGCCGAATCGGCAACACGGATGGACCAAGAGGAATTGTATGCATTCGTTGCAATTTTTTCTTTCAACTTACGCAAAACCATTTGACTTGGTTTCATCGGACATTGCAAGCTGGCTCAATGTGATTTCAAAAAAATTGCCGAGGGATCTGATATCAAGTTCCCGAGTGAAGATGATTTCGATACGTTGTTCCAGAACTCAACGGATACATAACTGGGAATCCAGTTGAAAAATGTAAGCAGTCTGTTAAGCACACGCCAAAGAAAAAGCCTCGCAAGTCATTGACTTACAAGGCTTTCGAAAGTGTGTTGGCGGTCTGGACGAAACGAAATTTAGGGTTTCAAAACTTTGACGAGTTGTTCAAAAGAATGCCTCCAAATCCCAGTGTTTGCTGAGGGTGCAGCGTATCTTAAAGGAAAGAAGTGCAAAGCCTTGACAACGCTTGCAAACCAAATGTAAGCACGCAGGTAAGCACGCAGAATTTGCCTTTAATGACCGCATCGTTTTTCATTCGCACCTCCAAAAACAACCCAACCGCCTCCATCTGGATTCGGATCACCGAAGGCCGTGGACAACAATACCGATTCAATACAGGCCACCGCCTCCTCAAGGCGTCAAGCTGGAACAAGAACACGCAGTCCGTTCGAACCGTCGCCAACGAGTCCTACCACCTCGACAATCTCTATAAGCCTATTCCTCGACGGAAGCCGAAGGTATATTTATGTGCGATTAAACAGAATTGTTTGTCTACCAATATTTACGCAACGCTGAGCACACTTTTTCTTAAAACAAGAGAGCATTTTTCCATCTTAGAAGTTTTCATGGAAATAAAAGGAAGTAAATATTGAGGTTCATTTCCGTTCGGTGATTTGGTGTCAAATCAAATCATCATGATGCATACAAAAACAACCGAATGCCTGCGGAAGCTAGGCACATTGAACAGCCTTTTCAGCCTTTTCT
The DNA here is from genome assembly GCA_049610385.1 of Flavobacteriales bacterium. Classification (GTDB taxonomy): domain Bacteria; phylum Bacteroidota; class Bacteroidia; order Flavobacteriales_D; family Sanyastnellaceae; genus JBMYZL01. The sequence continues at coordinate 86,120 of JBMYZL010000011.1, forward strand.
TCCTAATTATTTGCGGCATAGCTACTGCACAGTATCCTGAAGCTTCCGCAACAGATAACGAATACCCTTTCTACCACGGTGTAGCTTCCGGTGATGCGCTCTCGGACCGGGTGATTATCTGGACAAGGGTAAGTGCAGAAAATCCCCCTTCTACAATTGAAGTGAGCTACGCGTTATCTACGAACCCCGACATGGAGGGAACGGTCCAGTCTGGCACATTCACAACAGATGCGGATCGTGACTACACCGTAAAGGTGGATGTCACAGGTCTAGATGCGGATACCTGGTATTATTTCCAATTTGAAGCTTTAAACGGCCAAAGCGCGATTGGCAGGACCAGAACGTTGCCCACTTCCATGGATGATGTTAGCGATTTCCGTTTCGCCCTCGCATCATGCGCAAATTATGAAGGTGGCTATTTCAACGCTTACGGCGACATCGCCGCACGAAATGATTTGGATGCGGTTTTCCAAGTTGGCGATTACATTTATGAATATGGTGGCGGCACCTATGGCAATGGCGTTCGATTCCATTTGCCCAATCTCGAGGTTATTACGGTCGAAGATTACCGAGCCCGCCACAGCAACTATAAACTCGATGAAGACTTGGCTGCAGCTCACCGCCAGTACCCTTGGTATATGAGTTGGGATGACCACGAGACGGTAAACAACAGCTACGCGACCGGTGCACAGAACCACGATCCGGAGACAGAGGGGGATTGGATTGAACGACGCAATGCGGCACTTCAAGCGTATTACGAGTGGAATCCTGTGCGGGACATTACATTCAGTGAGACCAGCGTACCAGCATACCGCTCAATAGAAGTTGGAGATCTTGCCAAATTTTATATCCTAGAAACCCGACTCAATGCACGCTCACCGGAGGTCCCGCTGCCAAATGTTGAGTTACTCTATGAAGACCCTGCAACTTATTTCGCAGATGCTGCAAATCTTTTTGGCATTTATACTTCCAACCAAGCTAGTTTGGATCCGTCAAGGACGATGTTGGGTGACGATCAGAAAGCCTGGCTTACCGGTGAGTTTGCATCCAGCACTGCGCAATGGAACGTAGTTGTGAACCAAACGGTAATGGCCAGCTTGCCAATTGCAGACCTCACGGCTCCGAACGAAGCTTTGGGCGGTGCGAGCATTGCGGACATATTTGCCGCACAAACCGACGGCCTCGATATTGGAGCGGCGGTATTCCTAAGCTATGATAACTGGGATGGTTTTGCAGCTGACCGTGCTTGGCTGTACGGCACAATGAATGCTTTGGATGTATCAAACCCCGTTGTACTTACTGGAGATATCCATAGCAGCTGGGCCAATACGCTGGTCGATTTTCTTAATCCAACCGAAACTGTAGGGGTTGAATTCGTGACAACGCAAATCGCGGGAGACGTTCGCTCATTCGGTCTACCCAACGATTCGGTGGAGGCGTTGATTCCTTGGGTGGAGTACTTTAACCAGGTTTGCAATGGATATACGGTCATTGACTTGGACGCAACACGTGCACAAGCAGACTACGTGAACATTCAATCAACCTTGGGCAACATAGTGGCTTGGAACAATCCCGATGGAAATACGGGAATTGAAGACCGGGAGAACTTCACTACAGAAGTCGACGGTAGCTTCTTGAGCTTTGCAGACAGCTACCGCCCCATTGTTGCGGCTGGCTATGGATTGGATACGCTGCCAAGAAGCATCATCGAGGCACCTGCAATGCTGCCTCCATCTGAAAACGATGCTCCACTTGCCCAGGATTTGGAGGATTCCACAAACGAAGAAAGCGCTTGCGGCCTTTTCTTCAGCGGTTACGCCGAGGGATCTTCCAATAATAAATTCCTTGAAATCTACAACCCAACCGACGCAAGCGTCGACCTCTCTGAATACGCGTTCCCGAACGTATCCAATGCCCCATCCACGCCAGGGGAGTATGAATACTGGAATGCCTTCCCCGAAGGAGCCGTCATCGAATCCAACGGCGTTTTCGTCATTGCCCATCCCGATGCGGATGCAAGCATTTTAGCTGAGGCAGATATGACCTTTCAATATTTATCCAATGGCGACGATGGTTTCGGTTTGGTGCAAGGCACCGAAAACGATTACGTCATTATCGACATGATTGGCAATTGGGATGCAGACCCCGGCAGTGGCTGGGATGTAGCAGGCACAACCAATGGCACCAAAGAGCATGCTCTTATTCGCAAGCCGAACATCACCTCTGGAAACGGCGGAGATTGGTATGCTTCTGCAGGCACAACACCCGAAGATTCGGAGTGGCTCGTATTGGAACGGGATGATTGGACCGGCCTTGGCAGCCATGATTTCTCTGGCGAATGTGGCGCGGCCCCTGCAGATGGCCCGTTCACGATGCAGATTTTCCATAACAACGATACAGAGAGCAATCTGCTCAACGCTGATAATTTTGGCCACCTGCTCAACAGCATGCGCGCCGAAGCTGACGACGCAGGCATTCCGCACATCACGCTTCACTCCGGCGACATAACATTGCCCGGAATTTCGACAAATTTGTTTGCAGCGAGCGAGTTCTCCAATTCACTGGATGCCCTTGCATTGGATTACCTTGATTATGATGCCTTGTGCATCGGTAACCACGAATTTGACCTGTGCCCGGATGCTTTGGCTTCCTTCATCGGTTTGTTCCCCAACTCAGAGCCGCCTTTCTTGAACATCAACCTCGATTTCTCCGCGGAGCCCGCAATGGCTGCCCTGGTGGAGTTGGGCCGTGTGGTCAACTCAACGGTGCTTGATGTGGCAGGACAAGAAGTCGCGGTGATCGGTTTGGTCACTCCTGACTTGGAAGCCGTAACATGCATTGGCGCAACCCAGGTGTTGACCAACTTAGCTGAACTTTTACAGGCAGAAGTTGACGCCTTGACGGCCCAAGGCATCAATAAAATCATCGTTGCCAGCCACTTGCAGGGGTTGATCGCTCCTGAAGCCGACGGTGGAGGCGATTACGTTATTTCTTCAGCTGTCTCAGGCGTGGACGTCTGGATTGCAGGCGGCGGCGGAAACATGCTGCACAACGGAGACGACATCGGCGACTATCAATTGGATGGTCCCTACCCCATCATAACCCAAGACGCCTCAGGAGCAGATCTGCCAATCATCACGACTGTGAGCAGCTATTCCTACTTGGGTGCACTGCGTGTGACATTTGACGAGAACGGCGTTGTGACGGATTTGCACGACGGCTTCTCCAATACCTACGCTGTTGACCTCTCAGAAGATGCTCCCGTAGATGATTTTCTCTACCAGAATGTTGTATCCGAAATCGAAGCCATCATCGCGCAGGCGGAGACGGTTGGGTATTCCGAAATCGACTGGGACTTGCGGGATGCGGTCATCCGAAGCCGAGAAAGCGGTTTTGGCAACCTCGTTGCTGATGCCTTTCTCGCCTCAGGCATTGCATATGCTGAGGGCAATGATGATGTAGACACTCCCGTTGTGGCCATTACCAATGGCGGTGGTCTGCGCACGGATTTCCACTGGTTGACAACGGCATCCCCTGAAGCGCCTGAAGAGGTTACCAATGTGCTTATTGGTGAAATTCTTCCGTTTGACAACGCCATTTCGGTTGTAGAGGATGTGACCACGGCCAACCTGAAATTGATTCTTGAGAACTGCGTCTCTCAAACGGTCTTTGACCCAACTACAGGAGGGGTCATTGCAGATGATGGTCGATTTGGACACATCGCAGGCATGTGGTTCGAATACGACATCTTCGGCGAATCCTACGCCCCGGATGCACAAGGCAACCCCCTTGTTGAAGGAACGCGCGTATTGAATGCCTATCTCGATGACGGCACGGCCCTCATTTTGGATGGTAGTCCTGTCGAAGGTGTAACCATCGATATTGCCACCAATAGCTTCTTGGCCACCGGCGGCCCTGCTTTCAGTGGTGGTGATTACTATCCCTTTGACCAGGTGAACGCAGACTTGATTCACGTTGGTGACGAACTCTACGCTCAGACATTGACCAACTTTATCACAGCCTTGCCCGATTCATTGGTCTCGGCTTCGACCTATCCATCGCTCCCAGGCTATGACGAGGGTCGAATTCGCGTGGTTCTGCCTTCGTGCGAAGATCCAAATGGATGCACGTACGGGTGTACCGACGCCACTGCGTGTAACTATGATGATACTGCTTCTTCGAATGATGGCTCATGCGAATTCCCAGAGGACAATTTGAATTGCGACGGTTCTTGCGTCAATGACGATGACATGGACGGTGTTTGCAATGAAAATGAAGTGGCAGGTTGCACCGATACACTTGCTTGCAACTACAGTGCGGATGCGACCGACGACGATGGCACATGCACGTATACTGGCGAGGGATGTTCCGAGCCCGAGTGCGATCTCTTCATCTCTGAGTACGGAGTAGGCAGCGGCTCGAACCGATGGGTCGAGATCT
>JBMYZL010000012.1:0-88955 GCA_049610385.1 Flavobacteriales bacterium
CAGCAGGCGCTTCCTCAGCAGCAGGCGCTTCCTCAGCAGCAGGCGCTTCCTCAGCCACAGGCGCTTCCTCAGCCGCAGGTGCTTCCTCAGCAGCAGGTGCTTCCTCAACCGCAGGTGCTTCCTCAGCAGCAGGCGCTTCCTCAGCAGCAGGCGCTTCCTCAGCCGCAGGTGCTTCCTCAGCAGCAGGCGCTTTCTCAGCCGAAGGTGCTTCCTCAGCAGCAGGCGCTTCCTCAGCAGCAGGCGCCTCTTCAATAACGACTGCATCCTCTACTGCAGGTGCTTCCACTGCAGCAGGTTGTGTGGCCTTCGTGGCTCCGCCTCGACGTGAGCGACGCGAACGCTTTTTCTTCGGTTCAGTGCCGTACATGTCGTTGAAGTCAACGAGTTCGATCATGCACATTTCCGCGTTATCACCCAAACGGTTCCCCGTCCGAATGATTCGCGTATAGCCACCATTCCGAGCAGCCACCTTGGGTCCTACTTCCCTGAACAATTCAGAGACTGCAAACTTGTTACCCAAGCTGCTAAAAACCATACGACGGCTGTGCGTTGTATCATCCTTGGCGCGTGTAACCAAAGGCTCCACGAACTGCTTCAATGCCTTCGCTTTGGCAACTGTGGTGGTGATCCGCTTGTGCTCAATGAGCGAGCAAGCCATGTTCGACAACATGGACCGGCGGTGGGCGGTCTTGCGTCCTAAATGATTGAATTTTTTATTGTGCCGCATAACTTCACTCCTTGTCGAGTTTGTACTTGCTGACATCCATGCCGAATGTCAGGTTCTTGTTCTCGACCAAATCTTCCAACTCCGTCAAACTCTTCTTTCCAAAGTTCCGGAATTTCAACAGGTCGTTTTTGTTGTAAGAAACCAAATCGCCAAGCGAATCGATGTCTGCAGCCTTCAAACAATTCAAGGCGCGCACACTCAAATCCATGTCTGCCAATTTGGTCTTCAAAAGCTGGCGCATGTGCAAGCTGGACTCATCAAACTCTTCGGTTTCAACGCGCTCCTCCAATTCCAAGGAAATGCGTTCGTCAGAGAACAGCATGAAATGTTGAATCAGGATTTTGGCAGACTCTTGCAACGCGTCTTTGGGACTGATGCTTCCATCACAATCCAACTCCAAAATCAACTTTTCATAGTCAGTCCGCTGCTCGACACGATAGTTCTCTACGTCATACTTCACATTCCGAATGGGTGTGAAGATGGCATCCACAGGAATCGTTCCGAGAGGTGCTTCTTCCCGTTTGTTCTCTTCTGCTTGCACATAACCGCGTCCTTTGCCGATTCGAAGCTCCAAGGTCAAAGAGGCTTTGGCATCCATATTGGCCAATACCAAGTCGGGATTCATGACCTGGAAAGCACTCGTGAACTTGCCAATGTCGCCTGCCGTGAAGCTGTCCTGGCCGCTCACCGTCACCGTCACCGTTTCTTCGTCGGTGCCTTCAATTTGGCGCTTAAAACGCACCTGCTTCAGGTTCAAAATGATTTCGGTCACATCCTCAATCACGCCGGGGACGGTCGAGAACTCGTGATCCACTCCATCGAAACGAACCGATGTAATCGCGAAGCCTTCCAAAGAAGACAACAATATTCTGCGCAATGCATTGCCCACCGTAATGCCAAAACCGGGCTCAAGTGGACGGAATTCAAAGCGACCCTTGAACTCATCCGAGTCCAACATGATCACTTTGTCTGGTTGCTGAAAATCAAGAATAGCCATGGTGTGATCTTTTGAGGTTACTTCGAATACAATTCTACAATCAACTGCTCTTTGATATTCTCTGGAATTTGATCCCGAGAAGGAACGTTGATGAATGAGCCAGACATGGTTTGAACATTCCAATCCAACCAGTCATGGCGTTGATTATTCGCCGCTAATGCACTTGTAATGCTGGTCAACGACTTGCTCTTTTCCCGCACACCAACAACGTCACCGGGACGCAATCGGTAGGAAGGGATATTCACAATGTCTCCATTTACGGTAATGTGCCGGTGCGAAACCAATTGACGCGCCCCACGACGTGATGGGCTCACGCCCAAACGATAAACCACGTTGTCCAATCGGCTTTCACAAAATTGGAGCAAAATCTCACCTGTAATGCCTTGGCGCGCATTGGCTTGCTTAAACATGTTGGAAAATTGCTTTTCCAAAATGCCATATGTGTACTTGGCCTTCTGCTTCTCAGCCAACTGAATGGAATATTCAGAATCTTTTTTCCGACGGCGGTTGTTGCCGTGTTGTCCAGGTCCATATGGACGGCGCTCTAACGCCTTATCTGGGCCGAAGATTGCCTCCTTGAATCGGCGGCTAATTTTCGATTTGGGTCCGCGATAACGTGCCATATCAGTTCTTCAGTTCTTGTAGTTCGACGATTGAATGAATTTAGACGCGACGGCGCTTTGGTGGTCTGCAGCCATTGTGAGGCATTGCAGTGACATCGACAATCTCTGTGATTTCAATGCCCATGTTGTGCAATGCGCGCATGGCGCTTTCGCGACCGGCACCCGGTCCTTTGACAAAGGCGCGGATTTTCCGCAGTCCCAATTCGAATGCTTCCTTGCCACAATCTTCGGCAGCAACTTGTGCTGCATAAGGTGTGTTTTTCTTGGAGCCCCGGAAACCCATCTTGCCGGCACTCGACCAAGAAATGACCTGACCCTTGTTGTTGGTCAAGGAAATAATGATGTTGTTGAAGGAGGTGTGGATGTGGGCTTGCCCTGAGGCTTCCACCACAACTTTCTTCTTCTTTTTGACGTTTTTCGCCATCGTCGATGTTGTTTGAGGTGATCAGTCCACAGCGCCAGTTGCCAAGCGCTTGGACCAGGTTGAATTCTGAATTACTTCTTCTTGTTCGCTACTGTCTTTCTCTTGCCTTTGCGTGTGCGAGAGTTGTTTTTCGTACGTTGTCCACGCAGAGGAAGGCCCACACGATGACGGATGCCACGGTAACAACCGATATCCATCAAGCGTTTGATGTGTGATTGCACCTCAGATCGAAGTTCACCTTCCACTTTAAATCCAGTTGCAATGCCATTCCGGATTGCACTGATTTCATCGTCCGTCCAATCTTGGACTTTTTTATCCTCTGAAACGCCTGCTTCAGCAAGCAATTTGGTGGCACGGCTTTTGCCGATGCCATAGATGTAAGTGAGCGCAATAACGCCTCGCTTGTTCCGAGGGATATCTATACCAGAAATACGAGCCATAGTCGATGGGTTTGAAATCAAGGATTAACCTTGACGTTGCTTCATTTTGGGATTCTTCTTGTTGATGACGTAGAGACGTCCTTTCCTGCGGACAATCTTGCAGTCTGCAGTGCGCTTCTTCAGTGATGCACGAATTTTCATAGCGATAAGACTTATTTCTTGTAACGAAAGCTGATGCGACCCTTGGTCAAGTCGTAAGGGGACATGTCCACTCTCACACGATCACCTGGAAGGATTTTGATGTAGTACATCCTCATCTTTCCGGAAATGTGTGCCGTAATGATATGACCATTCTCCAATTCCACGCGGAACATGGCATTGGACAATGCCTCGAGGATGGTGCCATCTTGGGTGATTGATGCTTGTTTGGCCATGGACGCAATCAGGATATTTCTGTAGATAATTTGAGTACTTCTTCTATCGGTGCAAAGCTAGACAGGACTTCAGGTTTCCCCTGACGAACAACAACGTCATGTTCGAAGTGCGCACTCGGCTTTCCATCCGCAGTAACAATGGTCCATCCATCCTCGGATTGGACAACTTCCTTCTTCCCCATGTTGATCATCGGCTCAACAGCCAACACCATCCCTTCGCTCAGCCTAGGTCCGTTTCCCCGACGACCGTAATTGGGCACTTCCGGGGCTTCATGAAGAGATTTGCCCAATCCATGACCGACCAACTCACGGACCACTCCGTATCCATGGGCCTCGGCGTGAGCTTGGCAGGCATAACCAATGTCCCCGATTCGCTTTCCAACAACACATTGGGCCAAGGCCAAATCCAAACACTCACGGGTCACACGCAACAATTCAGCACACTCATGACTGATTTCACCAACAGCAAAAGTGAAAGCACTGTCTCCATAAAATTCATTCAACAGCACGCCACAATCAAGTGAAAGGATATCACCATCCTTGAGCGGTTCATCATTCGGGATGCCATGCACAACGGCTTCATTTTTTGAAGCACATAGCGTGTTTGGGAAATCTCCATAACCTTTGAAACCTGGCACCGCTCCATGATCACGGATGAACGTTTCAGCGATGTTATCTAGCTGCATCGTAGACACACCCGGTCGAATCTCTACAGCAACTGCCGCGAGCGTTTTACCAACGAGCAATGCGCTCTCGCGCATCAACTCGATATCCTCTTCGGATTTGATATGTACACGTTGCGTGGCCACCTTTGATTAGACTGATATGCCGCTCACTGGAGACTGTGGTCGCCCACGCAGTTTGCCAGATTTCATCAAGCCGTCATAGTGACGGGACAGCAGATAACTTTCAATTTGCTGGAGCGTATCCAAAATCACACCAACCATGATGAGCAGAGAAGTTCCACCAAAAAAGATGCTGAAACCCTGCGCCTTGGTCAATCCCAAACTGAAAACAATTGCCGGCAAAACAGCAATGAGTCCCAAGAACACAGCCCCCGGCAAGGTGATGTTCGACAAAACCTTATCCAAATAGTCCGCAGTGGGTTTGCCTGGCTTCACACCAGGGACAAAACTGCTTTGGCGCTTCAAATCATCTGCCATCTGGTTTGGATTCACCGTGATCGCCGTGTAGAAGTACGTGAAGATGACAATCATGAAGAAAAACAAGATGTTATAGGCGAGACCATTGAAATCAGACAAGCTCTGCAACACGGCAGATTCTTGGAAGGCTTCATTTTGCGTCAAGTACAGAGGCACGAACATGATGGCTTGCGCGAAAATAATGGGCATCACCCCAGAAGAATTGACTTTGAGTGGAATGTAACTGCGGGCTCCTTCCCCCTGAGGCAAGTGTGAGCTCGACGCTTGTTGCATTTTGGCCATCTGGACTGGCACTTTTCGAATGGCTTGGACCAAAGCCACACTCAATCCAATGACGATGAGCAAAAATGCCACCTCAACCAAGAAAAAGAACAACGTGGTATCTGGGTGCACAAATTCCTGAATCAACGCCTGCGGGAATGTCGCGATGATTCCAATCATGATCAGCAACGAAATGCCGTTTCCAACACCTTTGTCAGTGATGCGCTCACCGAGCCACATGATGACCAGGGTCGACGCAACCAGAATCACGACGGAGGTAAACCACCAGAACGTTGTTGCATCGACAGCACCTGGAACAGACACAACAGTGGAAGCCAAATAGCCGGGCGCTTGAACAAGCGTAATGGCAATGGTGAGAAATCGTGTATACTGGTTGATTTTCTTGCGGCCACTCTCTCCTTCAGCTTGCATTTTCTGCACTGCAGGAACTGCTATTCCCAACAGTTGGACAATGATACTGGCGGATATATAAGGCATGATGCCCAAGGCAAAAATGGAAGCCCTGCTAAAAGCCCCACCTGTGAAGAGCGACAAGATGTCACCCAATCCTCCACTGCTTGCTGCGGCCATTTGTTCTGCCAAAACGTCGCTATTGACACCTGGCAAAACAATAAACGAACCTATGCGGTACACCAAAATCAATCCGAGCGTGATTCCCAGTTTGTTTCGGAGCTCTTCGTGTTTCCAGATGTTCTGGAGTTGATTGAAAAAGTTCTTCATCTCCGTGTCGGATTACAATTCAGTGGCTTCTCCTCCGGCAGCTTCAATGGCTGTCTTTGCACTGGCAGAAAACTTATGAGCTTCCACCTTCAAACCGGACTTCAATTCTCCACGCCCCAATATCTTAATCAAGTCGCGCTTGCCTGCAAGCCCATTATCAACCAAATCCTGAAATGAAACGGATTTGAGTGATTTGCGATCGATTAACTCTTGGAGTGTATCCAAGTTAATGCCTTTGTACTCCACACGATTGGGATTGCGGAATCCGAATTTTGGAACCCGACGCTGAAGGGGCATTTGACCACCTTCAAACCCAATCTTGGATTTGTATCCTGAGCGTGACTTGGCCCCTTTGTGACCGCGGGTTGAGGTACCGCCATGGCCTGAGCCCTCGCCTCGTCCAACTCGCTTTCGCTGCTTCCGTGAGCCCTCAGCAGGCTTCAAATTGCTAAGATTCATGGTGTTTGCTGGTTTATTCAATTAGTGTTCTTGTACGGTGACCAAATGGCTCACCTTCTTTACCATCCCCAAAATTTGTGGGGTGGCTTCGTGCTCCACAGGATTGTGGAGTTTTTTGATGCCCAACGCCTTAATTGTCTCTTTCTGACGCTTTGGACGATTGATGGCGCTGCGGACCTGTGTGATGGTAATTTTTGCCATGATCCTTCAAATTATCCGTTGAATACCTTGTTCACCGAGATGCCACGAAGTTGAGCCACGTCCTGAGCACTGCGCAGGGCCAAAAGGGCGTTGAAGGTCGCTTTGACCACATTGTGGGGATTGGAAGACCCCAAACTTTTCGCCAAAACATCCTTGATACCGGCACTTTCCAAAACCGCACGCATCGCCCCTCCTGCTATCACACCCGTACCTGGAGAGGCAGGACGAATCATCACGTGGGCACCCGCATAACGCATTTCCTGAGCGTGAGGAATGGTTCCTTTGACCAATGGAATCTCCACCATGTTCTTCTTCGCATCTTCGATGCCCTTCTGAATGGCTGTTGCGACTTCGCGGCTTTTGCCCAATCCATGACCGACCTTTCCCTTCTCATCTCCCACCACCATGATGGAACTGAAACTAAAAGTCCGTCCACCTTTGGTGGTCTTGGCCACACGATTGATGCCGACCAGACGTTCTTTCAAATCCGGATCACCGGTCCGCGACTGTTGTTGGTTGTCGCGATTGCCTTTGCGTTGCTGACGTTGTTCCATGATTTTAGAATTTCAATCCACCCTCGCGAGCGGCATCTGCCAATTGTTTAACACGACCGTGGTAGAGGTATCCATTCCGATCAAAAACCACTTCTGAAATGCCCGCTTGCTTCCCAGCCTCGGCAATTTTCTTGCCAACCACTGCAGCTTGAGCGACCTTATTTCCCTGTCCAGCTTCATCGTCTCCTCTGCTTGTTGCCGATGCCAAAGTCCGACCGGCCAAATCGTCAATCAACTGTGCATAGATTTGCTTGTTGCTGCGAAATACGGACAAACGTGGGCGCTCTGAAGTGCCTTGGATTTTTCCACGAACGCGACGCTTGATGCGTTCTCTGTTGAATGTTTTCTTGTTCGCCATAACTTCTCTTATTTGGCGGCCGTCTTGCCAGCCTTGCGACGAATTTGTTCTCCTTGGTAGCGGACACCCTTGCCTTTGTAGGGCTCTGGCTTGCGCAACGAACGAATTTTGGCTGCGACCGTCCCAATCAATTGCTTGTCATGCGAGGACAATTTCACGTAAGGATTCTGTCCTTTCTTCGTCTCTGCTTCAAGCGCAATTTCCTTCGGTAATTCCATGACAATGGGGTGACTAAAGCCCAATGCCAGGGTCAACATTTGACCTTGTGATGAAGCTCGGAAACCCACACCCACCAATTCCAAGGTGATGGTATAGCCTTCTGTCACTCCGACAATCATATTGTTGACCAATGCGCGATACAAACCGTGCATGGACCGGTGGTGCTTCAAGTCAGAGGGACGAGCAAAAGTCAAAACGTTATCCTCCATAGACATCGTGATGTCTTCGTGGACAGTTTCCTGCAACTCGCCTTTGGGGCCTTTGACTTTGACCACCTGTCCTTCCAAGGAGAGGGTCACTCCACTTGGGATTTCAATCGGTGCTTTTCCAATTCTCGACATATCCGTGATCTATCAGTAAACGGTGCAAATCAATTCACCGCCTATGTTCATTTTGCGGGCTTCTTTATCTGTCATCAATCCACGTGAGGTGGAAACGATGCAAACACCCAAACCATTCAATACACGCGGCAAGTCACCAGCACTGGCGTAGCGACGCAGTCCTGGACGGCTGACACGCTGCACATTGGAAATGGCAGGCTTCCGCGTTTTGGCGTCATAACGCAACGCCACTTTGATGGTCCCTTGAGGTCCTTCCTCATCAAATTTGTAATTCAGGATGTATCCCTTATCGAACAAGATTCGAGTCATTTCCTTCTTCATGTTTGAAGCCGGAATGGATACCACCTTGTGACCTGCCATCTGGGCATTTCGAATGCGCGTCAGGTAATCTGCAATTGGATCTGTATTCATCTCTCTTGATTCAATAGGTTACCAACTGGCCTTTTTCACACCGGGAATTCGCCCGGACAAGGCCATTTTCCGAAACAAAACACGGGAAATACCGAACTGGCGCATGTACCCGCGAGGACGTCCTGTAATCTGGCAACGGTTGTGCATACGCACAGCTGCACTGTTCGGGGGCAGTTTTTGCAACCCCTCCCAATCTCCAGCTTCTTTCAAAGCCGCGCGCTTCGCAGCGTAACGAGCAACCATTCGAGCGCGCTTGCGCTCACGTGCTTTCATTGATTCTTTTGCCATAACTCAGTTCTTCTTGAATGGGAATCCAAACTCAGACAACAAAGCCTTGGCTTCCTCATCCGTCTTGGCTGATGTCACAATGGTGATGTCCATGCCATTGAAGTGCTTCACTTCATCCAACGTAATTTCAGGAAAGATCACCTGCTCCTTCACTCCGAATGTGAAATTTCCACGGCCATCAAATCCCTTTGCTTTCACACCTTGAAAATCGCGAGTCCGTGGCAATGCCACCGCAATCAAACGATCGAGGAACTCATACATGCGCTCACGACGCAACGTCACCCGCGCACCAATTGGCATGCCTTTTCGAAGCTTGAAATTGGAAACGTCCTTTGTCGAGTACGTCGCCACCGCCTTTTGACCTGCAATACGTGTCATTTCATCCACCGCATGCTCTATAATCTTCTTGTCCGCGATGGCCTTTCCCAAACCTTGGTTAATGTTGATCTTGAGAATGCGAGGGACTTGCATCACACTCGTATACTCAAATTGATCCTTGAGTTTCAAGACCACTTCGTCTTGATACTGCTTCTGAAGTCTTGGTACGTAGCTCATCACTTCAATTCCTCATTGCTGGTTTTCGAATAACGGACCAATTTCCCGTCTTCTCCTCTGCGACGCCCCACACGCGTGGCATTGCCCGCTCCATCGATGACCATGACGTTGGAAATGTGGATTCCGGCTTCTTTCGTCTCGATGCCGCCCTGTGGATTGGCCGGACCTGGCTTCACGTGCTTCTTGACCACATTCACCCCTTCAACAATCACGCGATCACTTTTGCGGTCGACGAGAATGACAGAACCTTGCTTTCCCTTTTGGCCTCCAGAAATCACCTTAACGGTGTCTCCCTTTTTGATTTTGACTCTTTTGAACATGGCTCTATTCTTTACAAAACCTCAGGGGCAAGTGAAACAATTTTCATGAAGTCCTTCTCCCGAAGCTCACGGGCTACCGGACCAAAAATCCGGGTTCCACGCATTTCCCCCGCTGCATTCAACAACACGATTGCATTGTCATCAAAGCGGATGTATGAGCCATCAGGGCGACGAACCGACTTCTTGGTCCGCACAACGACGCCGGTTGAAACGGCGCCTTTCTTGATGTTCCCGTTCGGCGTGGCATCTTTTACTGTGACAACAACCTTGTCACCAATGCTCGCATACCGACGACGTGTTCCCCCCAACACACGAATGCAAAGGACTTCCTTCGCACCGCTGTTGTCGGCAACCTTCATTCGGGATTCTTGCTGTATCATCTCTTGTTATTTCCTTGTTCGGGTGGACGACTATTACTTCGCACGCTCAACCACCTCGACCAAACGCCAATTCTTGCGCTTGGAAAGCGGACGGGTTTCCATGATGCGGACTGTATCTCCAACATTGCATGTGTTTTCTTCGTCATGCGCCATGAAACGGCTGGTTTTCTTGACGAATTTCCCGTATTTCAAGTGCTTCTCTCGACGCTCAACGGACACCACGATGGATTTGTCCATTCCTGTTGAGGTCACAACACCCACCCGCTCCTTTCTCAGGTTGCGTGTGGTTTCCTGGGTATTGATTTCAGTGGTCATCCCTGTTGATTCTTCCGTTGGTTCAAAACAGTGAGCAAGCGAGCAATATCGCGTTTTTTGTCACGAATAGCAGTTGGGCTTTCCAAACCTGCAATGGTGTGGTTGAAGCGAAGCTTTGACAAAGCCTCCCGTTCCACATCAATTCGTTCTTGCAAATCCACGTCGGATAGCAGTTGGATTTCACTCATTTGGATCATGACTTCGCGTAATCTGGACGTACAACGAATTTGCATTTGACTGGGAGCTTTTGAGCACCCAAACGCAACGCTTCCTGTGCGGTTTCCATTGGCACCCCATCCACCTCAAACATCACCCGACCCGGCTTCACAGGAGCCACCCAATGGCTGGGTGCCCCTTTACCCTTACCCATACGAACTTCCGCAGGTTTCGAGGTCATCGGCTTGTCTGGGAAGATTCGAATCCACACCTTTCCTTCACGTTTCATGTAACGGTTAATCGCAATACGCGCCGCTTCAATCTGACGAGAAGTGATGAATCCGATTTCCAGTGTTTTCATTCCAAACGATCCGTAGGCAATGGTGCTTCCGCGATGCGCCAATCCGCGCACGCGACCCTTTTGCATTTTCCGGAACTTTGTTCTTTTCGGCTGCAGCATGGCTTATTCTCAGTTACGGGGACGACGGCGACCGCCTCCTCCGCCACGGCGGTCATTTCCACCGCGACGATCGTTTGACTTCTTTTGTGGTGGAACCGGGGACAAATCCCGCTTTCCGTATACCTCCCCACGACAAATCCAACATTTGATGCCGATTCTGCCATAGGTGGTGTGAGCCTCAACCAAAGCATAGTCGATATCCGCTCTGAAGGTGTGCAAAGGGATGCGCCCTTCTTTATACGACTCACTTCTCGCAATCTCCGCGCCATTCACACGTCCTGCGATGTTGATTTTGATGCCCTCTGCACCCAGTCGCATGGTTCCCGCAATGGCCATTTTGATGGCACGACGGTGCGAGATACGTGCTTCGATTTGACGTGCAACACTTTCCGCTACCAAACGCGCGTCCAATTCCGGGCGCTTGATTTCAAAAATGTTGATTTGAACTTCCTTTCCAGTGAGCTTCTTCAACTCCTCGCGCAACTTGTCAACTTCTTGACCACCCTTTCCAATGATTACCCCTGGACGCGCCGTCTTGATGGTCACAGTGACCAATTTCAAGGTGCGCTCAATGATGATATTTGAAACACTGGCTTTGCGGAGACGCGCCATCAAATAAGTCCGGATCTTGTCGTCCTCGACCAATTTATCTGTGTAGTCCTTGCCGCCATACCAATTCGAATCCCATCCGCGGATGAAGCCGAGGCGGTTGCCTATCGGGTTTGTTTTCTGTCCCATGAATTAGCTTTTAACGGAATCTACGATTACGGTAACGTGGTTGCTTCTTTTGCGAATGCGGTGTGCACGGCCTTGAGGAGCTGTTTGCAGTCGCTTCAACATGCGCGCACTGTCCACTTTGATTTCACGAACCACCAATTTCGCCTCCTCGGGTCGAGAGCCTTCATTCTTGGCTTCCCAGTTAGCGATTGCAGAACGCAACAATTTCTCCAGACGAATGGATGCCTCACGTGGGCTGAACTTCAGAATGTTCAGCGCGTCGAACACATCACGCCCCCGGACCGTATCCGCCACCAACCGCATTTTCCGCGGAGAGGTGGGACAGTTGCGCAAGCTCGCCAACGCCACTGACTTCAAGTCTTCTTTGCGACGCTCGGCCGCAAGTCTTTTTCTTTTACCCATGTCAATTAGCGCTTTTTATCCTTTTTGTCAGCGTGACCTCGGTAAGTTCTCGTCGGCGAGAACTCTCCCAGCTTGTGACCCACCATGTTTTCGGTGATGAACACTGGGATGAATTGGCGACCGTTGTGAACGGCCACAGTCAATCCAACAAAATCAGGTGTGATAGTCGACGAACGCGACCAGGTCTTGATGACCGACTTTTTCCCTGCCGCCTGCATCGCTTCGACACGAGCCAACAACTTGTAATGAACAAACGGGGGTTTCTTCAATGAACGTGCCATATCTCTTACTTCTTGCGGCGTTCGATAATGTACTTGGAACTGTTCTTGCGCGGGTTCCTTGTTTTCTGTCCTTTAGCCGGACGACCTGTACGACTACGTGGGTGTCCTCCGCTTGAACGGCCCTCACCACCACCCATGGGGTGATCCACTGGGTTCATCACCACTCCACGAACACGAGGACGTCGACCCAACCAACGCGAGCGACCTGCCTTGCCGGAAACCTGCAAACTGTGCTCCGAGTTGCCCACAGAACCAATGACGGCCATGCAAGTCACGAGAATCATCCGTGTTTCCCCACTGGGCAACTTCACGACAGCATATTTTCCGTCACGGGCATTCAATTGCGCAGAAGCACCAGCGCTTCTGGCAAGGGCTGCGCCTTTCCCGGGATACAATTCAATGTTGTGAATCATCGTTCCCAACGGGATGTCACTCAAATACATGGCGTGCCCAACATTGGGTGTAGCCTCTTTGCCCGTGTGGATTTTCATACCTGGTTTCAAACCTTCGGGCGCAATGATGTAGCGCTTCTCACCATCCTTGTACTCAACCAGACAAATCCTCGAAGTCCGATTTGGATCATATTCGACGGTCAGAACCGTGGCTTCCATGTGCTTGTCACGACCGAAATCGATCAAACGGTAACGACGCTTGTGGCCGCCACCACGGTAACGCATGGTCATCTTGCCATCCGAGTTCCGGCCCCCTGACTTTTTCAGGCTGCGCAACAAGGGCTTGTGGGGCTTGTCTGTGGTGATGTCGTCAAACTTCGACAACAACTTGTGACGCGTGCCCGGTGTAATGGGGTTGAATTTGCGAATTGCCATGTCCTCAGATGTTCTCGTAGAAATCAATCAACTCACCGTCGCCAATGCTGACGATGGCCTTTTTGTAACCGTTTGTGCGGCCTTTCACCATTCCAGTTTTTGTATAGCGCTGACGCTGCTTTCCATCCACGCGCAACGTGCGAACGGAAGTCACTGTGACACCATACTCTTTCTCAATGGCTTTTTTGATTTCGATTTTGTTGGCGCCATCGGCTACCACGAAACCATAAGCATTTCGACGCTCTGTATCCAGAGACATCTTTTCAGTGATGAGGGGCTTAATCAAAATCTGTTGCATCTCTTCACTTTTTAAGCATGCCGGCCAAAACCTCATGGGCATTTCCCACAAGCACCAGCGTACTGCAATTCATAATATCATAAGTGCTCAAATCAGAAGCACACATCACGCGCTGCTTGGGCAAATTGCGAGCAGATAGATAGATACCTGTGTTAGGCTCCGGAAGGACGACCAAAGCTTTCTGATCAGCAATCTCCAAAGCCTTGAAAATCCCCAAAAGCTCCTTGGTCTTGGGCGCATCCATGTCAAATCCCTCCAACGCCTTGATCGCCGAATCCTTCGCTTTGTATGAAAGCGCACTCTTGCGAGCCAACATCTTCACCTTACCGTTCAACTTGTGCCGGTAATTGCGCGGTTCTGGACCAAAGATGGTCCCGCCACCACGGAACAAGGGATTCTTGATGGATCCTGCACGTGCCGTACCTGTGCCCTTCTGACGCTTCAACTTGCGTGTTGAACCGCTGAGGAGGCCCCGATGCAGAGTATCGTGGGTTCCTTGACGCTTTGCCGCCTGAATGCGCTTCACATCCAGGTAAATCGCGTGGTCATTGGGCTCGATTCCGAAGACCGAATCGTCCAAGTCAATGCTCTTTTTCGTCTGGGCACCTGAGGTGCTGTAAACATTCAGTTTCATTGGGCTTCAGGTTTGCGAATCACGACTGTTGAACCTCGGTGTCCAGGAACAGCTCCCTTCACCACCAAAACGCCATCTTCCGGCAAGACTTTCACAACTTCCAAGTTTTCAATGGTGACCCGCTGATTTCCGGTTTGACCCGCCATGCGCATGCCTTTGAAAACACGGCTCGGTGTAGAAGCCGCGCCAATAGAACCTGGGGCACGCAACCGATTGTGCTGGCCGTGGGTAGCTTGTCCCACACCACCAAATCCATGACGCTTAACAACCCCCTGAAAACCCTTACCCTTGCTGGTTCCGATCACTGAAACGAATTCACCCTCGCTGAAAACGTCATCCACCTTCAGTTCATCACCGGGTTGCAATTCCTGTTCGAACGAACGGAATTCAACCAATTTCTTCATCGGTCCGACACCAGCCCGCTTGAAGTGACCCTGCATGGCTTTGGATGTGCGTTTCTCGGATTTTTCACCGAAACCCAACTGAATGGCTTCATAGCCATCCTTCTCCATGGTACGCAGTTGCGTCACCACACAAGGACCAACCTCCAATATGGTGCATGGGATGTTCTTCCCAGCGGCACTGTAGAGACTTGTCATACCAATCTTTTTGCCAATAAGTCCAGGCATGATTGCTTGTTTTGTTATTTATTCAAGACGTTGACCGTCAAACTTTAATTTCTACTTCAACACCACTCGGCAATTCCAAACGCATCAAAGCATCCACCGTCTTGGAAGAGGAGCTGTAGATGTCAATCAAACGCTTGTAAGCGTTCAATTCGAATTGCTCCCTCGACTTCTTGTTCACGTGTGGTGAACGCAAAACCGTGTAAATGCGTTGGTGAGTTGGCAATGGGACAGGACCGCTAATCACAGCACCTGTGGTCTTCACCGTCTTCACAATTTTCTCAGCTGACTTGTCCACGAGGTTGTGATCGTAGGACTTCAACTTGATGCGAATCTTCTGCGTCATGATATTCTATGCAAAACCTCAGCCCTTGGCTTCGGCAATTACTTTTTCTTGAACGTTATTGGGCGCCTCAGCAAAATGGCTGAAGGACATGCTGGAAGTTGCCCGACCTGAAGTCAAGGTTCGCAAGTCAGTGACGTATCCAAACATCTCCGACAACGGAACTTTTGCATTCACGATGGTTTTTCCTGCACGTTCACCAGTCCCTTCAATCAATGCACGGCGCTTGTTCAAATCACCGATGACATCACCCATATTTTCATCAGGGGTTACAACCTCTAACTGCATCAAGGGTTCCAGAATCTTAGGAGAGCAGCCCTTGACGGCATTCCTGTATGCCATCTTGGCAGCCAATTCAAATGACAACTGATCCGAGTCAACCGCATGGAAACTGCCATCCACCAATTCCACAGACATGCTGTCCATCGGATATCCGGCAAGCACACCATTTTTCATGGCCTCTTCAAAACCCTTCTGAACAGATGGGACAAATTCCTTGGGAACGTTTCCTCCTTTAACCGAGTTTTTGAAGACCAATCCAGCCTCCTCGGGATTAGGTGAAGGACCAATCTTGACGATGATATCGGCAAACTTACCACGACCACCGGACTGCTTTTTGTAAACCTCACGGTGGTCCACCAAAGAGAAAATGGCCTCTTTGTAATTCACCTGCGGCGCACCTTGGTTGCACTCAACTTTGAATTCACGGCGGAGACGGTCAATCAACACTTCCAAGTGCAATTCGCCCATGCCTGAGATGACCGTTTGACCCGAATCCTCGTCCGTTCGCACGCGGAACGTTGGATCTTCTTCGGCCAACTTGGCCAAACCATTGGAGAGCTTGTCCAAATCTGCCTGAGACTTGGGCTCAACAGCAACACCAATGACCGGCTCGGGGAAAGACATGCTTTCGAGGACCATTGGTGAACCTTCAGAACACAAGGTGTCACCGGTTTTGATGTCCTTGAAACCCACAACAGCGCCGATATCCCCTGCCTCAAGTTCGTCAATGGGGTTCTGCTTGTTGGAGTGCATTTGGAAGATTCTGGAAATTCGCTCCTTTTTGCCCGATCGCGTATTGATCACATACGAGCCTGCTGGCAGTTTTCCTGAGTAGGCCCGGATGAAACAAAGACGTCCCACAAAAGGATCTGTCGCAATTTTGAATGCGAGCGCTGCGAAAGGCTCTTCTGGATCTGGATTTCTAGTGATTTCCACCTCTTCGTCATCCACATCTGTACCCACCACTGCACCTACATCATAGGGGCTCGGCAAATACATCATGACCGCATCCAACATGGTTTGTACACCTTTGTTTTTGAAGGCCGAACCGCACAAAAGAGGTGTGATTTGCATGGCAATGGTGGCCTTGCGAATCGCCTCAACGATTTCGTCCTCAGTCAAACTGTCTGGATCTTCAAAGTATTTCTCCATCAGAGACTCGTCCTGCTCGGCAGCGGCCTCAATCAATTTTTCCCGATACTCCTCTACCGTCTCTTTCAGGTCACCTGGAATGTCCACTTCGTCCCAAGTCATGCCCTTGTCGTCCTCGTTCCAAACAAATGCTTTGTTCTGGACCAAATCAACGACTCCTTTAAAATTGTCCTCAGCTCCGATGGGAACTTGCAAAGGAACCGGGTTGGCGCCCAACATGTCCTTGATCATGCCGACCACGTTGAAGAAGTCTGCACCAGATCGGTCCATCTTGTTCACGAAGCCAATACGTGGCACTTTGTACTTGTCCGCCAATCCCCAGTTGGTTTCCGATTGAGGTTCAACCCCCGATACGGCGCAGAACAGAGCCACTGCACCATCAAGAACCCGCAAGGAGCGCTCGACTTCTACCGTGAAATCTACGTGCCCTGGAGTATCAATGATGTTGATTCGGTATTGCTCATCCCGGAAATTCCAAAAGCAAGTGGTCGCTGCCGAGGTGATTGTGATGCCTCGTTCCTGCTCCTGCTCCATCCAGTCCATCGTCGCGGCACCATCGTGCACCTCACCAATTTTGTGGGAGATGCCCGTATAGTAAAGCACCCGTTCCGTGGTGGTGGTCTTACCGGCATCGACGTGGGCCATGATGCCGATGTTCCGTGTAAAATTCAAATCTCTCTTAGCCATGGTCGTAAGGCGTTCGTTAGTCGTCAGTTCTTGTTAGAAACGGAAGTGGGAGAAGGCTTTGTTCGCCTCAGCCATGCGGTGTGTGTCTTCTTTCTTTTTGAAGGTGGCTCCCTCTTCCTTGGAAGCTGCGATGACTTCGGCAGCCAAACGCTCAGCCATGGACTTCTCATTGCGCTTGCGAGCAAATGAAATCATCCACTTCATCGCCAAGCTCTGACGTCGGGAATCACGAATCGGTTGTGGAATTTGAAATGTGGCACCACCGACCCTGCGGCTGCGCACCTCCACACCTGGGGTCACATTTTCCAAAGCCTTTTTGAACGTCTCGAGGCCATCCTCCCCGCTGCGCTCCTGAACGCGATCCATCGCGCCGTAGAAAATGTCAAATGCAACGCTTTTCTTGCCGTGAAGCATCAAATTGTTCACGAAGCTGGTCACCAATGTGCTGCCATACCGTGGGTCAGGCAAAATCAGGTGCTTTTTTGCGACTCTTCTTCTCATGATGAATTACTTCTTCGCTTTCGGGCGCTTGGTTCCATATTTTGAGCGACGTTGCGTACGACCCTCAACTCCTGCTGTATCCAAAGCACCTCGAACGATGTGATAACGAACCCCCGGCAAATCCTTTACACGACCTCCACGCACCAAGACAATGCTGTGCTCTTGGAGGTTGTGTCCCTCACCGCCGATGTAGGCATTCACCTCGTTGCCATTGGTCAAACGGACACGGGCCACTTTCCGCATCGCGGAATTCGGTTTCTTGGGTGTGGTCGTGTAAACACGAACACATACGCCTCTGCGTTGTGGACATGAGTCCAAGGCCGCCGACTTGCTCGTCTGGGGCTTGGTGATTCGACCTTTGCGAATGAGCTGCTGGATGGTAGGCATTCGTTTATAACAATGGTGTTAGTATCTATAGATATGGTTTTCCTCAAATTAATGGGGGTGCAAAAGTAGCGGATATTCCGAAAAATACAATACCTATTCGGGTCTTTTTTCCCTCATTCTGTTCCACATGGATTTTGCCCTGCAGAATTGCCCGCAGATATATAAGGTATGTGTAACACGACTTTGGAGCCAATCCTCCCTCAATCGTAATTTCGACGTGTGGAATTTCTGAAGGAGTTGAACGATGCCCAACGGGCTGCGGCCGCCCACATGGACGGCCCGATGATGGTGATTGCAGGTGCAGGTTCGGGCAAAACCCGCGTTTTGACCTATCGCATTGCGCATCTGATTGCACAAGGCGTGGATCCTTTTGAGATTTTGGCCTTGACATTCACCAACAAGGCATCTCGTGAAATGAAGGAACGCATCGGGCGGGTCGTGGGTGACTCGGAGGCTCGAAACATTTGGATGGGCACCTTCCACAGTGTTTTCGCCCGCATCCTGCGCATCGAGTCGGAACGCATCAATTACCCCAAGAATTTCACCATTTACGACACAGCAGACAGCCGCAGTGTCCTGAAAGAAATTGTCAAAGGCATGGGGTTGGATGACAAAGTTTATAAGCCGTCTTCAATTCAAAACCGCATTTCCGCGGCCAAAAACAACTTGATTGACGCAGCGGCTTACATGGATCACCCTGAGATTTCAGGAGAGGATGCACAAGCAGGTCGGCCAATGCTCGCCACAATTTACCAGGCGTATGAAAAAAAGTGTTTTCGCGCCCAAGCCATGGACTTTGATGACCTGTTGTTCAAAATGAACATCTTGCTGCGTGAATTTCCAGATTTGTTGAGCAAGTATCAGCACAAGTTTCGCTACTTATTGGTCGACGAGTATCAAGACACCAATTTTGCGCAGTATCTCATCATCAAGCAACTCGCAGCACTCAATGAAAACATCTGCGTTGTCGGCGATGATGCTCAGAGCATTTACGGTTTCCGTGGTGCAAACATTCAAAACATCCTCAACTTCAAAGAGGATTACCCGGATTTCAGTTTGTACAAGCTGGAACAAAACTACCGTTCGACCAAAACCATCGTCCAAGCTGCCAACAGTGTCATTGCACTGAACAAAGATCAAATTCAAAAAGATGTTTGGACTGACAATTTGAAGGGCAATCCTCTGGAAGTTCATCAACTGTACTCAGACAATGAAGAAGGCAAATTCGTGAGTTCGCGGATTTTTGAAGTCCATTCCTCCAAACAACAGCATTGGCGAGATTTTGCGATTTTGTATCGAACCAATGCACAATCACGTGCATTCGAAGAAGGCCTGCGCAAATTGAACATTCCGTATCGGATTTATGGCGGGTTGTCTTTCTACCAACGGAAGGAAATCAAAGACCTCATCGCTTATTTCCGATTGACCGCTAACCCCTCGGATGATGAGGCATTCAAGCGTGTGCTGAATTATCCAGCGCGAGGCATCGGCAAAACGACAATGGATAAAATCACCGTCGAGGCAGCTGAGCGGGATTGCTCTTTTTGGGATGCCATTTCCAACCCACTCGCTCCACCTATCAATTTGAAAGGGGCAGCATGGAAAAAGGTGCAGGATTTTGTCACGATGATGCAGGGATTCACGGCTCAATTGGATCGCATGGATGCTTCAGCCCTGGGCATGCACATTGCACGTCACACGGGGTTGGTCCATGCCCTTCATCAAGACAAAACGCCTGAAGGCGTGGCGCGTTATGACAATGTGCAAGAATTGCTTGGTGGGGTTCAGGCCTTTGTGGAACAACAACAAATGGAAAACCCCAATGCAATTCCCACATTGGGTGACTTTTTAATGGATGTGGCCCTGCTAACAGACGCGGACGTGGATGATGGCGACGACAACAAGGTCAGTTTGATGACCATCCATGCCGCCAAAGGGTTGGAATTTTCCCATGTGCATTTGGTCGGGATGGAAGAAAACCTTTTCCCATCGCAAATGGCCATGCAGTCACGCGCCGAGCTCGAAGAAGAACGGCGTCTTTTTTACGTCGCCTTAACACGTGCTGAACAATCATGCACCTTGAGCTACGCCCTAACTCGATTCAAATGGGGACAAGTCATCCAAAGTGACATCAGCCGATTCATTGACGAAATCGACGAAAGTTGCCTCTCTTTCCCCACCCGAAAGGCACCGAAACCCACGCCTTTCAGCGGAGGAGCCTCTTTGGCGTCTGAAAGGCAGCGCTGGAATGCCATGCCCAATGCCGGGAGCACGAATGCGAGCGGGGCCTTCGCACGTTTAACTGCGAAAGCCCAACCCCAAAAGCCAACTCCAAGTCCATTCAAAGGTGCTGGGAATCGATTGAAACCAGTGGACAACACCGCCCCACCGCAACCCATGGAACAGGTCGGAATTTCAGAAGGGACAAAGGTGTCACACGAGAAATTTGGAAAAGGCACCGTGACCAAACTTGAAGGAAGTCCTCCGAACATCAAAGCCACTGTGTTTTTTCCATCGCATGGGAACAAACAGCTGCTTCTCAAGTTTGCCAAACTTCAAATCCTCGAATGAAATTCACCTCCGTTCAGAAATCTCCGGTTGGATGGATGGCCACTTTGAGGCTTCTCATTCTCTTCGCATGCGTCTTTTGGCAAGGCTGCAAAAAGACCCCTGAGGGCGAACTCCATTTGAGCGGAACTGTCCAAAACATCCGCTCGCTTGCGGGATTAAAAGGCGCAGCCTTGACATTGGAGGAACAAGTGGTGACAGGCGGAGTTTGGCTAGGAACTTGGCAAACGGCTGGCACAGCCACCTCATTGGACGATGGATCTTTCTCCATTTCTTTTCAGCGCACGAATGCACTCGCCTATCGCATCACTGCACACAAAGAGGATTGGTTTATGCAACAAGATGAACTCTCGCCTGAATTGTGGCGCGGGCAAGATGAACAAGTGTGGTCTGCTCAACTTACACCCAAAGCCTGGATTGATTTGGCATTCATCAATGGTGCACCATTGGGAGCAACTGCCAGCGTGGCTTTCAGGTTTCTACATGTTCCAACATCGGGCATTTCAGTGTGTGACAATGCCTGGCAACAATTCTCCAGTGAGAGCATTCCAGATTTCGAAATCTGCTTAATGGAAGGGGACACTTACCTGCCCTACACTTTGGAAGTGCAAAGGGGTGATGATGAATATGCCTTGGTGGATTCCGTCTATTTGCCTGCCGCAGATACCACTGTGCTCCAGATCACCTTTTGAACATGAAACCGGAATCTCCCTTGCACATATCCACTCCCAAAACTGGACGGTGTTTCTTGGATCCTTCAACCGAAATCCAACCCAGCGATAAGGTGTTGTTTGCATTGCATGGATATGGACAATTGCCCCAATACTTCTTGCGACGATTTGATGCGGTCAGAAAAGCGGGCTGGCGCATTGTGGCACCAGAAGGATTGCACCGGTTTTACGTGGAGGGCACCTCTGGTCGCGTCGGGGCTTCTTGGATGACCAAAGAAGAACGACTCACAGACATTGAAGACACCATCCGTTGGCTGAGTTTGGTCCGGGAGACCATTCTCGGCGCTATCCGTCCTGAAAAACTTGTTTTGCTTGGATTTTCCCAAGGCGTCGCAGCGGCCATGCGCTGGGCGGCCATGGGGAATCAGCATGCAGATTGGGATGGATTGATTTTTTGGGCTGGGGTCTTGCCTCCTGATTTGCCTTGGCAAGATGGACTCCATGGTATACAAGGCATCCCCATTCACACGGCTTTGGGTGACCAGGACCCATTTTTTGACGAACAATTGGCCCGAGCATCCAAGTCCTTGTTTCGCTCCGCCAATCTTGAGGTCATGCACCATGTTTTCGAAGGCAAACACCACATTGATGACAAATTGCTCACCGAAATCTTGGCTCAATTCTGAGGCCTAGACCTTCGAATGGCAAGGCATGAATACGGTACAAGTGTCGGCGCCTGCCGGTTTCATCAGCGACCCGCTCAATCAGCACCCCTACGCCTTTGGAAGCCTGCCATTCGTTGAGTTGCTGGTTCAGCCGTGCTCTGCGCCCCCGCAGATTGGCTTCCAGAAATACCCTGTGGCTCCAGCACGGCATCCTTTTATTCTCGGTGCTCCTTTTTGCGCTCGAACCATGTCCCGAGCGAAACCAAAAGCCCTACTGCGACGACAGCCCAATGCGAAAGAGAACTGCCATGAAATGGAACCGCTGGGAATTCAAAAGAATGCAGAACTGCAGTCTGCTTAATCTGCCGCAGATGCCCAGAATGAACTCACAACCGTTGCGCATACAGAAGCGCAAACCACAATTGTATCCAACAAAATCCACGGCTTGATTGGCTTCACAATTAACATCATCAACGCTCCTGGCCGAGGCGCGACAAACCCGAAAGGAAATCTTAAATTTGGGCCATGCATATTCGCTTCATTTTGTTGGTTATTGCTGGGGTCCTTTCCGGGGTGACCACCAATGCCCAAAAAGGTCTATGGCCCATTGACATCACGCCCGCGGAAAGAGAAGCCGCCGGAAACCGCCCCCTGACTCCTGCCATGATTCACCGTGGCATCGAAACACCGCCTCCTTTCAACAACTTAAGAACGGCTGCGGAATGGGAGGAAATTGAAGCTTTGACCATCGTCTGGACTGGATATCCATGCATTTTAAAACAAATCGTCGCCGGTGCACAAGCGGAATGTCTTGTCGTGGTGTTTGCCGATAACCTGCAAGAAGCCGAAGGGTACTTGACAAGCAACAATTGCGGTGGTCCGCTCGACATGTCCAATGTCATGGTTGTTGAGGGCGATTATGATTCGGTCTGGATTCGGGATTATGGTGCCCATACGGTATATGGAGAGTGGAATGATGAGCGGGTCCTGGTGGATTGGATTTACAACCGACCGCGGCCTGATGATGATGCCATTCCAGATTTGCTTTCTGAAACACTTGACATTCCACTTTACTCGACTACTGCTGCGCCGACAGACCTCATGAACACCGGTGGCAACTGGATGACTGATGGATTTGGAACTGCATTTGCGTCAGAATTGATTTTGGACGAAAATGCTGGTGGCAGCTCATGGTGGACAGACTATCCCGACCACACAGAAGCTGAAATCGATGACATTGTGGAAGCATTCCATGGCATCAACACGTTCATCAAAATGCCCACCTTGCCATACGACGGCATCCACCACATCGATATGCACATGAAACTGTTGGATGAGCACACAATCCTCCTGGCCGAATATCCAGAAGGGACGGCTGACGGTCCTCAAATTGAAGCCAATATCGAATACGTTCTTTCCAATTTCACGACCAAATGGGGGACTCCCTTCGATGTGATTCGCATTCCCAGCCCCCCCGAATTGGGCTGGGGAGGAGGATATCCGGATGAAGGCGGTTGGTACGAAACTTATACCAATTCTGTGTTTGTCAACAACAACATCCTGTTGCCGACCTACTATGAAACCTATGACACCACAGCGATTCGCATCTACGAAGAGGCCTTGCCTGGCTACAACATCATAGGAATCGATTGTGACGGAAGCGAGCCGATCATCGCCAGTGGGGGCGCCATTCACTGTATCACCAACAGTGTTGGAGTAGCTGACCCACTGATGATCAGCCACTTGCCTCTTCAAGACACAGACGACACAGAAAACAATTACCCGGTTTTGGCTGAAATCAGCCATCGCAGTGGTGTCGCAACAGCGAACTTGGTCTACACCACCGATGAAACCAATTGGACAGAATTACCCATGTCCCCATTGGCTGATGACCAATACACAGCTGATCTTCCGGCTGCACCCGCAGGCACCACATACGCGTATTACATCGAGGTGGAAGCCAACTCGGGCAAAGTAGGCACACGGCCTATGCCCGCTCCAAATGGCCATTGGTCATTCGACGTGCTTTCGGAGATCAGTGGCCTGCCCGCCTGGACGGTCAAGGGATCAGGTCAATTTCAAAACGTTTTTCCCAATCCAGCAGCTTCCATCACGTGCATTCCCGTTGAAGCGAGGACTGGATTCAATGGAGCCATTGCACTTCTCGACATGATGGGCAGGGAGGTGCAGATTTTGCACCAAGGCTGGTTTACCCCCGGAACATCCAAAGTGTTTTTTGACGCTTCAACTTATGTCGCCGGTCCATACATCCTCGAGCTCCGCAAAGAGGGAACTTCAGTGGACCACCAAACCTTGGTGATTCGCTGATTGGGCTCAATTTTGTTCACCACCTCAGTCCCTACGTCCACCGAAGAGACGGAGAAGAAACAGGAACAGATTGACAAAATCGAGATACAGGCTGGTCGCTCCCAGAATGGCCAACTTCGTGGCAGATTCTGAACCGTATTCCACCCCGGCGCCAATGCGTTTGATTTTCTGGGTATCGTAAGCCACGAGCCCCGTGAAAATCAATACCCCAGCAATGCTGATGATGTAATCCAATCCCGACGAACCAATAAACCAATTCACCACACTGGCAACGATGACGCCAATCAAAGCCATCATCAACAAGCTTCCAAAACGCGTAAGATCTGTCGAGGTCGTGTAGCCCACAATGGCCATGAATGCAAAGGTGATCGCCGTGATCAAAAAGACTTGTGTGATCGCGGCCCCGGTGTACACCAAGAAAATGCTACTCAACGACATGCCCATGACCCCACTGAAAGCGATGAACAAGGCCACTATGCCTTGTGAGGACCATCGCTGAAATCCCAAGTTCATGGCCAGAATGAAACCCAGTGGGGCCAACATGACCACCCAGCCCAATCCTGACATGCCCCCAGTGTTCATGTTGTACAGATTTTCAATCCAACCCGATGAAGCCACATACCAGGCCACAACCGCGGTCACAGACAATCCGGCCACCATCCAACTGAATACATTTGCTACAAATTTGCTTACCGAGACTTCCCCTGTCCATTCTACTGAATCATCAAACAGGGTCGGTGGCTGATTCCAATTGTTATTCATGCCGCAAATGAAGGAAGAAAATCCGTGGAATCAGACGTTGAAGTTCCCCAAAAAACCGAAACCTCTGGCATTCAAATCCGTCGAGGCCCTAGCGCCAAATCCATGAATTCCTTCCGGGTCCGTGCGTCGGAGAGGAACAAACCGGTAAATGCACTGGTGGTGGTTGCCGAATGTTGTTTTTCCACCCCCCGCATTTGCATGCACAAATGACGAGCCTCAATGACCACGGCAACACCTTGAGGAGTCAGCGTGGATTGGATGCAATCCCGAATCTGTTCGGTCAATCTCTCTTGGACTTGCAAGCGGCGGGCAAAAGCATCCACCACCCGAGGAATTTTACTCAATCCGACAATCGTTCCATCTGGTATGTAAGCGACATGTGCTTTACCGAGAAACGGCAACATGTGGTGCTCGCACAAACTGTAGACCTCGATGTCCCGAACAATGACCATCTCTTCATTATCCTCATGAAAAAGAGCAGATTTGAGAATGGATGCGGGATCTGCATTCATTCCAGAAGTCATGACTGCCAAAGCCTTGGCGGCCCTTTCGGGAGTCTTCAGGAGCCCTTCTCGGGTCGCATCTTCTCCGATGTTGTCCAGCAACGACCGGTACGCGTGTGCCATTTGATCAATGGCTTCCATGTCAAAAACTTCGGTCTTGTTGTACAGTCCCTTGCCCATTTGTCTTCGATGTCTTGAGCGGATCAAAGCCCGCCGTAATAATCAGCGTAGTTGTTTTCAGTTTCCCAAATCCGAACCCGATGCAATGCACAATTGTGACCTTGCAACCCTTCTTTCATCTGCTCCCAAATGCCCTGAGCCAACACCTCTGTGGAGGTTCGTTTACCAGTCAACCAAGGGACATCCAAATTGAGGTTTTTGTGGTCCAAAGGCTCTTCAATTCGCTCCCTCATGATGGCCTTGAGGTCATTGAAATTGATGAAGTAGCCCAATTCTGGATCCACTTCTCCCTTCAGCGTGACATAAACTTCGAAATTGTGGCCATGCCAGTTTTCACTGGCACATTTCCCGAACACTTCCAAGTTGTGCTCCGCCGTCCAAGCGGGATTCCAGAGTTTATGTGCGGCATTGAATCGTGCTCGACGCGTGATGTAGACCAAATCCTTCCTTTCCATACCAGTGCCGCGAAGATACAGGAGATTCTCTGAGCTACATTTGTCGCATGATTGTGATTACGGGAGCTGCGGGATTCATTGGCAGTTATCTGGCCAGAAAACTCAATGAGGAACGGTTTTTTGACTTGGTTTTGGTGGATGATTTCAGTCGAACTGACAAATCACGGAATCACCAAGACCTGACAGCGACCGCGCGCATTGATCGCGAGGCTTTTCCAGCTTGGCTTGATGAAAATCAAGCACAAGTCCAATTCATCTTTCACCTGGGTGCCCGTACAGACACCACTGAGCAAAATGTGGAATTGTTCAAGCGGTTGAATTTGCATTACAGTCAAGAAATCTGGAACCGGTGTGTGGCCTATGGCCTTCCGCTTGTTTATGCATCTTCGGCCGCGACTTATGGAGGTGGGGAACATGGTTACCAGGATGATCATGCGGGTGTAGCGCGGTTGCAACCGCTCAATCCATATGGCGACTCGAAGCAACAATTCGATCTCTGGGCACTATCCGAGGCTAAATCAGGCCGCGCACCCTACTTCTGGGCTGGATTGAAGTTTTTCAACGTCTATGGACCTGGAGAATGGCACAAGGGCCGCATGGCATCGGTCATCTTCCACACATTCAATCAAGTCCAATCCACAGGGGCGATGAAACTCTTTCGCTCCCACCGACCAGATTACACGGATGGAGGGCAGACCCGCGATTTCATCTACGTTCGAGACCTCAGCGACGTCTGTGTCTTCCTGATGCACCACAGAAAAGGCGAGGACTCCGGTTTGTACAACTTGGGAACGGGAACCGCTCGTACGTTTTTGGATTTGGCCCGATGCACATTTGAAGCCATGGGAAAAGCCCCTGACATTTCTTTCATTGATACGCCTGAAGACATTCGGGACACATACCAATACTTCACAGAAGCAGACATGTCGAAGCTGCGAAGCATAGGCTACAATCGGCCTTTCACCACGCTTGAGTCAGGGATTCGGGATTATGTTCAGAAGCATTTGCTGCCTGGCCACCCTTGAGGGCCAAGAGTTGCTCCCGCAATTTCTTCAATCGGGACACCACTTCTTCCCGCGTCAATTCGTTCACGGCGTGTTCACCCGGAAATGGAATTTGAGATTGCCCTGGTGATGTCAACACCACCTTTTGGCCACCTTGGTCCAAAATTTTACGAGCTCCATCAATTGTGAATCGCTCCTCTTTCACCAACCTGCGAATCTCCGAAATCAACTCGATATCCTTGCGGGTGTAAAACCGTTTGCCTCGACTGTTCGTGCGGGGATTCAACTGCCGGAATTCCTTCTCCCAATATCGCAGCATGGACGGCTTCAGGTCCAGTTCTTGGGCCACCTCCGTGATTGTGAAATACCGTTTTTCAATGGAAGATTTCATGTCCGTCCCACAAACATAACAAAGAAACGATGCAGTGAAGCTCCTGTCAGTCAAAGGATTGATTGGGAGACTCGTTCTTCAAGAGCATTTCCTCATATTGCTCGGGCGTCAAATCATTGAAGTAATAATGGGCTGGATTGACCTTCTTCCCATCCTTGTGGACTTCATAATGCAAATGTGGCGCGACACTTGTCCCGGTGTTACCCACCAATCCAATCACTTCTCCACGCTTCACCGATTGGCCTACTTTCACCAAGATTTTGCTCATGTGCGCATACAAAGTCTCGTAGCCGAACCCGTGCTTGACCACCACGTGCCGACCATAACCATTGTATTTCCGTTTCACCTCCTGCACAACTCCATCCCCCGTAGCAAAAATCTCCGTTCCCGTGGGTGCGCTGAAATCCATTCCATAATGGAACTTTCGGACCTTGTAAATCGGATGGATCCGATAACCATAACCGCTGGCCATGCGCTTGAGGTCTTCATTGCGGACAGGTTGAATGGCTGGAATCGACTCGAGCATTTCTTTTTTCTGCTTCGCCAATTCCAAAACTTGGTCGAAAGATCGGCTCTGGGCCACAACCTTGCGTTGCAATTCAGCCACTTCCAGCGAAAGTGACATGATGGATTCTGAATGCAAATACCCTCTCATGTGACGCGTGCGATCCGCCCCTCCTACCCCCGGATTCCGCAAATGTTCAGGGAAAGGGTCGGTCCCAAAAATGGACCGGTATATGGCATCATCACGCGTTTCGATATCCGAGAGAACCACCTCCATTTCCTTTACTTCTCGAACAAGGCGGTCCACTTCTTGCTCCAAGAAAGCCATCTCCCGCTCTCGAGCACGGTCTGCTGGGCTCTCGAAATACGTTTCGAAAATGGAAATGCTAGCAACGGCAATCAGCGAAACGATGGCAGCCCTTCCGGCGAAGTAAAACACGAAGTCTCGCAAGGCAAATGGCACCTCTTCATGGGCCAAAGACTGTTCGTTGAAACGAATCTTGTGAAAGCGTTTCTTCATTGTGCAAATGTCCGACGTAATTTCACACCCTCGACACCAACCGACTGGCCAACCGCCCACACAGACAATCGACACCCATGGAATCGAACATCATTCGTCAGAAATTCTTGGATTTCTTCGCCTCCAAAGGACATGCCATCGTGCCCTCAGCGCCTATGGTCATCAAAGATGATCCCACTTTGATGTTCAACAATGCAGGCATGAACCCTTTCAAGGACTTGTTTTTGGGCAACAGCCCCATCACCGATTCTCGCATCGCAGACACTCAAAAGTGCTTGCGCGTGAGTGGGAAACACAATGACCTGGAAGAAGTTGGGGTGGATACCTACCATCACACGATGTTCGAGATGTTGGGGAATTGGTCGTTTGGAGATTACTTCAAAGCCGAAGCCATCGAATGGGCATGGGAATTGCTGACGGAAGTCTATGGCTTGCCAGCAGAACGGATGTATGTCACGGTTTTCGAAGGCGACAAAGCTGATGGATTGCCTTTGGATGAGGAGGCCAAAACCATTTGGGCCCAGCGCATACGTCCAGAGGCCATCTTGAACGGAAACAAAAAAGACAACTTCTGGGAGATGGGGGAAACCGGGCCCTGTGGCCCTTGCTCAGAGATCCACATTGATCTTCGCTCGGACGCTGAACGTGCACAATTGCCAGGTGCCCAATTGGTGAACATGGATCATCCGCAAGTTGTGGAAATCTGGAATTTGGTCTTCATGCAGTTCAACCGGATGGCCGATGGAAGCCTAAAACCTCTTCCCGCGAAGCACATCGACACCGGAATGGGGCTCGAGCGATTGGCCATGGCCCTGCAAGGGGTCACCTCGAACTACGATACGGACGTTTTCCGGCCCATGATCGAACATGTCGCCCAAATGTCCGGACGCGCTTATGGTCAATCCGATGCCAAACAAGATGTCGCATTTCGTGTCATCGCAGACCACATTCGCGCTGTCTCTTTCAGCATCGCGGACGGACAACTCCCTTCGAACACTGGGGCCGGTTATGTCATCCGTCGCATTTTGCGTCGCGCCATCCGGTATGGATATTCTTTCTTGGGACTTCAACAACCCTTCATGCACGGTCTGGTTCCTGTTTTGGCCAAACACATGGGGACCGCATTTCCAGAACTTCAACGGCAGGAACAACTCATCACCAAGGTGATTTTAGAAGAGGAGGAATCGTTCCTTCGCACCTTGGCCAAAGGCATCGAACTCCTCGAAGCCAAAATCCAAGACTTACCGAAAGGTGCAGCCTTGCCTGGTGCGGATGTTTTTGAGCTCTATGACACCTATGGCTTCCCCTTGGACCTCACTTCCCTCATGGCCAGCGAAGCGGGATATTCTGTTGACGAAGCGGAGTTTGAGCGAGCCTTGGCGGAGCAAAAAGCACGTTCGCGGGCCGCTGGAAAAATCAGCACGGATGACTGGGTGGAAGTCCAAGCAGAAGACGCCCCGCCTGCGTTTGTGGGGTACGATGCCCTTTCGGCGAATGTTCGCATTTTGCGGTATCGTGAGGTCAAGGCCAAAAAGAAAACATTTTATCAATTGGTTTTGGACCAAACCCCCTTCTATCCGGAAGGCGGCGGCCAAGTCGGAGATGTCGGTCAATTGGTCTCCAATGAAGAAACCTTGGAGATTTTTGACACCAAAAAAGAGAACAACCTCATTGTTCACTTCTCCCCCAGCGCACCCCAAAACGCCTCAGGGCTTTTCCGTGCAATCGTCAATACCGAGAGGCGCAACGAAACCACATGCAACCATACCGCTACGCACCTGATGCACGCCGCATTGCGCCAAGTTTTGGGGACGCATGTGGAACAAAAGGGGTCTTTGGTCAAGGGCGAATCGTTGCGGTTTGACTTTTCGCACTTTAGTCGACTTTCAGCAGAAGAAGTCAAGCAAGTGGAGGCCCACGTCAATGAAGCCATCCGCACAAATCACCCCTTGATTGAATCTCGGAACCTGCCGATTGCAGATGCGAAGAAGGCGGGGGCTCTGATGTTGTTTGGCGAAAAATATGGCGACCACGTGCGCATGATTGAATTCGGAGCCTCCATCGAACTGTGCGGGGGCACCCATGTTCCGGCAACAGGCCACATCGGTTCCTTCCGGATTGTCAGTGAATCTGCTGTTGCTTCGGGGGTTCGGCGCATCGAAGCCATCACAGGACAGGCCGCCTGGCAGGCCGAACAAGAAGACAGAGAATTGTTGACTCAGCTGCGAGAGATGCTCAAGGGTTCCAAAGATTTGGCTGGATCAGTGGCAGCATTGCAGAGCGCCCAACAAGAATTGACGAAAGAAGTGGAGGGCCACCGCAAGCAACAAGCTCAATCCATTAAAAAAGAACTTGTGGCGAGCATGAGCGAAGTCAACGGTGTCCGCTTCGTCGCACAAATCTTACCGCTGGGGGCAGCGGAAATCAAAGACCTCGCCTTCCAACTGAAGGCCGAGCAGGCACCCTTCTATGGTGTATTTGGCTCTCGGTCAGGAGAAGGGAAGGCAACCCTGTCTGTGGCCATCAGTGATGATTTGATTGCCGAGAAATCCATGGATGCAGGAAAAATTGTCCGCGATTTGGCCAAGGACATCCAAGGCGGGGGCGGCGGCCAAGCGTTCTTCGCTACTGCGGGTGGCAAAAATGCCGAAGGTTTGACCACGGCACTCAACCGGGCCGCATCCTACTTGTAGTCAGGCGTGAGCCCAGCTTTCCGAATTGTTGGAATCAGCCAATTGCATGTCATATGCAGGGCCTTGGTACTCTTCGTCTTCCGAAAGGGCCAGATTCAAAACATACAGCACATTCAAAACAATGGCCAGAACTGCGTCTAAAGTGGTCGTTTTTCCAAAAGACCGAGCGAGTTCAGAAATCGTTTTGAAGGAAAGGTAAATGTTGAATATTGGCAACAAGAAGAGCGCAGCATGCCAGTCCGGTCGTCCGAGAACTCGCATGGCCACCACCACATTGTAACCGGGTACAAAAGCGGCCCAAGCCGGTTGGTTGCACTTCTGAAACAGTCGCCAATTCGCACCCATGAAAAAGAGTCCAAGGAACAAGGCCAAAACCACCATTCGACCGCTCACTTCAAAACCCAAAAATGTCCAATACCCCATGATTTTTGTTTTAATCAATTGATAATGATTCCATGAGGCAGACGGAAAATGTAGAATCAGGTTGCCTCCATTCCCGAATATTGCTGAACGATGTCCAACGAAATGTCATCGTCAGGTCGTGTAAAAATGACAAGTCTTTCCACGACATTTCGGAGTTCACGAATGTTCCCCGTCCAATTTGTAGACTGCAAAAATGCCAACGCATCCGGCTGAATGGCCGTCACATTTCTGTTTGATTTTTTGCAAATCAATTCAAGAAAGTGGTGGACCAACAAAGGAATGTCTGTCCGGCGATCATTCAAATCCGGGACTTCAATCGGAATGACGGCAAGCCGGTGGTAGAGATCTTCCCGAAATTGGCCTGAGTCCATCTCCTGACGGAGATTTTTATTTGTGGCAGCGACTACACGCACGTCCACCACGATGTCTTTGTCTCCTCCCACGCGTTGGATTCGATTTTCCTGCAGCGCACGCAGGACTTTCGCCTGGGCATCCGCACTCATATCACCAATTTCATCAAGAAACAAAGTCCCACCATGGGCCAGTTCGAACTTGCCCACTCGCATTTTCACGGCACTGGTAAAAGCACCCTTCTCATGACCAAACAATTCACTCTCGATCAATTCGCTGGGAATGGCAGCACAATTGACCTCAACAAAAGGACCATCCTGCCGGGTGGATTGATCGTGGATGGAGCGCGCGACCAATTCTTTGCCCACCCCATTGCTTCCTGTGATCAAAACACGTGCATCGGTTGGGGCCACCGTGGTGATCATGTCTTTGATGCGACGAATCTCATCAGACTCACCGATGATTGGAGATTGCTTTTGGTGGTGCAGCGCCGTAGTCAATCGCTTCGTCTCTTGCTCCAATTCTTGAACTGTTGTTGCATGTTTTAGTGTGGCCAAAATCCGGTTCAAATCCAAGGGCTTCTCGACGAAATCAAAGGCACCTTTTTTCAAGGCTTCCACGGCCGTTGAAACCGTGGCATGACCGCTGATCATGATGACACGGGCATTCACCCCTTTTTCTTTGAGCAATTCCAGCACATCCATGCCATCCATTCTGGGCATTTTGATGTCGCAAAATATCACATCAAACCGCTTTCGGGTGGCCGTTCGAACCCCGGCGGCTCCATCGGGTTCATCCACCACCTTGTGCCCTTCGTATTCCAAAATTTCCCGAAGTGCACTGCGGATGGCTGCCTCGTCATCAATGATCAGAATCTGTGCCATGTTCTTCTTTTTTTCCCGTTTCTGAAGGGAGGGATTGCAAATATGTTGCCAAACCCCCTTCGCGCATTTCGGCACGCAGAACACCCTCACGCAAAGCCGCAGGGGAGACCCACAATTCAGCCTCAGATGGCATGCGATCTAAAACCGCTTCCACCAACAAAACTGAGAGGGGAATGAACGGCGCGCGGTCCGGTGCCATGCCCTTCATGCCCAAGCGGCCACGCAAGTCCGTGGCAAGTAAGGTTCGGGCCAATTCGTGAAAATGCACCCGGTCCAACTTCAAAGCATGAGCCGATGAATCAAATGTGCGCCCCAACAGCTCAGCAAATGTTTCAAAGGATCCAGACGCACCCACCAAACGCCCAGGTCTTGACGTAGACAACGAATCAATAATGGGAGACAGAGCGGCCTCGAGGAAGGCATCAAATTTGGCCACACCTTGCTCCATCAAAGGGTCGGGTGGAGATCCCAAATCCGCCAGCCGACTCACCCCCAAGTCCAAGCTCCAAGCGGAACGGACAAAATCAGTCTGTGTCGACCACAAGATCAATTCGACACTTCCACCTCCGATGTCCATCGTAAGCCATGGAGATTCCGGCTGATCTGGACACGTAGATTCCACCCCCAATTGAATCAGATACGCCTCCTCCCATCCCGACAACACGCGCATTTCAAGCCCTGTCAATCGCTTTGCGGCCTCGATCAATTCTTCTCGGTTCTGGGCATCTCGGATGGCACTGGTGCCGACAAGAACAATGTCCTCTACCTCATAATTCCAGCATGTTTCTTTTAGGGTTTGGATGGCATCCAATGCACGGGCCATGCGCTCCACTCGGATGCTTTTGGCACGAAACCCACCTTGGCCAACCCGAACCGGAATCCGCTGTGAAAACACAGGTGTCAACGCCTCATCTGACTGAGCGATAGACAAATGGAACGTATTGGTCCCACAATCAATGACTGCGCGAGATGGCATGTTGAATTCTTGGAAATGGCATGGCCAATGCGAAAGGTTAGCCGTGACGCATCCATCGCCAAATTTCCCGCAAATTAGGTCGCTTTCCGTACATCAATATGCCCACACGATAAATCCGACCGGCCAACACAATGATTCCCCAAGCGGTGGTCACCACCCCAAGCCAACTCAACAGCACCTCCCACCAGGGCACCCCAAGTGGAAGGCGAATGAGCATCAAAACTGGAGCTGTTAATGGAAACCATGACCCCACGATGGACATCATGCCTTCGGGGTTTTCAATGGCAAATGCGGCCATCATGTATGAACCCATCAATGGAACCATGACGGGCAACATCAAATATTGTGCATCCGCTTCTTGTTCTACCATGGATCCAACCGCTGCGAACATCGCTGCGAACAGCGCAAATCCCGCCGCATAGAACAACACAGTGACCAAGATCATCAGTCCCCAGTTCACATCCAGCAAAAAACTGAGTTCGGAATGGGCTGCCAACCAGGTTGAAAGATCCGTTGACAAGGCCTCACCACTTTCAGTGGCAGAATCTGGCAATTTGAACATGCCGCTGGATTCAAAGACTTCTCCCCCAACGACTGTGACCAATCCACCCAACAACGCAAACAACAAGAATTGAGTCAGTCCGACCAGTCCAATGCCGATGACTTTGCCAGCGAGCAGCTCGGCAGGTCGTACGGCTGAAATGACCACTTCCACGATGCGATTGGCCTTCTCCTCAATCACCCCGCGCATCACATGCATCCCATAAATGAGGAGTTGAATGAACAGGAACAGGGAAAAGATGAACCCGATGACGCCACGGCCCAAGGCGCCTCCATCCCGAGTCACAATGTCCTGACCGACGAGACTCACCGATGTTTTCAAACGCTTGTATGTTTCATAATCCAAGGCGGATTCCTGTTGGACACGCAGACGTTCGATGGCTTCGGATAGGTCTCGGGAGATTTGGCTGGATGCCAAAACCCCTGGAGAACGCTCATAATACATCATGGCCCTGCCATGCTGAAGAATGCCATCATCGAATTGCACCATGATATTGAAATCCGAATCCAAAAACGCAGAATCTGACAATGTTTCTTGGGCAAATCGAAAGTCCATTTGATCCCGTTCGGGAAAACACTGAGGACAATTGGGGATCCAAGCACCCCGCTCCTCATCCCAATGGGTTATCAATCCCGACTCATCCGCCACCAAAGCCTTGATGTCATCTGTGGATGATTCGCCCACCCAAACCCCAAAAGCCATCAGAGCAAAAATCAGAACCGGTCCCAACAAGGTGCCCATCCAAAATGCACGTCGACGCACCCGCGTCATGAATTCCCGCTCGATGATGATGCCCAATCCGGTCATGACATGGGATTTTTTGGTGCGACTTCGGAAGAGTTGGAGACCGCTTGCAAGAACAAATCCCGCATGGAAGGTTGCCAAGGCTGGCAAGCATGAATCGGCACCTCCGCCGACAAGTTGCGCAACCAATCGGGCACGACGACTTCATTCTTCAGGGCCACAGACGCGCGGTGCAACCCGCCTTCCAAAGTCTGGACATCGAGCAAGTCCGCAGAAAAACCAAGTGCATTGGTAAATGCCATGACGTTCCCACCGAAAGTCACTTCCAATCGATTGAAACTGGCGGCTTCCCTGAGGTCACGAACTTTTCCCTGCAAAACCACCTGACCTTGATGAACCATGGTGACAGCATCGCACAACTCTTCTACACTGGTCATGTCATGGGTAGACAGCAAAACCGTTGTACCACCCTTGGCCTTCAATTCCAAAATGGCCTCAATGATTCTCGCAGCATTGATGGGGTCAAATCCGCTCAATGGCTCATCCAAAATCAACAATTTTGGCTTGTGCAGGACGGTGGTGATGAACTGAATTTTTTGGGCCATGCCCTTGCTCAAATCTGCAATTTCTCGGTTCCACCAGCCGTCCACTTCCAATTTTTCGAACCATTGCTTGAGTTCGGTGTGCGCAGATTTCTTGCTCATGCCACGCAGCTGGGCCAGATACATGGCCTGCTCTCCCACCTTCATCGACTTGTACAAACCTCGCTCTTCAGGCAGATAACCGATTTCAGCAATGTGTTGTCGGTTGAACGCTTCACCGAAAAAAGACAAGGTACCGTGATCTGGAGCCGTGATGCCTGCCAACATGCGAATCAAGGTGGTCTTTCCCGCCCCATTCGGGCCCAGCAAGCCATGGATTTTCCCAACTTCCGCAGTCAAATCGACATGATGTAGGGCGATGTGTCCTGAATAGGCCTTGTGGGCGCCGCGCACTTCTATGGCTGGATTCTTCATGCTAAATCAGCTGAACATGTCACGGACTTTCTCGAAAAACCCCCGTTCCTTGTGGTTCTCTGAGGGCTGGAAATTCTCAGAATCCCGGAATCCTTCCAATATCTGGCGTTCTTCATCACTTAAACTTTGCGGCGTCCAGACATTGATGTTCACCAGCAAATCCCCCGTGCCATAACTGTCCACCGCTGGTAAACCCTTGCCGCGAAGCCGTACGATTTTGCCGCTCTGGGTACCCGGCTCAATTTTGATTTTCGCCTTTCCCGTCACCAGCGGAACCTCGGCAGATGCACCCAAAGCAACATCTGTGAAGGGCACGTACAAATCGTAGTGGAGGTTTTGGCCATTCCGCTGTAACGATTCATGTGGAACCTCTTCCACAACAATCAACAAATCCCCTGGCACGCCGCCCATCGGACCTGCATTGCCTTCCCCACGCATGCTCAATTGCATGCCATCTTCCACGCCACCGGGAATTTTGATGTTGACGATGGCCTCCTCGCGAACCATGCCGTACTCATCTGATCCTGATGGCCGCTTTTTCAGTTGTTGGCCACTTCCAGAACAAACATGGCAAGTGGTCGCGGTCTGCATCGCACCCAGGATGGTGTTCGTCACCCGTCGAATTTGACCTGTGCCATTGCATGTCGAACAAGTGCTGTACTCAGCTCCCTGAGCTTGAACTTGACGAAAAACCTTGACCTTTTTCTCCACCCCATTGGCAATCTCTTCCAAAGTCAACTTGACTTTAATCCGGAGATTTGACCCCTTCATGCGCCGACGACCACCTCCGCCACCTCCGCCACCAAAGGCCCCGCCAAAGATGTCACCAAACTGAGAGAAAATGTCATCCATGTTCATCCCCGCTCCACCACCGAAACCACCCGCACCACCTTTCACCCCTTCATGACCAAATCGGTCATATCGTGCCCGCTTCTGGTCATCGCTCAGGACTTCATACGCCTCAGCAGCAGCCTTGAATTTCTCTTCGGCCGAAGGATTGTCAGGATTCTTGTCTGGGTGGAATTTCAAGGCCAATTTCCGATATGCCTTCTTGATGTCTGCACCCGAGGCATTCTTGCTGACCCCCAACAATTCGTAGTAATCTTGCTTTGCCATGGGTTTCAGCTGCCGACGACCACTTTGGCGTATCGCAATACATGGTCATTCAAACGATATCCCTGTTCGACCACATCCACCACTTTCCCAACCAAATCTTCCGATGGTGCCGGAATTCGGGTGATGGCTTCATGGACTTCCACGTCAAAAGGGTCTCCAGATTCGACTTCCATCGCTTTCAGCCCCTCCGAATTCAAGGTGTTGATGAGTTTGTCTTGGATGAGTTTCATCCCTTCCTGCATCGCCTGTGCGTCCCCACCTGCTTTCAATGCCCGCTCGAAGTCATCCATCACTGGCAACATCCGCTCGAGCACATCTTTTGACGCATTCCGAATCAAATCACCGCGCTCACGCATTGAACGTTTCCGAAAATTGTCAAACTCCGCATACAACCTCAGATACTTGTCCTGCCAATCTGTTTCGGGAGTGGACACTTTGTCACCCGCGGTGTCACCTCCGATTTTTGAATCGACAGCTGAATCCATTTCATTCTGTGCCGATTTCTCCTCAGATTCAGTTGTACTTCCTTCGGTTTCCGCGGCCTCAGCTTCGTGGATTTCACCTTCGGTAGTCTGCGCTTTCTCTTCCATGATGTATCATTTGACAGGACTTGACCAAACCTGATGCCAATTCCAACTTCGCGACATCCTGTCAGGCCATGATCAGAATTTCGCGACGTATTTGTCGATTTGACGGTGGAGTTCGATTCCACGCAGGTTTTTTGCCACGATGATTCCATCTTCGTTCAGCAAAAAACTCATCGGAATGGAGGACACTCCATACATCGCGGCGGCTTCATTGTCCCATTTTTTCAAATCGGAGACATGGTTGCTCCATTTCAAACCGTCCTTTCGAATGGCATCTTCCCAACGTTCCACGGAATTGTCTAAAGACACGCTGTAGACATCAAAACCACTTGCATTTTTGAATTTGGCGCGTTTGTATTTTTCATACGCGTTGACCACATTCGGATTTTCTCGCCGACAAGGCCCACACCAACTGGCCCAGAAATCGATCAAGACAATTTGGCCTCGCAAATCGCTCAATTTGATGATTTTGCCTTTTGGATTGGCCAATTCGATTTCAGGTCCCTCATCACCAATATTCGTGCCCACCCGACCTGTCGGGACCACGGTTTGCATGGTTTCCACTTGCACCGATTTCATGGCTATACCCTCCGCTTGGACATTTCCCAGGGATGAATTTTCTGCCCATCCCCAAAGTGCCGCAACAAAGGCCACGCCAGACACCGCGATCATCATTTTCATCATATTTGCAAGGTACGACATGCCCTCGATTTTCAATCAATCCACCCTTTCAATGCGCGCGCCCAAAGCCCTCAGCCTGTCTTCTATCTTTTCATAGCCCCGATCAATCTGATTGATGTTGTGAATGACCGATTGTCCTTCAGCTGACAATGCAGCGATGAGCAAGGAGACGCCGGCCCGGATATCGGGAGAAGTCATGGTCACCCCACGCAGGGGACTCCTGCGGTCAAGCCCAATGACCGTGGCACGATGCGGATCGCAAAGGATGATTTGCGCGCCCATATCAATCAATTTGTCGACGAAAAACAGCCTGGACTCGAACATCTTTTGATGAATCAAAACACTTCCGTGAGCTTGGGTGGCGGTCACAAGAATGATGGACAACAAATCTGGTGTAAAACCTGGCCAAGGCGCATCACTCACAGTCAAGATGCTCCCATCGATGAATGTATCAATCTCGTAGCGGTGTTGCGCTGGCACGAAGATGTCATCACCCCTCCGTTCCAATTGAATTCCCAATCGCCGGAACACCCCAGGAATCACACCGAGCTCATCATAGGCAACATCCTTGATGGTGATTTCACTTGCCGTCATGGCCGCCAGTCCGATGAAACTCCCAATTTCAATCATGTCTGGCAAACAACGATGTTCCGTTCCCCCCAGCGATTCAACGCCCTTTATCGTAAGCAAATTCGACCCGATGCCTTG
Source organism: Flavobacteriales bacterium (assembly GCA_049610385.1). Classification (GTDB taxonomy): domain Bacteria; phylum Bacteroidota; class Bacteroidia; order Flavobacteriales_D; family Sanyastnellaceae; genus JBMYZL01. The sequence goes on from JBMYZL010000012.1 coordinate 39,218, forward strand.
AATGTTTCCACCCATTCGGTTGATCATTTTGCACAACTGCTGTAGGTAAGGCTCACATGCCGCATTGTAAATTGTGGTGGTGCCTTCTGCCAAACAAGCAGCCATCACCAAATTTGCCGTGCCAGTCACGGAAGCTTCATCCAGCAACAAATCCGTTCCCTTCAACCGAGAACTGCCTTTGATGCTCGCCTTGAAAAAGCCTGTCACCTGATCATAGTCGAAGGTGGCCCCCAGCGCCTCCATGCCCAGAAAGTGCGTATCCAGGCGCCGCCGTCCGATTTTGTCACCCCCTGGACGTGGAAGTGCACCTTTGCCAAACCTTGCCAGCATGGGTCCCAAAATCATCACCGATCCGCGAAGGGCCCCACCTTTTTGGCGAAACTCTTCACTGTCAAAGAAATCCAAGTTCACCTCATCCGCTTGGAACTGCCAGGCACCGTGGGATTTTTTTTTCGTTTTGACCCCGATTGCACCCAGCAATGCAATCAACTTGTTGACATCCACAATGTCCGGTAAATTGGAAATGGTGACCGGCTCAGGCGTGAGCAATACCGCACACAAAATTTGAAGGGCCTCATTTTTGGCCCCTTGTGGGGTCACCTCACCGGCCAATGGCCGTCCGCCTTGAATGATAAAACTCGACATGAATTCGGTCGTTTTTTTCGCTCTGTTCTGGAATCAATTGTGAATGAGTGGAGGCATTGACCGCTCCCTTGCAAGTAAAAGACACAGGTTTCAACGGTGGGGCCTCCGTCAATATTTTATCGACAGCCCCCCTTGGAGAACCCAACCGAAAGGCATCGAAACCAATCAGCGCTTCTTTTTTCCACCCCGACGGCGATCGAGGGCATCACTGGTCTTGCGCTTGCTCTTCAGCACTTCTGCAGAGCTGACCAACTCGGCATCTTCAGGCAGCGCCAATTTACCACCCGACAACTCCTTGATTTGCTCACCGATGAACGCGTTTTCAACCGTACCTCGATTCCAAGTCAGGAAGTGGCGTTTCATCAAATTGGCAATGGTCAATACCAAAGCGTTGCGCTCCTCACCCTCCGGATATTCACAAGCCTTGTGTATCAACTCCCTGGTCAATTTGCCATAGTGCCCCAGCCTCGACTTCTCGTCTGGATAGTTCATTCTGTCAGGGGCCTCTTCCCGGGTTTCTTTCGCTGGCTTGGGAAATGGTGAATCCACATCCAATTCATAACCCGCCATCATATGCAGTTGATCCCAAAGTTTCTTTTGCACAGCTTCCTCTTCTCCTTGCTGGGGGACCACATTTTTCATGACACTTACAATCGCAGCAGCACATTTCGTCCGCTCCTCCCGATCTGTCAAGCTGAGTGCGTGTTCGACCATTTGGTGAATGGAGCGTCCATATTCGGGAATCGCCAAATCTGCCCGAACGCTGTTGTAGGTCATTTCTGCCATGTGCGCAAAGGTAGGCAAGGTGGTGTTTGAGACGAAATGTCTTCCATCAAGTCGGTAAACATTTGCTCGAACAAAAACGTTAACTCTGCCTCCCAACGTTTCCAAACGTCCATCAATTGAACCAAATCGGTAGGCCACGCAATCCGCGAATCCATGGCTGCACAAACTTCACGCATGGTCTCCGGATCAGCGTAACCCACTAACCAATCGTTTTGCCTCAAGGCGTGCAAATATCGCCTGCGGCGATCGGGCATGTGCTGAATTTGGCTTTCCAATCGGTCCATGGCCTCATCCGCAAAGCCACGGAGTCCCCCCAAGCATTGCACCCAATCTCCAAAAGAACGGGCCAACAAGTGGTCGTGTAACATGTCCAAAGCCACACCAGACATGCGGCCAAAAACAGGTCGCAGCAGTCGGCGTGACTGCTCACTCGCAGGATGCGTGTCAGCGGAGGCGTCAATTTGTCGATGGAGCAAAACACCCTCAGCAATCCTTGGAGGCAACACCTCCCATTGACGACCCTTCACGGCATCCCCAATGAAATTGCCAACAAGCAACTCAGGTTCCAATCCGCCCAGAACCATGTGCGCCAAATCATTCATGCCACCAAAGGTCGCCATCTCTGCGGCCCGCTTTCGCTTGGCATCAAAAAAATCTCGCCGGACATTTGTGGAATGGACAGGGTTGCTTAAATTTGCCGTCCGCTTGATGCGTCAGGCGCATTGCGAGAATAGCTCAGCTGGTAGAGCACAACCTTGCCAAGGTTGGGGTCGCGAGTTCGAATCTCGTTTCTCGCTCGAAGAAAAGCCTTCCACTACGGGAGGCTTCTTTCGTTCGTATGGCAAGGGTTTCCAAGGGTCGGAATCATTGGAAATCTGACTGATTTAACAGGGGTTGACTTCAATGGAAGTTCTCTACCAACTCAAAGGGACAGCCTCTCAAAGAGATTTACATGAGGTCAGCTCAGTGGCTGTTGCTTGCCTACTTCATGGCACCGGCTACCTAACATGCTTACACCTCAGATCGGAAGCAACAGCTTCTCAAGCATATCGGAAGGCCTTTTGACGTGCTCAACACCCTTTGCTCCTCTGCATGGGCCTTTGCTGGGGCTGTCATCTTCCAAGGCCTCGACAAAGAACTCGCTGTTTTTGCGAAGGGGAATGCCTACTCCTCCCAAGACTTGATGGCGATTACTGAAGAGGAAACAAGAACAGAAATCCCGGTGGACAACAGCTTTCGCGCTCTGGGTGCCTCTCTGAGCTCCTTTCGACGATGAAGGAATCTTCTTCCACAACCAACTCCGAAAGGCTCATTGAGCCATTTCTTGGACACCGCAGGGTACTTCATCGTGCACGATGGAATCTACGTGGACCCCATCGCATTCGACTCAACTCACGATATCATGAAAGAGCTCGCAATGGAGCAGTCCGGCACAGAAGACCTGTTCGGTCTTTGATGCAGTACCTCTTACACAAACTGTAAAACTGATGACAATCGTTTCATGGCACTATTCACATATGACCCCAAAACTGCTCAGTAACTCCAGTAAATCTGCAGTATTCACAGCACCGCTTCCATCAATATCAGCCGCGTTACAAGCATCGTCTGAGGACGAATCAAATATGCATGAACCGTCATCCGAGATGGCCGCAGCGTCATAGTTACTCGCGTCCGCGTATGTGCATCCCAGACCCGTAATGTCATAACAAGCCGAGGTAGTGGTACATCCGTTTTCCTGAACTTCTAACGCATAGCTTCCATTGGTAGAAGGGCTAAATAGTTGTCCTGTCTCACCTGGAATGGGGGCATTTTCATTTTCACAGTCCAGCCATTGATATTGAGCACCATTTGATTGGGAAAGCAATTGAATTGAAAGATCGAACACGGCCGCTTCCTCAGAGAAATACGTTAAATCAGTCGTAACAATTGAGTCACACCCAGTGACAGAAGTAAAAGTGTCGGTGTACACGCCCGAAGACGTATATGTGCTTGCCCCAACGGTAACAGGAGTACCTGGACATTCGGTGAGTACTTGCTCAAAATAAACGCTGTTGTTAATCGTTAAATCTAGTAAGATTAACGAATCACAACCCTCCACCGAGGACAAGTTGAATGACGCCATATTGTTTGATTCCGTGTAAGTAATTCCGTCAATCCATGTGAAGGAGTCACAAGCCACATGTGTATCCGTCGTTGTTGTAGGCTCTCCAAGGCAACCATAATCCAAACCCAGACGTATGATTGGAGCGTAGTAACCAGTGAATCCACCGAGATACAACTGATCTGCATAAACAACGGAGCCTATTGAAAGAAACTCCTGCTGATGAGTGAACGAATGCTTTGGGGATTCAAGGACAGCCCCATCACCGTCGTAACTTACAACAAGTAGATATTGTGTCGAAGGTTCAAGTGCACTTAAAACCCCACCCGTCGCTACATCAATTAAGGTTTCGGAAATGAGGGTATTGGGCACAGCAGCGTCAGATGGGCTGATCGTGTGTGACGCTGTACCCACCACTGTAAAAGCATCGTATGACGTTTCGTTTCCTGTTAATGTTCCATTGGGCTTATAAAGCAACATTGAGAACGTCTCACCCTCAAAGGCATCGGCATTTGCTAGAGCGAAAGTTCCTTCTACTGATTCTCCACTGAATCCGTTGGGGCCCGTAATATAAGCTGCTCCTTGATCTTGACGGTATCCTCCAATGGCAAAGTCATCATCATTCATACCAATCCACGAAAGGTTTGTCAAATCATTATTGTCCAAACTAAACAAGTCCTGGGTAATCTCGAATGGCACAACCAACGACTCGGTTGGATTGATTGAGCTCCAGTAAATGCCCTCATAGGACCCTATGATTGTTGGAGTATAAGTCCCTTCAAAATAAACCAGTGTCTCTGAGAGTGGCGGAATTGTGGAGATAGATTCAGTGAAGGATATGACATCACCTGAAGGGTCAACAATTGACAATTTGACATTCACGTTGCTTGCAGTGGTTACATCGTTATTCAAAATATTGACCGCCATATTATTTAACGGAATGACTTGGTCCAGAGGTGTGCTGTATGCATAAGTCAACCTGGGCGAATCCAAGTTCCTAGGCACAAAAGAAACGTTTACCGAATTTCCCTGATCCATTTCGTCAGTAAGCAGTTGCCCATCATCAAAAGACAGAAATATCGACGGAATCGTAATCAAATCTGCATTGGGACCACCTAACATATTCATGCTGTTTCCGTCTGTATTATCGATGACGATACAGCCGATTGCTCCTTGAAGTTGTGCTTCGTAAATCTTAATGGTAAACTGACAATCACCTCGGCGGACCAAGGCTACCTTACCTGTCAAATCTGTTGTTACCGTGGAGCAGGCGAGAGAATCTCCTGAGCTCGTGAAGGCCCACTCCAAATCCCCTGTCACAGTCGAAGACAGGTGAGTTGGTCCAAAGTCGACTGGGTGACCATAGGAATATTCTCCTGATATGTTGCCTGGACTATTCACGATGAAGTCCATTGGTGTTACAAGCTGTTGCCCGTAGCCAGGGATTAAAGCCAATAAAAACCCAACAAGCCCAAATAGTTTCCTCATCTCAAGTCTGTTTTGATTCACCTCCAAATCAGCGTATAATTTACGATTAATTTGCGTGTTGTACAAACCAGGCCCGTTATGTCTCAATGACATTGGAGATCGGCGCAAATAAAATTGCGATCTCAAAAGGGGACTGGAAATTTTAGTCCAAAAGGAAGACACAATATTCCTGACAACCTAGGCATATCCTTCACCTTCAGCATCGGGCCTTCAAGGTTCCTCAAATAGCCCAAGCTCAATGCGAGGCGTGCATGACTCATAGCTTGTTACAGAACCATCAGGGAGCCTGTGCGCTTGTAAAGCTCAATAGCTCCAGTGGGTCTGAACGAGCAAAGCGTTTGGTTCGATTGCAACTGCTTCGATTGCTTGGTGTACCGACCCCAAATTGTCTTCAAGTAATCGCTGTTGTTAGGCCCTCCTGTGCCTGTGAAGATGCTGACATACTACCTGACTTCGCAATTGCCTCAACTTAAATCACTCAAAAATGGTGACTTACGACCCTCAAAATACAACCTTGCCAAGGTTGGGGTCGCGAGTTCGAATCTCGATTCTCGCACAAAAATCTTCGGGATGACCGAGGTTTTTTTTTGAGGCCTTGAGCCCGTTATAAATCTGGCCCTACCACCAAGCGTTCTGCGTCATTGTGGCGCAGAACAAGTCGTTACTTATTGCATGGGTTTGGTCATCGAATCAACTGATGCTGCACTTCGACTCTGCATTCGGGGCTGCACGGTCGATTATATAGTGAGAGGAATTCATGATGCACCTGCACCAGGCGACTCTGCTGTTTCGAAGACAAGGACAGAAAAGGTTTCAGATGCAAGCATTACCTTCGTTCCATGCAAGGAAAAATCATTACCGACCACGGCACATTGACCGTGGAGTTTTTCGAAAAAGATGCACCCAAAACGGTTGCGAATTTTGTCAAGCTTGCCCAAAATGGCTTTTATGACGGGCTCAAGTTTCATCGCGTCATCCCGGGGTTTGTGGCCCAAGGTGGATGCCCGAAAGGCATTGGAAGCGGGGGGCCAGGTTACACCATCGATTGTGAGCTCGATGGCGATAACCAATACCACGACAAAGGGGTGCTGTCCATGGCACATGCGGGTCGGAACACAGGCGGATCACAATTTTTCATCGTACACAATCGAGAAAACACAGCGCACTTGGATCGGAATCACACTTGTTTTGGCAAAGTGACTGAGGGCCTTGACTTGATTGAGAAAATCACGCAAGGAGATGCCTTTCGGGTTGAAATTTTGAACAATTGATTTCGGGTTGAAATGCGAATTGAAAAAAGGCGGCGTTGTGTCGCCTTTTTTGTGCACTAGATGACGTGATCAAGCTCCGTCTTTGAACACAATTAAATAAAGCACCACAAGACGGAAACCGCATCGCTGCAATCTCCTCCTTGGTACCCGGAGATGGACAGTTCTCGGGCCCTTTGGTCACACCATCCCCGAAATGCAATTCAAAAGTGATCGAATTCATTTTTTTTGATGGGCATCTTTTCGATCATCATCATTCCAGAAATTCTTGTTTTTGTTAGACTTAATGATTTTATCCTTACATTGCTAAATGACCAAATCACTGTTTTCTAGCATTTTACTGTTTAGTTTTGTGCTTTTTTCATTCATCCCTTCGAGTGTCTCCGCACAAGCACAAGAGTTTTGTGAGCCTGGTTATTTCGAAGCCATGGATGATTATTTCGAAGTCGCGCTCGATGAAGTTTCTACAGCATCTTACAACGTTCTTGATAACGACTTCATCGCTGTCGACTACTGGGAATTCTTTGCTTCCGACACGCCCCCCTGCTTGACCGTAAACCAAGACGGGACCGTGGAAATAAATTCATCCTCAGTCGCTGGGGATGGAACAGACTTAGAGTGTTGCGGCGAGCACTTCTTCACCTATACCCTGATGGGTGAAAATAACCTCTGGTGCAGCGCTGAGGTGACAATTGTCATTACATGCGAGGAAGAATCAAAATCTGATTGCAGCGTCATCGACTTATCGGATGCCGCCCAGACCAATCCTGACGATTCCGGGAACAATGCCGAAGGTTGTGTACCCGTCTGTGGAGGAGCCTTAACAACTGTAACCTACCCACTCGACCCTTCCGCTTATTACAACTATTCGGTTATTGGCGGTTCGATTCAGGCTGCCCCAAACCAAAATGAAATTCTCGTTTTGTGGGATGCCTACGCTGGGCAAGGCTCAGTAGTATTGGAATTGACCCATGATGCTGGAACACAAATCATCACGCAATGCGTGGACATCATGGAGCCTCCGAAGGCGATCATCACGGTCGACTCAACTGCATGCCTCAACTCAATCATCCAATTCACCAGCGATTCACATCCAAGTTCCGCAGACCACTTCTGGGAATTTGGTGATGGGATGACCTCAACGATGGTCAATCCGCAGCATGCTTATTCTTCACCAGGCTTGTACGATGTCACCCTGACCGTTACAGCTCCTGTCTACAACGATTCCGGAGTGGTTGTTTGTTGCTGCACAGATGTAGCCACTGTTATGATGCAAATCATGGATACTGAGGGGCCCGTGATAGAATGCATCTCTACCCTGTGTGCAGGGGACAGCGCCTGCTACTCAACCCCTTCAGGGTGTCCCAATGCCCAATATGCCTGGGAGGCTTATGATAGCCAAGGCAACAGTGTAGCCATAGACGGAAACGGATCCCCAGAAATATGCATCGGGTGGGGTGACGGTCCGGTAGGCACTGTGCAATTGTCCATATACAACTGCCCTGACCTGTGCGACATACCAACTGCCGTCGAAATACCCATCATATCTACCCTAACGCTTGTTGACGGCCCTGCTGTGGTTTGCGAAAATGAAGTGTCAACGTACGCCGTTCCCAAATGGATGGATGTGGAATATGACTGGATAATTTCAGGAGCGCAATCGTATGCAATCAATGACAACGAAGTCACTGTTATCTGGGGAAGCAGCGGGGTTGGGACGATTGAAGTGTATTACGAAAGCCCATTTTTACTGCAAGTCGATGGCCACGAAGCCCCAGATTGTTCGGGCTTCGGAAACTTGGATGTCTCCATTTTGCCGGAATTTCAATTTACAGTGCCCACTTCAGGCTCTGGATGCACGGCTTATTCAAGTTATTTTGAGGTGAACAGTGATGCGCTTTGGAGCGTCTCTCCTTACGCCGACTTGAACGCTGGTGGCTTATCATGTACTATTGATTGGCCTGGGCCAGGGATTTATACCGTTACTGCACACCCTTCAGATCCAAGCGACTTCTGCAACGATTACGTCACCCATACCATCGTTATCACTGAACTTGAAGCACCGTCCATACAAGGGCCGGGCAATGGTTGTGCTGGCGAGCCCATGATCTATTTCATTGACAATCCAGAAGGCAATGCCTTCTATTCGTGGTATGCAAGTGGCGGGGCGGTTCTGAGCAGTTCAGGCACAAGCGCAACAGTGGAATGGAATGCCGGTGCGCCGAACCAATCGCTCACAGTCTATGTAAGTCAGACCATTAGCCCATACTGTTCCGCAACGGAATCCATTAGCTTTTACGAGGATCTACCACAAACTCCGTCCATTCAAGGACCTGTAACTGTTTGCGCCAATTCCGCCGCTGACTACACTGTCGGCCTCACAAGCATTCAACCGGGAGAAACATTTACTTGGACGGTGAGCCCGCCAGAAGCAGGAAACATCATATCACCGCAGGGAGAACCAAATTGTACAGTACAATGGGGAGCGGGAGCAGGGATGGCCACAGTGCATGCCACTTCCAATGTCTGTGGCCTCACGGAATCCGATATCATTTCTGTCGTCATCCAAAACCCATCGACCCCCAGCATCATCCAATCCGGACTATTCTGTTCAGGAGCGAGTCAACTGAATGTGACTTTGACAGGAACATCCGGTTACCTTTCATACGAGTGGACCGCGCCAAACGGCGGGTCAAGCAATTCAAATGTATATACCGTGGGGCAGGCCGGAATGCATGCATTGGAAGTCACCGATGCCAATGGTTGTGAAGCAAGTGCCTATTTCGAAGTCCACGAATGGCCAGGGCCTACGGCATCCATATCCTCGCCTCACCCCAATGCAATCTGTCTGCCGGCACCATCGACAACCATTGATTTGTTCACGCTGGAAAATCCAAACTGGGAATACAGTTGGAACGGTGGCTCGGCAGGACCCAGCACCATCAGCCATGCCATTCAGAATGTGCCGGGAACATATACTTACAACGTGCAAGTCACAGATCCTGCATCTGGTTGCACCGCTAGCGATTCGTTTAGTATCGTTGAAGACAATTGCACAGGAGGCCCAGGGGGCGGTACCGGAGGGGGCGGCTGCACGCCATCCGAACCCTTGAACTTGGCCTTGAATCAATCGTGTGATTATGTGGAAGTTATCATCGGTGCAACTTCCGCTTTGAACGCAGTCTATAATTTCGGGGACAACTCTCCATGGACCACTTCCAACGACCTCACCTACGACGAGGCTTCTTGCTACGTCATTTCCGTCACCGCAGAAGTTGCAGATGCCAACGACCCCAATCAAACGTGCTCAATTACTGAGGACATTGGTGTGTGCATCCCGGTTGCTGCTGCCTTCAATCATGCGATAACTGGTTGTTTCGAAGTTCAGTTCAGTGACCTTTCATCTTATCTTCAGAATCCAAATCCAAACAATTCAATCACGCAATGGCAATGGGATTTTGGGGATGGCACAACCTCCAACCAGCAAAACCCATCGCATACATATTCTTCACCAGGCTTGTACGATGTCACCCTGACCGTGACAGATGCCTCTAGTTGTACGGCCGCGACCACACAACACATCAACTTAAGCTCTGTAGGCATCCCATCCTTGTCTTATGATGGCACCGTTTGTGTCGGCAGTGAGGAGCTCTATTCAACGAGTGCTACCAACGCTGTGTATTACTCGTGGGCCTTCCCCGACGGACTCGAAATTGAGGGAGAAAGCGAGGTTAGCTACACCATGAACGAGCCGCTCCCACCGACGTTCGACGAAATTGAAATCACCGCATATGATGTTTTGGGTTGCAGCAATTCTCAGACTTTCATCATCAACGTTGTCAATCCGCCAGCCCTCATCCTAAATACCGATCCCAATCCGGGAATTGTATGTCCGGATCCTGGAATTGCGCTCCTGACCGCTTTTCCATCGAATTTCACCTCGTACCAATGGCTAGAGGACAATGGATCCGGACTGAATGATGACGCATACGGCATGCCCATTGACCCCACCCTGAATCATGTAGCCGTCCATGCAGGGACCTATACTGTCGAAGCTGAATACCAGGGATGTACGGTAGAATCCAACGCTGTTCTTGTGCAAACATGGCAAGAAGAAGAAGTCTACTTCTCAGGCCCGACGCTCTTGTGCGGTGATGGGACTGCAACATATGTGTACAATGGCTTTTTCAACAACCCAACCTGGTACGTAGACGAGACAATCGCGGCCTCAAATCAAGCCTCATTTGATTACTACGCAGCCGCACCTCATCTTGTTGAAATCCGTCTCGAAGTCACGGATATAAACGGTTGCATTCATTCATCAAATCCCATGATGACCCAGTGGGAATCGGGGGTTTCGTTTGATCTTTTTTCTCAAAATACGCCGCCTTGCGCTGGAAGTGAAGTGACCATCGAGGTCTCCAATCTCGTTGCAAATTCTCCGATAGACTTTTCCTGGAACACCGGACAGAATGCCCCGGAAATTCAAACATGGAATGCAGGGACTTACACATGTACAGGTTACGATGCCGCAGGATGCTCGCACACTGAAACATTCGAGGTCTTCCCTGCCCCGGATTTGTGCACCGTACCCAGTGGATGTTATTCATCGTGTGATCCAGTTGAAATCTGCGGGCCCGGCAATTTGAGCTCATACCAGTGGCACTTCAATGGAAGCGCCATTCCAGGAGAAATCGACTCATGTACTGTCCTCAATCAGTCGGGGAATTATGCATTGACTGCCAGCAACAACTTCGGATGTTACAGCACTTCCAACACCCTTGAATTCACACTGGAAGATTGTGCATGTGATGTTGCTTTCAGTGCCCAACCGACCGGGGACGACTGCTGCCAGGTCATTTCATTCCAAAACAACAGCAACACCCCTATGAATACCCTCGATTTTCATACGCCGGGAGTTCTGTGCAGTTTCAGTCTCATCGATCCAGATTACTCCATAGATGTCCTTGACCCCATGCGAATCACGGTCAGCCACAATGGTGGAAACATCCCATCAGGAGGCCCCATCGACATCATCACAATCTGTCCTGATTCCCCAAGCACAAATGCCGTTGTAGTTGAAATCTCAATGAATTTGGACGGCCTTGATGTTTGTGGTGATGAGATTTGGTTTGAATGCGAAATTGACACTTCGGATTGCGAACCGCTCGAATGCAATGAAAACCTATATCAAGTGTACGGTGATGAAGGTCAGGTCGGCTCCTTCAATCCATTCGACCTTGGATCATGGACCACATTGCCATTGAATTACGACGACGGCAACAACGCTCCTTCTGATCTTGAAGACAGCATGAACGCCGTAGGTTATAACGAGATGGACAATTATGCTTACGGATTCGCAAGAAATGCCGATGACGACATTGTTCTCGTCCGAATCGGTGCCAATGGGTGTATTGAGGACCTCGGTCAGGTTGAAAATCACCCTTTAAATACCGCCGCCCAAGACTTGGATTTCCATCCTACTGCTGGAACAAACCTGGGCACGCTGAAAATTTTACCTGATCAAGGTGACTTTTCCAAAATCAACCCATCAGATGCGATTTCCAACGTAACTACAGCATGGACAAATGCAGGCATTCCGCTGCCTCCGGGCATGACATTTCACCTGCTGCACATTAGACACCAAGAAAAAGAATGGGTCAACGTAGTGGATGTGGTAACCCGAACAGTAGTTCATACCTACTTCTTGACCGGAAGTGGATCGCAAGCCTCACAGGCTGATTTTGCCTTTCGGCATGCAGACGGCCGATTCTATGGGGTTGACGAAAACGTAAATCAATTGGTGTGGATTGACCCCTCGGATGGTACAACGGATTATGTCGGAAACAATGGTGACGCCGTCGGAGGCATTGGATTGAATTGCACCAATTTCGGAGCTGCCTATACCGACATCAACGGATCCATCTTTTGCACCTGCAACAGTTTTTTGGGCCTCCCAACTCCCAATACGTACCAAATCGACCCAACAACGGGAGTTGGAACACCCATTTTCGACACCAATTCAGGACCTCTGACCCGCAACGATGGATTCTCTTGTCCAAGTGCGTCGATCTCCGAACCCACTGCATGCATGACCATCTTGGTTGAATCCATTGAGTGCACTCCAATAGAGGATGGCTATGATGTCAATTTCGAAGTGTGTAACAACCCCAATTCGAATTTTGAAATCGGTTATTTCTCAGTTTCTGTATCGAATGACATGAATGCGCAAATCTCACCGTCTGTCTTTGACCTCGGAGTTGGGGCAATTCAGCCAGCGGATTGTCAAACGTTCAGCTTCAGTTTATTGGATTTCGAGCCGGAAGATGAGCTTTGCTTGATTGTGAGCGCGCATGAAAACGACCCGACTGTCAATCCGGAGACCATGTGTTGCATTGCGGAAGCATGTTTCCCGATTCCGGCATGTGATGATGAATGCGCAACGGTTGAGTGGTTTGAAGTCGCATGCCTCGATGACCAATGGTACTTCGAAGCCGGCATCCTGAACAATTCAATGACGACAGTAGGGTACGTTGAATTCATTTACCCAGGTATCAATGGATTGATCAGCGACATCAATTCTGTAGGAGCGGTCCCCCATGGTGACCTCATTGCATTTGGGGATTTGCTCAGTCCATTTACGGATGCTAGCAGTCCTCTCTGCATTGACGTTGTGCTTCATGAGGCATCGCCTCTAGGGGAACTGGTCGAATGCTGCAGTTTTGAATATTGCTTGGACCTCCCTTCTTGTGGACCCGAAGAAATTCCTGGGTGCATGGATTCCTCAGCCAGTAATTTCAATCCAGAAGCCACTTTCGAAGACGGCAGTTGTTCCTATTGCATTGCACCGGCACTGATCAACACCGAAACCCCATGCGGAAGTGAGGTTGACGAAGTTTGCGGATGCAACGGAATCACCTACATCAACCTCTGTTACGCCATCAACATGGGAGGCGTAATTAGCTGGACGCCTGGCATTTGCGAAAGTTCAGACAGTACAGGTTCCACTGAAACAAACAATGACACGTGCCCGACCGACGTCAATGAAGACGGCACAACAAACGTGAGCGACTTGCTCATGGTCTTAGGCGAATTTGGCAACCCTTGTGAAGAATGACAGGAGCATCCAATTCACAGCATTGAATCCAAATGCGGGGGGCACATCGCTGCAATCTCCCCATTGGCATCCGCAATGAATGAATGTCCAGCCATTTTAGAAAATGCCGAACCCAAAAAGCCCTGTATCATGATGATACAGGGCTTTTTTTTAAATGTACCCGGAGCGGGACTTGAACCCGCACGACCCTTCGGGTCAACAGATTTTAAGTCTGTCGTGTCTACCAATTCCACCATCCAGGCAGTCGTGGGTCAAAAATAGGCCATCAAATGCATTCAAAGGGCAGTACGCAGGCACTCGGCAATGCGAGATGCTGCACCTTCGTGTCCCTGCAAGTGATTTAAACCTCTTGAGCCCATGTTTGCGGGAACATCTCGAGCCAATACCGAAATGTCTCTGGGCTCTCGTGCCACAAGCAATGCACCCAATTGTTTCAACTGCAATGCCTCTTGGAATCGTTCAATTCGGGGACCGGTGATTACCGGTTTCCCGTGTGCCACAGGTTCGAGGGTGTTGTGAATGCCAACGCCCCATCCGCCGCCAACAACGGCCACATTCGCGAGACTGTACAGCCCAGCAAGCCACCCCATTTCATCGACCACCACAACCCGAACATCGGGATCGGGGATGCACGCCATAGGCCCGCCATGTTCTGAAGTGAAAATGGCTTTCAATGCATGGACCCTGCATTGTTCTCGGATTTGTTCCAAATGCCCAGACGACAAGTCATGGGGTACCAATATCAACCGCTCTGGAGGCGTCTCCAAAAGGGCCTCTTCCTCCACAGGCCAGGTCGATCCCGCGACAATGGTGAAATGAGGTTCGCACCAATGCCGCAAGCCATCGAATGCTGGTGCTTCTTGAACGATTTGCAGCACGCGATCCGCGCGAGAATCTCCCAAGGGCTGAGCATGTTTCACCCCAATTTTGCGCAAGGTGTGCACTGATTCCAAGGTCTGAACAGCTACCAAATCGAAGCGCTTCCAGGCTTTTTGGTACAACAAGGCATGCTTGCGCAACAACCAATGGTCAGGAGGAATATGAGCCGCGAAAATGGCTTTGGGCACCTCTCCCAAAGATTGCATGAGCACAGGCCAAACCTCGTATTTCACCACAGCGAACAAGGCCAGCTTATCCTTCAAAGGCCTCAGGAATGCCCCCACCGCCGAACGTGTGTCCAACGGAAGTGCGTCGAGGTGATCGACATCCTCTTTCCAAAATTCAGGCTTTCTCCGGGAGACAGGTCCAAAACCCGAAGGGCTGAAAAAGGTCAACAAAAACACGAAATCTGGAGCGGATTCGCGGATGGCCTTCATCACTGGCCTGGCCTGCTCATACTCACCCAGAGATGCACAATGAATCCAGATCACCGAGCGGCTCTTTTGCATCGGAGCCCATTGGGCAATTGTCGAAGTGGAACGCATTTGGCGCCAAGCCCCAGCCTGCTGATGCCCCAGAATCCCATCCGCAAAAGTCAGAACCCAACCATATATTCTCATGCCCAGTGCATGAATCCAAAGCAAAAGTCCTTCCATCATTCAGTACCAATGCTCTTTCGGTGCTCTCTTGTACATGTGAAAAGCCCAGCCCAGGGTCAGCCCAATGACACCATCTTGACGAAGATCTGCTTCCGCTATCTGAAGATCCGCATGGAATGGGCGCTGTGGCCAAGTGTTGGCATGCATCCAAAACAAATTCACATGGAAATTCCGCAAACCATCATTGGACATGTGGAAATAGCCCAGTGAAATGCGACCCGCCACCCCCCAACTCAACCGATCGTATAGGGCGAGTTGTGGCGATTCCAATTGGGTGATGCGATTTTCTGTGTTTTCGAAATGCAAGCGGTGGTGAAAACTGCCAAGTCCGGCCAGGAGCAAAATGCCACTGTTGGGGTTGGGGCCCCAGTCGTTCCAAAGCCATCCAACGTCGGCTGTGAAAAGACCCGATCGTCCGGTGATGCCCACATAAGCCACTTGCCCCTCGTTGTCAATCAATTCTCCCGCAGGGGTCAACAAATTGGACAACACCCCTTGTTCCACCAACTGATGTCCAAAGCCCCATTGAGCGGTAACGCCCCAGAAAAAATTCGAACGTTTTTTGACATGGAAACCCAATCCCACAAGACCTCCATAACCCATCCGGTCTGCCAAATTCCCGTAGGTCGAAGACATGCCCAAAGACAAATGCAAGTGGGGAGATGTCAGGGCAGAATCACGGACGGAACGGGTTTGGCCTGAGGCCGCATGCGAACCCCAACCCAAAATGAAGAGAACGGCGAGAAAAGGAATCGCTTTCATGCAGCGAAGGTAGTCGTAACTTCGCAGCCGATTCAAACCCATGCCGCAACCGCCCAACCCCCTCATGATGGTGGATCTCGTCCGCCAACATGCTCCGCTCAGAGATGAAATCGATGCCGCCATGGCCAAAGTCTTGGACACAGGTGGGTTTATCAAGGGACCCGATGTACATGCCTTCGCAGAGGAATTGGCCCAATATGCCGGGGTGCGACATGTGATTCCATGCGGGAACGGAACCGACGCTTTGCAGTTGGCGCTGATGGCCCTGGGTGTCGGGGCCGGCGATGAGGTGATCACAACAGGTTTCACCTTCATCGCAACAGTTGAAGTGGTGGGACTGCTCGGTGCACGTCCGGTGTTGGTCGATGTGAATCCCTGCACCTTCAACCTGGATCCTGAAGCCGTGGAGCGCGCCATCACCCCAAAAACCAAGGCCATTGTCCCCGTGCACCTGTTCGGACAGCCCGCTGACATGGACCGGTTGATGGCCATTTCCCGAGCGCACAACATCCCCATTGTGGAAGACAACGCGCAAGGCATAGGAGCACGTTGGTTTGGCCTTGGAGGGCGCCGGCCTGATGCGCCGATGACAGGTACCCTGGGCGCGTTGGGCACCACCAGTTTTTTCCCGTCCAAAAACCTGGGGTGTGCCGGCGATGGCGGGGCTGTTTTCACCAATGACGACGACTTGGCTGCGCAGGTTGCCATGTTGGCCAATCATGGGATGAACCAGCGTTACCATCATGAAGTCATTGGAATCAACTCGCGGCTGGACACCCTTCAAGCCGCCGTGCTCCGGGTCAAGCTTCCGCATCTCGAACGGTGGAATGCCGCACGACAAGCCGCCGCCGATCGATACGATGAAATGCTGGGCGATTTGGCCGGCCTTCGAACTCCGTACCGCGATCCGCGGGCGACACACGTTTTTCACCAGTACACACTTCGATTGGCGTCTGAGCAGGATCGAGATGCTTGTGTGGCATTCCTACAGGGTGCCGGGGTGCCCACCGGTGTGTATTATCCCATCCCGGGACATCGCCAGAAGGCCTTCTCTCAATGGGGATTATCGGAAGTTGCTCATCCGCAATCGGATCGGTTGGCTCAGCAGGTTTTTTCCCTTCCCATGCACCCTGAATTGACGCTTGAAGAGCAATGCTACATTTCAGAACAGGTGCGTACTTTTGTATTGCAAAATTAACGTGAACAACACACCCCTATGAAAATTGCTGTTGTAGGAACTGGGTATGTCGGCCTTGTATCTGGCACATGTTTCGCCGAAACCGGTAATCAGGTGACTTGTGTTGATATTGATGAAGCCAAGGTGGCTTCCATGCAAAATGGAAAAATCCCCATCTATGAGCCTCATTTGGATGTGTTGTTTGAACGCAACATCACGCAAGGCCGTCTTCATTTCACCACGGATTTAGCAGCAGCGATTTCAGAAGCCACTCTGATCTTTTTGGCATTGCCTACACCACCAGGTGAGGATGGATCCGCCGATCTCAGTTATGTGCTCGGAGTGGCTGATCAATTGGGCCGAATGATCCGCGATTACAAAGTCATCGTGGACAAGAGCACTGTGCCCGTGGGCACTGCAGAGAAGGTTCATGCCGCGGTCGCTGCCCATGCCTCGGTGGACTTCGACATAGTTTCCAACCCTGAGTTCTTGCGAGAAGGTTATGCTGTAGATGACTTCATGAAACCGGATCGTGTGGTCGTGGGGTGCTCGAGCGACCGCGCTCGTCAAATCATGAGCGATCTCTATAAGCCTTTTGTTCGTCAGGGAAACCCCGTGATTTTCATGGACGAAAAGAGTGCGGAATTGACCAAATACGCCGCCAATTCATTCCTCGCCACAAAAATCACGTTCATGAACGAGATTGCGAATTTCTGCGAAATCGTAGGCGCAGATGTGGACATGGTTCGTCGCGGCATGGGAACGGACACCCGCATCGGCTCCCGGTTTTTGTTCCCAGGCATCGGCTACGGCGGAAGTTGTTTTCCAAAAGATGTCCAGGCGTTGTTCAAGAGCGGTCGCGAGAACGATTATTCCTTCAACATTTTGGAAAGCGTAATGCGCATCAATGAGGTGCAGAAAACTGTTCTCTTTGATCCGCTGCTCGATTACTTCAAAGGCAACCTCGAAGGGGTCAAAATCGCATTGTGGGGGTTGGCTTTCAAACCCGAAACAGACGACATACGAGAAGCCCCTGCACTTTACATGATTGAGAAATTGACAGATGCTGGAGCGCAAGTGGTTGCCTATGACCCTGAAGCCATGGAGAACGTCAAGCAACGCATTGGGAACCGCATCGAATATGCCAGCCGCGCCATGGACGCCATGGACGGAGCGGATGCCCTCTTGATTTGCACAGAGTGGCAAGTGTTCCGCAATCCCGATTTCGATGAGATGAAAAGTCGATTGAACAGCCCTGTGATTTTCGATGGCCGCAATTTGTACGATTTGGAACGCATGAAGGAGTTGGGCTTCCATTACAAAAGCATCGGTCGCGACACCGTTCATATCCATTCTGAAAAGTGATGGGACGTGTGTTGATTACAGGAGCCGCTGGCTTCCTCGGGTCGCACCTTTGCGATCGATTCATCCGTGAAGGTTTTCAAGTTGAAGCCATGGACAACCTCATCACCGGGGATTTGAAAAACATCGAGCATTTGATGGGTTTGGAGTCTTTCACATTCCATCATCAGGATGTATCCAATTATGTCCACGTGTCGGGAAATTTGGACCACATCTTACATTTTGCTTCACCGGCCTCACCCATTGATTACCTGAAGATTCCGATTCAAACCTTGAAGGTCGGTTCGCTCGGGGTCCACAACTGCTTGGGATTGGCGAAAGCCAAAAAAGCGCGAATCACCATCGCTTCCACAAGCGAAGTTTATGGTGACCCGGAAGTCCACCCGCAACAGGAAGATTATTACGGCAATGTGAACACCATCGGTCCGCGTGGTGTCTATGATGAGGCCAAACGATTCCAGGAGTCCATCACCATGGCCTACCACCGTTTTCATGGTTTGGAAACCCGGATTGTTCGGATTTTCAATACCTACGGTCCCCGGATGCGCCTGAATGATGGACGCGTGTTGCCTGCCTTCATCGGTCAAGCCCTCCGCGGTGAGGATTTGACTGTTTTCGGGGACGGCTCACAAACCCGGAGTTTTTGTTACGTAGACGACTTGGTGGAGGGCATTTTCCGACTGCATTTTTCAGATGAGGTGCAACCTGTGAACATCGGAAATCCCGATGAAATCACCATCGGAGACTTCGCGGAAGAAATCATCGCCCTGACGGGTACAGATCAAAAAGTGATCTACCAGCCCCTGCCCAAAGACGACCCCAAACAGCGGCGTCCAGACATCACCCGTGCCCAAGAAGTGCTGAACTGGTCTCCAACCGTCAACCGGGCAGAAGGTTTGAAATTGACTTATGAATATTTCAAAACCCTGACGCCAGAAGAGTTGCGCAAATCCGAACACAAGGACTTCGAAGCGTACACCAAACGCTGAGAACACGAGATGATCAAGTACTTTGCACACGAAACGGCTGTGGTGGATGCCGGAGCTGAGGTTGGGGAAGGAACCAAAATTTGGCACTTCAGCCACATCATGTCCGGAGCGAAGCTGGGCGCAGACTGCAACGTTGGCCAAAATGTTGTTGTTTCTCCCGGGGTCGTGCTCGGGCGCAACGTGAAAGTGCAAAACAACGTCTCTATCTATGAAGGCGTTACCTGTGCTGATGACGTTTTCTTGGGACCCAGTTGCGTTTTCACGAACATCACCAACCCGCGTTCGGCGATCGTCAGGAAAGGGCAATACAGCCGGACCCTTGTGGGGCGCGGGGCCAGCATCGGAGCGAATGCCACCATTGTCTGTGGCCACGACATCGGAGAGTACGCTTTCATCGGGGCGGGTGCAGTCGTGACGAAGAACATTCCCGCATTCGCATTGGTGGTCGGAAATCCAGCACGCCAAATTGGCTGGATGTCCATTCACGGCCACCGACTTGAATTTGACGATTTTGGACGGGCGACATGTCCAGAAGGTGGAGACGTTTATGAACGCCGAACCTCAGCAGATGGAACCCAAGAGGTGTTCCCCATGGAACCAAATGCCAAAAATGAACTATGAAAATTTATGACAAACTGCTCGCCGGTGAGGCCATACTGAGCGTGGTCGGTCTTGGGTATGTGGGCCTGCCTATCGCCCTCGCCTTTGCCAAACACATCCGGGTCATAGGCTTCGACATCAACGAGGAAAGGGTGGAAATGATGCGCAACCGCATCGACCCCAGTGAGGAATTGGAGCCGGAAGCGTTCGACGGATGCAACATCACCTTCACCTCTGATCCCGCAGTCCTCCGCGAAGCACAATTCCACATCGTGGCAGTGCCCACCCCCATCAATCCCTCCAATCAACCAGACTTGACCCCACTGTTGGGGGCCAGTCGAACGGTGGCAGCAGCCTTGAAACCCGGTGATTATGTGGTTTATGAATCCACCGTATATCCCGGTTGCACTGAGGACGACTGTGTTCCGGTATTGGAAGAGCTGAGTGGGTTGGCTTTTTGCAAGGATTTCAAAGTGGGTTACTCCCCCGAGCGCATCAACCCCGGGGACAAGGTGAACACGGTAGAAACCATTGTCAAGGTGGTTAGCGGTTGCGATGCTGAATCGGCGGATGAAATTGGATTGGTTTATGAGCTGGTGGTCAAAGCCGGTACCCACCGGGCCTCCAGCATCAAAGTGGCTGAGGCCAGCAAAATCATCGAAAACACCCAACGCGATGTGAACATTGCTTTGATCAATGAGTTGTCCATCATCTTCAATCGAATCGGCATCAACACTTATGAAGTGTTGGAAGCCGCGAGCACCAAATGGAACTTTTTGAAATTCAGCCCGGGTCTGGTCGGCGGACACTGCATCGGCATTGACCCCTACTACCTCACATGGAAATCCAACAAATTGGGGTACCATGCCCGGGTCATCAATTCCGGTCGATATGTCAATGATTCCATGGGTTTTTATGTCGGCAAATCGACGGTCAAAGAAATCATGTCCAAGGGCAAGAATCCCTTGGAATCCCGCGTTTTGGTTTTGGGTTTGACGTTCAAGGAAGATGTTGCCGACATTCGCAACACCAAGGTGACGGATGTGATTCAAGAAATCCGAAGCTTCAATGTCGAAGTGGATGTCGTCGACCCCATGGCAAATCCTGAAGAAGTGAAAGAAGAATATGAATTGGATCTGATGGACAAGCCCACACCAGGTGCTTACGATGCCGTTGTGGTTGCCGTCAACCATGAGGCTTACCGAAATTTAGCTGAAAAAGACCTGCGGGCCTTGATGCGTGACGACGATGGCATATTGGTGGATATCAAAGGCATTTTCCGAAACAAGATTGAACGACTCACGTACTGGAGCTTGTAAGACAATAAAAGCGCATCATGTCCACATCATTGACCTTCTCCTCTGTCCTTGTTACAGGCGGTGCCGGATTCATCGGTTCGCATGTGGTTCGGCGCTTTTTAAATGTCCATCCCGAAATGAAGGTGGTCAACCTCGATGTCCTCACTTATGCTGGCAACCTGGAAAACCTCAAGGACATCGAAGGGAATCCAAATTACACGTTTGTCCGAGGTGACATTCAAGACGCTTCCCTTTTGGCACGTTTGTTTGACACCCATCGCTTCGATGCCGTTGTCCACTTGGCTGCAGAAAGCCATGTCGATCGCAGCATCGAAAACCCCATGGCTTTTTTGGAAACCAACATCTTGGGCACCGCCACTTTGTTGAACGCAGCCCAAAAAGCATGGGCGAATGCGACTGGGACACGACGCTTTTATCATGTCTCAACCGATGAAGTGTATGGCACCTTGGGAACGGAAGGGCTCTTCACCGAGGAGACGGCGTACGATCCTCGGAGTCCATACAGTGCCTCGAAAGCCTCAAGCGATCACATCGTTCGCGCTTTCCACCACACCTACAACTTGCCTGTTGTCATCTCCAATTGCTCCAACAACTATGGAGCAAATCAATTCCCTGAGAAGCTCATTCCTTTGATGATTCGGAACATCCGGGACCAACGCCCCTTGCCAGTTTATGGTGAGGGGATCAATGTTCGGGATTGGCTCTGGGTGCAAGACCACGCATCCGCCATTGATCGGATTTTGCATGCAGGTGCCGAAGGCCGTACCTACAATGTCGGGGGATTGAACGAGTGGCGGAACATCGATTTGGTTCACAAGCTCATCGAATTGGTGGATGCCCGGTTGGGCCGTCCTGAGGGAACTTCAAAAGCATTGATCACTTTTGTCAAGGACCGCGCTGGACATGACCTGCGTTATGCCATCGATGCCACACGAATCGAGGAAGAACTGAATTGGAAGCCGTCCATTGATTTTGCGGAGGGCTTGGCCAAAACAGTGGATTGGTATCTTGACAATACGGCGTGGCTCGACTCTGTGACCTCAGGCGCGTACGCGAGCTACTACGAAAAGATGTACGCCCACCGAGACGAAGCCTGATGGCTGGCTGGCTGAAAAATTGGTTCAAGGGAGCGTCTCGTTCTACTGATGACAAGGCTCCTGATTTCAGTGCTGAACCCATCGGAATCGGAAGCATTCTCCAAACAGATGTGCACTGCCACCTGATTCCAGGTGTAGACGATGGGGTGGAAGATTTGGAAGAGGCCTTGGCCATCATTGGCCGACTTCAGAAATTGGGTTACTCGGGGTCCGTACTCACCAGCCACATCTATTCCGGCTTGTATCCCAACAATTTGAGCACCTTGCGCCCTGGGTTTGTGCGATTGCAAGAAGCTGTATCGCAACGCTTTCCAACATATCGATTGCATCTGGCTGCTGAATACTATACGGATACCCACTTCATGGATTGCATCGCATCTGACCAGTTGCTTTGGTTTCCCTCGCGTGATGCATCAGGCCAAGCAGTGAAATGCGTACTCTTCGAATTTGGCTTTCATGAAGCGCCCATGCAGGCCGAGGAAGTCGTTTTTCAACTCCAAATGAACGGCTACCAGCCGGTTTTGGCACATGTAGAACGCTACCCGTATTGGCATCAGGACTTCACAGTCATGGAACAATTGCACGAGCGTGGGGTCTGGCTGACTGTGAATGCCGCTTCGCTGGCTGGTGCATATGGTCCGGAGACTTATACAACGGCGAAAGCTGTTGTGGACCGGGGCTGGTGCCAAATCTTGTGCAGCGATGCCCACGGCATGCGACACATCGACGCACTGGCCTCAGTGGATTGCTCACCGACGGTTCAACGCTGGGCAACCGGCCATTCAGCTGACCGACAGAAAGACATCTCAATCTGACGGGATCATCCCACCGGAGCCAACCGCACCTTGAGGCCGTCAATGGCCGGGGCCAGATGAATTTGGCACCCCAATCGAGAATTCTCTTCCACAAAAAAAGCTTCGTCCAGCATGTCCTCCTCATCTTCCGATTTATCCGGCAGGGGATGAGGGCTTTCCACATACATGTGACAACTCGCGCACATCGCCATCCCTCCACATGTGCCCTCCACCGGAAGCTCAGCACTCTTGCAAAGTTCCATCATGTTCATCCCCATGTCCGTGGGCGCATCCAATTCGTGGGCCTCACCTTCGCGATCCACGACTGTGACTTTGATCATGTCCTCCATCTCAGAAACCATTGACACCATTGACGGTGGTGTATTTCAACACCAGATTTTTTTCGGGATAAATGCGCTTAAACGCACTTTGAACCATCAACGTGCCTTCATGAAATCCACACAGAATGAGCTTCAATTTTCCTGGATATGTATTGATATCGCCGATGGCATATATGCCTGGCACATTTGTGCTGTAATCAAAAGTATCCACTTCGATGGCATTCTTGGTGATGTTCAAGTTCCAATCGGCGATAGGTCCAAGTTTGGGGCTGAGGCCAAACAATGGCACCCAATGATCGGCATCCAATCGATGTACCCCATCCGTCTTGTGCTTGAATGACAGGCCTTCCAAGTGCTCGCCGCCATGGACTTCCACCACCTCCGAATCCGTGAGCAGCCGTACTTTTCCCGCCGCAGCGAGATCCATGACTTTTTGAACACTGTCCAAATGGCCTCGAAATTCCTTCCGCCGGTGAATCAAAGTCACCTCTGAAGCCACTCCATCGGCCAAAAAAATGGTCCAGTCCAATGCCGAATCTCCCCCACCGCTAATCACCACACGTTTGTCCTTGTAAAAATTGGGTTCCTTGATGATGTATTCCACCCCGCGATCTTCAAAGTTGGCGAGACCCGGAACAGGCGGCTTTCGTGGTTCAAAACACCCCAGGCCTCCTGCGATGGCGATGATCGGCGCACGATGCTTTGTGCCACGATTGGTCGTCACAATGAACTGATCTTCCTCGTCTTTGTCGATGGACTCAGCACGTTCTCCCAAGGTAAAACCCGGTTTGAATGGTGCAGCTTGTTCCATCAGGTGATCCACCAAATCCCCAGCCAAAACACTTGGAAATGCAGGGATGTCGTAGATGGGTTTCTTCGGGTAAATTTCCGTCAATTGACCGCCTGCTTGAGGCAAGGCATCAATGAGGTGGCATCGGAGCTTCAACAGCCCCGCTTCGAAAACGGTGAAGAGTCCGACCGGGCCTGCGCCGATGATGAGAATGTCCGTTTGAATCATTTGACCGCGAAATTACGAAGGCAACCGGTTTGAAGCAGGATTGTTCATCCGCCGCCACAAACTCTTTCGCATTTCAATGCACCTAAGGGATGGGTCAAGCCAAATTCACCGCTTCAATGCCCACAATCTCCGGCGCCGCTGCCTTCACAGCTTGCTCCACACCACCTTTCATGGTCATGTGAATCATGGAACAATCTGCACAAGCGCCGTGCAGCTCGACCAGCACCCGCTTGTCCGGGGTGATGTTCACCAATCGAATGTCCCCGCCATCTGCCTCCAGATAAGGCCGCAAATCAGCGAGGGCGCGTTCAACACGTTCATGGAGAGAAAGGGAACTCATTTGGATGCGGCAAAGGCTGGTTCTACAGGTTGATTTTGAATGGACTCTACGAATTTAGCAATCACGGCCCGAATGGCCGCGGCCGCAGGACTGTCTCCTTGCAAAACGGCTGGCCGTCCTGCATCTCCCGCTTCCCGGATGGATTGAATCAACGGCAACTCACCCAAGAAAGGAACATCGAGGGCATCTGCAAGGCGTTTGGCCCCATCTTGGCCAAAGAGATGATACCGTTTTTCCGGGGCATCTTCCGGAACGAAAAAGGCCATGTTTTCGATGATGCCCAACACCGGTACCTTCAGGCTTTCCAGCCGAAACATACCCACCCCTTTGCGGGCATCGGCCAAAGCCACCTCTTGCGGTGTGCTCACCACAACAGCCCCAGTGAGTGGGACCTGCTGAATCAACGACAGGTGAATGTCCCCGGTCCCCGGTGGCAAATCCACAATCATGTAGTCCAAAGCCCCCCAATCCGCATCCGTGAACAGCTGGGTCAGCGCTCGGCTCGCCATCGGCCCACGCCACACAATGGCCTGGTCCGGATCCGCGAAAAAGCCGATGGACAATACCTTCACTCCGTATTGCTCGATAGGTCGAATCAGGGTGCGTTCCCCCACCTCAACAGGCTCAGGTTTTTCTTCAGCCACATCGAACATCGTCGGCACACTGGGTCCATGGATATCCGCATCACACAATCCCACTTTGTATCCAAGTTGAGACAAGCCCACCGCCAAGTTTGAAGCCACAGTGCTTTTGCCCACGCCACCCTTGCCACTTGCGACAGCAATGACGTGCTTGACGCCAGGCAAGACCTTCCGGGTTTCAGGCGTCCGTTCTTCGGTTTTGAGAACGTCAATCCGAACTGTGGCCTCAAGGCCTTTGCCAAATGTCCGCTCCAGGGCAAATTCCACGGCCTCCTGCATCCGGGCTTTCGCATGCATGGCGGGATTCGATGATTTCACCACAACCGATAAGGCCCCACCTTCAATGGACAATTCACTCACCAAATTCAAGGTCACAATGTCCTTGCCCAATTCGGGCTCCATGACATGCTGCAATGCCAACAGTGCGTTTTCGCGATTCAATTCTTGCGCCATGATTCCTCAGGATTCGCTGCAAAGTTCGACAACCGGATCCCAAAACACCTCGGCGAAGTCCACAACCTGCTGATCCGCCACCTTGACCCCCTCAGCCCTGAGCTGCTCCGCCATGGGGAAATCAGATGGAAAATGAATGGCACCACTCAATTGCCCATGTCGATTGACCACACGGTGGGCCGGAACCGGAGGCACAACACCGAATGACTGGTTCAATACCCAGCCCACCCTTCGGGCCCCTTTTGGCAGTCCCAAAGCCTTGGCAATGGCACCATAAGTCGATACGTGCCCCGAGGGGATCTCTCTCACAACAGCATAGACATCACGAGAAAAATCATCCATCAAACGACAATTTGGAGATAGTGAATTTTCCGCCCCTCCTCAAGCCACATTTGCTCATAAAATGTCCGAATCTCCAACAAATCCCTGAGCGATTGTGGCACCCTGTAAATCAGCTCACCATATACATCATCGCTGGCGTACCGGATGTCGTAACCGGCATTCTCATAGCCGATTTTAGTCCATTCGTAAAGGAGTGGACTGTCGCTCTTGACATGCACTTTTCCGCCTGGCTTCAAGAACTTTTTGTACCGCTGTTCCACGAAGATTTCGCTGGTGATTCGCTTGGTTCCCTTCTCGTCCTTGGGTTGTGGATCGCTGAATGTTAACCATATCTCATCCACCTCATTGGCGCTGAAAAACCGATCAATGAATTCAATTCGGGTGCGCAGAAAAGCGGCATTGGTGATGCCTTCTTCATTGCTTGTTTTGGCCCCCCGCCAAAACCGATGCCCCTTGATGTCCACACCAATGAAATTTCGATTCGGATCACGTCGGGCTTGGCCAATGGTATATTCCCCTTTCCCGCAGCCCAATTCCAAAACAATGGGCTGGTCATTTTCAAATACCGAAGAGGCCCAAAGCCCTTTCAACGGGCTGTCTTTCCCCTTAATCGCCTCTTCCAAAGGGGGGTCGAAAACCCGATCGAATGTGGTCAATTCTTGCCACTTTGCCAATTTGCCCTTGCCCATGCACCGACAAAAATACAGAACTTCGGACCCCTGAACACGAAGTCCATGATGAAGAGCCAACGCGTGTTGTTTGCGGTGCTGGATTGGGGGTTGGGGCACGCCACCCGAACCACCCCCTTGATTCGTGCGGCCCTGCAATCCGGCCATGAGGTTCACGTGGCTTCACGGGGAACGGCACTGTGCTGGCTCCAAAGCCAATGGACGTCGGAAGTGACTTTCCACACCAAACCTGGACGCACCATCCAATACAGCGAACGATTCAATTTTTGGCGAATCGCCAGTCAAATGCCAGCCTTCTTGCAGTCCATTGAAGAGGAAAAAAGATGGACTGAAGAAGCCTTCCGCCGCTTCGAATTCACGCATCTCTTCTCGGACAATTGCTATGGCGTTGTCCTCTCTGACGTCCCGTCCATTTTGATGACCCATCAACTCCATCTGCCGGTTCCACGTCCACTACAAGGCCTCGCGCGTGAACAAGTTCGCAAATGGTGCGAACCCTTTGATCAGATTTGGGTTCCAGACATCCCCACCACACCCAACTGGACTGGGGATTTGGGGCATCCCGCCCTAGACTCAAGCAAAACCCATTGTGTGGGGTTGCTGAGTCACTTGTTCGAGGTCCCGATGGCGACATCGGAATCGGACCGCAGTGAGCGTGCGGTTCCCGCAACTGACCGGAAATATCGCATCGTGGGCATGGTCAGTGGCCCAGAGCCCCATAGATCAATCATGGAGTCCAAACTGCGGGACTGGTTGCAAACTTGGCCTGGTGAGCATGTGATCTTCTCAGGCAATCCATCCGGAACTGAAGAGCAACATGGACATGTTGAGATATGCAATCATGCTGATTCGCGAACGATTTCTGAAGCCTGGCAGCAAGCGGACCTTTTGGTTTGCCGCGGAGGATATTCCACAGTGATGGATTTGGTTTGCATGGGCAAACCCGCCATCCTCATTCCCACACCAGGGCAAGCTGAGCAAAAAAGACTGTCCGAGCATTTGGCCCGTCATTCTTGTTTCCGTGTTGTTCTGCAAGACAACTTCCGTGCTGAAACCTTACCAAAGCCTGGTGCAGAGCTCAACTGGCCCTTGCCCCCCTCCCCTGCCGAATACGCCACCGCCAAGAACCGCTTGTTGAATTGGTTGCAAAATGACCGTTGATGTATTCTTGCAGCATGGAAGACGATGAACGCTTCATGAAATTGGCATTGGCTGAAGCTGAGGCTGCATTCGCATCTGATGAAGTCCCTGTGGGCGCAGTGATTGTAGCGAGGGGTCAAGTCATCGCGAGGGGACACAACTTGTGCGAACGGCTGAACGATTTCACCGCCCATGCCGAAATGCAGGCCTTCACAGCAGCCAGTGAATTTTTGGGGGGCAAGCACCTCGACAAATGCACATTGTATGTGACGATGGAACCTTGCCCGATGTGTGCTGGTGCGGCTTTTTGGACCCGCATCGGTCGGATTGTTTATGGAGCTAGCGATGCCAAACGCGGATACAACCGGTGGGGACGTGCAACAGACAAGCGCATTTTGCACCCTCAAACGGTGGTGCAAGGTGGGGTTTTGGAGAAGGAATGTGGGGATTTGGTTCGCCAATTCTTCCAATCCAAGCGCCGAAAGCTTTCCTGAAATCGCCTGCGTACATTTGCAACTGGATGCAACACACGGACAAAACATACCTCCGCGATTTGCGCACACGCATAGAATCCGGTCGCGACAGCGAATTGCACGAGATGTTGCTGCCACTTCATCCGGCCGATATGGCAGAAGTGTTTGACATGTTGCGCCCAGAGGAAGCGGAATATCTCTTCCGTTTGCTCAATCCGGAAATCAAGTCTGATGTCTTAATCGAACTTGAAAACGATGTCCGGGAAGGCCTACTGAGCACGTTGACTGCCGCTGAAATTGCAGGGGAAGTGCTCGAAGGTCTTGATTCTGACGATGCTGCTGATGTCATGTCCGACCTTCCGGAAGAGAAAGCAGAGGAAGTCATCCGACTGATTGAGGACGATGAACAGGCCTCCGACATTCGGGATTTGCTGAACTATCCTGAAGGCACAGCGGGTGCATTGATGGCGAAGGAATTGGTTCAAGTGCATCGAGACTGGACGGTCAACCGCGCCATTCGAGAAATTCGGCGACAAGCCGCCGAATTGGACAATGTCTACACCATCTATGTGGTTGATGACGAAGAGCGTTTGACCGGGCGTTTGAGCCTCAAGCATTTGCTGCTGAGCGCCACGACAACGCGAACCAAAATTGAGGAACTGCAGGACCAAGAGGATATCATCAGCGTTGGCGCCCACGAGGAAGGTGAGAAAGCAGTCAAGTTGATGGAGCGATACGATTTGGTCGCCTTGCCCGTTTTGGGCCCAGAAGGCCGGTTGGTGGGGCGAATCACCATTGACGATGCCGTGGATGTCATCATCGAAGAATCCGAACGGGATTATCAGTTGGCTTCGGGCATTTCAGAAGATGTGGAATCCCGGGACAGCGTATGGACCTTGACTCGAGCACGATTGCCTTGGTTGTTGATCGGATTGGGCGGCGGCATTGGTGGTGCATATGTGATCGGGGCTTTTGATTTGGAACGCAATCCCGGCATGGCCCTGTTCATCCCATTGATTGCAGCGATGGGTGGAAATGTGGGGGTGCAATCCGCGGCAATCGTGGTTCAAGGATTGGCCTCGAGCGCCATCGAGACTGCCGATTTGCTGGGTCGCTTGTCCAAAGAGCTCGGCGTTGGCATCATCAATGGATTGATCTGTAGCGCCTTGATTTTGGGCTCAGGGGTGGTTTTGGGATTTGGCACTCCATTGAGTGTCACGGTCAGTCTCGCCTTGTTGTGCGTCATCATTTTTGCCGCACTTTTCGGAACGTTTGTGCCCCTGATGCTGCACCGCTATAAAATTGATCCCGCTCTCGCCACCGGCCCCTTCATCACGACCGCCAACGACATCATCGGGTTGATCATCTACTTCGCTGTTGGATCGGCCATATCGGGTTTCATATGGACTTAACCAAAACCCCTCCAAATGGCGATGTGGCGATCTTGGAGTCGGTACATCCCAGGATGGCGGATGATTTAAAAGCCTTGGGATTTGTTCCTTTCGATGCCAGCTCAATCACCCGGAACGATATCATAACAGGTCAACTCCGCCATGTGTCAGGGGTCGTTGTGCGTTCGCGGTTTTTGCTGGATGAAGAGCTCCAGAATGCCATGCCTGCCCTCCGTTTCATCGCTCGCAGTGGTTCGGGATTGGAAAACATCGATGTCGAAGCGGCGACGCGATTGGGCATTGCCGTTCTCCATTCACCCGAAGGCAATGCCGCTGCGGTGGGTGAACATGTCGTCGGCATGATGTTGAATGTGCTCAACCGCATGCGTGAAGCCGACTTATCTGTACGCGCAGGGCTGTGGGAACGTGAAAGCCACAGAGGCCTCGAATTGGGCTGCCGAAAAGTGGGCATTGTGGGTTTCGGGCACATGGGGCAAGCCGTGGCCCAAAGGCTAACTGGATTCAGTTGCGAGGTTTTGGCTTATGACAAATACAAAGCTGGATTCAATGGAGAATTCGGAGTGCAAGAGGCCTCATTGGAAACGCTCCATGCCCAAGCCGACCTGGTGACGATCCATGTTCCGTTGAATGCTGAGACGCATGGCATGATGGATGACAATTGGTTCCAAGCTTGGGCAAAACCCATATTCCTGATTCAAGCGGCCCGTGGCCCGATTCTAAAAACCTCCAGCCTCCTTCGCGCCATGGACCGTGGACAAGTTTTGGGGGCTGCATTGGACGTTGTGGAACACGAAGGAAGAGACTTGCTGGGACTTTCAGAGCAGCCAGATGCCTGGTTGAAATTGTTGCAGCATCCACGCACCCTATTCACTCCTCATGTCGCCGGTTGGACCGAGGAAAGTTTGGTGAAATTGTCAACCGTGTTGATTGACAAAATCGCAGACCTCGGCTTGCGTTAACCGGGCAAATCGGTGACAAAAAAACACCGGGACTTTCAAATGAAGTTCCCGGTGTCCCTTGATGTTCTTTTTGCACGTTTCCGAATCATTCGGTCTCCCCTGTGCGTTTCCTGCTCGAAGCGGAATACAATACTTTCAGGGCTGAGGCCTTTCGCAACTCCTGCTTGGCACCTGTCACAATCCCCATCTTGGTCTCCTGGTCCACTTTCAAAGAGACCCACATCTTGCTTTGTTCCGCCTCTGCGAGGGTCAATCGTTCTGTCGCAATCCAATCTTGTATGTCAGCAAGTTCGCTGAATGCATCATTCAACTGGATGACAGGCTCTGTGCCGTAGCGCTTGTCCATGGGCACCCCGATATTGATGTATCGAATCAGGTGCTTTTTCTCGATTTTGTAAAGCTCAGATGCTTCAGGTCGAATCACCCGGACTTTTTCTTCCTCTGTTCTCAAAACTGTGGCCACCATGAAGAAAAACAGAAGCATAAAGACAATGTCCGGGAGAGACGCCGTCGAAATGGCCCCCATGCCGCGCTTGTTCCCTTTCCTAAACTTTCCCATGATCAGTAGTATGTGGATCCTTCACGTGGTTCCGCTTCCGAAATCCGCTGAGGATAAACAGAACGAACTGCCGTGATTTGGTTCAACAATTCCAAATTGTCAGCATTGCGGTCGTACAAATCCTCCAACTCTTTGTAAGTGCGGCCAAACTTTTCCAACGCCAACTCATCACGCAATTCGTTCACTGCCGTTTGCAATTCGTTTTGAACCTGCAAATACGTGTTGTAAGTCGTGTTGTTGTCATTCTGCATAGAAATCAAGGCTGAAGGAGGCAATTCCTTGTAGTCCCCACCCAACAACTCAATCGTCGTGAGTTTTTCTTTCCAGCTGTCCAACACTTTGTTGAAGTTCTTCTTCTTGTTGTCTGTATCTGCCGCTGCCACAAACGCCTCATATTCAGCAATCCGCAATTTCACATCCGATTTGCGTACCCACAATCGTTCCGGAAAACGTGCGTTGCCCGTCTCATTGTCGATTTCAACTTCTCGGTTTTTGCCAATGACATCGCGTCCCGCAGGATGTGTCATGATTCCATCACCGGTAGCGACCAGAAAACCCTTTGCGGCATCCTTGAGATCTTCAATATCCAATGGATTTCCCTCGACCAGCAACTGATCCAGGAAATTGACCTTCACATTGAACACATTCTGCTCCTTGGCCTGTGGAACATCGATGTCCGGTGGCACGGGCGGAGGCAGCTGTCGCTTGATCCCCTCGTCTGAATCAATGGTGGTGGTCACCAACCAGAAAATCAGCAGGAGGAACGCGATGTCCGCCATCGAGCCCGCGTTGATCTCTTGTAGTTCTCGACGCGCCATGGATTTGGTTTTATTTAAACACCCTTGATACCTCAGCCACCACGATGGCCAAGATGGACAAACCGCCCAACAAATAGACGAAGTACAAACCACCTCCTGCAAACATGCTTTCGCCAGCAGTCACAGTAATGCCGCTGGCCTCATATGCCCGCAAAACAGTGTCATCGGCCAAAGAGTAAAAACTCAATAAGCCCAAAACTGCAAACACCAAGATGCCCACAAGGGCTCCCACCTTCTCTTTGATGTTCGCCACGAAGAACATCAACCCAAACAGCACAGCGGCGGCGCCTGCGGCAATGCCAACAATGTAAATGATATAGAACAGGTTGTCGAGGAGTGATCCATAACGGTCCAGTCCCTCAACGAATGTCTCATCCGTGCCGCTTCGAGATGTAATCATCACACTCAAAACGACTCCGGCAGCAATAATCGCCATCCGGAGGACAGACAGGCCGAGTCGTATTCCTTTGTCTCCCATGGTGACTTCGGATTACTTGCCTTGGAGCTTGCGCTTGTACAACAAATCCACCAAGTCCATTGACGCTTCTTCCATGTCCAAAACAATGCTGTCAATTTTCGACAGAATGTAGTTGTAGAAGATCTGCAAGATGATGGCCACGATCAAACCAGAAACGGTGGTGATCAAGGCCACCTTGATACCGCCTGCTACAATCGATGCGTTGATTGTGTTCGCTTCGGCAATTTTGTCAAATGCCGAAATCATTCCGATTACCGTTCCCATGAAGCCCAACATCGGGGCGAGGGCGATAAACAAGCTAATCCAAGACAATCCACGCTCCAGCTTGGACATTTCGACCGAACCGTAATCTTCAATCGCTTTCGCCACTTCTTCATAACTGCCGCTGGAACGGTCAAGGCCTTGGTAGAAAATGGTGGCCACAGGTCCACGGGTATTCCGGCAAACCTCCTTCGCCGCATCTTCTCCACCGGACTTCAATGCCGCATCGATGCTGTTCACAAGCTTCCCCGTATTGGTTGTCGCCATGTTCAGGTAAATGATGCGCTCGATGCTCAATGCCAGGCCGAGAATGAGACAAATCAAAACGAAAGCCATGAAGGTGGCACCACCTTCAATGAAATAGCGTTTGACCGTCTGGTGAAAACTCAACACCTCGCGTTCGGGCTCTTGATCTGCAGCCTCCTCCGGATCCGCAACGGGTGCCACTGCAGAGGTATCAACTGCGGTGGAGTCGGCCGCAGCGGAATCCAGCATGGCAACTTCTTCACCCGCATCTGCCTCTTGGGCAGTTGAAACCGGGTCTTCCTGTGCCCACCCTGAGGTGGGAATCTGAGCGAACAAAAGCCCTGCGAGCGTCATGAGGGCAATCAACTTCTTCATTGTGAATCAGGTTGGATTTAGATGCAAATACGTTGTGCCCTGGATTCGGTTTGGATTTTGAACCCCAGGACGGGTGCAAATGTAGTTTGTCAGACGCAGTATGCAAATTTTGGGGGGACATCGAGAGAGAATTTCCGAAAATTTGCCCTCCCAATTTGAATTCATTCCAAATCAAGGAGCAACGTCCCCTCCAACGTTGGTTTCGAATGCCGCTCGAAGACAAGCCTGACATTCTCTATCTTTTCGGATAAGCTGTTGCGAAGGAATTGGTCAATCTCAGCTTGCCGCTTGGGGTCCAGGCCACCATCGCTTTGATTTTCGCGGGTCAGATTTCCACATCATGGATTTTGCAAAAGGGAGTGATCGATTTGACGATTTTGCGCGCAGACCCAATTCAAACCGCAAACAACCTGGGTGAGGCCCTCAGTCGGGTGAGACATGGATGGTTGTCGTAGGTTTGGAAACGATTGAAATGATGAATTGGAAAGAAGTGGCAATCACCAGGCTCATTGAACAAATCGAAGCCGCCCAGCAAGACATCCATTCTCTGAGGCAATCTTTGGAGGGGGAGGCCAAAAGCACAGCCGGAGACAAACATGAAACTGGCCGTGCCATGATCCAGATGGACATGGAACGTGCCTCGGAAAGGTTGCATGAAGGGTTGGAACGGTTGGCTGCGGCCAAAAAGTGGTTCATGGAATGTGAAGCTCAGTCTTGGGAAGCCATCCGAGTGGGTCATGCTGTTGAAACCGATGACGGGTCCTTTTTACTCGGCCCACCACTGGGCAAAATCACAGCCCATGGCCTGACTTGTTTTGCCCTGTCAACGGCTTCCCCTTTGGGTCAACAGTTGATGGGAAAGCGAGTGGGCGACCTCGTGAGCACCGGATCGAAAACTTTCACCGTTCTCAGCTTCAGCTGACCAGGGGTTGAAGCAAATGAGTCAAGATTTCTGCTTGGATACTGACTTGCCGATCCCGGGCATACCACTTGTGCAGGTGACGCGCATAATGGGGGGCTTCCTCAGGGTCTGCCTTCCAAGCACGGACCAAGTTCATCGCCTTCATGGGGCGTGGCCCCCAATCTGCCACGACATCAAAGTCGGCATTCAAGGCGATGGTTTTCGGAATGCTTCGCCCCCCATCGGTGAGAAACCGATCCATCAACCCCAAGTTTTGGTCTCGATACAAAACGCGCACGGACAGGTGTCCTGAACTTGCTTGACCCACTGCATCAAGGACAGGCAAAATTTGCGCTCCATCTCCACACCAGTGTTCGTTCAAAATGAGCCACTTCGACCCCAGTGAAACAGCGGATGCTGCGGTCTTGATCTCTGGGGTCAAGACCAAGGACTTTTGAATTCTACGGACCCGCTGTCGATTGACCCTTAAGTATTCGTGATGCGTAGAGGCCGCATCCATGGGTTGGCTTTGCATCCGCTCCCACCATTCGGACATCGGCAACGCTGAGTCCCAATAGGCTTTGATTTCATTCAGTTTGACGGAATCCACCGTTAAGATTTTGCCACAAATTTCGGGCACAACAAAGAACATCTTGCGATGATCATTCAATCAATTTTTGATATCCATGGAATGCCAAACTGGCCCTCGTAAGAGGAATTTTGGGTTTCTGGTCCTTTTTCAGCAGGGCACCAGATAAAGCATTGCAAAAAGCATTGGAGCGCATTGGCCAAGAATAAATCTGTGAAATCGTCACGTGCCTCGAGAGGCATGCATTCAAAAGAAACGCCGAGTCTCAATTCCATTCAAAGCCAGATCCATGTTGGAATCGACAAATTCTTAAGGCAAAGGCAACATGAGACTTCTCTTGAAAACTTATTTTTGTGATGTCCTCGCTTTGGGCGCCTCCAAGGTGATTCCGAGGCCTCAATTTTTTGGATGAATGATTATTTCTTTCGCTTTTGCCACCTGGATCATGACGCTGTTTGACGTTTCAACACCTGCATTTTCAGAGGATTTAGCCACCACGTTTCGAAATCTCGACGCTGCGGCGAATGCCTTGCCGGAAAACATCTCGACTCAACGTTTGGACGAATTGAATGACCTGGCACAATGGGTCGCAAAGCGTCCAATGGATCAGGAGACATCTTTGGTTTTCATTTGCACGCACAACAGCCGCAGAAGCCACATGGGACAAATTTGGGGACAAGCCGCCGCATGGGCTTATGGACTAGATGATGTGCGCACATACAGTGGAGGGACGGAAGCCACACAGTTCAATCCACGCGCCATACGTGCATTGCGCGAACTGGGGGTAAACATCAGTGAAAATGCAGGGCGCCATCAAGTGAAATTGCAGGCCAGCCGACCCGCTTTCGAGGTGTTCAGCAAAGTCTACAGTGACGAAGTGAATCCCTCAGGTGATTTCGCAGCGATCATGACTTGTAATGATGCAGATGAGGCTTGTCCAATCGTATATGGTGCAGCCGTCCGCTTTGCCCTGCCTTATGCCGACCCCAAAGCAAGCGACGGAAGCCTCGAGGAAGCTTCCACATATCAGGCCCGTGCCATGGAAATCGGAGCAGAAATATTTTATGTGATGAAGCGTGCGGCAGAACTCCGCAGAGCCTACTAACGAGTTATTCTCACCACTCCATCCATTCCTCACGGACCCGAATTTTTCGAAACACCATGTAGGCACACCAGCCGAATGGGCCAGCCAAAAACGAGCCCAGCAGGAAGGGAATGAGTGCGAAGGGATGCATTCCAACTTGGCCTGAATCTCGGGCAATCCTCAATCCCACCAACATATCAAACGCCAAGTAGTGCAGCCAACCCATGGCCACGGCCCAAGGCGACTGGAACATCGCCATCAGGCCAGGCAATGTCGAGAAATCTGCAAATGCATTGGGGTCAAAAATGGTGAAGAGAAGGAACACATAGGTCAATGCCAAAGTGCCCACTACCCCGAAAGTGAGAATTTGCCGAACGCGCCGGGCATGAGGAGCAATCATCAATATCAACCAAGACATGAACGCAAACGCGTTCGAGGTGCTGTACAACCATTCAGGCGTGATCATGGGCTTCAGATTTTGGGCGCGCGGCGCGGTTGGAAAGTTCGCTGAGAAAAGTGACAAGCTCAACCCGTCAAATCCATCTTGCGGGCACGATGACAACCAAATGTGAATCCTTGATTCCAGCCGGCGTCGGACTTCACGATCATGACAACATTAAAGAAAATCCAACTGAATGCACACGGATGACCGCAGGCGATGAAAATCAAGGTATCTTGCGCCCTCTTCACGGCACCGATGAAATCAGTCATCGCCCAACTCACTGCGCAGCATCCCCATTTTCTTGGAACCATTTGTCCGCCTCGGCCTCTCGGCCCCGATTTTGAAAGCCATCGGCAAACTCGGCTTCGATACACCAACGGACATCCAATCCCAGGCCATTCCCCATTTGTTACAGGGGGACCGTGATTTCATTGGATTGGCTCAAACAGGCACCGGAAAAACAGCCGCCTTTGGACTTCCGTTGCTCGAACAGCTTGACCCCAAGAAAAGCCATGTTCAAGCGTTGATTTTGGCCCCGACACGTGAGTTGGGACAGCAAATCGCCCAGCAGATTGAGTTGTTTTCCTCCCATCTGAAAGGCATTCAATCCGTTGCCGTTTATGGCGGGGCCAACATCATGACGCAAATCCACCAATTGCGTCGTCCTTGTCAAGTTGTGATTGCGACCCCAGGGCGTTTGATTGATTTGGCCAAACGGAAGGCCGTGGTTTTGGATCAAATCGAATTCGTCATTTTGGATGAAGCCGACGAAATGCTCAACATGGGGTTCAAAGATGAATTGGACACCATTCTTGCCTTGACACCAGAAAACAAGCGCACTTGGCTTTTCTCAGCCACCATGCCCAAGGAAATCCGACGCTTGGTCAAGCAATATATGGATGACCCCTTCGAAGTCCGAATTGATCCTTCAACGGCCGTCAATGCGGACATCGAACACCAATATGCGATGGTGCGGCATACCGACAAATCTGAAGCTTTGACCCGATTCATGGACCTGCAGGCCGATTTGTTCGGCGTGGTGTTCTGCCGGACCAAGCGTGACACCCAAGATTTGGCGGAGCAACTCATGAAACAAGGCTATCGGGCAGATGCACTTCATGGAGATTTGTCCCAACACCAACGAGATCGAGTCATGCGCCGGTTCAAAATGAAAGATTTGCAAGTGCTTATCGCCACGGACGTGGCCGCTCGTGGCATTGACGTCCATGATGTGACACACGTTTTCCATTATTCACTGCCCAACGACAAGGCCTATTATACCCATCGAGCTGGCAGGACAGCGCGCGCGGGCAAAACAGGGATTTCCATCGCCTTCATCAACCGAAAAGAAAAAGCAGCCATCAACCGCCTTTCCAAGGAATTGGGCATCGAGTTCCATGCCGTGGAGGTCCCAGGTCCGGAAGCCATTGCTGAGGCGAGGTTGCACCAATGGGCCGATGATGTCATGCAGATGGATAGAGGTCGTGGAATTCCAGAGAATTTGTGGAAAGAGATGACCAAACGATTCGGGGACTTGTCCAAGGAAGAACTGCTGAGTCGATTGATGAGTCGTGAATTGGCCCAACTCAAGGGAAGCGGCCCGAAAGACCTCAACCTGAGCAATGCCACGCCGGAAAGCAAAAAAGAACGAATCCCTACCCACAAACCCAGCGCACCCAACTTCAAGAAGAAGTTCAACAAAAGATCAGCTGGCGGAGTCAAAAAGGGTGCCGGTCGGAAAAAACCTTTCATCGGCCCCATGGACGATCTTCAATGGGGAAATGGAGTCCCCAAGAAGAAGAAATCCAGCCAGAAACGGAGCCCAGGCAAGCCCAAAAAAAAGCGATTTTGAATCGGCCTGACAAACTTGTGATTTTCTTTTGACAAAGGGATGACCCATCTCACACTGGATGGGAAAAAGACAAGCAATGTGGATGGTAATTTTGCGCCAAACAATCGAATGACAGCAGAAACATCCGACCATGAAATCCATTTTTTCTCTCTTTTTTACAGCCTTTTCAAGCCTCCTCTGTGCGCAAACGAGTCACATTTTGACGCAAGGTTCAGATTACCAAAACGACGTTTTCTTCTCCCTTGAGAATGGTGTGGTTTCCGAGGTGCCTGGAACGAATTGGGACCTGGCTTTCGACGTCACCAACCCATTTTCTGCTTCCATTCGCATCAATGACGGTCATGGACGCGCGGCTGTGGTTTACCCGAATGGCGATTTGGAGGCCTGGAATGCAGTCGATACCACTGGATTTGAAGGTTGGTCCCGGTTAACAAATGGCATCACCGCTTGGGAGAATGGCGCACTGAACAGCAATGCCAATGGCGATCCATTCGATTTCAGCTGGGGCATCTATACCGGCCCCCCCTTGCACCAAGTGGTAGGCGATTCCATTTATCTCATTGAAGGCCCTGATGCCGCTGTGACCAAACTGCGCATCGACAATTTGGACAATGGAACCTGGAATTTCACCCATGCCGATCTTGATGGCAGCAATGAAGTATCCGTTTCGATTGACATGGCAGATTATGCCGGGAAAAACTTCGTCTACTACAACTTTTCTGGGGAGGTGCTCAATCGAGAGCCTTTAACCACCGAGTGGGATTTTGTCTTGACGCGCTATGTGGGTCCCACAGCTTACGGGATGTTCCCCACCACTGGGGTCTTGTTGAACAAGGAACGGGCAGCTGCGGCAGTGCCTGACACGCCGGTTGAATGGGCAGATATGGAAATTGCAAATTGGACAACAGAGGACATCTCAGTGATCGGAAATGGTTGGAAATCTCTCGTCAATTTCCAGTGGGAAGTCGTTGATGATCTTTCCTTTTTTGTGTCGAATGTCGAAGGTGAGACATACCAAATTTGGTTCACCCTCTTCGAAGGCAGCTCATCGGGAATTACAGAGCTTCAGGTCGCAGATGTTGTCAGCGCTGGTTTTCAAGAAAATGCGCCATCGACTTCCCCTCGGATTTACCCCAATCCAGTTTTAGAAGGAATGGTCAACCTCAACAATGCAGAGGGCTATACTTGGGCGGACGTCTATGATGCCCAAGGTCGTCACTTGGCAAACATCAACCTGATGACCTCCCTGAAATGGAACGCAAGTGGTCTGCCTACTGGGACCTACGTGATGGTTCTGCGAAACGAATTGGAAAGCCATCCTGTGACCTTTGTGAAACCCTGAACATGCGGTTTTCACGTTCGTCTGTGCTTGCCCTGTCGTGGGTCATCGGATTCTCTTGGGCTGCTGGGAAAGAGGCATCCGGTCAAATCCAACTGCAATCGGCAGACACCGGACTGCCCATCCCCGGAGCCACAGTCAAGGCAGATTCAAACTGGGTTGGCACAACGGACGCAAATGGCTGGTTTGCACCTCCAGACCAAACCCAATTCGTGAATGTGGGAGCCATTGGATTTGAGCGGCTGGTCTTCAAACCGGATACGCTCGCTGCCAATCACGTGGTTTTACAACCCACCACGTATGCCATCGGTCAGGCGGTGATCACAGGCCAGTTCACGGGAAGAACGGACCGCAATGCCGTCCAAAATGTTAACATCCTGAGCCGTTCAGACATGGACCGCATCGGCGCCATCACGCTGCGAGATGTGCTTCGGACTCAATCAGGAGTTCAGATTTCGCATGACCCCCAATTGGGCACTCAACTGAACATGCTTGGTTTGTCGGGTCAGCACGTGCAGGTCATGGTGGATGGATTGCCGATGGTCGGACGTGTCAATGGGAACATCGATTTGGACCAACTTTCACTTGATGTCATCGAGCGGATCGAAATCATCGAAGGCCCCATGAGCGTCGAATACGGATCCGAAGCCATAGCGGGAACCATCAACTTGATTACCCGCAAGGAAACCAATCCCCAAGGGAGTCTGCGTTGGTTGGGGGAGAGCATCGGCCGGAACCAAGCGATGGTGTCTGGAACGAAGCCATGGGGCAAAGGCTGGTCCACCCAGGCAAATGCGTCCTTTTTGGGTTTCAGAGGATCCTCCATTGCAGATGCCGATACTGCGCGCACCCAAGCATGGAAGCCCAAGCAACAAGGCGTGGGTCGAGTGAAATTGGCCCATGCCAGCGATCAATGGAATTTTGCCGTCACGTTCGATGGCATGGTCGAAAGGTTGTTGCTTGCTGGCCCAGTTCAGTACATCAACGAAACCCGGCCCATCAACGATACCCTTTTGGGGGTGTATGCGGTTCCGTATGCAAATGATCAATCGTTCCAAACACAACGAGGCACTGGTCGGTTCGACTTCAAACAATTGACAGGTCGCGGTCGATGGGAAGGGTTTGTTGCCACCACGAATTTCACACGAACCAAAACCACGGAGCGTATCAACTTGACCGACATGACCTCAGCGTCTTTCACCCAAAATGGCATGCAAGCCACGGATCGATTCCAGACTTGGCACACACGTGGACGTTATGCCATACAGCCGTCGTCACGGTTGCAATGGGCCATCGGCTGGGATGTCAAACATGAGCAGCTTCAGGGGGAACGGATTGAATCCGGCATCCAATCTTTGCGTTCGATGGCCGGATTTTCAGCCGTGGAATGGAATCCACATCCCGACTGGTTGATTCGACCTGGTCTCCGCGTCATGCACCATTCAGATTTCAAGGCACCTTGGATTCCCTCTGGCCATGTGCGATGGCGCCGAGGGAAACATGTGGTTCGCGGTTCCTTCGCGAAGGGTTTTCGCGCACCCGACCTCAAAGAACGCCATTTCCTCTTCGTCGACATCAATCACAACATCGCAGGTTCCGACGACCTGAGGGCTGAAGTCTCCGAAGCCGTTCAATTGAGTTATGCAGTAGATGTCTTGGGGACAAAATCCCTCTGGAGATCCTCCATTCAAGCCTTCCGCAACGATGTGCAAGGGCTCATTGAATTGGGGTTGGTCGATGCTGAATCGCAACTCTACACTTACTTGAATCTGGGTCGGGTGGTGTCTCAAGGAGGGAGCCTCTCCCTGAGGCGGATGGCGGACAAATGGTCGCTAAACATGCAGGCCACTGGCTGGACAAGGTGGGTCTGGCAGTCCACGGAAATGGACACCCCTTCCACCGCTCAAACACTTCAATGGTCGCTGTCGGCTGATGTCCAATTGTTGGCCGATTGGCAATTGAGTATGCAGTGGAATCACCAACACAGGGACTGGCAAATGCAACAAACCGATGCCGGTGAATGGGTGCAATCTGCTCTGGGGCCCAACCCCCAATTCAGTGCTTTCCTCAGTGGAAATTTTGGCGCTTCGAAGGATTTCCGCTTGCAAATTGGGATGGACAATATCCTGAACATCACCACCCGAAGTTCAACGATGCCATCCGTTCCAGCCACGGGTGAAGCACATACAGGCAGCGAGAGTCAATGGGTAGCCATGGGCCGCACCGGCAGAATCACCCTTCAATGGAATTTCAGATGAGAACAAATTGGATCGCCTTTGCATTGCCCTTGTTGGCCTGGATGGGATGCCAGAAAGAGCAAGCCTTGATGGAACCAGTTTTGGTTGAAACCATTGACCTGAACAGCGTGTATGGCACTCGGACAGGCATGGCTCCATTGGGCCCTGACTACCGATACCAGGCCTATTATAGCCTTGTTGACAACGAACTTGTTGCCACCCATGACAAGTATGATTGGGAAGTGGCTTTGACCCATGAGGACAACCCCAAGCTGGTCATCAACAGTGCCATTCCAGGCCTGCGAATTGCATATGGAAGTGAAGATTGGACCGAGTGGACGGACGAATTCGATTTGACCTGGTTGTATGACTTGCCGACTGGCCAGGCAAGTGATCTGGCCATCGGATTGAATTGGGCTAACCAAACCCTTGTCATGGATCGGGGACTCGACCCGTTGGGAGAACACAGAGGGTTCAAAAAATTTCGAGTGGAGCGGATTCAAGACAGTTTGATTGTTCAATCTGCCTCTCTATCTGGGGAAAATGAATCCATCTTCGCGGCAATCATCGACTCCGCTTATTACCAAACCGAATGGCATTTGGATAATGGCGTCAAGAGATGTGCACCTCCCAAAAACAGCTGGGACTTGTTGTTATCCAACTATTTGCATGTATACGATCCTCTCACCGATCCGTTTCCCTATCAGGTGACAGGCGTCCTGCTCAATCCGCACGATCGAATGGGTGCAAAATTTGAGGCCGTGACCTGGGATGAATTCGAATCAAATGCCCAGGAGGTGACTCCCCTTTTGGTGCCGGAATTGGATGTCATCGGCTTCGAATGGAAATATTACGACTTCGAATTGGGTTACATCATCAATGAAGATGACACCTTTGTCGTTCGTTGTGGCGACCAAGGGACCTTTGTGCTCTCATTCACCGGCTTCCACAATGACATGGGAGAACCTGGGTATCCGCAATTTGTATTTCGGCGTCTTCCGGATTGACGGCAATTGGCGGCGTCGCGGTTCCTTAACTTTGCATCGCACCTCTCATCCCAGAAGCCATGGACCAAATTGACTGGAAAATCGTCAAGGAATACGATGAAATCACTTTCAAATCCTGTCAGGGTGTGGCTCGCATCGCCTTCAACCGACCTGAAGTCCGCAATGCTTTCACCCCGAAAACAGTAGATGAATTGTGGGAAGCCCTTGTTTTGTGCCACGAAAGCCAAGA
The DNA here is from genome assembly GCA_049610385.1 of Flavobacteriales bacterium. GTDB lineage: Bacteria > Bacteroidota > Bacteroidia > Flavobacteriales_D > Sanyastnellaceae > JBMYZL01. Next base: position 82,486 of record JBMYZL010000012.1, read on the forward strand.
AATTGGTGTGGTCTTGATTACTGGTGAAGGTCCTTCTCCCAAAGACGGAGGCTGGGCCTTCTGTGCGGGTGGAGACCAACGTGTGCGTTCCAACACAGGCTACAAGGGCGAAAATGGAATCAACCGCTTCAACATTTTGGATGTACAACGGCAAATCCGGTTCATGAACAAGGTGGTGATTGCCGTTGTTCCTGGATGGGCTGTTGGGGGAGGACACAGCCTTCATGTTGTTTGCGATTTGACCCTGGCCAGCAAAGAACACGCCATTTTCAAGCAAACAGATGCGGATGTTGCCAGTTTCGATGGCGGGTTTGGTTCCGCCTACCTCGCGCGGCAAATTGGACAGAAGCGAGCGAGAGAAGTCTTTTTCCTTGGCGCATCCTATTCGGCGGAAGAAGCCTATGACATGGGCATGGTCAACCGCGTGGTTCCCCACAAAAAATTGGAACAAACCGCTTTCAATTGGGCTCAAGAAATCATGACCAAAAGTCCGACAGCCATTAAAATGCTCAAATTTGGCTTCAACTTGATTGATGATGGCCTGGTGGGGCAGCAAGTATATGCTGGGGAGGCCACAAGATTGGCATATGGCACAGAGGAGGCCCAAGAAGGTCGTGATGCCTTTCTGGAAAAAAGAGCACGTGACTTTTCCAAGTTCCCCAAGTTTCCTTGATCCATTGAGAATCCAAAAGAACGCTTGACTAAATAAAAAAACTCGGGAATGGCTTCCCGAGTTCACTGATTTTCATCAATATGCACCGCTGTGCATATTTAAGAGCGGAGAGACAGGGATTCGAACCCTGGTTACCCTTTCGAATAAACACGCTTTCCAAGCGTGCGCCTTAAGCCACTCGGCCACCTCTCCAGTCCCCTGTGCTCGTGCGCTGAGGGACCGCGAAATTAAATCTTTTTGTATTGACGCACAAATGCATCAGGCCCTCAATCCAATGCACTTGAAACCGTTCGTTCACCCCGCAAATTGGCCAACATACCCGCCCGAATGTCATCGCGAGAAAAGCCACGTCCGAGGAGGGACATCAATTTCGTCAAGGCCGCTTCGGTGGTCATATCCCCACCCGCAATCACACCGCAATCGCGCAGCAAGTGGGCTGTCGCATATCGCTCTGGATGCACGGCTCCATGGCCACATTGCGAGACGTTCACCATGGTCACTCCTCGGTCATGCGCATCGGCAAGTGCAGCCTTCAAAAGTGGTCCTGAGGGGGCATTGCCTGACCCAAAGGTGGATAAGACCAGTCCTTTGAGGTCTTTCCACTCAGTCACTTGTCGAATCAAATCGATAGAAATGCCAGGAAAAAATGGCAACCATGCCACACAGGGTTCCATGTGCGAATGCACCCGCAATCGTTCATCCGGATCATCCCAAAAAGCGGCGTAATCGTAAATGATGTCAACCCCGGCCTCGGCCAACGGGGGCAAATTGGGGCTGATGATGGCCTGTAGCGACTCAGCACTGGCCTTGTGACAACGATTGCCGCGGTACAATGAATTGCCAAAATACACGGCCACTTCTTGAACAAGTGGGGCACCAAAACGCTCGGCTGTTGCAATTTCAACGGCCGCCAACAAGTTCTCACGACCATCCGTTCGCGGCAGTCCAATGGGAAGTTGGCTCCCGGTGAGAATGACCGGTTTGTGCAATCCCGCAAGCATAAAACTCAATGCACTGGCGGTATAAGCCAATGTATCTGTTCCGTGCAAAATCACAAATCCATCAAACTCTTCATATCGCTGCTCAATGGTCCTGGCCAAGCGCACCCAATGGGTGGGCTCAATGTTTGAAGAATCAATAGGGGGGACAAAACTCACAGTTTCGACCCAGCGACCTGATTGTTCCAGTTCCGGAACGTGCTCGGTGATTTGGCCAAAATCAATCGGCACCAATCCCCCTGCTTCGCCGTCATGCACACTGCCGATTGTGCCACCGGTGTAGATGAGCAAGATGCGGCTGACCTCGGAAGTCTGGGTTGGCGCGCCGCTCATGGTTGAAGAGGTTGCAGATGAGCAAAAGGGGCAAGGCGAAACAACCGTTCTGCATTGGTTGTGGTCACCTCCGAAGTCTCCTCTAAGGAACATTGCCACAAATCCGCCACGCGCTGCCCAATGATCGCAGTATAAGATGACTCATTGCGTTTGCCTCGGTATGGAACCGGAGCCAAATAAGGGCTGTCCGTTTCCAAAATCACCCTGTCCTTTCGAACATGAGGCAAAACCGCATCGAGTCCCCCGTTTTTGTAGGTTGCAACACCACCTATCCCCAAATAAAAGTCCCCATATTCTATCACGCGTTCCGCTTGAGCCAAACTGCCGGTGAAGCAATGCACGACACCGCGCAAAGCCTTGTCATTGCAACGATCCAATTCCTCAAAAAGTGCATCAAACGCTTCGCGAACATGGATGACGATGGGAAGATCATGAGATTTGGCCCACAAAACTTGTGCTTGGAAGGCTTCCCGTTGAAGACCCAAAGTCGATTTGTCCCAATGCAAATCCAGGCCGATTTCCCCCACCGCCACATAGGCGCGGTCACCTGCCTCCAAAGCCTTTTGGACTGCCATCAATTCCACTTGCCAAGTGTCCCGCTGGACATGACATGGATGCAGACCCATCATTCCAAAACAACGATCGGGCCAGCGATCCATCATCTCATGCACCCTCGGGATTGAAGCCGCATCAATGTTCGGCAGCAGCAGTCGGTGAACGCCCAACTCGGCACAACGGTCCATGGCCTCGGTCCGATCCGCATCGAATTTGGGTTGGTAAAGATGGGTGTGAGTATCGATCCATTGCATGTCGCCGCGAAGGTAGCCGTTCGACTGTAAATTGCAGCCAATGCACAAGACCCGGGTTCTCTTCATCCGATTCAGTTCCATTGGGGACATTCTTTTGACTGCCCCAGCTGTGGACGCCATGCGGAAAGCCCTGGATGGACCATTCGAGATTCACTTCCTGACCAAATCCAGTATGCGCCCCGTCTTGGCTGGTTTCCGTGAACTCGTGGATGTTGTTCACACCATCGACAAATCCACTCAAGAAGTCTTGCCTTCCTTGAAAGCGCTCGCATTCGACCACATCATCGATTTGCACAATAACCTCCGCTCGAGACGGGTCAAACGAAATTTGGACGGGATCTCGTTCACTGTCGACAAGCAAAACTTGGCCAAATGGCTGCTCGTGCGCGGTTGGAGAACGAATCCCATCCCCCACATCGTCGACCGGTATTTCGAGGCCTTTTCCGGTGCATTCGGGGCTGAACTCCCTTCTCAATGGCCGACGCTTTTTGGCGAATCAGAACTGCCTCCTCGACTGACAGGTCCCCTGGATGAGGGGAAGCAAAAAAGGACTTCCGCCATGGTTGCATTGGCACTCGGTGCCACACACGATGGGAAAAGGATTCCTGCAGAGTCCTTTCGCCAAATTGTTCAAGCCCTCCTCCCCCAGGGTGTCATCATGATTTTGTTGGGCGGCGAAACTGAAGCGAGCTTGGGTCAAGAACTGGCCACCTTGCATGCCGACCAGGTTGTGAACCTGGCGGGTCAAACCTCCATTTCCGAATCGGCAGCGGTGCTACGAGAAGCCACTGTGGCCGTAGCTGGTGACACCGGCATGATGCATCTGGCAGCAGCCATGGGCACCCCAGTCATCACCATGTGGGGCTGCACTCGGCCCTCTTTGGGGATGTCGGTTTGGCAGCCACCGAATGGCTCTGCCAATTTGATTCCGGCCGAACGCAATGGCGAAAAGCCCTGTTCAAAGCTTGGAAATCAATGCCGATTCGGAGTTGATCTGTGCATTCATCATGTAGACCCGGAAACGGTCATCAGCACCCTCCTCAACCAAACAGCGCACGCAACTCCGTCGCATCCGAAGGGTTGAGTTTGCCGGCCAGAATCAAGCGCAATTGCCGACGACGAAGCGCTCCATCAAACCGATCTTGCTCCTCAGGATTCGTGGGTTGCAACTCAGGAACAGCAATGGGCGCGCCGTTTTGGTCAACCGCCACAAACGTGTACATCGCCTCATTGCACAAACAAGCATTTCCGCTCACTGGATCCTCCACATGCACCTGCAAAAACACCTCCATCGAACTGGTGAATGACCGGCTGACTTGAGCATGAATGGTGACCACATCCGCCAGCTTGATGGGCCGTTGGAAGCTGACATTGTTCACAGCTGCGGTCACACAAATTCTTCGGCTAAATCGCCCCGCGCTGATGGCTGCCGTTTCGTCCATCCAATTGAGCAAATTTCCGCCCATCAAATTCCCCAAGGTATTCGTGTCATTGGGCATGACAATGCGGGTGCTACTGGCATAACTGTCGGTGGGTGTTCGTTGAAGCTTGCTCATGGGTCGTGTTTTCCGTTTTGCAAAGGTCTCTCGATTCTCTGAATTGCCATCTCTTGCGGCAACTTTTTCCTCAAAAGAAATGTTAGGCCAAAAATGGAAGGTCAAACGGCACCCTCATTTGAACTGATTTCTACCGCAGGTGAATCGGTCTCCCTCACGGAAGTCCTGAACTCGGGTCGATATGCAGTTGTGCTTTCTATCCAATAAATGATACCCCCAGGTGTACCGCCGAAACTTTTGGTTTTCGTGACGAATACACGGCATTCATCGAAGCTGGGGCTGAAGTCATTGGCATCAGTATGGACGCACTGGCCAGTCACCAAGCCTTCGAAGAGAAACATCGGTTGCCCTTGATGCTTCTATCTGATGCTAAAGCCGGTTGCCCAGCCCTGTAGTGTCCAAAAGACATTGAGACGCTCTCGGACTTGAGACATTCACCATTGCCCCATCAGGTAAAATCATTCACCGATTTTCATCCCAGTTCAATCCCAGGCGGCACATCAAAGAGGCGCTGAACATCTTGAGGCCATTGTATTGATTCTTTTTCCAAAAAAAAACCACCCCGCTCCTTTGGAACGGGATGGCCTTTTCATTGGGTCATCCTTCACCCCCACGCCCGGGGAATCAGGAATCAGAAGAATCAGTGGGCAACCATCAATTTCGATGTGACCACATCACCTTCAGTGCTCAAGATTCGAACGGTGTACATGCCGTTTTCCAAATCATTTGTGTAGATGATGAAGTTCTGGATGTCGTCTTCGAAAACAGTGCCTTCGTAAACGCCTTGTACGCGAACTCCTGTCAAATTGTAGACCGCTACATCAACGACCATGTCTTCAAATGTCATGAAGGTCAATCGAGAACGATCATCTGCAGGGTTTGGATTCAATCCGAGGATTTTGATCAGGTCATTCTTGCCCGTCTCGTCCTCTTCACCGATGGTGGTGTCATCATCGGCATCGTTTCCACCCCATGTATAGTCATCATCGTTGGCTCCTCCGAGCGGTGGCAGAACAGGAGTGCAAGTCTCGCCATTGACATCGATGGTGTAACCAAATGAAGTCACATTGCCACTGCAATCTGTTGCTGTGTATTCACGCTCAATGCTCCATGGAAGTGATGTGTCCATATCTCCAAAGACATCACCTGTACCCATAACGAATTGACCTTGGAACATACCCTCGTAGTAGAACCAACCGCTGAAGCCATTGTTGGCATTCTTGTTGTTCGCTCCACCTCCCATCTGGAAACCATAGTATCCGTTGCTGGGTTGGTGCGTGAGATCCAATACATCTCCATCGTAAGCACCCCAACCAAATGCCTGGCTGCTGCTTTGGAGAATGTGGTACATCCATGTCTCATGATCGCCTAAGCCATCACAATCCAACTTGTAACTCTGGGCTCCAGGCTGCTCGGTCCATTCAATCCAATCCAAACCTTCGTTCAAATCAATTTCGAATGTCCACCCACGATCGGCATTGTCTTGTGAAACAACACGCATGTATAGATGGCGTGTTCCGTCCTCGTAGTTGGTGATCAAAGCTTCATCGCCATCAATAACATAGAACTCATCACCTCCCCACATGCCAAACTGAATCAAGCGCGCGGCGTGAGGCGTAAAGTTGTCGCAAGTCAGACCGTCATCCATGGTATCGGGATCCATGGGCAACCAGTAACTCTCGATGCCTTCAGATGGTGCATACTCACCTACATATGTTTCCGTGAAGTCGACTGTCACATCGCCGCCACAGTTGTCACTGGTGGTCAGCTCAATCGCTTCTGGGATATCCACAGAGCCCCAGATATCGTCGGCACAGACAGGCAGAATACTTCCGTCTACCACCGCTTCAGAATCCTCAATCACAGGTGCAGTCATGTCATCAACCACAATGGTGAAGGATACTGAGGTGGTGTTTCCGCAAGCATCTGTCGCAGTCAATGTGACCAGGTGCTCATAATTGCCACATTCATCGTCAGAAACGACTTGGCGGCTCTCATCGTAAGTCACTTCACTGCATGAGTCATCTGCAGAGTAGCTGTATGGCTGCTCCTCACATTCATTGCTCTGATTCATCGGAATTTCAGTGAATTCAGGTGCTGT
>JBMYZL010000013.1:0-86104 GCA_049610385.1 Flavobacteriales bacterium
GCAATCATCGGGTGCAGCCCGTTGTGAATAGACCACACCTCTGTTTCCCGAGATTGCGTAGCTCGATCCGAACATGTGATTCCGTCCGCTTCACACAAAAACCCATGATGCCAAGGCACAGGAGCACATGGCAAGGCCGGGGCATTGGATGTTCAATTGTGGCTTTTCGTAGCCCGTGAGCTGCACGAGTCACGTTAAAGTTAAGCGAGAACGAATTGGCCATGAAGTCAATACGTGGAGCCTTTCCCCCAACTGTCTGTGAATCTGTAGTCTTCATCGTGGACTCATATGTGCTTCAATGCGTTCGTGGACATTTGCACGGACATTCGGCCAAAACAGATTGAAATCTCCTACGTGCCAATTGTCCCTGTGAATCCGACGACCCACCAGAAATATATGTGGCGGATCGACTGACAGGACTCCCTCGGGCACGAGTTCGGCGGTGATGCTTCCGGCATTCTTGGTCCGGAACGATTCACGGACAGCACCGAGATGTTCCCTGCGGACGTTGGGCACGCCGGGTTCGGCTGTCCAGGTAATGGGGTGGATGGCACTGGGCGCGTGTGACGTCTTTTGCAGCCAGCCAGGAAGATAGCCGTTGCCATATGACATCCAGGTGCAGTAACAGTTTTGGTCTGTGGCTTTCTGACAAGGTTTCAACGCTTGAAAATCTGAAGGATAGATGTCCATCCCTGGAATGTATGCGGCCACCAACCGATGTGCCAACGGCTGGTCATCAAAAAACTCTTGGAGCAGCCATCGGGCATGCCAACTCCCCTGACTGTGCGCAGCGATTACCAATGGGCGACCATCGTCCCATTTCGCCAGGAAGTGCTGGAAAGCATCGCGAACATCCCCATATGCGATGCGCAAGGCAGCCTCACTCAGCGAGTCGCCGATGGAGAAAACCCGGATGTGCGCTTGGCGATAACGGGGGGCAAATACCCGTCCCGCCCCATTGAAAATCGACGCTTGGTGGCGCACAGGCCATTGATCCACCGCATTGTTGAGGGCTGCACTGTCGATGGGGGCGTTCCAACCCAGTCCCACCTCATACATCGTCGGATGCAGATAAAATACGTCGGCCGTTCCCGGCCCTTCTGCAGCGGCTCGCCCACGCGGTGTCTCATCAGCGGTGTCATCGGTCCAGGGCAAGGCAGCCCAGGCACGCTCATCGCTGTAATCGGGCGCAGTTGGGGTGGGCTCCAAGGTCGCAGCCACACAGGTCGAAATATCACCGGTTTCGACGACCGATTCGAAACGCTTGCAACCGATGAAGAGGAGAAGTGCTGCGACGCAGAGCATCGATGCATAGGGCTTGCAGGTGCGAGTCATCGCTGGGCAAGTTCGGAAATGTAGGCGAAATGGCACCTGTACATTGAGAGGTTCTAAGTGCAATCAGTCTTTGACGCAGCGGATGGAAGCACCCATGAAATTTGGTGAGGTCAACCAATCCAAAAAGGAAGTGAGGTCATAACGACTCAGACTCAGATCTGAACCGGCTAAATACCCCCATATCATGCTTCCTTCTGACTCAAAAAAAGCCGTATAAGTGCCCACACCATTGATGCTGTTTTCGTTGACTGTGATGTAACCGGCAGGGTGCACATGGAGCCCGGACAGGTTGGATTGCATGTATGCATAATCCCAATATCCACTCGCATCGCTGGATGCACCCAACGATGCAATGGATGGCATCAAGGTCATGAACCCGCCAAAGTGTTGAGCCAATGCATCCCAATCCGACGATGACGAAGGGTGCCAATCGGATGGACAGACGTTGCGCGCATCCAATGCCGCCGCTTGGTTGTACAATCGTCCAAAAGCATCGGCATCCCCCAAATCAACATTCACTGGATTCAAGGCCTGCCAGGGCAATTCTGGATCCGACAAGTCCGATGTCCAAGTGGCAATGGGATCGCCGTTGCTGAAATGCCCTGTTCGCAGATTTTGCTTGAACCAGCACTCCCCTCCGACCTCTACCAAGTCATACACGTGGCCGTGGTAGGTGTACGTGTCTTGGAAGTTGCAAGCAGGTTGTTGGAGTCCAAATGTGCAGGACCCCACGTCGGTGTTCGCGAGCGGGTCGAAGTTGTTCGCCGCAGGGTCCGTGCAACCCCGAACAACAGGTGTCAAGCACGTTCCATCCTCGTATTCAGCGTTGGGGTTGAATTCCAAGAAGTTCGCATCCATGCAACCGCGGTCATTCGACTGAAATTTCACGCAACGAACAGGAAAAGCATACTCCCCGGGATAAGAGGACTGGGCGATGGAAGAGCCTCCTGCCCAACTTCCCGATTGGGTTCCCCAAACCGCACTCCCGTTGAAACCACTGATGCCACCATCGTCTGACATGTAACCCACTGGATGGCCATTGAATCCGAAGTCATTCGTGCAATCCACATTTTGCAAGTAGTCAATTCCTGTGACCGGATCAACTGCATACAAGAGTTTTCCCACTCCCGATCCGCTTTGTGTGAACCCGATGACATTTTGCACTGCCAAAGCGTCCGAGTAGTCCGGCACCTTCCATCCGCTTGGACAGATCTTGCGGGCGTCAGTCCGTGCACCGAGGCTGTACATCCGGCCAAATCGCGCTCCGTCGATGGGGTTGTTATTGGCCCAGGACTGCCAAGTATCCTCATTCGCGGGGTCCACATCATCCAACGCGGGAATGACGTCGCCGTTTGCAAACACATAGGTGTCGAGGTTTTTGGCGAACCAGCACTCGCACCCAATGGGCACGACTGGGTAGGTGGTCGTCCCGAACACCACCTCTGACAGACCCTCGCACGGGTCGCAATCCGGCCCGGGAATGGCATTGAGTGCATCGTTAGCCGCTGCGATGTTTTCTTGGAGCAGCTCCAAGTACTCCTCCAGCGTGAGGCTGTCAATGGCAATGGGATCGGGCAGGAATTCTGTGCCAAACACGCTCAACAGCGAAAGCAGGTCGGGCGTTCCAATGTTCTGGTCTGTGTCAGAGTCGGGGTTGTAAGGGTAGTTGATGGACTGAGCCCAGGCACCTGAGGGATGCATGCAAGCTATGGCCACGAAAAGGGCCACGGCTGCAACGGCGCGGCCTGCTTGGCCACGGCAAAAGATAGAAGAAAGCATCATGCGATTCGGTTGAATTTCTAAAATACGAAGAATGAAGCGCTTTCCGAACTTGAAACTGGATGAATGCAACGCAAGGGGCGCGTTTCACCGCTTGGCGATGACAGCCGACGCAGTCAACTTTGAACGCGGGCATCCCTCCCATGCGAGACATCAATCTGCGTCTGGTGAGCACCTCGCACAAGGCATCATGGCACGACGAGCCGGCGATTTTTTGAACCCTCAGCGAAATGAGGGTCGTCGCTATGAAAAATCGAGGTGAATGGTTTCGAGGCCTCGGATTTGCTGAGAATTCCGCCAATTCAAAAACGCCCAAGGCCCCGGATGACGAATCTTCAAGAACCTTGAATGCCATGGAAATTCCCGTGTGGACATGTGCCAATCAGGAAACTGTTTATGCAGTTCTTCAAGGATGATGCGCATGGTGGATTTGGCCAGATGAGAACCCAAGCAATGATGACGACCAAAACCAAAACCCAAATGAGGTGCCCCCTTTCGGTAGATATTGAATTCCCTCGGATTTTCGAAGGCATCGGGATCGTGATTCGCAACCGAGTACACCAAATACACCAGGTCACCTTCTCGGATTGTGATGCCATCGATTTCGATGGCGCGTTTGGCCCGCTGGGCAGAACTTGACCGCACAGGACCATCGATTCGAATGACCTCATCGATGAAATCATTCCACTTATCTGGGGATAGAGCAATCTCCTCCCGAATCTTCGGGTACATTTCAAGGTACATGAAGCACAGCCCGATCAGGTTCGTCATGGTTTCATTCGTCCCGATGCTAACCAGCACACACATCTCCATGATTTCGTCGTAGCTCATGATGTCTGCATCGCATGCGTTGAAGATTTGTTTCATCAACCCTGTGGGAGGCTCTTCTTCACGATGATTCCACAAATTTTCATATACCTCCCGCATGGCACGTAATTCTGCTGCTTGCGGGGCCCATTCGGTCGTCAGACCTACCAGTGACATGAATTTTCGAGCGTGTTCTGCGATTTTTGTAGCCTCCGTCCTTTGAAGACCCGTCAATTCAATGAAAATCTCGAGTGTGAGCGGTTTTCCAACACCTTGGATGAACTCAAACCCCTTGGTTTTGGGAAGGTTTGTCATCAACCGCTGCACGTGGCTGCGAATCACAGGGTCAAGCTCCTGAACCGGCTGCTTGTTGTAAGTGCCCGCAACAACTTTCCTCTGGCGATAGTGCTGTTCGCCATCAGAGGTCGACATTGAGCTGGATAGAGGTTTGGATTGGGTTCCCTTTTCAACATCCCAATCCGCACTGATATCGGGGTGCTGGAGGAGTTTTCGGATGGTGTGGTACCGGAAAATTGCAATTCTCCCTGCATCGATGCGTTCGCAACCTCGAGCCAACAAATCCGGGTACAACCCTGGTGGATTCTGATACCACGCCTTGCTTTCGAAGTATCTCATTTCGTTTTCAAGTTTTCGATAATGTCCGTCCTTTGGGTCAGTTTTTCCAACATAATTCTCACTTGCGTTCGAACCAGCCAAGCCCCCAAACAGTGGTGAGCCCCCAACCCGAATGCCAGGTGCCTTCGCTGGGGGCGATCCAGCCGAAATTCATCGGGACGCTCGAAGACATCCGGATCGCGATTGGCCTCCTTGATGAAAATACGAAGTCTTTCTCCTGCTTGAAAAACTTCACCCTCAACTTGAAAATCACGCTTGGCGACCAGCCATTGCAGTTGCTCTGATGTAGAATAGAACCGCAAAAATTCCTCGATTGCCTTCGGTATCACCTCAGGATGCTGTCGAAAAACATCCCAGAGTTCCGGATGCTCATTCAAATGATTCAAGATTTGATTGATCAGGCTTCTCGTGACATCGACCCCCGCAAGAATCACGGATTGCAGCAAGTTTCCACATGCATCATAGATTTCCTTGACCGATAAATCCAAATTGAGGAAATGCGCCAGAAGGCTGCCCTCAGGCGGCTTCTCGGAGTTGAACCATTGGGATTTGTCTTCCTCGAGGGAGCGAAAAAATGCAATCTCATGCAATTGCACATTGGGAACATCTGGCGACAATCGCCGAATGCGATTCTTTGCTCGAATTTCCCATGCCGCTAAACTTTCCACGGAGAGTCCGGTGAACACAGAAAGCGATTGTAGGTTGAGTGGACCGCTGATTTCCAGATTCGCATCCACGCTCTTGTCTCCATTGATGGATGCCAAAATGGTATCCAACACACCGACCAAAGCTTCCTCAATGGCATTCAAAGCCTTCGGTGTGAACAATGGCTGGACCATCGAGCGAAGTGCACGGTGTTCCGGACCATCGAGGACATTGAGTCGTTTGTCGTCCTGATCGGCATCAACCTCTGGCCACAGCCGAACAACTTCTGGACGACGCAAGATTTCCTCAACCTTCGCGTACGTCCGAACTTCACGAAACTGAATCGGAGGAAACGGCTCAGTCGTAGCAGCATTGAATGCGATCAACAATTCACCGACACTTGGAGAGTGCAACCATTGCAAGTGCGGGTGTTGCGAAGGTGAGATGGTGTCATGAAAAATGTCCATCATCTTTTGGGCCCAATCCATGTCAAACACCACACCTCGGTTCACCACCTCCCCCCAACACACAACCACATCCAACGGCGGTTCAGTCTCCATTTCAGATTCTGGTAAAATGCCAAGCACAGGAACCCCAGCCAGAGGCAGATGCGAAAGCAACTGAGCAGCATCCCAGCCCAGAGCCACAACCTTGTCAAGCCCCCATTTGTTGAATTGTTTCATGGCCTTCCGCGCCAGAGGTTTTTCCTGACTCCAACCTTTGAGAACAGTGGTCCGGTCACTCTCGAAAATCGGGCTTTCGATGTCTCGCAACGCCCAGTGCACCACGGATGCCTTTGCGGACAACGACGAGAGAAATTCTCGGACACCTGATTCAACCTCACCCGATGAGACCACGAGCACTGTTTTTGGGTCTCCCTTCAATTTGTATGCTGCCTCAATCGCTGCTTGTAATACCACATCCCGGTGGGTTCTTCGACTCCAGAAAGCCAAAGCCGCATCCAACCACTTCTTCTTCATCGGCCTCAATTTCGCTTTGAATTTGTCCAATCGCTCGCGCGCAGGGAGAGACATCACTTGCTCGAGATGATGAAGACGCCCAAAAATGAACGGTTGAATCGCTGGATTTACGCGACAAATCTCGTAGAGATCATCAAAAAAAACCTCCGACCACAAATCCACACCACAACAATCAAAGGATCCCAATTCCTCGCCATAAGGCGGCAATCCAAGCGATAACAGGACGCGATTGGTGTCCTCAAGCCATCGACCCTGCCAGTGCCTCGCCTCTTCAGCCGAGGGCAAACTCCTCGACCCCCGACATTGTGCGAGGAGGGCTGTCATCTCATGTGGTTCGATGGGCATTGCATCTCGTTGGCCATCCATCAACTTGAGGACCTCCCAATTCAGAGATTCATTTGCATGCACCTCCGGAATGGGCACCGACAAACCTGCCCAATCCCCAAAGACCTTCAGCAAGCCACCGGCGCTGGGCAAATCCTCATGTCTCCACACAGTGAGGTCATCGGCCAGCCCCACTCGATGCAACTTCTGCAACGTCTCTTTCAACCAATCCTTCTGTAGCGCATGAGCCATGACGCCCTGTGGGTGGCTCAAATCGGACACCGAAAACCCATGGCGCAAGAATTCATTGCGAGAACTGTTCATCCACTGGAGGGGATGTCGGACCACCAGAAACATCCGGACGATGCAGTCTTTGTCCCCCCATTGTCTGATCTGATGGGCCAATTTCTGCAATTGAAGCTCGGGGATTGCCGGGAGCGTCTCACTGCTCAGAATCAAATTCTGACCACCTGATTCGCCAGCGCAGAACGTGGCGAACACTTTCGCCGCCGCTTCCGGGTCATGGTATTTTTCACTGTGACCGAACGGCGCATCACTTCGAAATCCAGCAAGGTGTCGGAGTGCCATGCCGTGATTGGCTCCATTCGATCCTGATCCAGGAAAATCCGGATAGACAACGCCACTGTTGTCCAGTTCAGCTGCAATCGCCTTGAGCCCCAACTGTAGGCTGGTCGAGCCCGTTTTTGTCAAGCCAGCGTGGATGCAGATTTCTTTGAATTTCGCCATTTTAGGTGGTGAAGATTTGGGGATTGCTCATCGACTACCCAAGACAGAAGAGGGCTTCACATCCAATGAAATTTTTGAGCTGATTAGGAATTTCAACGCCAACCTAGGTTTCAACTTCACCAGTTCACGCAATGCGAATATGAGCATTCGCTTTTTGACGGCTTGATGATAGCCCGTCTCCTTGTCCCGAGACAGGTTCAGAATCTCTGAGTAGGCCCAGATTTGGGTCAGCCGGTTTTCTTTTGATATCTGCTGTTTCAGGTCAACCAATGTGTCCACGGACCACAATGTTGAGGTGGTCAAATCAAGAAAGCCGAAGTCCTTCTTCGAGTAGGCGGGCAAACCCGCAAATTCAAAATCTCGCTCAGACCTATCAATAGCCTCTTGCAAATCTGAATCCTGCTCTCCAGGTAACAGTAGATTTTGGGTTCCCTTCAAGCCAACAAAATTTACGACTTTCATTCGCACACCTCGCCCATGGAGGCGATTGAGCAAAGTTTCCGCTTCGTAAGACAGGGACTCGTTTTCTCGAGTATCGGCCAATTCCAGAGGCAAATCAGCCCATTGCGCTATGGCAAAAGCAGGGCCGCCTTGAGCAATCATTTCTTCAAATCGGACCAGTTCAATTGAAGCCGCGGGAAAGTGTTCTTGCCATTTCTGAATTCTGATTTTTTGCGTTTTGTTCTTTCCAAAGCCCGCCGCATCCTGTGACACCTCCAATGGACCGATTCGCAGATATTCCTTTCGCAATTGGTTTCGCACGCTGGCAACCCTTGCACTGGGCTCTCGCATCACCAACAGAATTCTCAAATGCCCTTCAGATGTCAGCAATGAATTGAGAAATTCGCTGAGTCGTTTAACGTGAAGTTCAGACATATGGCACAGTCCTGCACCAATTAAAATCAACTTCTTGCCATCGATCAGCGACAATTCATCCCAAACATCCTGACATCCTGATGCATCAATGAATTTCGCCGGATCACCAAAAAAGTTCTCTCTTTTGAATCCCACTTTGTACCACACAGGATACGTGTGATTGTCCAACACCTCTCCCAGGTGGACACTGGGAAACCGTGGGTAGATGATGCCATGTTTTCGGAGTTCAACTGCCGCCTCCCCAAGCGCGCGCTGGATGCTCGTCGAACCTGATTTGGGCATGCCAATGTGCAAGAGAATTTCTTGGAACGCCATCAGAATCCGCGCAGGATAACCACTTGTTCCGGCTTCACCGCCTCAGCCCAAATCGGATCGATGGCCTTGAGTTTCTCTTTCGGAGGTGGTGGCAATGTGATGAGTTCAAGTGAACGGAAAAGTCCCTCGGTGTTGCGGCCGATCCAATCCAAACTCGGTGCCACCTGGTGCTCATGCACCTTCGCACCCTCGTCTTCGATGAAACTCCAGATGACTCCATCGACCCGAATCCCACCTTGCGGATAATCAATCAAGTCCGGAAAGTCCGCACCACCAATCAGACGAGGATTCGCGTAGGGAAGAAAAAGAATCCCGCCAGGTTGGAGCCAGCGGGCACAGTTCGTCAGCAATTGACGCACCTCGGTCAGCGTGGATAGCAGTCCGTAGGCGTACCACATGCAACTGATGGTGCCCCAGCGTCCCTCCCACTCAGGATGTAAATCAAGAAAACTGCCGTGGGTGAAGTCAACGCCAGGATTTTTTTCGCGGGCGTGGGCGAGCATGTCTCCGCTGAGGTCGAGGCCATGGCGGGGGGCATGCGGGAATTGGCTTAAAAAATGCCCCGTCCCACAGGCCAAATCCAGCCACTCCCCCCTCAAATGCTTTGCCAGCTCCTCCTTGGCTGCGGACATGTTTGCGCTGTGGATGGGCGACTGAATAAATTTTTCTTCGTAGCTGGCCGCGTATGAGGCATCGTACAAATTCTGGACTTGATCCGGATTCATTTGTTGGTTGATCAGCGTTTATGCTCACAAATGGGCACTCGATATTCGAAGATAGCAGATTTGCGACCCAATTCCCGAGGGAAATTGCCCCCACTCGGGCCAACTTGCCCCAGTCCAGTGCCAAAAGCCAGAAAGTTCTGGGGCTTGGATACCGGTATCCGATTGAAACGACCGGCAAGGTGAACAGGCCCTCATTGATTGCGTCCTGGTGCACCGCCAAACGCAATGGTGTTTCGAAATGGGTGCCTGCTCGCTTGGGAGCGTCCTGGATTCTTGACCTCTGACCACCCTGTAATTACACGGGCATCAAAGAAAATGGCGTGAAATGGGGGCTTCCAGATTGACCCCGATGAGCTTGGTGATGGTGAATGCTGATGCCTGAACGGACGCGATTTCTGGTTCAACCGTTTTGATTTTCATCATTTAAAGTCGTTTCTTGAAACATTGGAGATTGTGCGATCGTAGATTGAGACACGGTCGAACAACATTAGCGCATTCATGTCACACCCATGCCCCAACCTCCAGCTGCTTTCCATCCACGTTCCCAAAACCGGTGGAACCTCATTCCGCAACACGTTGAAAGGGGTCTATGGCGAAACGTCTGTTGTCAGGGTCGATGCCATCAAGAGGGATGGCCCCGTTCAAGTCAACAACAAGGCCATTCCTTCTGATGCTGCCATCGACGCACCAGTGATCCATGGACACCTGAAATGGAAATGCTGGGAAAACCGATTTCAAAAATCCGACGCTCCTGTAAAAGTGATCACTTGGGTTCGTGACCCCGTAGAACGAGTGACTTCGCAGTATTACTACCTCGTCAACATCCTCGAGCGAGAACTGGATGAGCCCGGGAAAGGACTCAACATTCTGTCGAAGTTGTTGAAGACCTTCCCAGAGTTCATTCGCAATCCAAAGGTTCAAAACGTGATGAGGCGATATTTTAGCATCGAGAATTTGGATGCTCACATGGATTTTATCGGTGTTTTAGAGCATCGTGATGAGGACCTCAATCGTTTGGGCCAAATCCTCAACTGGCCCCATTTCGAAGACCGCCAAGACAATCGGACCCATGACCGACCGTCACCCAAGCCTGAAGAAATCGACTTGATTCGCGCTTGCAATCAATCTGACGTGCGTCTTTATGAACAGGTCATGGAATGGCGAGAAAAAGGACGTTACCTCCCATGAGTACACCCCAGAAATATCTTTTGTTTCACATTCCAAAAACGGGTGGAACAACCATTTACAAAGAGTTCGAGCAATGGGTGGGACGGACGCGATTCAAGACCTACCGAAGAAAGTTTTTGCCTGAAGCGTTGAATGGAGTCACATCAGAAACATTGGTGATCAATGGGCATTTCGATTACATGGATCTGGTGTCCAGGTTGGATTTGGAAGAATGGCGAATGATTGTGTGGCTTCGCCATCCTGTCAATCGGGTCATTTCGAATTACCACCATTTCATTCGCACACTCAACAATCCACACCCAAAAGCGTTGGACGTCGCGCAAAAAAACGCACATCGCCGGCAGGAATCCTTGCTTGAATATTGTGCTCGTGATGACAACAAAAACTCGATGTCCAAGCGTCTTCGCGGAGCGAAATTCAACGATTTCTATTTCATTGGCCAGCAGGAACGCCTCGAAGCTGACCTGATCCAACTGTCGACGCGCATCGGCATGCCAGCACGTGAAAATGTGCCTTTTCGAAACCAGGGTGAATACAAAAAGCCAAGTGCCGAAGTCTTGAACCAATTGCACAAATGGAACCAAGAGGATTTGGCGATGTGGAATGAATGGACAAGGCGATTGAAAGAACAGCAGTCATGAGGACAACACCCTTTCGACCATTCGAACAAGTTTTTCTTCACGTCGGATTGCCCAAAACCGGTACAACGTCCATTCAGCAAAGCCTTCTCGTCAACCGACACGAACTCCAAGCGGGAGGGGTTCTCATCCCAAAATTTGAGCGGCGGAGAGCTGAAGCGGAAACGACCAACGCATCCCTGTTTTTGAACGCGGTCATCGGGGCACGCATGACCAGCGAGAAGCGCAATCTGATCCTTGAACGCAACCTTGCGGCGTTCCAACGGGAATTGAGCAGCCGACCAGGTGATATGAAAACACTGGCATTGTCAGGTGAGGCCATTTCCATGTGGTCTGAAGCCCAGTTGCGTGAGTTCAAGGATTGGGGAACTGCAGAAGGCCATTGGAACGAACACACGCGGTTTGAATTGCTTTATGTGGTCCGCAATTTTGTGGAATGGTTCCGGAAAATTGCCGAGCAACGCCTCATCAATGCACCGGAAGCAGATGATCTTATGCAATTGCGTGTGCAAATGCGAGAACAATTGTTGTCATTTGTGTCTGGTGCTCGGGCTGTGTTCGGACAGGAATGCATCACCTTTTGTTCATATGAAGAATTGTGCGCTTGCGACGGAGGGCTGTTGCGCGGATTTTCCGATTGGTTGGGCAAGCCTTTGACGCTGAATCCACTTGAAATGAACCCCAGTCGGACGTACGAGGTGTTGCATCTGTTGCAGGCCTTGGGGCCGAAATGGCCCAATCGGCAAATCTTTGCGAACAAACTTCGTCACCTCCCAGGCCTGAATCCGGCTTGGTCGGAAAAGATGGGCAAAGAGATGGAATTGTTTTGGCAACCTGTGGCAGAAACATGGACCGCATTAACAGGATGTAAGGTGCAATCGATCTGTGAGGGGGTGCTCGATTTATCAAAGCCCGAGTTGTGGTCCACCACCTTTCTCGAATCACTTGAGCAAGTCGTGATGAACCATCTCAAGTGGGCGCATCGTCAAGACGAACTTCGAGTGGCGTTTGAACGCATCATCCAAGAGGAGGGCAGTCAATGGGCATCTGAATCCCTCGCACGAGTTCAAAACTTTTTACAGACTTTGGTTCCAAAAGCGTAACCGAACTGCACAAAGTCGCTTTCATAAATGTCATCAATCAGTTCGAGTTCCTCTCTCGAAAAATGCTTGGTGCAACTCCTGGTGCCTTGGCCAGGGACGTCCTCGAAGCGCTCGATGCGCAAGCCAGGGGCTGTTGCAAATTCGCCAAAAATGCCGAACGCCCATTCTGACTGAGGCCGAAGAAAGTGGACCAAGGGCTTGACCATGCGTCGGGATTCTTGGAGCTTTTGGAGTGCACTGAGCAAGTCACTCGCTTCAGCCCATTGAATCAAACGATTTCGAAGCCGGTGAAGGCGAAGAACCGGGTGGCAGACGAGAATTTTTTTTTGACTCTCTTGCCAACGCTCTTCTGAAGCCGCCTGAAAGTGCTGATACATGGGAACCGCTGGGGGCGCAGTCACTTCGAATGGCCAAGGTACCCCAGGAACCCGAACCAAAAAGCCATCTGAGGTTCGGACCTCTGGCCCCCGATCGTCAGCGAGCTTTTGACGAAGTGAAGGGCGGTCAATGCGATGGTAATCAACAACCCCCAAGGGATAACCAAACGTGTCAAAATCCTCCTCATAAAGCGCCAACATCATCGACTTCATCTCTGGTGAATACAAATCCAAGGTGTCTTGCATGTTGAGAGATTTTGTCTGGTTGAGGTGTGGCAAGTCAATGGTGCTCAGATTCAATTGAGATGCCAAGGTGAGAATGTCCTGAGTAAGCGTCTCTTGATGCCCGACGAAGGAAAGTTTGATTTGGCCCAAATCGTCGCGCAACCAATCCACTTGTGGCAATCCTGGCGGAAGATTCAACGGCCAACCAATCAAGTTGCGCTCCATCACTTGAAAGACGAAAGCCCTAAAGTCCAGACCCTCCACCGTGTGATTGTTTTCCCTTTGAAGATATCGGAACAATGAAGCCAAACGCGTCCACGGATTGCGCACAAAACTGAATGTGAATGCTTTGTCCCAGGCCGAGCGCCCTACCGACCGAATGATGTGACGCACCGTGTAATGTTTCAGCGAACGGGCGATGTCAATTTCCTCGAAGGGCAGCGTTCGCCGAATGCTTGTGCCACCCGTCTTTTTGATGTGCACAAAAATGACATCTTCGCGGCCTTTGAAGTGAAAACTGTGTGGGGAAAACGAACGGCCGAGTTGAGGGTGCTTCACAATCGATCCGGGTACATGGGGTAACCAAACCGTTCAAAGTCTTCATGACAGAATTCCCGAACCATGTCGCGCATGGCCGGGGTATATTCGCCTTTGAATCCCTCAGGTTCAAAGCTTTGATTTTGATGAGGGAAGGTCTCGAGCGTCATCATCTCATGGCCTTTTGCAAAGGCCATGAGTTCGGATTCGAGATTCTCGAAACGCAAAAGATGAACATGATCCTGAAAAACCCCATGTTCTTTGAGGTAGTCAGACTGCGGTCGCCCCACATTTGTGTCATTGCAGTAGCTTGGCAAACGCTGCAGGAATTCGTCAAATGAAAACAAGTCCTTTCCTGCCTCCACTCGTTTTCTCATGCGATATTGCCAATAGGATTTCATCCGATCAAAGGGTTCGCGCACCACCGCGAAAAACCGCAATTCTGAAAATCTCTGGGGATCCATCATTTTCTTCATCTCATCGTAACGCACATGTTTTCGCCCCGTTGCATTCGAAATTTTGGGCATCTTCAGGTAGCGCCGAATGCTTGTGCCCCCGGTTTTTGTGATGTGGACGAAAGCCCAGTCCGTGTTGGGCACGAGAAAGCTGTACGGCTTGTCTTCCATCTTCGAGTCAAGGTTGAGGTTGGAGCAGTTCATGTTGTTGCAAAATACGCCAAAGTTCTCGGCCGACATCTCCAGAAAACCGCATTGCGTTTTTGCCCAAACAGTTGATTGATGTCGGCAACACCTTCGAATCGATGGGCCGCACCGGTATGGAGCGCCCCGACTGCAAAAGTTCCCTGACGCTGACGCTGTTCGGGTAGAAGTTTGAAATTGGCCGTTGTAAGCCATGCCCTTCGGTCCGTGGATACGCAGAGCAATCTCCCAAGCATTCCGAAAATCATGAGGACAAATACACCCGCATGGTGAGCCAGGCCATTTTCATCCAATTGAACCGATGAGCCTGCACAAACGCCTTATCTGCAAGCGAATCGCGGAGGTGTCTGTCTCGATTGATTGCAGCCATGGCATCGGCAATGGCCTCGGTATCTGAGGGATCAACGAGCAACCCGCCATCCCCTACGACTTCAGGCATCGAACTGACATTGCTGGCAATGACCGGGGTTTTGCAGCACATCGCTTCCAGCGGTGGCAAGCCAAACCCTTCATAAAACGACAAATAACAAAGGGCAAGGGCACGACTGTAAAGAGCCGGCAAGTCGTGGTCGTCCACGAAACCGACAAAGCGAAGTCGTGGGTTAGTGAGACGATCATCGGCCGTGAGTTGGTCCATTTTCCAGCCCATTTTACCAGATATCACAAGATCCACATCCGCACCTGTTTTGTCGATGAATCGGAAGAATGCTGCCAATGTGCCTTCGAGGTTTTTCCGGGGCTCGAGGGTGTTCAAAACCAGGAAAAAGGGACGCTCGGGGTTCAGATCAAGCTTCTTGGCCACTTCCCGCCACCGATCTGGGTCGTGGACGGGCTGAAACAGGTCCCAGTTCGCACCTTCCAGGGCAAGGTGGATGCGGTCCTCGCGGATGCCCTCCTTTTCAACCAGATCGTGCTTCGTGTTATTCGAAATCGCCATGAACTCGGACTGACGAAGGTCGGCAAGGCGCATGCCGCTCGCGGCCATCAGAATGTTTCCTTCCTCATGGTATTCCGGGAACAAGCGATCAGTCATGTCGTGAAACGTGATCAGCCACCGTGCGCGAATTTCCGCAGTCGCTGGTGCCCATTGGGGCAGCATCATATGAACAACATCCCAGTATGCCGATGCTCGATCTATCGGAAGTCGCTTTGCATTCCACCATTTTTCCAGCTTCCAGCCGATGCGGCCAAGAACGGGGCCTTTCCAAGCGCCGACGAGCATGCGACCTAAAGCCCCAGGCACCCGGCGAAAGACCCAGAGAGGTCTGTGGACGAGCCATTTTCTACACCGTTT
This sequence comes from Flavobacteriales bacterium, assembly GCA_049610385.1. Classification (GTDB taxonomy): domain Bacteria; phylum Bacteroidota; class Bacteroidia; order Flavobacteriales_D; family Sanyastnellaceae; genus JBMYZL01. The sequence continues at coordinate 15,191 of JBMYZL010000013.1, forward strand.
TTCGCGGGCGTTCAAATCAAGCGTGGCACGCCGAGCAGTGGGCAGCCGCCGAAGTGCAGGCAGGCCTTCAGACCGGTGCCGTTCAATACACTGATAGAGATTTTCGCGGTGCTTTTCGTAGGCAGAAAGAGACAAGATTTGGTCTGACTTCAGGGCCAAATCCACCTCCACCCGCCCCGCGAGCTTCTGCTCCAACTCATGAATCCCATTGATTAGCTCAATCGTGTAGCGCCAAGTCCCGTCTCGGGGGGGGTCCTCAATATTCCCTACCTGCATCAACACCCGCGTGGCCGAATCACGCGGTTCAGCGATCGCAGGCCTTTCACAGGCGCCATACCCCCATTTTTCCAATGTGTCGCCGTGCAGTAGCCAGAAAAGGTCATGGACATCCGACGGCATCTCATCCCGCCAGCTGCCCACTTTTCCCCGACGAAAATTGCGTTCAGCAATTTCTTGTTCGCTCAAATTGTAATCAGAATCCGACTTGGTGTTCCCGTATTCGGCATTTCCGGAACGCAATGTTTCGAAAGTCGGTAGGGCGTCATGGTCAGGCTCTGGAAGGTCGAAGAAGGGGCGGAGCCGCTCGATTTGACCGATGGGGTCGACAATCAGATCTTCAAATCGGACAACGACGTGTGCAACTTCCGACCATTTTTCCACGTGCTGCGACCAGCCGCCTCCGAAAAAACTCTCGCCCGGCGCAACAGCGGCCTCGTAAAGATTGACTTCGAAATCCGAGAAAGGCGCGGCCCAATCTTTTCGGTGATGCGCCCCCGAAACCAAAGCATCTCGCCCGTCACGAATCAAATAAACCGCCACATGGCCATCTTCTATGCGCATCCCTGCTGGCAATTCAGACGGCAACATGTGCGTTTTGATGGCCCTGTAATCGAACCAATTCTCTGAAACCTCTCGATTAGGCTCATTGAAAAAGCTTTCTGATGGAATCCCATAGACCCGATGCAACACATTTCTGAAGAATGTATTGCCAGATCGAGGATACGAGGCAATCCAAAGGCGCTGCTGATCTCGGGATTCTGACATGAGCTATGCAAATAAAACTTGCGGATAAAGCTGTTTTGAAAGCGCCCACATTCGTTTTTCACGAGGCTCTGTGCATGAACCATGCGCCCCACTCAAAATCATCTTTTCCAAATTCTGAATACATGTAAAACCTTGTTTTTCAACATCTTGAAAGGGGTGCCGGCAGGAGATTCCATTGCGTGGAAGGATTCAACAAAATCACCTCAATAGTACTCCATGTGGCTGTACGCGCTGAAGTCGTCATCGGCTTGGTGAGTTGGCATCAAGATGGGACGCGAAAAAAGACGCCCCGGTGGAGGGCGCCTCTCAAAAAATCAAAAAAGGACTGGCGTCATTCGCACACCCCACCGAACGAAGAAAGGAGAAGCAAAAGATCCGGAACACCCACCTGACCGTCTTGGTCCAAATCAGGGCACGTAGATGGACCGCCGCCTGGATTCAATTCAAATTCGCAACTTCCGTCATCGTCGTCTGCGTCCGGATCGTAGTTGGTTGCCGATTCGTACGTACAGCCCGTGGCACCGGCATTGCAATAGCCGTTGGGGTCGACAACGGTCACCTCCACCGTGGCGAAACTCATGATTCCGTTGCTGTCTTCTGAAATCACGGAGACCGTCACTGGTGCTCCCAAGTGCATACAATTGAAATCCGTTTGCAACACGCTGGTATACATAACCTCCCCACAATCGTCCGTCACCGCCTCGGCCAGCACAGCCGTAGTGTTGATGAACGCTTCTCCGTTTTCATTGAGTTCCAATTCGAAGTCTTCAGTCAGGATCACCGGTCCATCTGCGTCAGCCACACATGTGCCGTCGTCCTCGGTTGCGGCTGCATCGTAATTGCATGCCGCCGTGTCGGTGCAGCCAGCCACTTCGGACTCGTCGCAAACCCCGTCGGCGTCGGCGTCGTTGGCACACGCCCCTTCACAGTTGGCATATGGCACAGGTAGGGTACCATCGCAGTCACAATAGACCCCTTCGATGGTAAACGGTGTTCCGGGATGGACGCCGCCTCCGAAGGTGTTCTGAATGATCCAATGGTTCGTGAATTCGTCACTGCCCAACTCGGTCAACTCCAAAATCGCCAGGTCTGGGCTGTTGCCATTTCCGTCGTACAGCACATTGAAAACGCCAAACGTCCCAACCACGCCGTTGCGCACGATGACCAGCGGCAAATCATTGGCAATCGCCAGTTCCAACTCCGCTTGGTGAGCCAAGGCCAAATCCTGGTCCATGCCCAACAACCAACGCGACCATTTCCCATCATCGGCACCGTACGTTTCCGCAACGAAGGTCAAGTCCAACCCACTGCCACCGCAGTTGCCGCAAACATCATCTTCCAAGCAGCTGCCGTCGTCGTCCGTCGCGTCTGCATCGTAGTTGCAGGCATCACTGTCCGTGCAACCCGGCACCTCCAATTCATCGCAGACGCCGTCTCCATCCGTGTCGTGCAAGCACGTGCCCTCGCAGTCGTAATGCATATCGGCCAGGTTTCCATCGCAATCGCAGTAGACCCCTTGGATGGTGAAAGACGTTCCGGGGTGAACGGGTCCTTCAAAGGATTCAATCAATAGCCAATAATCCGTGAATTCATCGCTGCCCAAAGTCGTCAACTCAAGGAGGGCCAAATCTGGACTGTATCCATTGCCACCATATAACAAATTGAATATGCTGAATGTCCCTACGATGCCGTTGTGTTCAATCACAAGGGGCAAGTCATTGGCAATGGCCAATTCGAATTCAGCTTGATGAGCCATTGCCACCTCTTGATTCATACCCAGCAGCCAGCGAAGCCAGTTGCCGCCATCGGCTCCGTAGGTTTCCGCAACAAACGTCAAATCCAGATCAGTACCGCCGCACGCGCCGCACGCGTCTGCCTCCAAGCAGCTGCCGTCTTCATCCGTTGCGTCTGCATCGTAGTTGCAAGCGGCATCGTCTGTGCAGCCCCAAACAGCTGGGGTCGTCACAGCGGCAATTTCCAAGGCTGGACCCGGCGAAGTCGTGGGGTATTGGCCGTAGTAATCGTATCCGCGGAAGACCATGCACTCGCCTGGAGCGAGGAAAATGGGAGCCAATGAATAGATCGACTGAGGGCCTTGAATCCAAGGATTGACGCCGCACGACGGATTCCCTTCTTCATCCGCTGCATACAACATCACATAATCCTGCGACAGATTGTCATCGTTCAAGTCGACAAAACTCACGTACTCACCCAGCCCATCTGCCGGTGCGCACACTTGGATGAATGGCCCAAACGCATATTGGCCGTACACCGGAGAGGTCTCTGGATGGTCCAAAGGACAGTCGCACGAGGTGCCCTGCTCCGGTCCGCCGCAAACACCACACGCATTGAGGTACTGGCACGAGCCGTCGTCGTCCGTGGCATTCGGATCGTACGAACACGAATTCGTGTCGGTGCAGCCCGGGATTTCTTCCTGATCACACACCCCATCTCCATCCGTGTCCATGTCGCAAGAACCGTCGCAGTTGCGCCAGAGCTCCGGGATGGACCCGTCGCAATCGCAATACACATCGAGAAGGTCCAAGGTGGATCCGCCGGGCAACCCGCCTTCGAAATACGCAGAGAGCAAGAACGACTCAGGCGCTTCGCCGGGCATCTTGAAGTACATCAATTGCTTATCCGACAGGTACCCTGTGTTGGTGCAGTTTCCGTCGCAAGCCACGAAGTCAAATTCGAGAAGCAATGCGGCGCCCGTGGGTGCAGTGAGCGTGGCCATGGCATTGCGAGAACCCGCGCGGTTCAATTCCAAGAGGTGCATTTGAACCCATGCCGTGTCCATGGCGATGTAGTTCTGCGTCCAAGTCGTGCTGTTTTGATTCGCGAGAATTTCAACAGACAAACCCAAGCCACCACCTGCGCATTCGCCACAGGCATCTTCTTGAGCGCACGAACCATCATCCACCGTCGCTTCGGGGTTGTAGTTGCAAGCGCTCGCCTGGGTGCAGCCGGGCACACACGTCGAGCCGTCGCCTCCACACACCCCACACGCATCGACGACTTCACCGCAATCGCACGATTGGTTCACCGTATTGGCATAATCAAAGTCGCACGAACCGCAGTTGTCCGGGTAGTAGCACAATTGTTCATGAATGGCTGTGCCGTATTCCGCTTCCAACCAATCCGCGTCGGCGTCAGCCGCTGGATTGTAGTTGCAAGCCTCCGGATCGGCGCACCCAATTTCCTCGGGGAAGTCACCCTTGATGCACCGCACAGAACGGTGATCGCGGCGATAATTGTTGCAGCCAGTCTGATGTCCCCAGCTCATTCTGCAGGCCTTCGGCCCCGAATTGCTCGTAGCCGTCCAATGGGTTGTTGGGCCAATGACAACGTTGCCTTCCAAATTCATGCCCGCAGGGAGCAGCGTGAATCCTGATTCGTTGGTGGCATTTGAACTGTAACTCTCCGCCCAAATGGCCGGAGCCGCCGCGCTACCCCCTCCATAGAGATCCAGCATCTCATTCCATTCATTCAATGTAGCCGGATGCCAACCGGTGGGGCAAAGGCCGCGATGGTCAATCACCGCGTTCCAATTGTACCGGCGACCGTACACCGAGGCATTGGCCTCATTGTTCTCGAACACACTGCGTGCACTGACCCGGAAATTGGAGTTTGGAACGGGTTGGACCTGCGTCAAAATCTCATCCCCATTCGCAAAATGAGTGCTCTGCAGGTTTTCTTGGAACCAGCACTGGTCACCAATCCCCACCAGCGGGTATTCATGCCCGTCAAAGGTGACGCTCTGGAAGTAGTCGCAGGCGGGGCTGCCGCACGCTCCATTCTCATCCGGATAGGCGCAGTTGTTGTTGTTTTGGTTGGCTTCTTCGTTGAAGTTGCACGCCAATGCATCCATGCATCCGGGAACGCACACTTCCTGGCCGCAACCGCAATACATTTCGGCCATGGCCCAGTTGGACCCTACCGTTACCGGCTGTGAAAAATCATCTTGGAAGGTCGAACCGTTCATTTCGAAGTAAATGTAGCGGTAGCCCTCAACGAGCATCACGGGTTCAACGTACAGTATGTGATACGAGAGGGTTTGCCCGCCGGTTGAAATCAACATCTCAGCACCCGGGACCATCAGCTCGGAGTGGGTTTGGTAATCGGCATCCGCAATCCCCAGGTAGTTGCCTCCGTACCCATTTTCATTCAGACTTGCATCAAAGGCCACAATCTGCCCCGAAGCCTCGAGGTTGGTTCCACCGCAAACACCGCAGTCATCCACCTCGGCACAACTCCCATCGTCCACCTCGGCCGCAGCGTCGTAATTGCACGCAGTCTCATCGGTGCATCCCTCCAGCTGAATCCGCTCGTTCAAAACGCAGCGCACGGAATGAAGGTATTTCAAGTTGTTGACCTGAAAACGGTTGATGTGATCGGAATTGCTGCGGAAATTCCGGACTTGGTGCGATCGGAATCCGGGGCTCCACCATTGGCTGGTTCCATCCAATCCGATGTAACCATAGTAATAACGCCAACCGCCCGGCGTGGCCGAAAACCCGGTTTCATTCGAACCGTTCCATTGAAGATCGTCTTTCAATTCATCAGCGTGCTCACCCCGTTCTTGCTCGGTCCATCCCGATTCACCAGGCGTAATGGATGCAAACAAGAGCTCGGGCTCGTCGATGCCCAGGGCATGCTCCAATACCAGCCAATCTTCATCCGTGCCAACGTGCCACCCCGAAGGACACAAACCGCCTTCTTGAACAGCAATTCCGTTGTAGAGCAAGCCGTGGATGGCAGCAATGGAGTCGCTGTAGTCGTATGCACTCCAGGCCGGGGTGTTGATCAGGTTGGGCGATTCAGCCGAAATGGTGTCGAGCATCGTTCCATCGGATGTTGCTGTTGACCTCAAATTTTCGGCGAACCAACATTGGTGGCCGATCTGGACCACATCGTAATAATGCCCTTGGTATTCTACGGGGAAACAAGCCGAAGCTGAAGCGTCGTCAGCACACCCTTCGGTGCCTTCGAATCCAAACGAGACCGCAAAATCGCTCGCGCAGGGGTCCGCCAAAGTCGCCACGTAGCCCGAAGGCGCCTCGCACGACCACTCCACGCCCGTGCCGTCGCCCAAGCCGTCTCCGTCCGTGTCTTCAAACCAGTATGAACTGTACGAGCACGAACCGTCATCCGTCGCCGCTTCCGGCGCATAGTTGCATGCCGCCTCATCCGTGCAACCCATGTCGGAAATGCGCGCGTCCAGCACGCAGCGAACGTAAAGGAAATTCGAGTGAGCAAGCGCATTCTGGCGCTGCACATGAGACGCACTCGATACCACCCGTTCACCCTTATTCAATACCCCCTTCGACCAGAGGTGCGTGTTGAAATTCAAATCTGCGTTGCCGTAGTAATATTGGAACCCTCCCGGCAGAAGGCTCAGCCCCGAGGCATTGCTCGAAACACCCCAATCCACTGAACGCAGTGCAGGTGCATGCGAACCCCGCGTGCCCGTCGCAAACTGATCGGCAGGCTCACTCAAGCCCAATTCGTCCTCCAAAACCATCCAATCCGCATCGGTGGATACATGCCATCCCGAAGGACAAACCTCCAGCTCATTTACCGCGTGGCCGTTGTACATGCGGCCATAAATGGCGAGCAAGCTGTCGAGGTTATCGTACACCTTCTGAGCCGGTGTGTTCGGAAGCCCACCTGAAGACAAATCCGTATGCTGGTAAATTTCTTCTCCCGAGGCCGTCACCGACGTCCGCAAGTTCTCTGCAAACCAACATTGGTCATCCACGCGCACCACGTTGTACGTGTAACCGTCCATCTCCACAGGAACGCACAACCCCGCATCCCCCTCAAAAGCACACCCTTCCGTACCTTCCAAGCCAAACGAGACCGCAAAGTCGCTCGCGCAGGGGTCCGCCAAAGTCGCCACGTAGCCCGAAGGCGCCTCGCACGACCACTCCACGCCCGTGCCGTCGCCCAAGCCGTCTCCGTCCGTGTCTTCAAACCAGTACGAACTGTACGTGCACGAACCGTCATCGATCGCCGCGTCATCCGCATAGTTGCACGCCAAGGCATCCATACAACCCGTGATGCAATCCGGGTTCTGGCCGCTGTCGCTGATCGTCCATCCCTGGTCCACCAATGCTTGACGCGCCGCCACTGCCGCGGTCGAGCAATACTGAGCCGATGCTGCAAACTCAACATCCGACTGAACCGCTTGACCCGCCCAGCCAACCAACGTCGCATCATAGTTCGCATTTGACATGGATGTGCCGTGAAGCATCCCTTGCATGTAAAGCACATGGCTTACGTCCCAGCCTCCGAGGTCGAAATCAATCTGATCTGCGGAGTAAAAGAATTGATGGAAATCCACAGCGGATGATGTGTTCCAGGCTGATAAATCCTGAGTAAAGACTTCATTGTTGTAGAAGCACTTTTTGAACGTCTCGACACTCGAAACGTCCCAAGATGATATGTCCTGGTTGAATTGGCACGATTGAAACAGGTGGCTCATATTGACCACATTCGATGTGTTCCAGCCGTCGAGCGGTTGGTTAAACTGTGACCCCAAGAACATGGCTTCCAATGACGTCGCATTCGATACATCCCATGCATTCAAAGGCTGGTTGAATGTGGTGCCTCTGAACATGTAGCCCATGGAGGTCACATTGGAAACATTCCAGCCACCAATGGGCTGGTCAAATGCGGGATTGTCTTTGAACATGAAGCTCATGTTCGTCACGCTCGAAACATCCCAAGAAGTGATGTCACTGTTGAACTGCGTGGCACCATCGAACATGGCGTACATCATCGTTACGTTCGATACGTCCCAAGACGAGAGATCACCTACAAACTGCTCCGCTCCAAGAAACATTCCAGTCATCTGGGTCACGCTCGAAACATCCCAGGAAGAGAGGTCTCCGTTGAAGTTGGTTGCCTCTCTGAACATATTGGCCATGTTCGTCACGCCCGAAACGTCCCATAGAGAAATGTCACTGTTGAAATCGGTGGCATTGACAAACAATTCAGCCATGTTGGTCACCTGTGATACATCCCAATCCGAAATGTGACCGTACGTGGCCGTCGCAGTGGCTTCGTCAGTCAACCACAAAGCCACGGCTTCGTGGATGTTGTCTTGGGTGATGCATACAACACAACTTCCGTCGTCTTCGGTGGCCTCTGGGTTGTAATTGCACGCCTCTGAATCGGTGCACCCCGGAATGAAATTGTCAGTGATTCGACCCTCGCCGCTGATGTTCTCCTCAACCTCATTGGGCCGGCCATTCGCAGACACTGTTGACATCAACGCTGAACATGGAAAATCTCCGGCAACCTCATCATTTTCAATCCTTATTCCAATCCGATCGTGTGGGTGGTGATGTCCCTCTTCAGGGGACGCACCCCGAACACCAGCTGTCGCCCCCTCTTTGAATGGAAAACGTGCTGAGAAGTCTACATCAGATGTCGCACCGTGATGACTCATCGCATCATCCATGCAGCCAGATGGCACCAACAACAAATACTCCTCATGGATTGCAACTGAATCTGCCCCGCTGGCCCAGACGGTGAAGAACATGAAGACACCCACCAACAGAAAAACGAGAGGGTGAAATTTCCCGAGTACCTTTGGCTGCTCAATTGAGCTGGTTTCACCGAAACAAGAGGAATAAAAAGACATTGGTGCAGTTTTTTTGGCGCTTTATCGAATTTGGAAAATACTCGAAAAAGTTTGAATCCTAATAAGAAACAACAAATTCACCTGAGATAGCTGCATGTATAAAACCATTTTTTTTAGACATTCAGATGCATCAAGCAAGTCATGAATGTTATTCGAAATGATGGAATGGAATTTTCAATTGTATTCATCGCTGTTCATGGAGATTGTATTTGTCTGGGACAATAGGACACAAAACAGGCTGCTTTTTCTCGTGGCTCAGTAGAGCCGGTGGATTGTTCTTGCACGGACCTCATGCCATCCCTCACTTTGCTCACCAACTATTGCCCTCATCGCATCACATCAGGATCGGACAATCATGTGAATCATCCGAATGGCAAGGCGCTTCGGAAAAACAGTGATTCAAGTTTGAAAGACGCCGAACAAATCAGTTTTGTAACCCCAACAAACCAACACATTGCAACCCTTTTATTTTGAATTTGGTTTTTATAGAAACCTGATGAAATGAAGAACATCCTCCTCAGCCTTGGTGTTTGCACCCTCTTTCCCGCAATGGCATTCGCTCAATGTCAAGATGCCTTGGCTTGCAATTTTGATTCTTCCTCGCAGGGGATGGCAGGATGCATTTATTTTGACACCGAGCTCTTTGACCTTGAAGAAAGTGATTTCCTGGGCCATTCCGAATTTGAAGAATGTGAGAATGGCTTGGCAGGGTGGAATGACCTTGAAGTCGATCTATACGCTCCAGCGGCAGGCGGCCCGCTCGCATTGAATGTTTCTGATTTTGCGGCATTCATCCTGCTGTCTTCTGGACTTGATTCAATGTATGATGAAATCACCACCGCCTCCATCAGCGTCTGCAGTGACACCATGCACTACGTCTCTAGTGTTGAAGGGGAACTGAGTCTCGTGTGGGACGGCGAAGGGTTTGAAAATGCCGTGCTCGGCGGCTACATCGCGCCGGAAAGTTCGTACCCCAGCGGCTGCTCCGATCCGGACGCGTGTAACTTCGAACCCTGTCCCAGTCCTGCTGACACAGTGAGTTGTGAATGGCTCACTCCCGGTAACATCATCGGCGATGCCATCGTCACAAACGGAACTTCATATACCTATACCTATGAGGGTGGCGCACCCGGCTCAACCTATGTCTATTACACAGCGTGTGGCGAAGTCGCTGAGGAAGAGCAGGGCGGTGACAATGTGGTCACTTTGGTGTTCGACTTCCCCTCAGATTGTGAGCTTTGTGTCGAGGAAAATCAACCGACATGTTCGATCATAACTTGCCTAACCCTCACCCCGGAAGAAACGAGCCTGATCGCCACAACGGAGGCACGCTGGTCCATCGGTCCCAACCCAGCCCGGGATGCACTTTTCGTGACATCCCAGGCACCGATTGAACCCTGGGCATTCTTCAACCTCCTAGGCCAAGAAATGAAACGAGTCCCTGTCCAGTCTGGTACAAACGAAGTGTCTTTAGACGGCTTGGCAAATGGGACGTACCTGTTCGGGCCACTCTCGGGTCCCAAGAGCCGGATTCAAGTTTTGAACTGACAAAAAACGGGGTTTCTGATCAGCCCCTTCTGTTGAACGGCGGCAAGCCCAGGTCGAAACGGGCGAGCAGCAAGTGGCGCTCGATGACCGGCGAGCCGTCGTTGATGCAGCGGCGGATTTCGTCGTGGACATCGAAGATGCGCAGAAGGGCAGGTCGGTTTTGGTCCAAGAAAGCTTCTTCAACGAGATGTGTGCCAACCCAATCCAATTTGCCGCGCCCGAAGACGAAGACGTTGGGTGTCACATAAAATCGATAGCTCGTGCGGGCGATTTCAATTTTTTCAGGAAGGGTGGCCAAACAATGAATGCGACCTGGGTGCATGGGGTTGTTCCACATGGTTCTTTTGTTTTTGAGGTGACACTCCACATCATCTGGCCACCGTGCCCAAGAATTGGATCGGTTGGCAGGAAATCAAACTCCATTCTGGATGCATCACAAGAATAGCCATTCAAGTCACAGCCACACAAATCATTTGGGTTTTTTGTGCGAAAAAAAACTGGCTTCAAATGGACCCGAAAGCCTGTATCCCCTCCATCTCATGACCCAACTCGAAATGGCGGGGCCATTGACCAGAAGCATCTTGGAATGCACCAGGAAGGCCTCTCAAAATGGCCTCCTTGTTCCGGTTTGCCAAACTTTGCGTCAAGCTCTCCAATGGCGCTGAGGAAGGAGACCTCCTCCGAAGATGAAAGGAGTTACCTGGTGTTCAAATCACTGCAGATGTCATCTGATTCGACTGGGCGTTAAAGATTCACCTGAGCGGATGGCAAATCAAGGTCGACCAATTTCGATGCAATGGCAGCTGTGAAAAACTGTCCCCCCTTGTCATTCAAGTGGTTGATGTCAAACAGGTGTTCAAACTTGTACAACTCAGGGTATTGTTCCGGATTCGTGTAGTCCAACACGTGGGATTCGGGCAGATGGTTCAAGATGGCGAGGCCCTCGGTTCCCATCCGCTGCGGTGGTGGCAACACAAACAGCAGATAAACACCCTTCTCCCTGGCCATTTCAATTTTTTCCTTCAAGAATTCAACATGGTGTTTTGAATACTGCGAGGGCACAGGCCCTTTGTGACTCTCAATGTTCTTCTCGATGGTTTCTTCAAATGATTTCTTTTTGGCCAGCAATTCTTCATGTCTTGATGCCCAAAAGCCTTGTGGTGTCGTATTTTCCAATTTCTGATCTAGGGATTGGTAACCCCGTTCCTCCACATAACAATAGTCCTCAGTACGCCAATGCGCATGGAGGGAAAAGAAATGGTCTAAAATGTTTTTTTGTCCCAATAGCAGTTGAGCGGACAAGAAATGTTGAAACAACAAAAGGGAGTTTTTTCGTTTCTCTTCCCATGAAACATTTCTTTGCCAAAGGTACCTGGTGGCAATGTATGTATTCTTCCAATTCCAGAAATGGTTGTGGTATGTCGAATTGACCTTATCATTCGGCAAAGGGATGGTCAATTCCATCGTAATCAACTTCAATTCCTCAGCAAGAGGAGATGCCAAGATGTCATCGAGAAGATCCAAAGTTTGGGGACTCCCTGTTGCTGGTGATCCGAAGTTGAAAGTGCTCAAGTCCAATCCTTCGTGTGCACATATGCTGTCCAATTCAAAAGGTCTCAAATGACATAAAATTCGGCTTGAACCGATGGCCAAGTGATTATAAGTGCCTCGCGGTTGATCCACACAATGTGCCCATTTTTGATAAAAAGTGGGATTCAACAAGCGCTTGGGCACACACAATCGAAGGATATTGACAAGCCCCAAAAACAGCGTCAGACTGAATGCAAATCGAATGACGAAACGACGAAGTTCAGAACTGGAAATAGACAAATGAGACATTTGAATTCATGCTTAATGAGATCCAACATGCAATGCACAACATGGCAGCCCACCTCAAGGGGGTTATCCACAACTTCGGAATCGAAGGAATGAATTGTTGGTTGAAAACGATTTCTTTTCCAGAACGTTGAACCCAATCCACGGCAAACATGAGTCCGATCGAAATCAGAAGATTGGGGGGTCGAAAACTGGGCCAAATCGACGTCCAAGTCGAAGGAGAATCCAACCAGTGTGCGAGATACAATCCTGCCTCAGCGACGTTTTCGGAACGGAATACAACCATGGAAATGGCAAAGGCCATGAACGTCCACACCATTCCGGACAACTCACGAAAATTCGGCCAGCCTTCAATGTCACCAGTATTTCTTCGGTTCCGACCCGTCAACAAAAGCGGAAGGAAGAGACAGGCATGAATGAATCCCCAAAGCAAAAAAGTCCAATTCGCCCCGTGCCAGAAGCCTGAGACGATGAAAATCAAAAACGTGTTTCGGATGGCTTGCATCTTGCCCCCTCGCGATCCTCCCAATGGGTAGTAGACGTAGTCCCTGAACCAAGTGGTGAGAGAAATGTGCCATCTCCGCCAAAACTCTGCAATGTCCCTCGCGAAAAAGGGACTTTTGAAATTCTGGGACAACCGAATGCCGAACAGTCGTGCTGTACCGATGGCGATGTCCGAATACCCCGAGAAATCTCCATAGACCTGAATCGCAAAATAGATGGCCCCGAGGACCAAGAAAGGAGGTGAAAAGGTGTCAGGGTGGGAAAAGAGTTTGTCAACCAAACCCGCGCAAGTATCTGCCACCACTACTTTTTTGAACAGACCCCAGAGAATGAGTCGCATGCCGCTGACGGCCAAGTCGTATGAAAACAACCTTCGCTTGCTGATTTGAGGCAACAATGCCGAAGCCCTTTCAATGGGGCCGGCAACCAGCTGGGGAAAAAAACTGACGAAAGCTGCAAACGCGATCAAGTCCCTTGTGGGCTCCAGTTGTCGTCTGTAAATGTCAATGGAATAGCTGAGCGTTTGGAAAGTATAAAAGCTGATGCCCACCGGCAAAATAATTCTCAACGAAGAAGCATGCATGGTCACCCCCAAGGATGACCAAGCACCCAACCAACTTTCAAGGAAAAAATTGGCATACTTGAAATAGCCCAAAAGGCCCAGATTGATGGCCAGCGAAACCCACAACCACCTCTTCGCCTTTGCGCTGCGAACATCCGCTGGAGTGCCCGCGATTTCATGATTCGCCTTGGCAATTTGCAAGCCCACAGCGTAATCAACCAAGGAGGAGAAGGCAATCAAAAACAAGAACCGCCAATCCCACCAACCATAAAAAACATAGGAGGCCGTGAGAATCAATAGATTCTGCAATCGCAAACCCAAACGGGTTCCCGTCCACAAATTGACAATCCAATAAGCCGCAAAAACAAGCGGCAGAAACAAAATGAATTCAATGGAATTGAACAACATTAGGCGGGTTTACGCCATTTTTCTCGACATGTTTCAATATCCATGAAACCCTCTCAGCATTTTTTTTATCTTGAAATCTCGCCTGACGAGTGAAACAAACTGTTCATCGATGAAATCAAGTAGATTCCTCTTGGGTTTGATGTTGGCTTGGGCCGGATCTTATACCACCGCAGATGCACAAATGTCCTCCGCGGACGATGCCATGCCTGTGGTCACCTCTGTGATTCCTGGCGATGGAGTCACCATCTTGCACAAATATACCGGCGACAAGCCCTCCCACCCTCCGATGCTGGGTCACCCTCCCCAGATGATGGAGAACGACCTGCCCGATCCAGGGTGGTTTTCTTTCACCTTCTCCGAGAGCATCCCGGACAGCATCAAAGCACCATTCTTTTACACGGGTCAACTGATCAGCAATTGGATTCACTTCATTGATTACGTCCATGTCAGTGTGAACATTGACTTCGAATCAGACGTCTTTCAGCTGGCCAGTGCAGGCGTTGCCAACTGGACCGCCATTGACGGTGCAGCTTACCCTGTTTTGTATCCTCAATCCCTCGCTCGCCAAATTGCCACCGGCATTCCAGGTGGAACGGACATCCAGGTCAATGCTTATTTCTTTGATGACCACTGGTATTTCGGACTTGATGGGAATTGTCCATCGAATCGATTCGATTTGGTTTCGGTACTGTGTCATGAAATTCTTCACGGAATGGGCTTTGACAACCGACTTGGGGCCACCACCAGCGGGGACTTCATCCTCAACCCATTGGGGGTTTACGATTACTTGTTGGCCGATTCTGCGGGAAACGGCGTTTGGTCCACCGATTTGTACGATTTGCCTGAGGTGGTGGCCATGTACACAGACAAATTGTATTTCTCAGGGCCTTTTACCTCGGCCATCTTGGACACCATTCCATTGCTTTACACCCCGAATCCTTGGGAGAATGGCTCATCGGTAGCGCACTTGGACCTGGATCTCTATTACGGCACGCCGAATGACATGATGACGCCTGGCATCGCCGCTGGGGACGTCCGGCACTCCCCGGGAGAAATCGGTATCGGCATGCTCGCCGATATGGGCTATAACATCAATTTTGTGCCCGGATGCCTCGACCCCACGGCATGCAACTATGACGAGAATGCCGCCTTCGACAATGGCTCATGCGAATACACCGAACATTGCTTGGATCCTTATTCGTGCAATTACAACCCCGATGGCATCTGCCACAACATCGACTTGTGCTCAGGGCCCACGGCGGTCTACATCCCAAATGATTACAACGCCGGGGATTCAGCCATTTACATCCCATGCGGAACCCTGCCGGATGTCCCTGAAGGGTACCACGAAGCCGATCCCTACTGTGCTTGGCAAGTGTTCCTGGCTGATGATTATTGTGCTGAGACGGCATGGGACTGGGTTTGCCAAAACCTGTATTCAGAATGCGCGTGCTCAAGTTACCTCTACGATCCCAACGAGCCGGTCGAATTGGACTTCTCTTCATCCATTTTCAACGATCCCTTGGTTGTGTATTGTGATGAATATTATGACGGCATTTACGACGATATCGTCGAAGAACTGATCAACGAGATCGAGGTCATTGATGAGTGTACGGAACATGTCTGGACACAATCCAACTATGAATGGACCCCCTGGTGTGGGCCGTACAGTGGGATGCTCACGGTGTATCTCTTTTACATCGACATTCACGGGGAGGTGACGCCTTGGACTGGTCAGGTTTCCATCGTCGATGTCGGAGCGCCCAGCCTGAACGCGTTCTCGAACATCACACCGCCAGACTGGGTGCCTGATGAGCCCAATTACCTGCCCTACACCTTCGGACTGCTGGACGATTTGGACAGTCCGTATTGGGATGAATACTTCTCCAACTTCATGAATGGCGGGACATTTCAAGTGACCGACAATTGCGTCCCACAACAGGAAATCGACGATTACACAACCGCTTCCTACAGCATTTTGGGCATGGTCTACAACGAAGGATATCCCTATGTCCAAGTTCAGTTTACCGTCGAAGATGATTGCGGCAACTTCACCAGCGCGATTTACTACATCTATGGGTTCTCTGAAAACCCGGACTGTGCCTGGTACCTGCCATCGTCTGTCACCGGTCCGGCCATCTTCTCTTGTGATCCTGTCCCCGGGTATGAGATTGCTGTCAATCAAGCGTGTGTTGAAAGCGTCACGTATTCCGACAGTTTCTGTTCGGATGGGGAGTGGGACAGCATTTGCCAAAACTTGTACGAAGCCTGTGATGAAGGTTGCACAGATTCCGAAGCTTGCAACTATTCGCCCAATGCTTTGACAGATGATGGCAGTTGCATCGAACAGAACTGGCTCATCCCCATCGATCCATCTGCTGACTTGCCAGTCATCTCGGCATGCCCTTCGTTTGGCATTCCAGAAGGATATCTCTTGCCCAATCAGCCGTGCGTGGAATTCATTCTCAACGACGATTCCTACTGCGCAGACACGGCTTGGGACAACATCTGCAATGACGCCTACCTCACCTGCCTGGGTACACTGGATGGGTGTTCGGATGAATCGGCATGCAATTTTGATCCGGAAGGTCCAGCGGGAACCGCCTCCTGCTTGTATCCCGGGGATGCTTGTTCAGAGTCCGACGGATGCAACGATGTGGGGCATTTGGACGCGAATTGCGCATGCATCGCTGAGCTCCTCGACAGCGACGGCGATGGCATCTGCGATGGCGAAGAAGTGGAGGGCTGCATGAACCCGGAAGCCCTCAATTACGACCCCGAAGCCACCGATGAGGGCTTTTGCGAAATCCCGGGATGCAAAGAATCCACCGCCTGCAACTTCGATCCGCAGGCCACGTTGGACGACGGAAGTTGCATTTGGCCTGGAGAACCCTGCATCATCGAGACCAGCTGTGAATATGAGGCCTACCTCAACGAAAATTGCGAATGCACATTTGTGGGGTTGGATCCCGACTCGAACGGCAATGGCATCTGCGATTTCGACGAAGTCTTGGGCTGCACCGATCCGGAGGCGTGCAACTTCAACCCCGAGGCTGCGGTCAATGACGGCAGCTGTGACTATGAATCGTGTGCGGATTGCCCTGAGGACATCGACGGAGACGGCATCGTGGCCATCAATGACCTCCTGACCCTGCTGAGCAACTTCGGTTGCACAGGCAATGGTTGTGCGGGCGACATCGATGGGGATGGCAACACCACCGTGAATGACATCTTGGCGTTGCTCTCGAGCTTCGGTGGGAATTGTTGAGGGTGTGAGTTGGGATGGGGGCGAATCCGACACGGGAAGCAGGACTTATCAAGGGACAATCACCATTGTGAGGTAAGCGTTAAAAAAGTTTGGCTTGCGCTCAAAAATTGAAAGCAATTCGCGTTGAATTTTGAGTCCATGTTTCATCACCTCGTGATTACACGTTTTGCCGTCAGAGCGAATCTGAACAGAAAGGAAGGCCTGTTCGGCTACAGCCTGGAAGAACTCTTCAGTCCTGAGCGCCTGCGCTTTCGCCTCTTCACCATGGGCATGGTGACAGTGCCCTCAATGAAGGCGCAAACAGAACAGAATTTTCGCTGGATTGTCCTGACCGACGAGCTGCTTCCGGATGCGATACGGGTTGAGCTGGAAGCATTAATCAGCGACTTGCCCAATGCCGAGGTGATGAGCAACCGCGATTTTTGTGGCCCTTCAGGATTGATGTGGGGAGATGATTGGCTCGAATCCAAAATGTCGATTGATGCCAGCCATGTGCTGATTACCAACCTCGATAACGATGATGGTTTGGGGCGGGATTTTGTGGCGACGATTCAAGCCCAAGTCCGCACGGATATGAACAATCCAAAAGTGTCCTCGCTCCGAATCTATGGCTTGCGCAACACGCTGCAATGGGACATGTTCGGAACTGACAATTCAAGATTCGGCCGCGTCAAACCTTGGCTCAGAACCGATGCTTGGGGTGAGGCTTTTTTTGTGAGTCCTGGATTCAGCTTGTTCGGCCCTGTGCTTCAAATGTCTGTGAAATCCAAAATTCCCCATGCCAGCGCCCACTTTCTGAATTGGACTCCAGCTCAGTTCAGACGCAAATTGTTGTGGCTCAAAATCAAGAATTTCAGACGACATATCCCAGTCACTGAGAGCAGAATGGCCGAGCACAAAATTCAGTATCAAGTCCTCAAAAATCATGACCAATCCCATCCGCAACGGTCAAGCGGTCGATGGGTTCAACCCATTCCCAATGAGGGTGCATCACCTGCCTTGATGCTCAACCACAACAACAATGCCATCCAGGGTCGACATCTCGAAGGAAACGATACCTATCCTTCTGTTTCAGGGCCAGAATCTTTCGGCACAGTTGCCGTGGATTGGGGCAAGGTTTTGGAATTTTACGCCTCGCTCAAAAACCTTTGAGTTGCACACATTCAAACGCCGAATATCTCAGGACAATCAGAAACAAACAGCTCCTGGGGTGTTAATGCCTTACCTCCAAAACTTGCTTTTTGTGCGCCAAACTGCCCTGTTTCAAAGAAACCTCTGGCCAGCCCATATCTGGATGAAGATTGCTCTTCATTTCCAAATAAATCCATGAGGATTCTGTTCTGCCATAAACGGACTTGGTCAAGCAACCCATGGCCACTCCATAGACTTCATCCTCTGTATCCATCCATTCTCTGCAGTCATCGACGTCTCGCCATCCCATTTTTTCGTCCCAATCGATGTCATGGCTCTCACGCAGCCACTCCTTGAGGTTGTTGTAAAGAGCGAAGGGATCGGAGTCCATGTTTTGCTGAATCAAATAAGTGCCTTCAACCAATTGGTTGTCCAAAAATTTGAAGCCTGAAAACGTGGCCTCTTGAACCCCCGGCAAAGTGCTGACATACCACATGGCATTCTCATTGCTCACTTTTTCGACCGGTGTGCCTTTGGCATTCTCAACCACTGAACGGCTCGATCCCCAATCCATACCTTCAAATTGGGCATGAACAGAAAGGCCCCCAAAGAATATCAGGCTCAACAAAAACTGGATTCGGATGAAAAGATTCATTTCGATTTGCTCACATTTATAACGATGGGCAAGTTAAGCACCCACCTCACACCACAGAAGAACCTGTGAAAAATCGTCTCAAGATTCAGATTTGACGCAGCGGGCAGGATAATGCTCTCGGCTGTAACGGTGGCCTTGATCTAAATCATCACCATCCCCAAATTGAAGAACACCATTTCCATTGGGCGAATTCCGAATCGAACGGTAAGTTCGAGCGTTACCAGAAAACCCAGCGGAGGGCCCACCTCTGAAATCAAAACCGAACAAATCCAGACCATTCCAATGCGTTGAACTTTTCAAGTTAAGGCCCGCTACGGCGTATCCACCTGCCAGTGAAACCAGGGCATCCCAATGCATTGGCCCAGCCAACTCCCAACCTTGGGGGCAAAGCGCCCAGGACGTCAAGGCAGGCAAGTTGTAAATCGCACCAAAACTTTGATAATTCTCATGTGCCATGGCTTCTTCCACAGATTCTCCCGCGTATCCGATGACAATGGCCTTGGGCAAATAGGCATTCGACGGGCCGTTGAACGGAATCACCTCAGGCAAGACCCTGCAGTTTTCCTTGAACCAGCACGTGTTCCCGATTTGAACCGTTGCGTAGGAATGCCCTGAAAATTCAACAGAATCCGCACCACAAAGCCAATCACAGGTGCCATCTCCATCTGAATCCTCTTCACAGAAACCGCCACAAACGCCTGTAGCATCAACAAATTGGCATTCCGCTGTGGGGTTAGCCAAGAAATTACAAGCCTGATCATCTTGGCACAAATCCGCTCCATCCCAAACACCATCGCCGTCAGAATCCGCCCCAAAAACGGTCAAAAAACCGAGCAAATCCGGTGCACCAATTTGTCCGTCATCATTGTAATCTGGATTCCAAGTTGAACCGGGACCGGTCTGTGCGTAAGAAGTCATGTGGAACAGCAGGGCGATGGCGGTTGTTGTCCACAGCATCCCCGGCTGCATTTCTCTCGAGCAACCCATTATTTCGCTTCTTTTTATCGATTAACATCACTAATAACACCACAAATGTATTATAAATGTGCGGTGTTCAGCCAATTGGACCTGGCCTTACAAGTTCCAAAAGGACCTCAGAAACAATTCAATTTTCAACTTGGCATCAACAACTTAAAGCCCAACCCCGTGAGACCAATCCAGAAAATCTTGCCGTTTGGGATTCACACTCGACTGCCCGTACCTCCAAATGAGTCAATCAAGAGTCGATTTGAACCAAATCCCTGCAAATCAGTTTTTTCTGCATGACCATGACACCACACACCCCCACGGCACTGGACGAAAAACGATACTTGATCCACGGTGAATTGCATGTTTGGAATGGCGCTACATCTGATGTGAGAAGCCCAATTGTCCTGGATCCTGATGTCCCGGAAGGCCACTTGCTCGGCAGCACGCCAGACCTGCCAGGCGAAGTGGGATTGGATGCCTTGGAGTCGGCGCAATTGGCCTACAACAATGGCAGGGGTGCGTGGCCCACGGCACACCCCTCTGTGCGCATCGCCGCACTTGAAAAATTCATCTCGAAGATGGAGGCCAAGCGAACGGAAGTGGTGGAGTTGCTCGTCTGGGAAATCTGCAAACGGCAATCGGATGCTGAAAAAGAATTTGACCGCACAATTGAGTACCTCAGGGACACCATCACAGAATACAAATTGCTGCACCGGGAAGGCAGCCATGTCACTGCCGTAGAGGGCACTATTGCCCAAATCCGTCGCGGGCCGATAGGGGTCGTGCTGTGCCTTGGGCCTTTCAATTATCCCTTGAATGAAACGTTTTGCGTGCTCCTGCCCGCAGTGCTCATGGGCAATACATGCATTTTCAAACCAGCCAAATATGGTGTGCTCTTGATTGCACCGCTATTGGAAGCCTTCGCAGAAAGCTTTCCTCCTGGCGTGGTGAATGTAATTTTTGGACGGGGTCGGACGCTGGCTTCCCCCATCATGCAGACAGGGAAAATCGACGTGCTCGCCTTGATCGGCAACAGCAAAAGCAGCAATGCCCTGATCTCCCAGCACCCCAAGCCGAATCGGGTGCGTCAGGTCCTGGGTTTGGAGGCCAAAAATCCGGCCATCATCTTCCCAGATGCGGATCTTGATGTGACGGTTCGAGAATGCGTCAAAGGGGCATGGAGCTTCAATGGACAGCGGTGCACGGCCCTCAAGGTGATTTATGTGCACAAAGACATTCGTGCGGAATTCTTGGATCGATTTGCCGCCGCGACCGATGCACTGGTGGCGGGCCATCCATCGGACAACGCGGACATCACTCCATTGCCTGAACGCGGAAAAGTGTCTGCGATGTTGCAATACGTAGAGGAAGTGAAAGAAAAAGGAGGCCAAATCATCAATGCCCGTGGTGGAGAAGTCCAAGACAACCTGTTTTTTCCGGCCATCCTCTTCCCGACTTCACGAGACACACGGTTGTTTGCAGATGAGCAGTTTGGACCTGTTTGCCCCGTAATAGAGTTTGATGATTTTGAGGAGGTGATGGAAGATTTGGCGGCCAGTCCATACGGCCAGCAAGTCAGTTTGTTCAGCCAGCATCCCGAAAGAATGGGCCATTGCATCGATCAATTGGTCAATCAAGTTTGTCGGGTCAACCTCAATGCCTCTTGCCAACGGGGACCGGATGCCCTGCCCTTCACCGGCCGGAAAGACAGCGCCGTGAGCACCTTGAGCGTGCGAGCTGCCTTGCGTTCTTTCTCCATCCGAACCATCGTGGCTTGCCCGAAAGGCGAACAGCCTTTGTTGGAGGAAATTGTCGGTGGTCGGCATTCAGCTTTCACCAGCATGGATTACCTGCTTTGAGTGCTGTTGCACCCCAACTACGGGAGGAGACGAACGGCTATGCTGGGTGACCACTCACACACATCGCATCGACTCCAAAACCTATGGCGCTGTTGGGCCACCGCCCGATAACCCCATGCAGGTGCACATCGCAACAGATGGCGCCAGGGTGCAGTCAAGCGACATGAGAGCTTGCGAATCGCTGCGGCACCCGTCCACATTTGGCCATCGATGTGGCAAAGAACCACTTCGGTCACGGGTTCAGCCATCCAGGCTGCAGGCAACAAATCTGTTGCTGTTTTTCCCTGCAATGGGGCAAACGCAAGTTCACCACAAAGCGCGTCAACCCGCGGACGTTCATGCTTGACCAGCCTGCGCAAGCTGTTTTGACACAAAACACAAGGCCCATCAAAAAACAAAATGCAGTTCGGACGACTTACTGGCCAAGAGCTTGGCACATTCACCTCCTCACGGCGAAACGACGAAGCGGGCGCTTGTTGCATTCCCATCCGCGGTTTCAAGTCGCAAGGTGTATGCGCCAGAGTGCAATTCATACATGTCCAATTCAGTGGCTCCGGGAGTGCGAGCGATGACCCGCACCACCCTTCCCATGTCATCGATGACTGTGGCCTGTTGCCAGTCAAGTGAACTGGCAATCTGAAGACGTTCACCAGGGTGCAGCGGGTTCGGGAACAAGCGAGTTTCATCTTTCAATTCCCATGCCTCGTTTGCCACATCCAAAGACAGCGTCAAGTTTTCCTGGAACAACAAAGGATAGTCATCTGCAATGTCTGCTGCCTCTAAGAAATCATGGAAAAATGCATCGGGATCCCCATCGCCATCAATGTCCGCAAATTGCCCCATCAAAACCCCTGAAGCCGGCCCAAGCTCCAACCCAAAAGGCGACACCACATGGTCAGCAAAGATGGGCGTCGTCAGCGTGCCCGTGTTCTCATGGTATCTCAGTTCTGTCAAATAGTCAGAACTGGAGTAACCGAGGTAGATGGTTTCCATCAAATCAAGGTCCCCGTCGAGATCCACATCCACCAACTGGAGCCCAAAACTCAATCCTTCCGAAGCCGGTCCCTCATTCAATCCCGGCAATCCCATGGCGGCCATCACAGGCGCGGCGAAAGAAGGATTGAAAATGTTTCCTTGGTTTTCACACCAAAAAATGCCCCGAGGCGGCTCCTGACCGATGTAATCAGCAAAGTCCACTACACTCCCCACCATGTCCAAATCACCGTCGCCGTCCACATCGGCAAAATCGAAAGCATAAGTCGCCATATCGCCATCCAACGAAGGCTCAGGCAGATTCAAACCAAAGGGCTGAATTTCAAAATCACCGAAACTGGGGTTGGTCGGCGTTCCTGTGTTTTCTGCAAACAGAATCAGGTTGTTGTAATATCCGTATGCATAAGGGTTGTAACTGTAGAAATATCCATAACGCTCCACGGCAATCAAATCGAGGTCACCATCGCCATCAAGGTCGGCAAAGTCCATGCCCAGCCCGCCATAGGTGTATCCATAATCCCAACCCTCCACGCCATTAAGACCTCCAAATGGATTGAATTGAGCCGAAATGTATTGCGGGTTGTTTGCCGTCCCCGTGTTTTCATGAAATTGAATCGAAGGGTAATAGGCATAGGAATCGTAGGCATAAAAAGAATCCCGCCCCACCATGTCCAAATCGCCATCGCCATCGAGGTCCACGAATTGCACGCCCGTTGGCGGATAGGTTGCTGGTGTGACAAGACCGAAAGGGTTGTTGCCCATCGGAGCGAAAGATTGAGCTGTAGCGCCCAAACCGAAAAAGACGGCCAACGAGCCCAACGCCGTCTTCAATGTGGCCTGGGTCATCCGACCACGCAACGTCGCCACCAATTTGGCCAACCGATTGAGCCAGCGTTGCACCTGTTCCGTCATCATGTGGCCGTTGGACGACAATTCCACTCGGATGCGACGAGCCAATGCTTCAAGTTGTCTTTGCTGGTGATGGAAGGGCATGATATCGGATTTGGTGGAAGTTATGAAGGGTCAACGGACAACCGCTGTCGCCAAAAAGTTGTGGTTGGGATGGCCAAACCATCTCGGTGTTTCTCATCCACAGGACTGAGGATGTTCGGTCGACGTTTCCCTCGCAAGATATGCACATCATAGATTTCTTCGACAGAGGATTGGTATTCCAACAAGCCCACCTTGCTCTTGGTGGGCAAGTGAATGATCATCACCCCAGCCACATTGTTCGTCAAGGTGTGGGACAAATGGCCGAAGGTCTTCGATTTTTCGCGGATTCGAGAAAGCCCCACGAATGCGTATTCCCCTACATGAGAAAAACCGCGAACAAAGCCCCCGATGGAAACAATGGTTTCCACTTCACCGGTATTCCGATCGATGCCCACCAAATCACCTGTACCCGACAGCAAGACATAAAGTTTGCCATCGATGATTGTGGGGGAATGAGGCATGGACAATCCCCGCGCCAACACCTCTTGGGTCGCCACATCCATGACCACCCCCGTATTCATGATGTCGCGACGCCAACCCCTGGCCACATTGTCCGTGCTGAAAGCGGTGACATATTTCGGCCTTCCATTCTCCATGGCAAGACCATTCAAGTGGCAACGGTCTTCCCCCGCAATCCGATCGATGAAAGGCGGCTGCCACACAGGATTGAAGTTCCACATTTCGTCCACTTTGACGATGCAAGAAAACAGGGTGTTCACGGCCAGCAACCCCCCATCGGCATCGAAGTGCAAATCGTGCAAGTCAAGCGGTCCCGTGAAATAGGCGGCTCTTGGCATGTACATGGCGTCATACTTGCCGGGTGATTTGGGGTAGTGGCTGGCCAATTCGTGAGAATTTCGAAACAACAGGACCTCCTGGCGGCAAGCAATGGCCAATTGATCGGTTTCTGGACGCTCGGCCACACCCATGGCCTTTTCAAAATTCCGGGGCAGCTGAGCCAAAGAACTCCCGTCAGGTGCCGAGATGAACACCAACTTTCCGGCTTGATAGGTGGACAGGACCAGGGTAACATCAAGCTGGTGAAGAAGTTCAGGAACTTGTGGGGTGTACCGAAGGCTGAAAGGTGGAGCAGGTGCGCTGGAAGGCATGCGTGGGGTGGAAATGATGTTCTGAAAGCAAGAATAGGTGGTGGGGTGGAATTGGCCAAATTGTGGCGGTTACCCGCCCTTCAACCCCACAAGCGGGCAGCGGTCCGGAACGTTCCACAATGGGCCTCCACAATGTGCCGAATTTCAGGAGAATACCCTCCGCCCATGCTGCAAACCACGGGAACGCGATTCAGGTGGCAGCGGCTGAGCACCTCTTCATCCCGTTCCAGGCAACCTTGGCGACTGATGGCCAACCTGCCCAGCTTGTCTGTTGCCAAAATGTCCACCCCGCATTGATACAACACCAAATCGGGTTGGACTGCATCCATCAACTTCGGCAAGTGATTCCGAAGGGTGTCCAAATAAGGCTTGTCCGTGCATCCATCTGCGAGGGGAACATCCAGATCACTTTCCTCTTTGTGCATGGGATAATTGGCCGCGCCATGCATTGAAAAGGTGAAAATCTGCGAATCTTCTGCACATATTGAGGCGGTTCCATTGCCTTGATGGACATCCAAATCCACCACCAAGACCTTCTGAACCACACCTTCATTCATCAATATCCGGGCCGTCAAGGCCAAGTCATTCAAAAGGCAGAAGCCCTCGCCATGATTGGCATAGGCATGATGAGTTCCTCCGGCTACATTGAGTCCGACGCTTCGGCTCGCAATGGCATGTCTTGCGCAAGCCAGGGTCCCCCCCATGATGGTGATTTCACGAGCCACCAAGGCTTGGGATTGTGGAAATCCCGTCCGCCGCTCCTCTCGCCGGTTCAACTGCTGCAACTGAAGTTTGTTCCAATAATGTTCCGTATGGGTGGTCAGGATTTGCTCCGGTTCCAGTGGATCCGGGCTGAAAATGTCACGCTCACTCAAAGTGCCTTCATACAGCAATTGCTCTGGAATCAACTCATATTTGAGCATCGGAAACCGGTGGCCGTCTGGCAGCGGGTGGGCATATGTCTGGTTCCAAGCAACGCGCATCATTCACTGGCTCATCTGTGCCGCTCTCAGCCTATACCCCCTCTACATCCTTCAACAAGCGCGACAAGTAAATCCGAGTGTCCCACCTGAGCCGCAATTTCCATAGAAGTCATCCGAAGCCGCGTGCGCAGCCGGTCTTGGGCTTTTGAGCTGTGTTTCTCGCCAAATTGGCCATGATTTTGAACTCCAAATTCGCGATAAAGATGTCTTTCCCCAAATTCCGGTCAGCTGGAGAAGGCCTCGAATCGCGTCCAATTTCGAATCATTTATCTGGGTTCCCGTTTATTGAATCAAGTTTGACCTCGTTTGTGAGTCCAATGTAAATGACAATTTTGTGCAAAACCGTTGCCAACAACCCCAATTTGTTGAATTGACCAACGTGTGACATTCTCGCACGGTGTTGAATCCCCGTATTTGAGAAATGCCAATTCATCAATCGCAACGGAGTCTGGACGACTTTCAATCCCAACGACAACAGAACCCACCATGTTCCGCAAGGGGAATTGCATCAATCCATCCAGAATGGAGGTTGGGTGTTTTGACCCCTAGAATAAACCCCCTCCAAATGTGAGTGCTCCATCTGTCGGGTTGGACCCAAAAGGTTGAATCCTTGTTCTCAGTTCAATCAAGGTGATGGCCTCGGCTTGGACCCAGCAGCCAAACAAACTTTCAGCGCAGGACAGCAACCGTTCCCCGCCATTCCCTGGTTTGGTCTCCACCGATCGTGGTCTGAATTTGCAGAACGTACGAATACGTGCCATCTGGAGCGAAATGTGAACCGCCTATGCTGGATTGACCCACCCACCTTTCATGCGGGTTTTGGCTTTCCCAAATGAGATCACCCCACCGATCCACAATCCAAATGTGGTAATTCCGAATCAGTGAATCATCGCTCACCTCTGGTCCCCAAGCATCATTGTAACCATCCATATTGGGGGTGAAGGCTGCGGGGATATAGACAAAAAGATTTGGGACAATGGAAATGAATTGTGTGGCTGAAGCGCTGCAACCTTGATTCGAAAGAACCGTCAAGGTCACAGGAAAAACGCCCCCAGTTTCAAAAGTGTGGCTCGTTTGCCAATTCTCCGAAGTCACGCCGTCACCAAAATCCCAATGGCATGTGACGGCCCCTGTACTTGTGTTTTCAAAAGTCCAGAAATCATTCAATCCATCAGGAGAATCGGGACTGCCGTATAATGGCTCTCCGCTAAATGCCACCTCGGGCAAAGGCCAAACCTCCAAGGCCTCCTCCACCCACAAGGTATCCAAGCACCCGTCTGGTGAAATCGCACGCAATTGAGCGGTCCAAGGACCATCATCCTCCAGAATCAAATCGAGCCCTTCAGGACCCAACGGTTCACTGAAACTCCAATTTGACGCCCCTGATGGCTTCAAATCCAGGGTGGTTTGGATGGAGTTGATGGAGATGTTCTCAAAACTCACTGGCAAAGGAGAACATCCTTCCAAGGGGAACCAATCCGCATCCGCAAACACCGATGGAAACACCTCAAATTCATGTGCGTCACTTGCCGAACAACCTTCCGTCGACACGGCCTCCATTTCGAGCACCCAGGTGCCTGGAGACATGGCCATGGGGTTGGACGGATTCACACCCGTTCCGAGGCCCGAGCCATTGAGTGTCCAATTGTAGGTTACCGAAGGATCTGGCGGCGATGTGTTGACCACATTCAAACCCACTGGCGACGTGCAGGAGTTTTCTTCCATGAGCACAAATGATGCATTGGGCAAGTTGTTGATTTCAACTGTGATGGTATCGGAACCCGTGTCTTGACATAGCGGATAAGTGACCACGTAGGTTGTGGGCGACTCTACTGTGCAATTGGGATTGGAGACAAAAGGATTGTCCAAACCCGTTGAAGGACTCCATACACATCCCAAAGTTCCGGGTGGAAGCCCTGGTACATTCAAAATGGAAGATTGGCCTTCACAAACCCCCAAGGTGGCCGCTGTGCCCAACAATTCCGATTCATCCAGACAAAATCTCTGTTCATTGTTGGCCCATCCTGTAGAGGCCACAAATCCCCAATACACCTGTGTGTCTCCAAGAATGGCCGGCAAATCTACTTGAGCAGACAAACGCACCTCACAATCAAACAGGACACTCACGGTTTGGGTCAATGGTTCCCACAGGATGCGCACGGGATGATCAGCCCCGTCTTCGATGTTGGGGTTGTTTTCGTTCGCCTGGACCGGGCCCGCCAACCCCGTCGGTGGATTGTGATTTGTGCTGCCTTCGGAAATGAATCCGATGTGATCGTAGAATGGGTCCGCAAACTGGTCATTTTGCCAAGTATCAAACTCAACACCGAAAGAAGACAGGATGTCCTGGTATCCGATGCCTCCGCCACCAAACCCGGCCGCATTGGTTCCCATGGTTTGCAACACGAACACCATGCCATCGGCCCCTCCGTCGTTGTTTCCGAAATAAAGTTGGAACGCCAAATCAAAGGGTTCGGCCAAATCAAGCTGTTGCTCACACCACACCCCACCGTTTTGGGTGCTGATGGCCGGCGTCATGCGGTAGCAACCGTCCCCTAGAGATACAGCATCTCCCACCAAAGCAAACGTTTGTGCGTATCCCACATGCCACAAACCAAAACATTGGCATGCAGCCACCAGAAGCAATCCGATTTTGAAGCCACCCTTCATGAATCCCTTATTCTTCTCGAAGAATTTCCAAACGCTGCAGTGTGTCCCGCTCCGTCTTTCGCGTCAAAAACCAAGTGCATGGCCTTCCCGTTGGCAAGGCGCTAGCTTGAAAAGAAATCTCCGCCACACCTTTTTTGGTAGCCCCTTCGAACATCACACGCAGGGTATCCCCAGTTTCTTGATCTTGGATGTAGGCCAAGTAATCGGATCGTTGATGCTCCCACCAACGCAGGGAGATTCGCCCACCATTCTCTTCGAAAGCCGCGTAATCCGAGCTGTCTTGAACACCTGTCTTGTCAAAATTTGCCCCAAAAGCAATTGAAATGTCTCTTGACATGGGCAAATCGGGCTCACCTCCACTGCCCGGTGATTTGGAAATCGGCTGATGATCTGTCGATTCAGAACATGATGCACCCAAGCAAACGAGCAACACCACTCCTGCCCAAAACATGGAGCCATTGCACCATGCACCACGGAATTCCCTGTTTTTCATCCTGATGTTTTGGATTTGTGGGAAAGATAAAACCAAAAAAACTGCCACCTCATCGCCATGCAATCAGGTGGCAGCTTTCGCGTCCATAAACCTCCATGAAGAGGCTTCAAATCAAATCACTGGCCAATCGGATCCACCTCGCAGGAGTCACCAAATTCAGCCAAGACAAGCAGCAAATCGTTCACGTCCACTTGATTGTTTCCATCCAAATCCGCTTGGCATCCAGAAGGTGGCGGTGGCGTTTCAAAGAGGCAGGAACCATCGTCCATGCTCGCATTCGGAGAATAATTCGTCGCCGAAGCATAGGTGCAACCCAAGCATGCGTATTCACAAAGACTCGCGTCTCCGCATGAAGTACACTCATCGTAGTTGCAAGCATCGGGATCTGTGCAGCCCGGATATTCGCAAGTGTTGTCATCACAGGTCGCAAAATCATCAAAGTTGCACGCCAAAGAATCCGTGCACCCAAACGAAACACCCAACATGAAGTAGCCGCTGTAAGGCGCTCCACCGAATGTGCCAGAACCTTGGCTAGACAACGTCCAGCCCACTTCGTCAGGATAAATCCCTTCCGAAACCGAAACATCGTAACATCCCGACTCCAAACACAAATGCAAAGTGTCAATGTAACCCCCCTCCATCGTCAGTTCCATCGCCGAACCCGTCGCTTGATTTGTCAGCGTCATGGTTGCATAGTTCCAGCCGTCACCATACGTGTCAGTCACAATCATCTCAACACAGTGATCATAGCAACATGAGCCGTCATCACACAAGGCGCCAGCATCATAATTGCAGGCTTCCGAATCTGTACAACCCACGTCGTCACCACCACCCGCAACCGTGAATTCAGCAGAATCTATCCATCCGCCTGCAAGCCCCGTGGGTTCGATGTCCACGCCGTCAAGGGACCAGCCCACTTCATAGGTATAAATGCCTTGACTGACGTCAATGCTGAAATTGTAACAACCGGGATCGAGACAGGCCACGTCCATTCCTTGGTCGCCAGACTCCAAGGTGCCTGAATCAACGAGATTGTCTCCATTGTAAATGACCCAAACATTGTTGTTCCAGCCATCACCATAGGTGTCCGTCATGTCAATGGTGAGGCAGCTGGTGTAACAACATGTTCCATTGTCACAAATGGCGTCGGGATTGTAGTTGCAAGCACTGATGTCCGTGCATCCAGCATTGTCACCCCCATTGCCCACTTTGAAATCAAAACTCGCAGGTCCGTTGCCCGCTTCGATGGTGTAATCTGCTCCGAAAATTTGGAATGTTGGATCCCAAACCAATGCCCAATCCACTGCCGCACCTGTAATGTCGATTGAATAACATCCCGGGACCATGCAGAAAGTTGCAGTACCAGCGGAATTGTTCCCACTGAAAACCACATCACCTGTCGCATTGTCGACAACAGAATAATAGAGCATGGTGTTGACGCCCAAGGCTGGAATTTGAAAGCCAAAGGGCATCTCCAAGTTCACACAGGTATTGAAGCAACATGAACCATCGTTGCACCCTGCAGAAGAATCATAATTGCACGCAAACAGGGTTGTGCACCCAGGATATGTGCAACTGCCATCATCGACCTCAGCCGAGGGGCTGTAGTTGCATGCAGAGGAATCCGTGCAACCCGCACAGGTGCTGTAATCGCAAGACCCATCATCATCCGTGGCATCGGGGTCGAAATTGCACGCTTGAGGATCTGTACATCCATCCACTTCCACAGTCAGCGTGATTTGAGCCACCCAACCCCCATACTGTGTGCCCAATCCATACTGGCCATGAATCCAGCACTCAGGATCAGATTGACCTTCTCGGAAACTTCCGCCCAAATAATCACCCCAGCGAGTACTGCTGATGTGCGATTCTCCAGATTTCACATTGATGGAGCCTCCAGGACTGAAACCATTTGCCGGATGTCCGACAACCGCTCGGAAAGCTGGAAATGATGTGGAGCTCACGCGACTGAACCCAATGCAAGAACTGCCGTCCCAAGCAGCTGAATTCGTGGCCCAAGGCTGAATCCACGGTGTCGCATAATCAAATCCTGATGCCCCAAAGGTTTCGTAAGCCAAATTCTCAGTGTTCGTGTTGAGACGGCCCAAAACCAATCGATGATCCCCGTTTCCATCTTGGTAGCTGAACGTGAAATGAATTTTGTCATCTCCGCTCACATTCACGTAGGTATTCATCATCCGCCAAGGAACCCCCAAATTTGTTGAGGTACCGGCCTGATCTGCTGAACCCGTGAACCCCCATCCAGACGGATAAGCCACACTGTAAGATGAAATTGTCGGACTGTCATCAATGTCAGCTGATATGTGCCAATAACCCAATTTGGGATCGAACGTATTGTGACGGCTGATCAACCAAGTGCCTGGCCCGTAGGCACCAAATGGATAGGAACAAGGGTGAACAGAAAAAGCATCACCCCCTCCCGGCATTTCAACGTCGTCGAAATAGCCGATGGACATGGACGATCCACTCAAACCTTCGTCCAAATCCAACATGAAGACTTTGGTTTCTTGATAGTCACCCGCATCGGTGAACATGTTTCCTGAAATAATCAGGTTCCCATTGTTGTATCCGGATTGTGGGTAATCGAACCACAAATTGGTATCTCCAGAGTTGGCGATCGGACTGTAAAACCACCAAGACCCCGTTGGATCCGAAGTTTGACTAAAAGCCAGGTAGAATTCATTCAATGAAGACGAATTGCCATGCAAGTAGAGAACAATCCAACGGTTGTTGTATGTGTCATACATCACCCTGGGGTCATAAATCATACCCGTTGGGTTCAGGGTAGAATAAAACGTGTTTGTGGTTTCGGAATAAATCACGTTCCCATCCTCATCGAACATCACAATGTTGTTGTTGGAAGCTGTCACGGTTTGTCCTGCAGCGTTTGTGGCAGAACCCCCGTCGGGCGGTCCGAGGTTGTTGTTGTTCGTGACTTGAACGGAAACCCCTTTGACCGGATTGTCCACCATCATCCCCGTTGTACCTGTGTTCAGGCCATTCATTGGGGTTTCCTCTCCCAATCCTGAATTTTCCAATTCCAGTTGAGGTTCAGGAGCATTCCAGTCGAATCCTTCGATTTCACCACTCATCATCTTCTCCATCCACTCCTCTTGAATGGTCCCATCCGGATTGAACACCTTCGCCTCTGGTTCGATGGATGATTCAACACCATCAAAACCGCCATTTTGCATCTTCCACATGCGGTAGGCTTTTTTGGCTTTCGAACGGATGCGATCCTCTTCCGTCAAAACCACACCTTGGGTGTGAACGGTTTGCTGATGCATAGCAAAGTTGACATTCCATTCATCGGCATGCAGGTCTTCCAACGCAGCTGCCACAGGTTGGGACTCTTCGCTGAAGGTCAATTGGTAAGTTGAAAGCGGTGTTTTGCTCGGCACTTCTGCTTCGTGCACAACCGTCTCTCCTTCGGGAGATGCACCATGATTTGATGCTGGTCCTTGTCCGAGCAAAGCATGAGGAATGAACGCAATGAAAAAACCCAACAATTTGATATTCGAACTCATGTCTTGGGTGATAATGGTTAAACTGGTGATTGCCGAAATCCATAGTTGTATGAAAGTCATGCAATTGTAAAAATTGTGAATTTTTTACAACTATCCAAATTTTGACTCAAATCCAACCATAATTGGACTTCGTCATTTCAAATCATAAATCCATCGTTGTTTTCAGCTCAGAGTCAAGAAATGGTGCCCCACATCGGCAAACATGAATGAAAGAGGGCAGACGCCTCGTCTGCCCTCACATGCCCATTTCATTCAAGCCCTTCTCCTCGATCTCACGAGGAAGCATCAGTCCAAATCACTGGCCAATCGGATCCACCTCGCAGGAGTCACCAAATTCAGCCAAGACAAGCAGCAAATCGTTCACGTCCACTTGATTGTTTCCATCCAAATCCGCTTGGCATCCAGAAGGTGGCGGTGGCGTTTCAAAGAGGCAGGAACCATCGTCCATGCTCGCATTCGGAGAATAATTCGTCGCCGAAGCATAGGTGCAACCCAAGCATGCGTATTCACAAAGACTCGCGTCTCCGCATGAAGTACACTCATCGTAGTTGCAAGCATCGGGATCTGTGCAGCCCGGATATTCGCAAGTGTTGTCATCACAGGTCGCAAAATCATCAAAGTTGCACGCCAAAGAATCCGTGCACCCAAACGAAACACCCAACATGAAGTAGCCGCTGTAAGGCGCTCCACCGAATGTGCCAGAACCTTGGCTAGACAACGTCCAGCCCACTTCGTCAGGATAAATCCCTTCCGAAACCGAAACATCGTAACATCCCGACTCCAAACACAAATGCAAAGTGTCAATGTAACCCCCCTCCATCGTCAGTTCCATCGCCGAACCCGTCGCTTGATTTGTCAGCGTCATGGTTGCATAGTTCCAGCCGTCACCATACGTGTCAGTCACAATCATCTCAACACAGTGATCATAGCAACATGAGCCGTCATCACACAAGGCGCCAGCATCATAATTGCAGGCTTCCGAATCTGTACAACCCACGTCGTCACCACCACCCGCAACCGTGAATTCAGCGGTACCACTGGCCCCACCGGACAAGCCCGTGGGTTCGAGATCAGTACCTGCCAAGGACCAACCAATTTCATACGTGTACATCCCTTGCGAGATGTCCACGCTGAACTGGTAACATCCCGGATCCAGGCAAGCGATATCTGCGCCTTCGAATCCACCCTCCAATGTTCCGGTGGCCACTTCTGTTCCACCATTTTCAATGACCCAAATGTTGTTGTTCCAGCCATCACCATAGGTGTCCGTCATGTCAATGGTGATGCAGCTGGTGTAACAGCACGTTCCATTGTCACACAGGGCATCCGCATCATAATTGCATGCTAAAGAGTCGGTGCAACCCGCCGTAGCTCCCCCGTCACCCAAAATAAAATCAAAGGTGGCTGATCCATTCCCAGATTCGATGGTATAATCCGCACCAAACAACATGAAAGTGGGGTCAGCGACAAGCGTCCAATCCACATTTGACCCTGTTATGGAACAATTGTAGCAACCGGCATCCAAACACATGTTGGCAGTTCCTGCAAAATTGTTGCCTGAAGCCACAACATCACCCGTGTTGTTGTCCGTTACCGTGTAATACAACATGGTATTAATTCCCAAAGTTGGCAACAAGAACCCAACAGGCATTTCCAAATTAATGCAGTTAGCGAAACAACATGATCCATCATTGCATCCTGCGGAAGCGTCATAATTACATGCAAATAGGGTCGTGCACCCAGGGTAAGTGCAACTTCCATCGTCAATCTCGGCAGTCGAATTGTAATTGCAGGCTGATGCATCCATGCAACCCGCACAAGTGGAGAAGTCGCATGAACCATCATTCATGGTTGCAGCAGGGTCATAATTGCACGCCGCTGGATTCGTGCAACCCTCAATGTCTTCAGTGATCTGGGCCAACCAAACACCATGATCTCCTCCCACACCATACTGTCCGAATGTCCAACATTCAGGATCAGACTGATTTTCGCGAAAATGCGCATCGATGTAGTCCCCCCAACGATTTCCAGAACCGATGGCCGACTCCCCGCCTTTGATTGAGGCGGAATTGCTCCAGTCATTCACATTGGGGTAACCATGGGTCACACGAAATTCCGGAAAAGTCGTTGAACTGACCCGGAGAAAGGAAACCATTGAGCCCTGATCCCAGGCTCCAAGCGTCGTCGTCCAAGGCGCAATCGCCGGATAGGCATAATCCCACCCCGCAGCGCCAAAACTGGTGTGAACTTCGTTGTCATTGGCAGTATTGACGCGTCCCAAATACAAGCGATTGTCACCATTGTCGTCTGAAATGACGAAACTGAAGTGAATCCGGTCATCTCCTGAAACATCCACGTAAGCACTCATCATCCGATCTGCAACCCCCAAATTTGGCCCGCCAGACTGCGGTGCGGCCACAGGATTGCTCACCGATCCGACATCCAAATTCCATCCACTCAACGTCGGGCTGTCGCCGTAATTGGCCGAAACTTGCCAATAAGTGATGTCATCATTGGAGTTTCGGGAAATCAGGTAAGATCCT
Organism: Flavobacteriales bacterium; assembly: GCA_049610385.1. Lineage (GTDB taxonomy): Bacteria > Bacteroidota > Bacteroidia > Flavobacteriales_D > Sanyastnellaceae > JBMYZL01. The sequence goes on from JBMYZL010000013.1 coordinate 49,958, forward strand.
GGCCCGTACGAGCCGAATGGATAAGAACAGGGTTTGACCGTAAATGCGTTGTTGTTGCTTCCTGGGATTTCGACATCATCAAAATATTCTGCGCCCATGCTGTTGCCCGCATAACCCGCAGTAAGATCGAACAACATGATTTTGGTCTCCGAAAAATTGTTCGAAGCCGTGAACATGTTCCCCGAAATGGTGATGGTTCCGCTGGAGTAACCGAGGCAGGGATAGTCGAACCACAAGTTGGAATCTCCGGGGTTCGCTGCAATCTTGTGAAAATACCAAGTTCCCATCGGATTGCTCGTGGCACTGATGGCGATATAGATTTCTGTGAGCGTGGGATTGTTGCCATGCATATCGACAAGAATGAACCGGTTGTTGTTCGTGTCATATTCAATCCGAGGGTCATAAATGTTTGCCGTGGGGTTCAATGAAGAGAAAAACACCGATTCACCTTGCGACAGCAATTGATTCCCTTCGTTGTCGTAAATCTCGATGTGCGTATTGTTTGCCATTACCACGGTTCCAGCACCATTGACTGCTACCGCTCCATCGGGAACATTCGAGGCGGTTGCCGTGTATGTGGCTGCGGTTTCAGCGCCCACCAATGGCGTTTCCCCTTGTTGGTTGCCTGTCGATAGATTCAGACCCGAGAGCTCCCCTTGATCTTGCACACCTTCTGCTCCATCTATCAAATCCTCCAAAAGAATTTCACCCTCGGCGAGTTGTTGTCGATAAATCAACTTATTCGCCAGCCGCTCAGCTTCTTCCGGGGTCATTTGAGACGTCGGATTCACATCTGCATCCCGATGCTGTATCATCTCATGATGGATGTTCCATGCATCTGGTACCTGAGTTCGAATGTCTACAGCGTGAACCTCCGTAAAGCCCGCAAGTTGTGCTTGAAATTTGACATCGGCGGGCCGATGATCTACGGTTTCCATTTGGCCCATCGCCGCAGAGGCATTGGGGTCCATTTGGGCGTGGAGAATGGAAATGCCTCCGAAACTGAGCACCAATAAAAAGTATTGCGCGTTTGTGAGGGCGAATTGAAGTGTGGTTTTCATCATCTGGTCGATTTGACGGGGTGATAAGTTAAAAAAAAATCTTTTTTTGACTCCTTGGATGCCTTCCGTGGCAAATTGTCATCCGTTGTAGAGGCGCGACATGCTCGCAGTCCGCAGCATATCGTCGAGGAGATTTCCGACATGGTGGAAATACACAAATTCCGCTTTCTTCCTGGTCTTGAGAGGAGAACCCTAACTTCGGGGCATGGAAAATGCGTCTGGAATGCGTGTCGAACACCTGGGCATCGCCGTTTCTGATTTGGCTGCGGCCGAAGCCGTCTATACCGATCTGCTCGGTGTTCCACCATACAAGAGGGAAACCGTGGAGAGCGAACATGTTTTGACCAGTTTTTTCGCCACTGCAAACGGGCCAAAAATCGAGCTCCTCGCCAGCACAAATCCCCAAGGTCCAATCGGTCGACACATCACCAAACGAGGAGAAGGTCTTCACCACATTGCTTTCGGTGTGGAGAATTTGGATGCTGAAATTTCACGATTGGAAAAAAAAGGGTATCGTCTCATTTCCGGCCCGAAACCAGGTGCAGACCACAAAATGATTGCATTCTTGCATCCTGGCGATACGTCAAAAGTGCTGATTGAATTGTGCATGGATGCATGACCTCACAACAACCTTAACTTCGGCGGCATGAATGGGAACGAATGGATGCCACTCGACTTGGGTGGCAAACGCGCTTTGGTTTGTGGTGCCTCGCAAGGCATCGGACTGGCTGCAGCGCAACATATGGCTGCACTGGGAGCCGAAGTTGTGCTCATGGCGAGAAATTTGACGCGCCTTCAAAACGCATTGAATGTGATGCCTGGCGATGGAAAACACCACATCGCATTGGCAGATTTCTCAGACCCAGATGCGGTCGCCAATGCAGTTCAAAAGGTGGTAGACGCAGCACCCGTTCACATACTCATCAACAACACTGGAGGTCCGGCTGGCGGCCCCATCACACAGGCAGGTGTAGGCGAGTTCAAGGCCACATTTGAACAGCACTTGGTGTGCAATCAAATTTTGGCTCAAGCGGTGCACCCGGGGATGAAAGCTGCTGGTTACGGCCGCATCATCAATGTCATTTCCACAAGTGTCAAACAACCACTGAATGGACTGGGGGTGAGCAACACCATTCGAGGCGCTGTAGCGAATTGGGCCAAAACATGGGCCAATGAAGTCGGCCCTGACGGCATCACGGTCAACAACGTGTTGCCAGGTGCCACCAATACCGCCCGCTTGGCCCAAATTGTCGAAGCCAAAGCGGTCAAAACCGGCAACGACCCCGATTCAATCCGATCTCAAATGGCTTCGGCCGTTCCGCTCGGCAGAACCGGGGAACCCGAAGAAGTCGCGAGGGCCATCGCATTTTTGGCCTCTCCAGCAGCCAGTTATATATCAGGAATCAATTTACCAGTCGATGGAGGCCGAACCGGGTGTCTTTGAATTAGATTTGCGTCCGCCAAACGTTAATAAGCACGTTACGATGTCCTCTATCCACCAGGCGCAAATTGACGCCTTTATGGCACAAGTTGCCGCGCACCATGCGCACGAGAAAGAGTTTCTCCAGGCCGTAGAAGAAGTTGCCGAAACGGTCATCCCATTCATTGAACAACACCCGAAGTACAAGGACCACAAGATTCTTGAGCGAATTGTTGAGCCAGAACGCATACTGATTTTCAGGGTGCCTTGGGTGGATGACCAAGGAAAGACACAGATCAACCGTGGCTATCGGGTCGAGTTCAACTCGGCAATTGGCCCTTACAAAGGGGGGCTGCGTTTTCACCCCACGGTGAACCTCGGTGTGCTCAAGTTTTTGGGTTTCGAGCAGATTTTCAAAAATGCATTGACCACCCTGCCCATGGGTGGTGGAAAAGGAGGGGCGGACTTTGATCCCAAGGGCAAAAGCGACAATGAGGTCATGCACTTCTGCCAGTCCTTCATGACAGAATTGGCTAGGCACATCGGCCCCAACACAGACGTACCTGCTGGGGACATCGGTGTGGGAGGTCGAGAAATCGGCTACATGTTTGGGCAATACAAACGGCTCAGAAACGAATTTACGGGCGTCTTGACCGGCAAAGGGCTGAACTGGGGCGGAAGTTTGATTCGCCCTGAAGCCACAGGTTATGGCACAGTCTATTTCGCCCGAGAGATGATGGCCACCCAAAAGCAAATCATCGACGGTAAAACTGTGGTCATCAGCGGGTCTGGAAATGTGGCTCAATTCGCCGCTGAGAAATGCATCCAACTGGGCGGTCATGTGGTGACGATGTCTGATTCCAAAGGATTCATCCACGATCCGGCTGGAATCACCGCTGAAAAACTGGCCTGGATCAAAGAATGCAAAAACGTACGCAGAGCGCGCATTCACGAATATGCAGATGCATTTCCGGGCGCGACATTCCACCCAGGACAGCGACCTTGGGGTGTGGCATGTGATGTGGCATTCCCCTGCGCAACACAAAACGAATTGAATGAAGAAGAAGCGAATGTTTTGGTCCAAAATGGGGTCATTGCTGTTGCAGAAGGTGCGAACATGCCCTGCACGCCGGAAGCGGTCGCAACTTTTCAATCGGGCGGCGTACTCTTTGCTCCAGGAAAAGCTTCCAATGCCGGAGGTGTGGCCACATCTGGCCTGGAAATGTCTCAAAATTCCCTGCGCATGAATTGGTCGCGTGAAGAGGTTGATGAACGCCTTCGAAACATCATGACCAGCATTCACGAGCAGTGTGTAGAATATGGCAAACAATCAGATGGTTCAGTTGACTATGTCCAGGGAGCCAACATCGCAGGCTTTGTCAAAGTGGCGGACGCGATGATTGACCAGGGGGTCGTTTGATCATTTCACATCCGAATTTTTGGAACGTCCTGGATCCGATTGGGTTTCAGGACGTTTTTCGTTCGGAAATTTTTTGGGGCTTGTGTCGTTCATGATGACGGCGACGGCGTGAGGTCATTTGGTTCAAGTCCTCTCCCCATTCGTCCAAGGCATCAGCATCTCCCAACCCTGGCTTCCGATCAAAATTCTTCAAGTCTCGCTTGCGCCCCATGCACTGAAAACACAACAACCCCAACATGGGTTCATTGCACATCAAGAGCCTACCGATTCAATCACAAGCATCAGTGAATACAGATAGCCGTTGGGGCCCAGACAATGAGCACAAGCGCCAAATGACAGGGATGCCAGAAAGATCTTTGATGCATTTTGTAAAGACCATTTGGCGCACTCACAGAATGTTTTCGAGGGCTTCAATCGTCAGGGGGACCAGGACCACACCGGTGAAGTGCGGTCCTTCCCCTCAAACAAACTCGATTAGCCTAACCAAAAGCCCATCTAGTACACCAACAACCCATCCACCCCTTTGTTGCAACTGTACCTGTTTTTTCGCCTGAATCCCAGATTATCTTTGCTGCATGATCACAGGACTTCAACACATGCACAGCTTCTTGCGTTGGGTGGCTTTGGCCCTCCTCGTGTGGAGCGTCATTTCCGCTTGGCGCGGAATGGGTGCCCAAAGGGCTTTCACTTCAAGCGACCAAAAACGCGGACTTTTCACCATGGTTGTGCTGCACGTACAGCTGCTTTTGGGTGTTGCGTTATGGGCATTGGGAGAACGGGGCATGAAAGCATTTGCCGACCCTGACGTCATGTCAAACAGCATGTTGCGGTTTTTTGCTGTCGAACACATGGTGGGGATGATGGTGGGGATTCTGTTCGGCACATTGGGTCACAGCCTTTCCAAGCGGGCGAGTTCGGACCGCATGAAATTTCGGAAACAAGCCATTTGGTTCACCCTGGCCTTGGTTGTCATTTTGGTGATGATTCCATGGCCATTCCGGGAAGGGTTTGAATGGGTCGGATGGTTCTGAAAATTCGACACATTACGGCTTGGGGCATGCTGGTGACGACCATCCTCTCCAGTTGTGGAGGCAGGGGAACACCTGTTCCCGCTGATTCCCGCAGAGACACTGCTGTCTCTGAAACAGAGGCCCGCAGGATTTACACCATGAAATGTAGCCTTTGTCATGGTTCCGACGGTCGTCTGATGGCCTCACAGTCACCCGATTTGTCCATTTCTGAAATGAACCTTGCTGAGCGAAAAGCCATCATCAAAAACGGCAAAGGTGTGATGCCACCACAAGCCGGAATCTTGACTGCCAAAGAAATAGAGGCTGTCGCGAAATACATCGAAACCTTCAGAGTGCCGCGCTGACCCATGCTGGACAAATCAAAGTTAAAGTCCACCTTACCGGAACAAGAGACGGCGGTGTTGGTGGGGTTGGTGACAGGCCGTTCCACCCGAGAAGAGGTGGCTGAATATCTAGACGAGCTCGCCTTTTTGGCATCCACTGCACATGCGGACACCCAACGGGTGTTTGTGCAATCCTTGGACAAACCCGATGTCCGAACGTTTGTCGGGTCTGGAAAAGTGCAGGAAATCAAAGCGTTTGTCGAAGAGGAGGACATCGACATCTTGATTTTTGACGATGAATTGAGCCCCACGCAACTGCGCAATTTGGAGAGGGAAATACCCGAGCGCAAAATTCTGGATCGGCCGAATTTGATTTTGGACATTTTCGCAGCGCGTGCCCGCACCTCCCATGCGAAGACACAGGTCGAATTGGCCCAATATCAATACCTGCTGCCCCGGCTGACCAACATGTGGACACACCTTCAAAAACAAAAGGGAGGCATCGGCATGAAAGGACCCGGTGAAAAGGAAATCGAAACCGACAGGCGGATCATTCGAGATCGCATCGCTGCCCTGAAAAAGGAATTGTCGAGAATTGATCGGCAGATGGCAACCCAAAGGGGCAATCGGGGGGCCATGGTGCGCGTGGCCTTGGTGGGTTACACGAATGCCGGCAAAAGCACCTTGATGAACTTGCTTGCCAAAAGCGAAGTGTTCGCCGAAGACAAGTTGTTTGCCACCCTGGACACCACCGTTCGCAAAGTGGTTCTGCAAAATTTGCCATTCCTTTTAAGCGACACTGTGGGATTCATCCGGAAATTGCCTCACCAACTGATTGAGAGTTTCAAGTCTACATTGGATGAAACACGGGAAAGCGATTTGCTGATGCATGTCATTGATGTGAGCCATCCTCATTTCGAAGATCACATGGCTGTGGTGGAAAGCACTTTGGCTGAAATCGGGAGCGAAGACAAACCCGTGGTTTACGTTTTCAATAAAATAGATGCCCTTCCCGATGCTTCCGAAGTGACTGGGCCCAGTCGAACCGAATTGATTCAAGGCCTATCTGAGCGCATGGAACGAACAGGGAAAACTTCCTTGTTCATCTCTGCACATTCACGAGATGGCATTGAAGAACTCCGCACATTGCTCTACGACCGGATCAAAGAAATTCACGTCAAGCGCTATCCGTACAATGCCTTTCTGTACTGAGATGAACACAAACTGCAGAGGACGTCTGCGCAAGAGCCCGACCAGGTTGTAATTTTGAGGCCATGTCCATCCGTCAAGAAAAAGTGGCCGAACTCATTCGGCGGGACCTCAGCACGCTGTTCCAACAGAAAGGTTCGCTGTGGTTCCATGGCATGTTCATCACCGTGACGGTGGTGCGAATGAGTCCAGATTTGGGTTTGGCCAAAGTCTACCTGAGCTTCATGGCCGTCCCGGACAAAAGTGCAGCCCTGAAGCAAGTGAAGGCGGAAGGATGGCGGGTCCGAAAAGCCTTGGCCGAAAAAATCGGCAAGCAAGTTCGGGTGATTCCTGAAATCAACTTCTACCTCGACGACAGCCTCGACCATTACGAAGCTGTGGACCAAGCCCTGAAATCTTGAAACTCCCGTTTCTTCTTGCCCGGCGCTACGCTTTTCAGTTTCGGAATCGGAGGAATCTTACCCATCTCATCTCCGCCATTTCCATGTTTGTCATTGCCGCAGTGACCGCTGCCATGGTGGCCATTTTGTCGGCGTTCAACGGGATCGAAGATGTGGTGGAAAGGCTTTTTGGGACGCTGGATGCACCCGCAGCCCTGGTGCCTACGAACGGTTCGTCGGTCCCCGATTCACTCATCACATGGCTCGCTGCCCAACCAGAAGTGGCCCAAGCTTCACCCATTATTGAAGATGAGGCAATCATTCGGTTCGGAGACCAAGGGACAGAGGTTGTTACAGTGTTGGGATTGGACTCCACATTGCTTGGCATGACACGTCTGAAGGCATCCACGCGTTTCCAAGATGATCAATGGTCAGACCCCAATGCTGAGGTTGCAGCTGTGGCCTTGGGGCTGGGGGTACGAAACCTCCTCGGCGCGGGGGTCGGTCCTCCAGGGGATCAACGCGCCATCCTGACCTTGAGTGCACCCCAGCGTGGCAAAAGGCTTTCCCGGTTTCGTGAACGGGCATTCAAAAGCATTTACGTTGCAGCGACAGATGTATTCTCCATCAACGCAGACCTCGATTCAAGGTATGCCCTGGTCTCTATCCCCACAGCTCGCAACCTGTTCGGTCGCCCTGAATCCGTCTCGCGAATCGAATGGACACCCGTGGATTCAAACGAGATCGACAAGGCCGTGCAAACCCTGTCCACAAGGCTAATCGAGGCCCAACTCCCCTATCGCATCCGGACCCGATCCGAAAAAAATGCTTTGATCACACGAACGAACCGGGCTGAAAAATGGGCCACATTCGCCATTTTGAGTTTCATCCTCATCGTCGCGGCATTCAACGTCATGGCATCCCTCACCATGCTCCTGCTCGACAAAAGACAAGACATCGAGGTCTTGCAATCCATGGGCCTCACAGGGCAACGCCTTGAGCGGGCCTTTGCCCTTCAAGGGGTGCTGATCAACGCTGTAGGAGGGTTGACCGGAGCCGGATTGGGTTTGCTGTTGGTGGCCGGTCAAGATCGGTTTGGTTGGCTCAAACTCGAGGGGTCAGTTGTACCAGCTTATCCCGTGCGATTGGCATGGATGGATGTCGTGGGTGTTTTGACTGTGGTGTTGATTGTTGGGGGGATGGGATCGGCGTTGATGGTTCGAATTTTGGTGCGGCGGTTGAGCGCGATGAGAGGGGCCTTGTGAACCTCGGTTTGGCCTCAGGCCCAGGCCAAATCCATGCCCTCCAAAAACACCAATTTTTCCCGAACGCCCTCGGCGCTATCCAACGTCACCAAGTCCAACCGGTGCTGCTTGAAATCGCGGATGCCCTTGAAATAATTCGCATAATGACGCCGCATCTCCACAATGCCCAAGCGTTCACCCTTCCACGCAATGCTGCGCTCCAAATGCTCACGCGCTGCCGCCACCCGATCTGTGAAGGCGATGGGCTCCATTTTTTCGCCCCCAGTAGCCATAAAGTGCTTGATTTCTTGGAACACCCAAGGGGACCCGATGGCCGCTCGACCAATCATGATGCCATCCACACCATAACGCTCCCGGTATTCCACAGCCTTTTCCGGTGAATCAATGTCCCCATTGCCAAACACAGGGATGTGCATTCGGGGATTGTTCTTCACCTCTGCAATCAATGACCAATCTGCCTCCCCCTTGTACATCTGAGCACGGGTTCGGCCATGGATGCTGATGGCCTGAATCCCAACATCTTGTAGACGTTCAGCGACCTCCACGATGTACTTGGATTCATCATCCCAGCCCAATCGGGTCTTCACCGTCACTGGCAACTTGCACGTGTCCACGATTTCTCGGGTCATTGTGACCATTTTGGGAATGTCCTGTAAAATTCCTGCACCCGCTCCACGGCAGGCCACCTTTTTCACCGGGCATCCGTAGTTGATGTCGACGACGTCTGGCTGGGCAGCTTCGGTGATGGTCGCTGCTTGCCGCATCGATTCAATTTCACTGCCGAAAATTTGAATCCCGATGGGCCTTTCGTATTCGAAAATATCGAGTTTCGCCCGGCTCTTGGCCGCATCCCGAATCAACCCCTCAGAAGAGATGAATTCGGTGTACATCATGTCCGCTCCATATTTCTTGCACAAGGCGCGAAACGGCGGATCACTCACATCTTCCATCGGGGCGAGCAACAAGGGGAATTCCCCGATTTCCACATCTCCTATTCGTACCATGGCGTTTTCCGACGAACTTGCAGTCGAACTGCAAAAATACGAGATGATTCGACGCGCATTTTCCGGGATGCATCCCCTTCTCCAGGTGATCTTCTTTTTCAGCATGGTGTTAACCGGTATGGCATTGGCCATGGGCTTGGGCATTTACATGCTGTCCACAATTGCTGGGGAAAGTTGGGACGCGACCATGAACGCTGCGAGCCAACCAGCATCCGAATGGGGCAAGGTGGTGAATTTGGTTTTGAACAGCACCAACCAAATCCTGGCCTTTGGACTGGCTGCTCTCGGCTATCATTGGCTTTTCGGGGGCACAGCCCGAACGGCTTTTTCACCCCTTCCGAATGCACCCGCTCGGCCATTTTTCGGCTGGTTCCTGAGTGCCGCTGTGGCGGCTTTGGCCATGTCACCGTTATTGGATGTGACCTATCGCCTCAACCGCATGATCGTTGAATGGACCCCGTGGGGGGAATGGGTGGCGCAATATGAGGCCGCGGCCGAGGTGGTCACGCGCGCTTTGCTGACGATGCCTGATCTGTCCAGCTTCATTTGGACGGTCATCACGGTGGCATTGCTGCCAGCAGTCTTCGAAGAAATTGCCTTTCGCGGGGTGCTGATGCCGCGCTTGGCCAAATCCACTGGCAACATTCACGCTGCGGTTTGGATCAGTGCCGCACTCTTCAGTGCCATTCACTTGCAGTTTTTTGGATTCGTACCCCGCATGCTGATCGGTGCCGGACTGGGGTATTTGACCATCCACAGCGGCCGACTTTGGCCCGCCATGGTTGGGCACTTCGTCAACAACGGATCTGCAGTCATGGCTGCCTACATCATCGGGCCAGATTGGTTTGACACTGGCATGGACCCGATGAGCCCTTGGTCGTCAGAGGATTATGCGTTCGCGGCAGGGAGTTTTGTTGTGCTGATTGCCGCTTTTATCTGGTGGCGAAAACGGCCGCAAGGACTGACGCTTCAAGCGGCACGATACTTAAAGGCCATTTCCTGAGGCCCCCGCTTAGCTGCTGAGGAAAGCGCTCGCAATCACGAGGTCCTCGGGGGTCGTGACTTTGATGTTTTCAGGATTGCCATTCACCAGTGTAATGACTTGGCCCGCGTATTCAAAAACGCTGGCATCGTCCGTAAATCGGCTGTCGTAAGGAACGTTGTAAGCCGCTTTGATTTGGCCCAAATCGAAACATTGTGGCGTCTGCACCGCCCGCAAACCCGAGCGGTCAAGCGCGTGCGAGCCCGCTCCATGCACTTCCCGAATGCTATCCTTCACCGGAACCACTGGAATGGCACAACCCGTGCCCCCGGCGGCAGCGGCATAACATCTTCGGATGGTTTCCTCATCTACAAACGGACGAACAGCATCGTGAATCCCGACCACCCCTGAATTCGGCAATGCGGCAAGACCGGCCTGCACGGAGTGAAACCGCTCTTCGCCACCAGGCACAATGCGATTTACCCCTGCAGGTCCATGAACCTGCTCGAGTTGTTTGAACGTATCAAAGAGGCCTTCAAACAACACCAAAGTAATGTCAAGGTCATCCCCGAGTGCAGCGCGGAATCGACGAAGGGTCCACCACATGAGCGGCAGACCCTCGAGTTCGATGAACTGCTTGGCCACCGGCGTCCGCATGCGCGTGCCGGTCCCACCCGCGACCACAATCAAGTATCGCTTCACCGGATCAGGCCTTGGCCGCAGCGTATCGGCGCGCCACCTCGTCCCAGTTGATCACATTGAAAAACGCTGCGATGTACTCTGGACGGCGATTTTGGTAATTGAGGTAGTATGCGTGTTCCCAGACATCCAATCCCAAAATGGGTGTGCCTTCACAACCCATGCCCGGCATCAAGGGATTGTCTTGATTGGCGGTTGAGCAAACCTCCAATTGGCCGGATTTCCCGACACAAAGCCATGCCCAACCCGATCCAAATCGAGTGGCCGCAGCGGCCGCAAATGCCTCTTGAAAACGGGCCATGCCGCCCAAATCCGCTTCAATCGCCGCCGCCAATTCTCCTGAAGGCTGTCCACCACCATTGGGCGACATGACACTCCAAAACAAATTGTGATTGTAATACCCGCCGCCGTTGTTGCGAATGGCACCATTGTCCACGTGGTTTGCCAACAAGTCCTCCAATGAGGTTCCGTCAAGCCCAGCAGCGGATACCGCATCATTCAACTTGGCGGTGTATCCCGCATGGTGCTTGCCATGATGGATTTCCATGGTTCTTCCATCGATGTGTGGCTCCAATGCGTCATGGGCATAGCCGAGGTCGGGAAGTTCAAATGCCATTTTTTTGTGTTTTGGTGTGTTGTGAAAATCAATTTGATGACAAAGATAATTGGCCATCGACGATTTGCAGTTGTGCTGCGTTTTCAAGCCAAATCACCGCCTCCTTGACCATGCGATCCTGCTTGAGCATCAACTCGTGATAAGCCGATTCACCAAACAAGTTCCGGGCCACTTGCGCGGCCAAACGGGTTTGGATCACCTCCCGTTCCCAAGGCGCAAATTCAGGCACCAGGAATCCGGCAGAATCCGCAGACGCCTCCAACACCTCCAACGCTTTGTCCAATTCCGTTTCTGAAAGTCCACGCCAATCCTCCAAATCCGACAACACGTCCCGGCGATCATCCACGAAGTCGAAGGCTGCATCCCGCAAAATACCGGCCCAGGTGACATCCGCCAGAAAATTGGAATAACGACTGGTGTCAAATGGGACAAACACATCTGGGGTGATGCCCCCACCTCCATAAACCACTCGCCCTCCTGCTGTGGTGTAAAGGAGGGAATCCACCCGTGGTATGCTGTCCTTGAAAAACAATTCTCCAGAATCGTATCGTTCCACATAATCATCCCCATAGTCAACCTCCTCTCCGTAGGGTTTTTGAATCGCCCGCCCTGTTGGGGTGTAGAAACGGGCCACGGTCAACCGCAAAGCCCCCGAGCCCGGCAGCCCGAACTCCTCTTGGACCAGCCCCTTGCCAAAAGACCGTCGTCCCAAAGTAACGCCTCGGTCGTTGTCCTGAATGGCTCCTGCAAAAATTTCTGACGCGGATGCACTGGACTCATCGATGAGAACCGCCACATCCCAATCCGAATAACGCCCGTCCTCCGTGGCTTGGTAGGTTCTCCGCGGGGAATGAGAACCTTCCGTGTACACCACCATTTGGTCTTCCAACAAGAAAGACTTCACCATGGGCACAACCGCATTCAAATAGCCACCACCGTTGCCACGCAAATCCACCACCACCTGACGCAAGCCTTCCGTCTCCAATGATTCCATCGCCTGTTCGAACTCATCCGCTGTATTTGCCGCAAATCGCACCACCTTGATGTAACCCACTTCAGTGCCTTCAATTTGGGCCGCGGAGACCACACTATAAATGGGAATTTCATCACGCTCCAAATGCACCTCCCACATCGACTGACCCGGTCGGTGGATGCCCAGGCGCACTTCGGTGCCCCGCGGTCCTTTCAACAACTTGACCACACGCGCATTGGTCAACTCAGGTCCAGAAATGGGTGCTCCATCCACTTCGACGATGCAATCCCCTGCCCGAATGCCTGCTGCTTCAGATGGCCCCCCAGCGATGGTCTGAACCACCCGCAAGGTGTCCGCGTTAATCAAAAATTCCACCCCTATGCCTTCAAAATTGCCCTCCATCGGTTCAGCCATCGCCGCCAACTCCTCCGGACTGAAGTAATAAGAATGGGGGTCGAGTTTCTCCAGAATGGCATCCACAGCTACCGATTCCAACTCTTCCCGCATCACGGGATCCACATACGTTCGTTCAATTTTATCCAAGATGTGAACCAATCGGCCCCGGGTCTCTCCGGAACCCATCAAAACGCGCTGGTTTTCAAACCCTCCCGTATACATGCCCAGCAACAGCCCCAGCACCAAGACAATGGCATACATCATCGGCTGATAAGCGGGTGACGCGCGTCGTTCCTCTCGGCGCACGGAGGGGATCTCCGGGGCTGGACTGGGGAAAGATTCCGTTTCGGGTTGCTCAGGGTTCATTCGATAAGGCTACAATTTCCACCCCAGCCTGGTTCAAAAAAACCAAACCACTATCGTCTTTGTAGGCCTCGCTGTACACCACACGGATGATTCCCGCTTGATAAATCAACTTGGCGCATTCGCGACACGGACTGAGCGTAATGTACAACGTCGCACCTGCCGAACTGTTGTTGGACCTGGCCAATTTGGTGATGGCATTCGCCTCTGCGTGAAGCACATACCAATGGGTGTCTCCACAATCGTCCTCACACACATTCGGGAATCCGGATGGGGTGCCATTGTATCCGTCCGCAATGATCATGCGATCTTTCACGATGAGGGCACCAACCTGCTTCCGCTGACAGTGGGACAATTTTGCCCATTCTGTGGCCATGCGCATGTATGCCCGGTCGTATCGAAGTTGTTTCGCTTGCTCCTTGTTCATTCGTGGGCTTCGTTTCTTCGTCTGCCTGTTCCGGATGCAAGTTACACCCTGCGCCGTCCTTCGTAGCTTCGCAGGCATGCAGATTTACACGCGGACTGGAGATGATGGGACCACAGGCTTGTTCGGTGGGGGGCGGGTTCGAAAAGACGCCTTGCGGATTGAGGCGTATGGAACATTGGATGAGTTGAATGCTTTTGTAGGTGCCTTGGCCGATTTCGATGCCCTTCCAGAGGTCGATCGGACTTTGATGCGACAACATCAAGCCGATTTGTTTACCATCGGCAGTCATTTGGCAACGGTGGGCGAGGAAATGCAGGCGCATTTGCCCCATTTGCCTGAAAGCCGGATTGAAGAAATGGAGGCTTGGATGGACCAAACTTCCTCCACTTTGCCTCCCCTGAAAGCCTTTGTTTTACCGGGAGGACACGCGATGGTCAGTGCAGCTCACCTGTGCCGGGTCGTCTGTCGCCGCGCCGAACGGCGAGTGGTTGCCCTGGCGGAATTGGAAACCATCGACCCCCTCATTCCGCGATACCTCAATCGTTTGAGCGATGTGTTTTTTGTTTGGAGTCGTCGAATCTCAATGCTGACAAACACCCCCGAAATCATCTGGGAATCAAAAGATTGAAAAATACTTGGGTCATTTTGAAACCTTCAGCGCCGGCATTCGTTTATGGGAAATGACGGTGTAGGTTGCATCCGTCACTGAAAATTCTATTTTTGCGCGCTGAAGCGTTAGCAAAGCCGAAGAGCATGTATTGGACATTGGAATTGGCCTCCTACCTGGAGGATGCGCCCTGGCCGGCGAGCAAAGATGAACTCATCGACTTCGCGATGCGAACCGGTGCCCCACTGGAAGTGGTGGAAAATCTACAGCAACTGGAAGATGAAGGCGATGTGTTCGAAACCATTGAAGACATCTGGCCAGATTACCCATCAAAGGAGGATTTTTTCTTCAACGAAGACGAATATTAGACCAGCCGACTGTTGGTTGAAATCGCTTGCCACCTGTCACGGGTCGCAAGCGATTTTTTTTGTTCCCAACTGCCCACATGAACCGCCCATTTCAACCGGTGCGGCACCGAAGCAAAAAGAGCGAATCCCGATGTTTCGAGATTCGCTCTTCGACATTGAACGAAAACAAGGGCTTCCGACACCTGGAGGTGCCTTCAGCAATTGCTTACTACCACACCAGGGAGACCAATCCGCTGGCAATCCAATTTTAAGAAAACATTTCCCGATTGCCCAAGGGAATGAGTTGTTTTTTTTGATGACTTTCGCAAGTCACTCAGGCTCAAACTCTTGTTGGGGGAATGTCAAAAACCATCCGGCCGTTGAGCCACTCCCCGTCCAACTCGGCACCCGCTCGCTCATAAAACCGGATTGCAGGTTCGTTCCATTCCAGCACTTGCCATTCCAAACGCCGCACCCTTCGATGCACAGCTTGTGCATGCACGGCCTCAAACAAGGCGCGGCCGATGCCTTCGCCACGCCTTGAACGAGTGACCACAAAATCTTCGAGATACAAACACCGGCCTTTCCATGTGCTGTATTTTTCATAGGTCAACGCCATTCCAATCACCTTTCCATTGCTGGCATCTTCAGCGACAAACAAATCGAAAATGGCTCGCGGACCGAATCCATCTGCTTTCAGGTCTTCTGGCGTCACCACCACTGCCTCTGGTTCCTTCTCATAAATCGCCAATTCCACAATCAGGTCATGAACCGCAAGGCAGTCGGCGGCTTGACCGGGCCGAACAAACCAACCACTGCTTGTTGATGTCTTCTCAGGTGACGTATGCATGCCGCGAAACTAAGGACTAGATTCGCTGAATGATGGAGACTTTAACTCTTCCCTTGCCATGGATTGACCTGTTGGTGCTGGTGCCCCTGGCATTCGCTGCATGGCGTGGATTCCAAAAAGGCCTCATCATGGCCGTCGCCACACTTGTCGCTTTGGTAGCCGGTCTTTACGCAGGATTCCATGGCTCTGAAGTTGTGGCCGATGCTTTGCACAAACAATTTGACTGGTCCCCTTCAACGGTTCAAATTGTCTCCTTCGTCTTGGCCTTCATCGGCGTGGTGGTGGCCATCCACTTGCTGGCGCGTTTGATTGAAAAAGCGGTCAAAATGGCGGCATTGTCCCCTGTCAACAAATCAGCTGGCCTCGTTTTCAGTGTTCTCAAGGCAAGTTTGATCATGAGCATGGCTTTTTACGCGCTTGATGGCGTGTTTGGGCGCCGGGGTTGGCTGCCTGACGATGTCGCGCAAGAGGCCGTCATTTTTCCCGTTTTGGAAGACGCTGTCACTTGGTTGGTCCCGGATATGAACCACGATTCAGCCATGGAAAAGTTCAAGGAGGGAGTGGCTGATTTGGACCAGGCGCTTCAAAATGCAGCTGATCAGGTCAAAACGGATTTTCGTTGACCGGATCCAGTAGAATCAGGCCATCACAAGACGGCTTCCTTCAGCGCTTCAATCCTATTCAACAGCTGCTGTCGGGTGCCTTCATAATCCTCACGTGCTGCTTCTGATGTCGAGTGCACTGAAAAATAGAACTTGATTTTGGGTTCGGTTCCACTGGGCCGAGCCGTCACCAAGGAGCCGAGTTCTGTCCGGAATGAAACCACATTGGACAAAGGCAGGCCAATGGGGCTGACCCCGCCTGTGACCATATTCCGCATCTCACCTGCCCGATAATCACGAAATTCCACCACTTTTTCACCGGCCAATTCCTGAGGTGTATCATTTCGGAAAGCGTCCATCATGTCTGCGATTTGGGCCTTTCCTTGCCGGCCTTCTTTTTTCAAAGACACCAGCGACTCTTGCCAAACCCCGTGGCGCTCGTGGATGTCCCGCAACTTGTCCAAGAGCGATTTGCCTTCTTCGGAAGCTGCATGGGCACACTCGGCAATCAAGCAGGCCGCAGCAACAGCATCTTTGTCTCGGACGGCCTCACCAATCAAATAACCATAACTCTCTTCACCCCCCACCAAAAAAGAGCCCGGCTCTTCCTCCCGACGCCGAATCACATCTGCTATCCACTTGAAACCTGTCAAGGTCTCATGAACGGGAAGGCCCGCTTCGCGGCCCAAAGCTGAAATCAAATCGGAGGTCACGACGGTTTTGGCGAGATAATCGCCCTGTTCCAAACGGCCGGACATTCGCGTCGCCTTCACCACATAATCGACCAACAAGGCGCCGGTTTCATTGCCGTTCAGCAAACGCCACTCCAAACCATCCGGTACCGCGATGCCCACGCGGTCGCTGTCGGGATCCGTTCCCATCACCAGGGCCGATTGCGTCTCACGTCCCAAGGCAATTGCCGCTTCAAGAGCAGCGCCTTCTTCAGGATTTGGGCTGTGCACGGTGGGGAAATCTCCATCGGGTTGGGCTTGGCTTTCGACCACTTGGACATTCCTGAATCCATTGGCCGCTAACGCTGGCACCACAGAAACCGCTCCAGTGCCGTGCAGCGGGGTGTAGACAATGGGCAAATCTGAGCCTTGATTCACCAAACCTTCATGCAAACGATATGACCGGAGCACGTCCCGGTACGCTTCGTCCACAGAATCACTGATCGTTTCAATCCATGATGAATCTGCCGCCGCACGTCGCACATCGGACGGACCTGTGACCTCCCGAACTTTTGCGATGATGCCCGCGTCATGGGGCGGAACGATTTGGCCTCCATCTGACCAATACACCTTGTATCCATTGTATTCCTTGGGGTTGTGGCTCGCTGTCAACACAATTCCCGCAGTGCAACCCAAATGGCGAACGGCAAAACTCAATTCCGGTGTGGGTCGCAATTCTTGAAAAAGGTGCGCCCGTATGCCATTGCCAGCCAACACTTCAGCCGCCACACGAGCAAATTCTGGACTCCGGTTGCGTGAGTCATGAGCGATGGCCACAGAAGGTGACTCCACCTGGGTGTCCAAAATGTAATTGGCCAACCCTTGAGTCGCCATCGCCACCGTGTAGGCATTCATGCGATTTGTCCCATGCCCCATGATTCCACGTAATCCTCCTGTCCCAAACTCCAAATCTGTATAAAACGCCTCGATCAATTCATCTCCACCAGCCGCCATCATGGCTTCCACTTCCATCCGGGTGACCTCGTCAAACGGAGCCCGCGTCCACGTTACTGCACGCTCGCGGACTTTTTGTTCCAATTCATTCATGTCAACACAAAAGTAGACAATGTGAATGGGGAGGCCCGGTGAATTGACCCCTGATTTTTAGGCAAAATGTGCCCCCAAAACACGGTTCAATTCTTCTTGCCAAGTCCTCGGTTCTTTTCCCCAGCGTTCATGAATGGGTTCAGGGTCCAAGTGCGAATATGCCGGACGCGCTGCCGGCGTGGGATATTCCGCTGTTGTGCAGGGAGCCAACTCGACATCACGCAATCCTGTGATCTTGAAAATTTCCGTCGCAAAACCATGCCAAGTGGTCAACCCACGGTGCCCAAAGTGGTGGATTCCCGGTGGCAGCCAATCCGGATTGACAGCGAAATCCAGCATCAATTGCGCCAATGTGGCGGAATTCGTCGGGGTGCCTTGCTGATCGGATACCACACGCAATGAATTTCCCGCGCGAGCCAGACGGAGCATGGTGTTCATGAAATTGTAGCCTTGGGCGTCGTACAACCACGCCACCCGGACGATGCGCGTAGATGGCCACGCGGTGAGGGCCAATTCCTCCCCCCGCAATTTGGATTCGCCATACACCCCCAAAGGTGAAGGAGGGTCCTCGGGGCGATAAGGTGCCTTTGACTGACCGTCAAAAACATAATCTGTGGAGATGTGCATCAGCGGGCAACCATGGCGGGCGCACAGGCGGGCCAGGTTCGAGGTTCCTGTGGCATTGACCGCGAATGCCAAATCGCGTTCCTCCTCAGCTCGGTCCACGGCCGTGTATGCTGCCGCGTTCAGCACCACATCAGGGCGCAGGGCGGCGAAGACACGTTCCATTTGGGCTTCCAACGTCAAATCGAAGTCTTCGCGAGATAAACCCATCACATCCAAGCCTGAATAGACCTGCGCCGCAGACATGGACACCAAACGATTGGCCAACTGGCCACCGAGACCTGTCACCAACACTTTTCGTTTGAAAGGGATCGGATTTGCATCATCCATGTCGCAAAACTACGACAGTCCATCTGCCGTGGAATGCATCAACGGCGCATGGCTTCCACAGGCGCCATGCGGGCTGCGGCTGAGGCGGGGGCCATTCCAGCAATCAAACCCGATGCAACAGCGACGGAAAGTGCGACCAAAATGCGGCTAGGACGGATGCCGAGAACAAAGCCCAAATCCAAGGCATTCACCCCAAGAACCAAAGCCTCGATGGCCAACAAAGCAAACACCGCCCCAAAAACACAAAGGGCCACAGCTTCGAACAGAAACTGTGTCAAAATGAAGGTTCGCTTGGCCCCGATGGCTTTTTGCACCCCGATGATTCGGGTGCGCTCTCGGACACTGACAAACATGATGTTTGCCACGCTGAAACATCCGACAAGGATGGCAAAAATGGCAATGAACCATCCACCGAGTTCCACTTGGTCAAAAATGCCATCAATGATGCCGGTGACCATGTCCATCTGGTTGATGGAAAAATCGGATTCCTCCATCGGCCGCAACCTGCGAATGGGTCTGAGAAATTGGACGATTTGGTCTTTCAACGCGTCAAGCGAAACATCAGGAGCCGCTTTCACCAAAATGCTACCATCTGAATTCTCCAGGTTGATCACACGCTGGCCGAATCCGACTGGAGCCAGCACCAACTGATCCATCCCATCGCTGACAACTGAAGCTCCTTGTTGCGAAAACACCCCGATGACATCGCACCGTAAGCCCTTGATTTCAAATCGCTGCCCCACGGCATCATGACGGCCAAACAGGTTCATGGCCACCTCGTGACCAATGATGGCCACGGGCCGACCGGCTTGGCTCTCGAGCTCCGAAAAGTAACGACCTGCGTCAATGTCCAAAGTCACCGCCCGATTGTAGTCGTGTGTCACGGCGCCAAACTGAGCCGACTGCATCACGTTGTTCCCTGCTTCGAGGGTGACCATGCCGCCGGTTTGATAGGCCACAGCCTCTGCCAATGTCAAGCGCTCCGACAGGGATTCCATGTCCGACAACGAAGGCTCCCTTCGCGACATGTATTTCCACCATGGATAGTCATCACCAAATGCCCAAGGCCACTTTTGGACAAAGAGCACATCCTCATCCAACATGTTGAAGGTGCTCTTCAAGTTGTCCTCGAGGGAATCCACTACGGCAAATACGGCCGAGATCATGAATATGCCCACCATCACCCCGAGCAAGGACAAAAATGTGCGGAGTTTGTTCGCCAGGATTGCTGTCCAAGCGAACAAGAAACTTTCCCGCAACAATCGCAGCCACAACATGACCCAAATCTACGCCGTCAACCCTTCATTTCTATGCTGCCCAGACGTACTTTTGTCCTCTCAAATCCACAACGCATGTCAGCATCCCTTGACCGCCAGATTGCTTCAGCTTTGATTTCCGTTTTTCACAAGGAAGGACTTGACCCCATTGTCGCTGAACTCCAACGACTCGGAGTCACCATTTACTCCACGGGAGGCACCCAAACAGCCATCGAAGCCATGGGCGCTGAAGTGACCCCTGTCGAATCCTTGACAGCTTACCCTTCAATTCTGGGTGGCCGTGTGAAAACCTTGCATCCAAAAGTCTTTGGGGGAATTTTGGGGCGTCGGGATTTGGAGAGTGATGTCATGGAGATGGAGGCCTATGAATTGCCCGCCATGGATTTGGTCATTGTGGACTTGTATCCGTTCGAGGATACTGTCGCCAGTGGAGCCAATGATGCCGACATCATCGAAAAAATCGACATTGGTGGCATTGCGCTCATCCGTGCAGCAGCGAAAAACCACCGAGATGCCCTAATTGTAGCAGATCGTTCGGATTACGGAGCGCTGACCGAAGTGTTGCGCAACCAAGATGGACGTACGGATCTGGCCACGCGAAAGGCTTTCGCCACCCGGGCGTTCCGCACCAGCTCTCATTACGACACCCGAATTCACGCATGGATGGCAGATGCCGATTCATCCATCGAACACTTGAATTTGTCCGAGCTACAGGGACGCGAACTGCGTTATGGTGAAAACCCCCACCAGGCCGGAAGGTTTTTTGGTGACCTAGATCAATTGTTCGATCAATTGCATGGCAAAGAACTGTCTTACAACAACTTGCTGGATATTGATGCAGCCATCAACTTGATGCGGGAGTTTTTGATTGACGCCCCCACTTTTGCCATCCTCAAACACAACAACGCCTGTGGAATCGCGACACGGGAGACATTGGCAGCTGCGTACCAAGATGCGCTGGCAGGAGATCCCATTTCCGCGTTTGGCGGGGTGCTGATCGCCAACCGTTGCATCGATTCAGAAACCGCAAAGGACATCCACGATTTGTTCTGTGAGGTGGTGATTGCTCCAGATTACGATGCCGATGCGATGGAGCTTTTAAAAGGAAAAAAGAACCGGATTTTGCTCAAATGGGACACGTCGGCAGACATGCCTGAAATGAGCGTCCGAACGGCCTTGAATGGATATTTGGTCCAAAAAATGGATGCGCAAACGGAAGGTGTTGATCAGATGACATGTGTCACGGTTAAAGTCGCTACCTCCGCTGAATTGTCCGATTGCGAATTTGCCATGCGCATTGCAAAACACACCAAATCAAACACCATCGTCTTCGCGAAAAACCGACAACTCCTCGCCAGCGGAACGGGACAAACCAGTCGCGTAGATGCGCTGAAACAAGCGGTCATCAAGGCCAAGACTTACGGGTTCGACTTGACAGGAGCCGTGATGGCGTCGGATGCATTTTTCCCATTCCCAGACTGTGTGGATTTGGCCCATGAAGCCGGAATCACCGCGGTAATCCAGCCAGGGGGCTCCATCAAGGATGAAGACAGCATTGACCATTGCAACGACCACGGAATGTCGATGTATACCACCGGAATCCGACATTTTCGACACTGAAATGGACCCGCTTTCCGAACGGTGAATAAATTCCCTGTAACCATGGCAATAAACCGCAGGAATCACGGGTTAGAGGTTTTATATTTGGCTGTTTCGCAACGCATCCGCAGTTAACCATTCATGGGCCTGTTCAACTTTTTCATGCAGGAGATTGCCATCGATCTCGGCACCGCAAATACCATCATCTATTACCAGGACAAAGTCGTGGTGGATGAGCCATCCATCGTCGCAAAGGACAGGCAATCATCCCGAACGATGGCGATTGGCCGGCAAGCCCAGCAGATGCATGGCAAGACGCACAAGAACATCGAGACCATCCGCCCCTTGAAGGATGGGGTCATTGCAGATTTTCAGGCGGCTGAAGAAATGATCAAAGGCATGATCAAAATGATCAGCGACCGCAAGCGACTTTTCCAACCGTCCTTGCGAATGGTCATCTGCATCCCCTCTGGCATCACAGAAGTGGAAAAGCGAGCCGTTCGCGACAGCGCAGAACATGCCGGCGGCAAGGATGTCTACCTCATACATGAGCCACTCGCTGCGGCCATCGGAATTGGGATTGATGTCCAGGAGCCCATGGGAAACATGATCATTGACATCGGAGGTGGAACATCGGAAATTGCCGTCATCGCTTTGGGAGACATTGTAACGGACAAAAACATTCGGGTGGCTGGTGATGAATTCACTTCGGACATCGAGGAATATATGCGTCGTCAGCACAACATCCTCATTGGGGAACGAACTGCGGAACAAATCAAAATCGAAGTGGGAGCCGCTACGCCTGAGCTCGACAACCCACCAGAAGATTTCCCCGTGCGCGGGAGGGACCTCATGACTGGCATTCCCAAAGAAATTTGCGTGAGCTATGTGGAAATTGCACAGGCGTTGGACAAAAGCATCAGTAAAATCGAAGAGGCCATCCACAGTGCTTTGGAGCAAACCCCACCCGAACTTTCCGCCGACATCTACAAAACGGGCATCTACCTAGCTGGTGGCGGGGCTTTGTTGCGCGGATTGGACAAGCGGATTTCACAGCGGACAAGGCTCCCTGTTCACATCGCAGACGACCCTTTGCACGCCGTTGCCAAAGGCACCGCCATTGCCCTGAAAAACATCGACCGATTCCCATTCTTGATGAGAGACTGATTCTGATTCATGCGCGACCTCATCAGACTTCTTGGACGGTACCAATTGCTGCTGCTGTTCTTGGTTTCCCAAGGTTTTGCGCTGAGTTGGTATGCGACGAGTCACGGGTATCCGCGCGGCAAATGGGTACGGCGCAGTTTGGCGGCCACCGGTGCATGGGATGCGCGTTTGTCTCAGATCGCAGCCATCGGAAGGCTGGGCAAAGACAACGAGAAATTGGCTGCCGAGTTGGCTGACATTCGGAGTGCCAATGGGTGTTCTGCCACAGGCTGGACTCATGGCCCGGCCCAAGTGATTCGATCGACCTTTCATGCCACCCACAACCTCTTGATCCTGCAAAAATTGGACACCCTCAAAGCATGGGAAGCGAATCAAGGGGTGATGGCCCATGGATTCGCCGCCGGTCGCATTTTGGAAATCGAGGGGGATTTTGCATTGGCCTTGCCTCTGACCACAGCCGGCATTGAATGGAGCGGTCGCGTCCGACGAGGAGGGCCGGTCGGCCGCATTCGCTGGAAGGTGGGAGATCCCGAGAAAGGGTTGATGCTCGATGTCCCCAGAAGCACAAACGTTTTCCCTGGTGACACCCTTTTCACCACCGGATTCCAAGGGGTTTTTCCACCCGACGTGCCCATCGGGTTGGTGGTGAACCAAACCGGCCCAGACAACGAAGAGTTTTCGAATCTCGAGTTTGATTTTTTGGTGGATTTTCGATCCTTGCGACATGTGGAATGGGTGGCGCGACCCCACCGCCAATTCGTCGATACACTTCTCGAGTCTTTTAACACCATGACATGGACCGACTGATTGCCCCTTGGATTCGATGGGGCGTCGCCCTGGCCTTCCAAGGCTTCATTCTCAGGGATGCCGTGTGGTTGAATGGTTGGGTATGTCCCGCCGTTCACCTCATTGGGTTGCTGCTTTTGCCTCTGGCTTGGAGCCCCTTGGCACTGATGATATCAGGTGGTTTCACGGGCATCATTCTGGATCTGCTCACCGCCAATGGAGGGTTGTGGACATCGAGTGGTTTGCTGTTTGGTGCCTTGCTCCCGATGGTGAACCGCCTGCTTGCACCCAGGGAGGGCTATGAATCCGAAAGCCAACCGACGGCTGAAGACCAAGGATTGAGCTGGTTCATTACCCGTGGGATCATCCTGATTGCGATGCATGAACTCTGGCGGTTTGGCCTCGAAGCAGGTCGCTGGGGATTGCGTTGGCAAACGGCTCCGATGGCCTTGACATCGGCCGCTTCAACCACATTGATTTTCGTATTGATTCACAAACTGTTCGCCGGCGGTGGCCGCATGCGCTGATGGACTTGCGCAATCGACAGTGGGTTGTGGGAGGCATCATCGTTTTTATGGTGGTGGTGTTCATCGCCCGATTGGGCCAAATCCAGTTGGTCGATGCCACATGGTCCGACTACGCAGGACGTCTCACTGAAGAAAGGGAGTCCACTGATGCTGCACGCGGACTCATTCTGGACCGCAATGGTGAACTGCTTGTGGCCAATATAGCGAGCTACGATTTACTCATCACACCGAGAACTGCACAACAAGGGGGGTTGGATACCGCAGCCTTGGCCCGACTGTTGCAATGGCCCCGTTCGGAGCTGGAGGCCAAACTTGAACAAGCCAGGGCCTATTCTCGATACCGACCTTCGGTGTTGGTCCGTTCACTCACCGGAAATCAATACGCCAGAATCGCCGGTGAATTGTGGCGATTCCCTGGCGTGAGGGAACGCCGACGTTCGGTCCGATCGAACCTCAAAGGAACCGCCGGACACCTCATCGGTGAATACCGTGAAGCCGACGCTGAAGATCTGAGGACCGATAACTGGTATCAACTGGGTGATTTCAAAGGGAAATCTGGTTTAGAAGCTGTTTTTGAGCAAGAATTACGCGGAATCAAAGGTGTGCGATATCACATTGTAGACGTGAGAAACGACATCCGCCGCTCCGTCCAGCAGGGAGAAATCGACACCGCAGCGGTTCCAGGGTCGGATATCACGCTCACCATCGATGCCGAATTGCAGCAATATGCCGAGGCCTTGATGCAAGGGAAACGGGGCAGTGTGGTGGCCATTGAACCCGCAACGGGAGAGGTGCTCGCCTTGGTCAGCGCTCCCTCCTTCCATCCCGACCTCCTCACAGGTACCGGACGCGGCGCAGCCTATGACAGCTTGATCCGACACCCCGGCAAACCCCTGTTCAACCGGGCCTTGCGCGCCACCTATCGACCGGGCAGCATTTTCAAAATGGTGCAAGGCTTGATTGCACTGGATGAGGGCGTCATCCAACCATCTACTCGAATCTTTTGTGATCGCGACATCATCAATTGCCACGGCGCCCACACTTTGGACAATTTATCCGAAGCCATATCGCACAGCTGCAATCCATACTTCCATGAAGTGATGAAACGCATGGTGGAGCAACGCAAGTCGAAAAATCGGTTTGAAGACGCTGCCATGGGGCTGGGCAAATGGTCCAATCGGGTGAAACGCTTCGGATTTGGGAGTTCTCTAGGTGGACAACTTCCAGGGGCCAGAACGGGCCTCGTGCCGGACACCACCTATTATGACAGAGTTTATGGTTCCCGCCGTTGGGCATACTCCACTATTTACTCCATCTCCATCGGGGAAGGTGAACTTTTGGTTACGCCCTTGCAAATGGCCAATGCAGCCGCCATCATCGCCAACCGGGGTTGGTACCGCTCGCCCCACGCTGTTCGAGATGTGGGTGGGCGGGGAAAGCCCGAGGGCATTGACCGACGATTCGATACCGGCATTGATTCGGCCCTTTTTCAACCCGTCATTGAAGCCATGCAGCAAGTTGTCGAATCCCCAACCGGAACCGCAAGTCGGGCCCTTGTCCCCAACCTCACCATTTGCGGGAAGACCGGAACCGTGCAAGATGACCCCCGGTTGGAACACTCTGTGTTCATGGCATTTGCACCGAAAGTCAATCCCGAAATCGCCATCAGTGTTTATGTGGAGAATGCGGGCCCTGGCGGCCGTTGGGCCGCACCCATCGCCTCCTTGTTGTTGGAAAAACACCTCAATAACTCCCTTCACAACCCTGTTCGGGAAAAGCGGATCATGGCTGCTGCTCATCCGTTTCCAGACGACCCAGAATAATTGCTCATGCAGCGAAGCACTCCGCTTTCACAACGACTGGATTGGTTGACCACAGGCATTGTGGTTTTGCTCATGATGCTCGGACTGGCAAACATTTTGAGCGCAACAGGTGGGGCCGATGCTTTAGCAGAAGGCTGGGATGCTTCCTCCAAGGCAGCGAAGCAATTGATGTGGATCGGGGTTTGCGGTGTCCTGGCCTTTGTCTTGGTCAACATTGAAGGCGAGTTTTTCATTCGCACAGCCATTTTGAACTATGTCTTTCACATTTTTCTTCTGCTCGCCGTGTTGGTGGTGGGTAAGAAAATTGGTGGGGCACGCTCTTGGTTTGGGGTGGGTAGCATCAGTTTGCAGCCATCGGAATGGGCCAAACCTGCCACCGCCCTGATGCTCGCTTGGTTCTTAAGCCGAGGGGATGGTCGCCTGCGAGATTTGAAGACCCGCTTTTTGGCCACCATCATCGCCGGGTTCCCTGCCGGACTGATTTTGATGCAACCTGACGCCGGCACTGTCCTCGTGTTTTTGGGTTTTGTCTTTACCCTCTATCGTGAGGGGCTTTCAGGCAATGTTTTGATTGTGGGATTTTGCGCTTTGGTCTTGGCCATTGGTACGGTATTGACAGGCGCAACGCTGGTCCAATACCCCCATTTTGGTTCTGCATCAGCCATTTACCTTTTTTGGCTCTTGCTCGTGGTTGTGGGCATCTTGAGCCTCCTTTTCGCATCGTCTGCATCCGTCCCTCGTCGTCGAAAAACCATCAAGCGCATTGGAACCCTATCTCTCCTGTCTGCATTGACGTTTTCAGTCGCTTTGCATGGGGGGATGGAAAGTGTACTCAAACCTCACCAAAAGGACCGAATCTATGTCTTGTTCGGCATCGATGTCGGCAACCCGGACGCGGATTATAACATTCGGCATGCAAAAGCAGCCATCGGATCGGGAGGGTGGGGTGGAAAGGGATTCTTGTCCGGACCCATGACTGCCTATGGGTTTGTTCCGGAGCAAGAAACGGATTTCATCTTTTGCACCGTGGGAGAAGAATGGGGTTTCATCGGCTCCTCCGCCGTTGTGCTCTTGCTCGGAGCTTTGATGCTTCGATTGCTTTTTATTGCAGAGAGACAACGTTCGCATTTCACCCGGATTTATGCCTATGGGGTGGTCAGCATTCTTTTCATGCACTTTCTGATCAACATTGGCATGGTCCTCGGTCTGGCTCCAGTCATTGGCATTCCTTTGCCCTTTTTCAGTTACGGGGGGTCTTCTCTCATCGGATTCACCACCCTTATCTTCATTTTGCTTCGATTGGATGCAGAAAGATTTGCCGTATTGCGGTGATTGTGGAATTCAAAAAAATCGTATATTAGGGTATGCTTTCGAATCATTGTTGTGCATGGTCGTGTTGCTGCTGTCCCTCTGCGGGGGCTGAGCTCATGCGCGTGCGATGGTGTTGAAATCGAAAACACATTCCGGAATTCCGGAATTCAAACATCCAACCAGACAGAGCAAGCCCTCGCGACATCAACGCGGGGGCTTTTTTGTGGGTCCAATTTTCAATTCGTTACTACCCTCATGATTTCTCCATTTTTTCTGCACCACAAAGTGGGACAAACGCCCTTGAGAAGGATGTCTTTTCTCGAGCCCAACGAAGGCATCGAAATCCACGCCAAACTAGAGTGGCAGCAACTTGGGGGCAGTGTAAAATCCCGACCCGCTTTTCGCATTTTGAAGCAAGCAGTCGCGTCAGGTCAATGGAGACCTGGCATGCACATGCTGGATGCCACATCGGGCAATACGGGCATCGCTTACGCCACTTTTTGCCAAGCAGCCGGCATTCCACTCACGCTGTGTTTGCCAGAAAATGCATCGCAGGAACGCAAGGATTTGTTGACCAAGCTGGGGGCCGAGATCATTTTGACCAGCCCCTTTGAAGGCACTGACGGTGCCCAAGAGGAAGCCCAGCGACTTGTTCGGACCCAACCTTGGAAGTACGTGTACTTGGACCAATACAGCAATCCTGAAAACTGGCGTGCGCACAGTGAAACCACAGCTGAGGAAATTTGGGAACAGACCGAAGGGCGAATCACCCATTTTGTGGCCGGCCTGGGCACAACAGGGACTTTTGTGGGAACGAGTCGACGACTGACTGAATTGTCCTCCTTCGCAAGGCGAGGAAAGGACATCATCAAAATTTCCCTCCAACCTGAAACCGCCTTGCACGGCTTGGAAGGGTGGAAACACCTTGAAACGGCCCATATTCCGGGAATTTATGATGCTGAAATTCCGGACGAACAAGAACGGGTAAGTACGGAAGCCAGTTATGCCATGATCCGCCGGGTTTTTCTCGAATGCAAGTTGCGCTTATCTCCAAGTGCCGCCGCGAATTTGGCTGGGACCCTCGCCATTGCCAAAAAGAATGGGCCGGGGGTCTACGTAACCATCCTCGCCGACGATGCTTCCAAATACAGTGAAGTATACAAACGCCTCAAACTCCCCATTCAATGAGCTCTCCACTCCCCTTGGAATTTCGGCACAACGCCATGCTTCAAATGGTAGAAGATGCAAACCGCACTTTTCCCCATGAATGCTGCGGCTTCCTGCTCGGAAACTCCACACCTGTTCACCGGGACATCGAAGAAATCTTGGTCGTTGACAATCGAGTCGAATCCAATGCCGCGAGGCGTTTTGCAATCTCACCCTTGGATTACATGCGGGCTGAGCGGCATGCGCTGGCGAGTGGTCTGGAATTGCTTGGGATTTACCACAGCCATCCCTCACATCCAGCCATTCCCAGCATTCATGATTTGCGCGTGGCCATGCCCAATTTCAGTTATGTGATTCTGTCGGTATACCCTGAAGGTTTGGCCACCATCCGGTCCTGGCAATTGAACACCAATCAAAATTTTTCGGAAGAACCCATTCTCAATTCAATCTCTGCACCATGGCACAATTGATTATTCCCACACCACTCCGCAAATTCACTGGCGGACAGGGCATCTTTACCGCTTCAGCCAACGATGTCAATTCGTTGCTCAATGCCTTGACATCTCAACATCCAGGCATTCGCCAGCACTTGTTCGATGACGGCGGCGATTTGCGAACCTTCATCCGCATCTACGTTGGAGATGATGAAATTGACGCTCTCGACGGAATCGCAACAGTGCTTTCCGAATCCACCCAAGTTTCCATCATCCCCGCCATCGCCGGTGGGTCAAAAGATTGATTATGCAACTCAGTTTTAGCAAAGCAGAATTGGAGCGCTACTCCCGTCACCTGATCATCCCAGAATTCAACATTGAGGGCCAGAAAAAACTGAAGGCCGCAAGTGTTTTGGTCATTGGCTCAGGCGGCCTTGGCAGCCCACTTCTGCTGTATTTGGCCGCTGCAGGTGTCGGACGCATCGGGCTGGTGGATTTCGATTATGTGGATGACAGCAACTTGCAACGCCAAGTGCTGTTCGGCATCCAAGATGTGGGTCGTCCAAAAGTTGAAGCCGCAGCCGAGCGCTTGAGGGCCTTGAATCCGCACATACAAATCGATGTGCATGAGACCCAATTCAGCTCCTCAAATGCACGAGAACTTGTTCGCCAATACGATGTCGTTGCCGACGGAACTGACAACTTTCCCACGCGATACTTGGTCAACGACGCCTCGGTCCTTGAAGGAAAACCGAATGTTTACGCTTCGATCTATCGGTTTGAAGGACAATGCAGTGTATTCAATGAACGCCTGGCCGATGGCACCAGAGGTCCCAACTACCGGGATCTTTTTCCGACCCCGCCGCCACCCGGTTTGGTTCCATCATGCGCTGAAGGCGGAGTCATCGGTGTGCTCCCAGGCATCTTGGGATCGCTTCAAGCTTTGGAAGTCATCAAGGTCATCACGGGCGTAGGTGAAACCCTGTCGGGACGACTGTTTCTCTTCGATGCTGCAACATTCAGTACCCGCAACCTCAATGTGCGAAAAAACCCTTCCAATCCGCTCACTGGTGATGAACCCATTCAAAATGAACTTGTTGATTATGAGCAATTTTGTGGGCTAAACACCCCAACAACCGAATTGCGGAAGGTCAAAGAACTGGATCCTGAGACTTTGGCTTTGTGGCGGCAAAATGGTCATCCACATGTCCTGATCGATGTTCGAGAGCCCTATGAAGCCGGCATTGCAACCCTTGGGGGTGAGCTCATTCCCGAAGGCATTGTCCCCGAATCTTTGCACCGGATCCCCCGAGACAAAGAGGTGATTGTGCATTGCAGAAGTGGCATACGAAGTGCACGAGTTATCCGGATGCTCGAAGACGAACATGGATTCAGAAACTTGCACAACCTGTCCGGTGGGATTTTGGCATGGCAAGAAAAGTTGGACCCCGACATGGCCCGTTATTGAATCGGATCAAAGCCCCAGCAACACCTCGGTGGGCTCTTTGCCCCCGAAAATCATGCGCTCCGGATTTTCAATCATCTCCTTGATGGTGTACAGGAACCCAACGGACTCCTTGCCATCAATGATGCGGTGGTCGTAACTCAAGGCAACGTACATCACAGGCCGAACTTCCACTTTCCCTTTCACCGCTACCGGACGTTCGACGATGTTGTGCATGCCCAGAATGGCGCTTTGAGGAGGGTTGATGATCGGGGTGGAAAGCATGGAGCCAAAGACACCACCGTTGGTGATGGTGAAGGTGCCTCCTTGCATCTCATCCACTGTCAATTGGCCATCGCGTGCCCGGATGGCCAGCCGTTTGATCTCCGACTCAATTTGGGCCAAAGACAAGGATTCAGCATTGCGAACAACAGGAACCATCAGGCCTTTGGGCGAACTGACCGCTATGCCGATGTCGGCATACGCTGGAATCACCATTTCCTTACCATCTATCATCGCATTGACAGTCGGAAACTTCTGAATGGCTGTGGTGACAGCTTTGGTGAAGAAGCCCATGAATCCCAATCCGACACCATGGTGCTCCTTGAAATCGTTTTTGTATTTCGCTCGCAGATCCATCACCGGCTTCATGTCCACTTCGTTGAAGGTGGTCAGCATGGCCGTTTCGTTCTTGACGGCGACCAAGCGCTCAGCCACTTTTCGGCGAAGCATAGACATCTTCTCTCTTCTCACTTCTCGGGTGCCACCCCATGCCACCGCGGCAGATCCATCGAAACCTTGTGCGAGCGCTGCCAACACATCTTGCTTCAGCACACGGCCATCCCGACCTGTACCTTGAATGGCTTGAGCGGAAATGCCATTCTCAGCCATGAGTTTCTTGGCAGCAGGAGATGGATGACCTTGAACCGCCGAAACAGCAACCGCGGGCATTGGGGCCGGGGCAGCAACCGCTTCAGGAACAGCAACCGGTTCAGGAGCAGCAACCGGTTCAGGAGCAGCAACCGGTTCAGGAGCAGCATTCGCTGGAGAACCAGCGGGACGCTCGGCATCCGTATCGATGAGGCAACAAACTTCCCCAACCCCGACGGTGTCCCCTTCTTCTGCTTTCAAGGTGATGATTCCCGCAGATTCTGCTGGAAGCTCCAGCGTGGCCTTGTCGGAGTCAACCTCGGCGATGGCTTGGTCTTTTTCCACATAATCACCGTCAGCAACAAGCCAAGCGGCAATTTCCACTTCACTGATGGATTCCCCTGGACTGGGGACTTTCATTTCAAGAATGGGCATGATATCAGGGTGTCGGAATGTCTGTTAGGAGGTCAACCATGGGCGCGTTCAAAAACCTCGTCGATGATGGCCTTTTGTCGTGCGTTGTGAACCACTGGCGAACCCGATGCCGGGCTTGCGCTGAACGGCCGTGAGATGACCGCGAGCGGAACTTGAGTGAAATGTTGGAGCATGTAAGACCAAGCGCCCATGTTTTGAGGTTCTTCTTGAACCCAAACATAATCACAATTGTGACCATATTTGGCCACCAACGCATCCAATTCTTGCTGAGGAAGGGGATGCAGTTGCTCCAACCGAACACAAGCCAGATTGGGGGCGGCTTGCACCTCCATTCGCTCGATCAAATCGTAATAAATCTTGCCTGAGCACAAGACCACGGTATCCACCTTCTTCGCGGCTGCAGCTCGCTTCATGCGCGGGTCATCAATCACCTTTTGGAATCCACCGCTGGCCATTTCTGCGAAGGAAGAAACGGCTTTCGGATATCGCAACAATTTCTTCGGGGTGAACACCACCAGAGGCTTGCGAAATGGCAATTTGACTTGACGTCGAAGCAAGTGGAAATAATTGGCTGGCTCTGTCACATTGCAGATGAACAAATTGTCTCCACTGCCCAACTGAAGGAAACGCTCCATTCGACCGCTCGAGTGTTCTGAACCCATTCCTTCGTATCCGTGCGGCAACAGCAAGGTCAAACCATTCATGGTTCGCCACTTGTCCTCTGCTGAGGAAAGGAATTGGTCAAACAAGATTTGTGCTCCGTTGTTGAAATCCCCGAATTGGGCTTCCCAAATCGTCAACCCTTGTGGACGGCCAAAAGCATAGCCATAGTCAAACCCGGCAACGGCATATTCACTGAGCAAACTGTTGTAAATGCTCATTTGAGCTTGGCCCGGCGACAGCAAGTTCAACGGGATGACCTCTTCCTCGCTGTCCTCGGTTTTGATCACCGCATGGCGATGCGAAAATGTGCCGCGCTCCACATCTTGACCACTGATGCGAACCGGGTGGCCCTCAACAAGCAATGTGGCATAGGCCAACAACTCACCCATTCCCCAATCCAATTTGTCATTTTCGACCATTTTTAAACGGTCACGCATGAGTTTGGCCACCTTGCGATAAAACTTTTTGTCCTCCGGAAGGGTGCTCATCTTCTTCGCCAAATCGACCAGCTGTTTTCGGGTCACCGCTGTTTTGGGGGTCATGGCCAAGTCCTCCGGTGAAGCTGTTCGATAAGCTTTCCAAATCGGGGTCAAGAAATTCTCCACAATGGCCCGCTCCATGGACTGTCCCTTCTCAAAGCCCTCCTCCATCTGCGCAATGAGACTTGCCTTCATCGCTTCAGCTTCCTCTGCAGTTACCGTTCCGTCGCTCAACAACCTCTGCAAGTAACTCTCACGAACATTCGGGTGTGATGCAATCGCCTTGTACAATTGTGGTTGGGTGAACATCGGTTCATCCCCTTCATTGTGTCCGTATTTTCGGTAACCCAACAAATCCACGAAGACATCCTTGTGCCAACGATTGCGGTAATCACATGCGATTCTCATGACTTGAACCACGGCCTCGGGATCATCGGCATTCACGTGAAAGGCCAATGACTGGGTCACCTTGCTTACGTCGGTGCAATACGTCGAGGTTCGGGCATCCAAGTAATTCGTCGTGAATCCCACTTGGTTGTTCACCACAATGTGAATGGTTCCCCCGACACGATACCCATCCAAACCCGCCATTTGAGCGACCTCATAAACCACACCTTGTCCTGCAATGGCCGCGTCTCCGTGAATCAAAAGGGGCAAAACCGCGTTCTCATCCCCGGCATTTTCCTCTATGAACGACCGAGCCAACCCCTCCACAACGGGACCCACAGCCTCCAAATGGGATGGATTGGGTGCGAGGGTGATCTGGACTTCTTGACCATTGTCCGCGGTCAACTGACGGGAATAACCCAAATGGTACTTGACGTCCCCATCAAAGTCTCCATCGTCATCGTATGCCTTGCCTTCAAATTCCGCAAAAATCTCAGCGTAAGGTTTGCCCAAGATGTGCGCCAATGTGGACAAGCGACCGCGGTGTGCCATGCCGATGATGACTTCGCGAATTCCCTGGGCACTTCCATGCTCAATCACGGCATCCAAGGCGGCAATGAGGGCTTCCCCTCCTTCCAGCGAAAACCGCTTCTGCCCGACGAATTTTTTCTGCAAGAACTCCTCGAACAGGGTCGCTTGGCTGACCTTTTTGAGGATTTGCTTCCGGTCGGCGGCTTCGATGCGCGGCCGGTTGGCCAGTTCAATCGCCTCGCGAATCCACTTTTGCCGATCGAGCTTCCGAATGTACATGTATTCGATGCCGATGCTGTGACAATATGTGGCCTCAAGATGGGCGATGATGTCCCGCAATTTGGCAGGACCAATGCCGACCTCGTTGCCCGCTTGGAATGTGGTGTTCAAGTCTGCTTCACCCAATCCAAAATGACCCAATGACAGGTCTGGCGCATAAGTCCGGCGGGTTCGAACCGGGTTCGTCTGGGTGAACAAATGTCCACGGGTGCGATAACCGTGAATCAAATCCAAAACCTGAAATTCCTTCAATGTTTGGGGACTCGCGCTGTCGTCGCCATAATGCGCAAGGGCCAAATCAAAGCCCTTAAAAAAAAGCCGCCAACTCGCGTCGACGGACTCGGGGTCTTCCAAATATTGGCGGTAAAGGCTGTCGAGCGCGCCGGGCTCGGCATTGCTCAAAAATTCATGAGGGTCCATGTGGACGTGTCTGCACGGGTTACAGATGCCAAAGATACGAACTGCATGCGAGGCTTCCTTGGTCCAATCAGATGCCTTCGGATTTGTATTTCCACCTCGACCAGACTTTCATTGCCGCCCGTTTCACAGAATGCATCGCCAGTGCCTGAGCCGCTTCCCGACGGTCGAGATCATGCAAGGTCTTTTGGATCAGCTCTTCGCCTAAGTCCAATCGGTAAAATGAAGCGAAAATGGCATCCGCCCGTTCGCCTGAAAGTCCCTCAGCAATTTCGTCAGCCAGCAACTCAACGAAACCAATGGAAGCGCATGCAATGCGGTCCACGTCCAATTGAAAATCTTTCACCAACTGCTGAATGATTTGGGAGATGTATGTCTGAACGTCCAGGCCATTGGGCATCCCCATTTCCGCAATCATCTCCGGCAATTGGGATTCCAAATCTGATCTCATGACACCCGCTCGACAACATGCAAGGCGATGCCACGGAAAAAGGCATCGTGGTCCGCATTCAAGTTCATTTTTTCCAACTCCGCAGAAGCCGCCTCCACATGTCCACGCATGGCTGCCCGAGCAACCTCATCAGCTCGAGCGGCCAGCATGGCATTTCGAATGGATTCAATCTTTTCATCTGGATTCGATGTGGGACCTTCCCATCTTCTTAGGACCTCTTCTCCTCCCGCGGCCAAGGTGTGAATCCACAAATGTGTCTTTTTGTCCGCCAAAATGTCTCCTCCAATTTGTTTGCCAACAACATCTCCTCCAAAAGTGTCCAATAAATCATCCTGAATCTGGAAGGCCAACCCAACTTGCTCACCAAACCGATACCAAACGTTTTGTCGTTCTTCATCAGCTCCCGCAGCCGCAGCACCCATGGCCATGGATGCCGCGAGGAGTACAGATGTCTTCAACCGGATCATCTCCGTGTATTCCTCGAGGGTCACATCATTTCGGTTCTCAAAAGACATGTCCAATTGTTGGCCCAAGCAAACTTCAAGCGCCGTCCTGTGAAACCAATTCGCAACCGCAGAATACTGCGCATTCCGCGTTTTCGCCAAAGCCATGTTCGCCAGGGTGTACATGGTATCGCCACTCAAAATGGCTGCATTCTCATCCCACTTGAGGTGCACTGTCTGTTTTCCTCTTCGCAATGGAGCCGCATCCATGATGTCATCATGCATCAATGTGAAGTTGTGGAACAACTCCACAGCCATCGCCACAGGGAGGGCAGATAGGGCATTTTCTGATTCCGCCTCTGCAGCAGCAAGGGCCACCACGGGACGCAATCGTTTCCCCCCCAAAGCCAACAGGTAGTGAATCGGATTGTAGATGCCTGCGACATCATTCTCTGGATAATCCTTCAGAAAATCAGACAGCCCAGCATCAAAGACTTGGCGCAAGCGCAACAACATCGGGTGATTCATAGCAACTCAATCCCTTCCTCGGGCGATTTGTTCAACGATATAATCACCATAACCCGATTTGCGCAAGGGCTGCGCCAAGGCCAGCGCCTGCTCATCCTCAATGTACCCCATCCGCCAAGCAATCTCCTCAATGCATGCAATTTTCAACCCTTGGCGCTCTTCAATCACCTGAACATATTGAGAGGCCTGCATGAGTGATGCATGTGTACCCGTGTCCAGCCAGGCCATGCCTCGATCCAGTTTGGAAACAAAAAGGTTTCCTTGTTCGAGGTATGCCTTGTTGACATCCGTAATTTCAAATTCTCCCCGAGGAGACGGCGCCAAATTTTTGGCAATTTCCACCACTTGGTTGTCATAGAAATACAAACCCGGCACAGCAAAATTGCTTTTGGGTTGTGCTGGCTTTTCTTCGATGCTTAACA
>JBMYZL010000014.1:0-82328 GCA_049610385.1 Flavobacteriales bacterium
AGATGGCATGTGGTGGCGCGGTCATTCTGCAGCAGATGTCACAAAAGATGGTTGTATCAAAGATCCTTGCACCTGCATTCAAGATGCACGGGGACGATGGATATTTCATGAAGACATTCTTCTCGTGAAATGGAAAAATCCCTTTCGAGGCCATTCTGAGATGGTGGTTAGCAAGACCTCAGATGGATTCACCTTGAAACAAGAAAACAAGTTGCTTCCCATTGAAGAACTGGTTTTCGCAAAGCGCATTTTAGTCACTGGTCACCGATGGTTAATGGAGACCATCTGAATGGGTCTACAGCATCTGTATGTGTCGCATCAAATTCTCCTTGTAAGTCCGGCTGATTGGGATTTCTTTCTCCCCGATGCGGATGGTGTATTGAAAGGTATCGATGTGGTCGATGTGTTCAATGTTGATGACAAAATTTCGACTGACTCGAACGAAGCCCTCATACGGCAACTTGTTCAGAAGGTCCTTGAGAGAGGCCTTGACATTGTACTTGCGCTCACCGACATGAATGGCACTGTACTTCCCTTCCACTTCGATGTAACGGATTTCTTCAACATTGATCCGACGTAACTTGTTACCCACTTTCGTGTAGAAGTGCGTAATGGCCGGTTCTGTTCCTGACTCCATGGCTGATTCGATTGCCGATTCGAGTTCTTTTTCTGAAATTCGGCCAAGCTCGATTGTATTTGCTTTCTCAGGCGACTCCACCGAATGTCCATTGCCATTACCATTGCCATTTGTTCTGGTGGTCAGAGCCAATTCTTCTTGAACACCGATGAGGGCTTCCAATTCCAGGACTGGAAACAAGGATCGCAAATCATCAATGACTTCTTCGAATTCAACCATTTGTGATGTGGCGAGTAACCCGATATCTGGTTTCCACCTGAGCGCGACTAGTGCGGCCTCCGCTGGCGTCGTGACTTCACGGACATCAAATCCCAATTGGTTCAGTGTTTCCGGAAAACCGGACAACTCATTCATTCCCAATACCAACACTTTTCCTCTGTGCATGTGCTTCTAGATTACAAAAGGAACAATGTCAGTGGCTTATTGTTCCACACGAAGCAATTAATTTTGTCATCATGATTTCCCATGATCCTGAAATAGCCGTTGAAGAGGAAGTTTTAAGCGATGAACAAATCGCAGAAAACTGGAAAATTGTCCTCTACAATGACCACCACAATACATTCGATCATGTGATTGAAATGCTCGTTAAAGTATGTCGTCATGATGTTTTACAGGCAGAACAATGCGCGGTCATCGTGCATTTCAAAGGCAAATGTGAAGTCAAGCACGGGAGTTATGATGAAC
Organism: Flavobacteriales bacterium; assembly: GCA_049610385.1. GTDB lineage: Bacteria > Bacteroidota > Bacteroidia > Flavobacteriales_D > Sanyastnellaceae > JBMYZL01. Next base: position 1,322 of record JBMYZL010000014.1, read on the forward strand.
TTGAACCCATATGCACTCAACTCCTCGAAGCCGATTTGACAGCGGAAATTGAGGCCTGATTCAATGTAAATCCATGTCAGGTGTCTTTCCCTTCATTTCCAAAATGGCGTTTTGAGGATTGGGCGCATTGAAGGTAGACGAACCTGCCACCAAAACATCCGCCCCCGCTTCAACCAATGAAGATGCATTTTCAGGTGTTACTCCCCCATCGATTTCAATCCATCTGTTCTCGGACTGAGGAGGCCAAAATGAACGGAGTTTTTTCACCTTGTCCACGGTCTTCTGAATGAAACGCTGACCGCCAAATCCCGGATTCACAGACATCAAACAAACCAAATCAGCCTCATCCAAAATGCATTCAAGCGTTTCCACAGGTGTGTGCGGATTGATTGCGACACCTGATTTCATGCCCAAATCCCGAATTTTTTGTAGGGTTCTGTGCAAATGGTTGCAAGCCTCGAGATGAACCGTTAACACGGAGGCCCCCAATTCAGCAAAGGTCTCTAAGTATCGATCTGGTTCCACAATCATCAAGTGAACATCCAGCGGTTTTTGGGCATGCTTTGCAATGGCTTGAATGACCGGCATGCCGAAACTGATGTTGGGAACAAATACACCATCCATAACATCAATGTGAAACCAATCTGCATCGGATGCATTGATCATTTCGATGTCACGTTGCAAATTGGCAAAATCGGCGGCAAGCAGAGACGGAGCAATCTTGGGAATCATGGCACAAAATTGACCTTTTCCATCGACATTCGCGACATGGGACGTCCAAAAGTTGTGGGCTTAACGGGTGGAATGGCCAGCGGCAAGAGTTTGGTTCGGGAAATGTTTGCGTCTTTGGGGGTTCCCACGTGGGATGCGGATGCTGCAGGACGAGCTTTGTACGACCAATCACCTGAATTGCGTAAAAGGTGCATCGATCGTTGGGGCCAAAAAGTTGCTGCTGGGAATGGCATCAACCGGCAAGCCATTGCTCAAATTGTTTTCTCTGACGCGAAGGAATTGAACTGGATCAACCAACAAGTTCACCCCATGGTTGCTCGTGATTTCACTCAGTGGTTGGCATCTCGCCCTGATGGTGATTCCTACGTCATTAGAGAGTCCGCTATCCTCATGGAATCAGGATTGCACTTGGATTGCGATGCCATCATCTTGGTTTTGGCCCCAGAGAGCCAACGGGTGAGGCGAGCCATGGTGCGAGACGGATTGTCAAAGGAGCAGGTCATGTTGCGGCTCCAACAACAATGGAATGATCGCAAGCGCAAACCCTACGCTGATTATTGCATTTCCAATCCGGATGCTATGGGTCGAGAAGACTTGTTCACAAGCGTTCAAAACATTCACGATTCTTTGATGAAATTCTTATTTTAACCCCATGGAATGGTCCAACGCAGAGATTTGGCTTTTGGGTGCCTTGTTGCTGGGAATCGCCGAAGTTTTTGTCGCAGGTTTTGTCTTGGCCTGTTTAGCTGTAGGCGCTGCAGGTGGTGCCTTGGGAGCCACCTTGCAATTGGATCTAACAGGACAAATTTTGACCGCAGCTCTTGTAAGTACCCTCTCATTTTTCTTTCTTCGCCCCGTGGCCAAAAGATGGTTTTTTACCAAGCATGAGGTGAAAACTGGGGTTGAAGCCTTGATTGGTCGTCGTGCTGTGGTAAGCGCTACTTTTGATTTTCAATCCGGCATGGGGCGATGCAAGGTTGATGGTGACGACTGGACGGCGAAGTGGGATGGCCCTCGGGGCAATCTCCCTCACCTGGGTACGCAGGTCGAAATACATTCCGTTCAAAGCAATACTCTTCTTGTCAAACATTGTGAATCATGAGTCCCGAAAGCATTCTATCTCTAGCCCTGTTCATGTTCGTTGCGATCATTGTTGTCAAGGGCGTCCGCATTGTTCAACAAAGCCAAGCCATGGTCATTGAACGGTTGGGGCGATATCACAAGACGCTTAACGCAGGCATCAACATCATCATCCCGGTCATCGACAAACCACGTGGAATGATGTGGAGGCTGGTTAAAGAAGGTCCGCAAGGTCGAAAAATGGCCTCATTTAAAGAATATGACAAAATTGACTTGCGTGAGACCGTATTCGATTTTCCGAAACAAGGGGTCATCACCAAAGACAATGTTGTTACAGAAATCAATGCATTGATTTACTTCCAAGTCGTCGATCCGGTGAAATCGGTTTACGAAATCAGCAATCTACCCAGTGCCATCGAAAAATTGACCCAAACCACACTCCGGAACGTCATTGGTGAACTCGAACTGGATGAATGCTTGACCTCGAGGGACACAATTAACATGAAGTTGCGAACGATTTTGGATGAGGCGACAAACAAGTGGGGGGTGAAAGTCAACCGCGTTGAATTGCAAGACATTAACCCGCCCACCGACATCAAAGAGGCCATGGAAAAGCAAATGCGGGCAGAACGTTCCCGTCGAGCTCAAATCATTGAGGCCGAAGGAAGTAAAACTGCTGCCGTTCTCGAAGCCGAAGGTCGGAAGGGCGCTGAAATCAATGAGGCGGAGGGCAAGCGTCAGGCCCAAATTTTGGAGGCCCAAGGTCAAGCGCAGGCCCGGCTAACGGTCGCTGAGGCTGAGGCTGAAGCGATTCGTCAAATCGCCACAGCCGTTCAAGATTCCAAAGCAGATCCGACGCAATATTTGATTGCCATCAAATACATAGAAACGCTGGAACAAATCCTTCGCGACAATGGCGCTGGGCAAAAAACTGTGTTCATGCCATATGAGGCCAATGGTTTGATGAGCAGTGTTGGTGGGCTGAAAGAACTTCTCGATCAGACCAAATGATGCGGCCAACTCTGGCCAAAAACTAACTTCGTGCCATGCTTGTGGAAACACATTTTCCAAGGCGATTGTCACCGTCGCGATATGATTCCTTTCTGGCGTCGGGATGGTTCCGTGGGAGTTTGATGCTCTACAAAATGGACTTGTTGTGCGTGGATCAGGCGCTTTTTTCTGTGGTCAACATCCGCATCAACCTCCTCACCCATCGACCCAGCAAAAGTCAACGCAAGTTGATGCGAAAAAACGACAAGTTGTTTCAAGTGGTCTTCGCCCCTGTTACCATCAATGCGGAAAAAGAACGGTTGTATAACCTCCAGAAACCTCGCTTCAAAGGGTTCATTCACGACACCTTGGAGGAGTACCTTGCACATGGGATTGCAGAGTCCATCTTTGACACACATGAATTGCAAGTTTATGATCAAGGCAAATTGGTCGCTGTCAGTTATTTTGATGTCGGTGGAAACAGCCAGGCCAGCCTTTTGGGATTGAATGATCCTGCGTATGCCAAATTCAGCTTGGGAAGCTACACGTTACTCAAGGAGATGGAATTTGGCATCACCGAGGGGCGGAAATGGTTTTATCCGGGGTATGTTCTCGATCGTCCAAGTGCATTTGATTATAAGTTGAAGTTGGGTGAGATTGAATTTTACACCCCAACCAAAAGGTGGGCAAAATGGTCCAAATTCAATCGGAATATGACCTCGACTTGGCGCATCGAGAACGCATTGAGCATCTTGTCCAAGGCATTGGAAAACATTGAAATTCCTCACAATGATTGGTTGTATCCCTATTTCACCTTGGGCAATCTCCCATTTGTCAAAATTGAATTTCTACACCTTCCAAGATTCATTGAAATCGGTTATGACTTGGACGGAACCCTTGTGTTGGGATACTCTCCATTGGCTGGTGGTTATGTGGTCGCCCACATATTGCCTTGTCCGAATGAATTCCCACAATCGATTATGGAATTTGCCGGTGAATACGACCATGCGGACGTGTATTGGAGTGCCATGATGAAGATAGGCGATATCAGATATACCGCTGCGTCTTTGGATGAGGTGTTGGATTATGTTGAGACTTGGCGAAGAAGATTAGATTCCATTGAATGTTTTGAATCATGAACAAGTTGAAATTGGCTTCTTGGAACGTCAATGGCATTCGCGCCATCGCCAAAAAATCATTGGATGCTTCATTGGCTCATTTGGGTGCTGATGTCATTGGCTTTCAAGAAACAAAAGCCCAAGACGATCAAGTCCGCGAAGCTTTATTTGGATTGCCCGGATTGGAATCTCACCTCATCTATTCCACATCCGCACAAAAAAAAGGATATGCCGGGACAGCCATTTTGTCCAAGGTTGAGCCTTTGAACATCAAAGCAGGTATTTGCGACGAACCCTGGGACAATGAAGGACGGGTTCTGGCCGCAGAATTTGAAAACTTCCATTTTGTTACTGTCTACACGCCCAATTCTTCAAGTGCCTTGAAACGGCTCCCTTTTCGCAAGAAATGGGACATTGCGTTCCGTGCTTACATCGCTGAATTGGACCAAACCAAGCCCGTTGTCCTTTGCGGGGATCTCAACGTGGCGCATGCACCTATAGATTTGGCGCGGCCGCAAGCGAATTACAACAAGACACCAGGATATACGCAAACTGAGATTGAAGGCATGAGCTCCTTGTTGGAGACGGTAGGCTTGGTCGATACATGGCGCGAAAAAAACCCGGAAACCGTCAAATATTCATGGTGGTCATACCGAGGGGGTGCGCGAGAGAAAAATGTGGGATGGCGCTTGGATTACATGCTCGTTTCCCATAGGCTGATGGAACGGATTGAAAAACCCGAAATTCACAACGAAGTGATGGGATCGGACCATTGTCCAGTGTCCCTGTGGCTACAAATCTGAAAGGATTCGATGCGCCTACAAAGTTGAGGTGTGATGTCATGGGACGGATTTGTTGATTGTGCTCAGAAAATCAACAAAATCTTAAAATTTGGTAGACATGTGGAGACGGATTGTGGTGGGATTGAGCGCTGTGGCGTTCTTGAATGGTACGGCCTTGGCCCAAGGAAACAACCCAGGTTGCGTGGGTGATCTGGACGGGAACTTTGAAGTCAATTTGGAAGATCTATTGCATCTCCTCACCCTATATGGTCTGGGGTGCGTTCCGATTGAGCCGCCAAGTCCTGCATCCAGTGCCATGGCCATTTCAGAAATCATGTACAACCCCAGCAGCGAGCAAGGCAATGACAGTGATTTTGAATTCTTGGAACTCCACAATACCGATTCATTCGCAGTGGATATTTCTGGATGGCAAATCACAAATGCAGTGCAATTCACGTTCCCAGAAGGCACATGGGTGCCGCCATTTGGCTTTGTGGCCATTGTTCGAAACCTCGAAGCAATGTCTGCATGGATGCCCCCTGATGTGTTAGTCTTTCAATGGAATAGCGGAGAAAGTCTGAACAACACTGGGGAAAACATCGAGTTGATTCGGAATGACGGATCCGAAGCAGACGAAGTGTCATACGAGGACAATGATGGCTGGGTAAATCAACCCGATGGAGGCGGTCCCTCCTTGGAATGGATTGACCCAGGATTGAACAATGACTTCCCAGATGCATGGACATTTTCAATGAATCTCGGCGGCACACCCGGTGGCCCCAATTCCATGTGGGGACTGGCTGATCCAGAATGATTGGGACTCAGGGGGACAGTGTCAAATGACGCCGTTCCCCTGAAACCATCACATCCATCTGTTCACCTTCGACGAGGGTGACTTTTGTCTCAGTTCGATTGACAACAATATGAAGCCTCCGATTCCTGAAAACAATTCCAAATTCAAAGGAACTCCATGCCTCAGGTAGCTTGCCATCAAAATGAGGCATTCCATGTTTGACACGAAATCCTCCAAAACCTTCCACAACAGACAACCATGTTCCTGCCATTGACGTGATGTGCAAACCTTGATAAGCTTCTTTGTTGTAGTCGTCCAAGTCCAAACGCGATGTTCTCAAGTACATCTCATAGGCCTTGTCAAACTTCCCGAGTTTGGCCGCCAGAACAACGTGGATACATGGACTCAAACTTGACTCATGGACGGTTTTTGGCTCATAAAAATCGAAATTCAATTCATGCTCTTCGATCGTAAAATCATCTTCAAAGAAGTAGAACCCTTGAAGCACATCCGCTTGTTTGATGAAAATGCTTCTCAAAATGCGATCCCAACTCCAGTGCTGATTGATCGGACGGACATCGTCCGGCAAATCTGAGGCGTTCAACTGTTCCTTGTCCATGAACCCATCTTGCTGGAGACGGATGCCCGAAGCCAATTGGGGGAGATACATGTTGTCCGCTTTGTAAAGCCAATCACGACATTCCGCTTCTAGGTTGAATGTCCAAGCTTGTTCGTGTTTTTTCAACCAATTTGGCTCACAGTCACGGAGTCGCTTTGCAACATCCGCGGCATACCGCAGGCACCATGCAGCGATGTAATTGGTGTACCAGTTGTTGTTGACGTTGTTCTCGTATTCATTGGGTCCTGTGACGCCGAGCATCACAAATTGTTCTTTGTCTTCCGACCAATTCACTCGCTGGGCCCAGAATCGTGCAATCCCCAACAAAACTGGAAAGCCATATTGATGCGTGTAATCTTCATTTCCTGTAAATCGCTCATGATTCATGATGGCGTACGCGATGGCACCATTCCGATGAATTTCCTCGAAAGTGATTTCCCATTCATTGTGGCATTCTTCACCATTCATCGTAACCATGGGGTACAACGCAGCTCCGCAACCAAATCCCAATTTTTCAGCATTTTCGATGGCTCTGGGCAAATGGTCGTAGCGGTATTTGAGTAATTGTTCTGCCACTGCCGGGGGTCGGCTGGCCAAATAAAACGGCAGGCAGTAGGCTTCTGTATCCCAATAGCTCGCTCCACCGTATTTCTCTCCGGTGAATCCTTTAGGGCCAATGTTCAATCTGGAGTCATCCCCTTGATACGTTTGATTCAAATGAAAAATGTTGAAACGGATGCCTTGTTGAGCGGCAGCATCTCCTTGAATCTGAATGTCAGCTGTCTTCCATATATCGGCCCAAGATTGAATGTGTTGATTTTTCAAGTCATCATATCCCAAGTCCATGGCGTCCAATGCCGCTTGTCGAGAAACCGGAAAACAGACATCTGCGTCATGATGCAAAGAGCTGGCAATGCTCACTGTACGCGTCAGAATCAATTTTTCTGGAGCATGCACGACGTATTCAAGCCAAGCTGAATGGTCGTCGCTACCCGCACCCCTCGTGACCATTGATTCCACTCCCTCTGGAACCTCCAAACGGGAACAAATTGAGGTGGCCACGGTGAATTCTGTCTTGTTTGTTCGATTCACCACAGTGGCCGTTTGATTGTCAGCATTGGATTCTTGATCCAAACTCACCCAAAAGGCATCGTCCCAATTGGAATCTTCATTCACGACATCACCATCGGCTTTCACTTTCACCTTCAATTCTGAAGCCCCTTCAACCGAAATGTGCATTTGTAGGGCTGCGACATCTTGATTCGCCATGGAGCAAAAACGCTCTGATTCCAAAAGAACTTTGACTCCATTTCCAAGGTGAATTTCACATCTTCTAGAAAGAAGTCCTTTTTGCATGTCCAAACAGCGTTCGAAATCCAAAATCGCTGTAGCTGTATGCAAATCCACGGTTTCTCCATCAACAGAAATATCTGTCGCGATCCAATTGGTGGCATTCAATACCTTGGCGAAATACTCGGGGTAGCCATTTTTCCACCAACCCACCCGGGTTTTGTCTGGGTAATAAACGCCGCCGACATAACTGCCTTGAAGCGTGTCTCCTGAGTACTGCTCCTCAAAATTGGCACGCTGACCGAAACGGCCATTACCGATTGAAAATATCGACTCTGATCGCCTTACGTCGCCGGGATTCCAACCCTTTTCAATGATTTTCCAAGGGTGAACTGTCAAGTAACGGTCCATCATGAAAATTGACAACTATAAACTTTTCGTTCCGATTTCTTGAATGATCCATTCGGGATTGGCTTCTAACAAGTTTGAGATCACCATGTGCGCATCGCCCAGTGTGGAGGCACTCCCGACCCCAAGAACCCTGAATCCCCCAGAAATTCCAGCTTCAACTCCGGATTTGGCGTCCTCAATCACCAAGCATTCTGACGGCGACAAGCCGAGACTTTGGGCTCCCAAAATGAAAACCTCCGGGTCGGGTTTAGACAATGTGATGCGATTGCCATCGATGATCACATCGAAAAGAGAAGTCAAACCGATGGCATCGAGGATGGTTGGCGCGTTGCGAGAAGAACTGCCCAAACCAACCCGGATCCCCATGGCCTTGGATTTTCGGATGAATTCCTCGGCACCCGGCAAAATATCAGAAACCCCCATGTCACCGATGTGCTCCAAGTAACGGTCATTCTTCTGTTCCATCAAGGCCAATTTGGTATTGGAATCCAAGACCAGTCCACCTTGGTTCAAAATCCATTCCAACGAATCGACCCGACTCACCCCTTTCAAGTTCTCCTCGTCTTCCTCCCGCAGAGAAATGCCGAGATCATCTGCCATTTCACACCAAGCAATGAAATGATGCTTGGCCGTATCCACAATAACCCCGTCGAGGTCGAAGAGCATTCCTCGAATGGGCATCAGGAAATTTCAATGATGTGTTCGACATGATATTCGGCCAGGCCATCCACAGGTCTTTTGACCAATCGACCCAACTCGATTTCTTCCCTTGCGCAGACATGGCGCAAAACATCTTGAAAATGGTAGGCTACACTTCCCACGAAATGTACAGGAACCTCTTTGTAGTTGGGAAAACATTTGACATGGACATCAACAAAAGCTTGAAACCCTTCTTCCAACCAACTGATTACCTGTGGGATCTCCTGATGTTTCCCCAAAAAGGTCATGAAGCTCGCCAAGAACACGTTGGCATTCGGCTCTTGATAAACTCGATTGATCAATTCATCCTTTGAAAAGCCAAATGTGGTATTGAAGTCTTCCTCGACGACCGGGTCTAGTCTTTTATAGAGATGAGCAGCTAACAGCTTCTTTCCAAACCAACTGCCGCTTGCCTCATCACCCAAAATATAGGCCAAGGCAGGTACTTTTTCGGACACCACTTGGCCATCAAAATAACACGAATTTGAACCTGTACCGATGATGCAAGTAATGGCCGGAGTGCCTGTGTAGGTCGAAAAAGCTGCACCTTCAAGATCATGTCCTACATGGACCGTGGCTTGCTGAAAAATCCGACGCAATCCCTCAGCAATGACTTCACACAGCGCTGGAGAACTGCTGCCTGCACCATAGAAATAAACCCGGTCTATGGAATCCGCGTATTCCATGGCTCTGGGTGTCGCCCGCATCTTTTCTTCCACCAGATCACTGCTGTGGAAATACGGATTAAAGCCCATGGTATGAAATTCGGATTCAACAGTTCCTGATTCATCAATGCAAAGCCAATCACATTTTGTGGAACCGCTGTCAGCTATCAATACTCGCAAAACTCAAAGATTAAGGATTCAAATAACAGAATTAGAGCCTTTCAGCCAAATCCGCAACCCGTGTTGCATATCCAGCCTCGTTGTCATACCACCCAAATACTTTCACCACGGTGCCTTGACACTTGGTCAATCCACTGTCAAAAATGCAGCTGTGAGGATTTCCAACAATATCAACGGAAACCAAGGGGTCTGTCGAGTATTCTAACACGCCCTTCATCGGTCCTGCAGCGGCAGCTTTCATCGCATTGTTGACTTCTTCGGCAGTGGCGTTTCTGTTCAATACTGCAGTCAAATCCGTGACCGATCCCGTAGGCGTAGGCACCCGGACGGCCAAACCGTCCAATTTGCCAGCCAATTGGGGAAGCACCAAGCCCACTGCCTTCGCGGCACCTGTAGAAGTGGGAATCATGCTCAGGGCAGCAGCGCGTGCCCGACGCAAATCTTTGTGAGGTGCGTCCTGCAATCGCTGATCGGCTGTATAGGCATGCACCGTGGTAATGAACCCTTGTTGGATGCCAAAAGTATCATCCAAAACTTTCGCCATCGGCGCCAAACAATTTGTTGTGCAGGAAGCATTGGAAACAATCCTATCTTCAGCAGTGAGGATGTTGTCATTTACACCAAGAACAATGGTCTTCAAGTCACCACTGGCTGGCGCACTGATGAGAACTTTCTTCGCCCCGGCACGCAAATGAGCACTGGCCTTTTCAGCGTCTGCAAAAACGCCCGTAGACTCCACCACAATGTCAATTCCGGCTGCACCCCACCCCAGGTTCTCCGGGTTTCTTTCTGCAGAAATCTGAATCGTTTGGCCGTTCACCACGAGGTGTCCACTGGATACTTCAACTTGGCCAGAAAATCTCCCATGAATGCTATCATACCGAAGCAAATGGGCCAAAGTTTCAACACCCGTCAAGTCATTGATGGCAACCACTTCTAAATCCGCTCGATCCAACATGGCACGAAAGGCCAAACGTCCGATGCGTCCAAAGCCATTGATGGCAACTCTTTTCTTCATGATATTTTTAGATAGACAAAATGTTTGCGATCCTAACCTCATCATTCAGTGAGGCGGTTTTGTTCTTAATGGCTTCTTCAAATGGGAAAAAGACCAATGAATCGTTGACAAATCCGGCCATGCAATTCTTTTTCCCCGACAAAAGCCCTTCCACAGAAGCAACGCCCAGGCGCGAAGCCAATACCCGGTCTGAACAAGATGGGTCCCCTCCACGTTGAAGGTGTCCCAATACCGTCACGCGCACTTCATACTTTTTTGTGCGCTGATGCACCATTCTGGCGATTTCAAACGCACCTCCACTCGGATGACCTTCAGCGACAATGACAATTGAACTGGTTTTGTTGGATTGTTGGCCTTTCTCCAAAATGTTCACCAACTCGTCAATGTCAATTTCCGATTCCACCGTCATCACGGCAATTGCCCCGGTTGCGATTCCGGTATGGAGTGCGATAAACCCTGAATCTCTGCCCATAACCTCCACAAAAAACAGTCGGTTGTGGCTGTCTGCCGTATCTCGAATCTTGTCAACGGCCTCGACGACGGTGTTTGTGGCGGTATCAAAACCAATGGTGAAATCTGTGCCTGCCAAGTCATTGTCAATGGTTCCGGGGATGCCAATTACAGGAAACCCCGTTTCTTGATGAAAGAGCATAGCTCCCGTGAAGGTACCGTTACCACCAATGACGACGAGGCCATCGACTTCGTTCGTTAGCAAATGAGCGTGGGCAGCTTTCCGCCCTTCAACAGTTCTGAATTCTTCGCTTCTCGCGCTTTTGAGAATGGTGCCACCACGGCCCAAAATCTTGGCAACTGAGCGAACATGCAGTCTTTTGAAATCCCCACGAACCAATCCTTGGTAGCCCTGAAAAACACCAACCACTTCGCAATCGTTGTACACGGCTGTTCGCACAACCGCTCTTATTGCTGCGTTCATGCCTGGTGAATCACCGCCAGACGTCAAAACTGCAATTTTCTTCATTTGAAAAATCTACTTTTTTTTTCCGTGCCGACGATGAACGTTGCAATCGCTTCGCGGCGCGAATGTAAGGCGTAACATTGGGAAATGTTCAAGGAATTTCAACTTAGTGTTTTATGTACACGAAGGTAATTCGATTACCTTTGACCCATGCCTACATCTCAAAACAACTCCTTTGCCCAAGTTGATGTCTCTGTGGACTGCGTTGTTTTTGGCTACAACGACGATGGATTGAAAGTGCTGCTCATCGATCAGAAAGCAAATCAAAACCCCAACCACCCCATTCCAGTTCTTTACAAAGCGCTTCCCGGTGATTTGATTCTGAAGCAAGAGTCCTTTGAAGATGCCGCAAGCCGTGTATTATACGAATTGACCAGACTGAAAGGTGTTTTTCTGCAACAATTTCACGCATTTGGAAACCCAAATCGCGTGCGTGAATTGAAAGACCAGGACTGGCTTCGAAGTTTTCGAACCCATCCCAATCGTCGTGTCATCACTGTGGCTTATTATGGTTTGGTCAGTTTGCATGACCACACACCTGAGCCCGCAAGTTTTGCAGGCCAAACAAATTGGGTGGATCTCGGGGATGTTCCTGAGTTGGCCTTTGACCACAATGACATCGTGGATGAAGCTGTGAAAACCTTGAGGAGTCATTTGGAAAGCCAACACATCAGTTTTGAACTGCTCCCGAAAAAGTTCACATTGAGTCAGTTACAAGGTTTGTACGAGTCCGTTTTGGACAAAAAATTGGACAAAAGGAATTTCAGGAAGAATGTCAAAAAAATGAGCCATGTCGTTGCGCTGGATGAAAAGCAGACGGGTGTTCTGCACAAGCCAGCCCAGCTGTTTAGCTATGACCCTGATGGCTTGGACTCTGATTTAAATGATATGCAAAAGTGAAACCATGACGTGTAGAATGATGAAAATTTGTTGTTTTTGGGTGGGGGGATGTTTCCTTCTTGCTACATCCGCTTTGGGACAGATTGTCTGGACTGAACCTGCGCTCCCCTCTCCAAATGATCAGGTCACCTTGTACTACGATGCGAGTCAAGGCAATGGTGAATTGAACGGGGTCATTCCTGTTTACATCCATACCGGAGTCATCACCAGCAACAGCAGTGGTCCATCAGACTGGCAAAATGTTCAAACCGATTGGGGTGTGGCAGATCCAGATGCGACCATGGACTACCTGGGCGGCACCCTACATAGCTTTGATTTCAACGGTTTGACACTCGCCGATTTCTATCAACTGGATGAGGGTGAATTGGTGGAGTCTTTGGCCATGGTTTTCCGCAATGCACCGGGGTCCTTGGTCGGTAGGAACGCCGATGGTTCAGACATTTTTTATGGTGTATCTGATGGCAATTTTGCTGCACAACTGACCAACCCGAGCCTTGGTTATGCCGTTCTCAATGGTGGAGAATCATTGGAAATCTCAGGTGTCTGTTCCGCTTTGGCTGACTTGACTTTGACTGTAAACGGTGAAGAGGTGGCCACGGCTGCCGACGCGCTCGAAATCAACTACACTTACAATGCCGCAGAAAGCGGCGGGTATGAGGTGGTCTTGATCGCCACCCAAACTTCAGATGGAGCCACAGACGAAGATTCAGTTCAAATTACAGTTCTTCCTGAAATGTCTCCAACTGCCTGGCCCCCGAATGGTTCGGTCGATGGAATCACCTATTTGAGTGAAACGAGTGTTCGACTGCAACTTGTCGCTCCAGGTAAGGATTTCGTTTTTGTCACGGGTGATTTCAATAATTGGACATTGGGCTTCGATTACATGATGACCCAAACCCCTGATCAGCAGCGGTTTTTCATTGAAATCGATGGCCTCACCCCTGGCGAAACCTATCGATTCCATTATCACATCTTGCCCGATGACATCCGAGTCACAGATGCTCACACAGAGTTGGTCCTTTACCCCAACGGTGACCAATGGATTTCAAATGAAACCTTTCCCGACATGCCTTCATTTCCGAACATGCAAACGGCGAATACACCTGTGGGTGTGCTCACGCCTGGAGCGCCGGAATTCGCTTGGACTGATGGTGATTTTGTCCGTCCGCATCATGCTGATTTGGTCATTTACGAATTGCTCGTTCGCGATTTTACAGAAGAACGGAACTACCAATCCATCTTGGATACACTGGATTACCTCGACCGCTTGGGCATCAATGCCCTCGAACTGATGCCCGTGAATGAATTCAATGGCAACGACAGTTGGGGCTACAACACCACTTTTTATTGGGCCCCAGACAAAGCCTATGGAACCAAGGCAAAACTTCAAGAACTCATCAATGAGTGCCACAATCGGGGAATCGCCGTGATTTTAGATTTGGTCTTCAACCATGCAGATCAACCAAACCCGTTCCTCATGATGTACTGGAATGCCGAGGAATTCAAACCCACAACGGACAACCCTTGGTTCAATGTGGAAGCTCCCCATGCACAAAATTGGTTTTATGATTGGAACCATGAGAGCAACCTGACACGTGAATTTGTCAAGCGGACTTTGGATCATTGGTTGGAGATGTATCACATGGATGGCTTTCGATGGGATTTCACGCAAGGCATGTCCCAAACCCCGAACGGCAGTGGGGCTTACGATGCATCTCGAATCAACATACTGAATGATTATGGTGACCATGTTTGGGAAGATGATGAATCGGTTTACATGATTCTTGAACATTGGTGTGATCAAGCAGAAGAAGCTGAATTGGCTGGGAATGGATTCATGTTTTGGTCCAATTCGACCCATGATTACCAAGAGGCAGCCATGGGATACTCCTCCAACCTCGGCTGGGCCAATTACCAGGCACACAACATGAGTACCCCTCAGGTGGTCTCTTATGCCGAATCACATGATGAAGAACGATTGATGTTCAAAACCCTCTCTTACGGAGCTAGCAATGATGACTATGATGCCACAGATCTGGTGACCGCACTTCGGCGCATGGAGGCCATCCAATGTTTCAACATCCCTTTGCCGGGTCCGAAAATGATTTGGCAGTTCCAAGAACTTGGATACGATTACAGCATTAACACTTGCAGCGATGGTGTCACCATCGATCCGAACTGCAGAGTCGACGCTAAACCAGTCCGTTGGGATTACAGAGACGACCCCGACCGCTACAGAATCCACCAAGTCATCGGTGGTTTAGCGCATTTGAAAACCAGCTACCCAGGCACGTTCAGAACTACCAATTTCACTTGGGACGTCGGCGGATATGGCAAACGATTGATTCTGAATGGGACAGATTTCGATGCGGTCATTGTGGCGAATTTCTCGACGCAACCCATCGATATGATTCCCGGGTTCACCCATGAAGGTGAATGGCATGATTACTTCTCAGGTGAGTCCATCAATGTCGATGCCACGACTGATGCCATGAATTTTGCACCCGGTGAGTACCATGTATTCCTCGACGCAGACATTGAGACGCCTGAGCCCATCACTGAAATTTCGGAGTTCGTGAGGCCTGAAGGACTGGTTTCCATTCACCATACGACCATGCCAGGTCTTTTGCAAATGAGTGTCTCAGGCTGGACTTCTGGTCCTGTCGAAATCAGCATCTACAACACGCTGGGCCAAACTGTGCTCAAGGAGACCCGTCAAGTAAACCCTTCCACCAACCAAGCATGGAACTTTGACGTCAACAACCTGATTTCGGGAACTTACATTGTGCGACTCAAATCCCAATCAAATCATTGGTCTGGAGTGGTTTACATAAATATCTGAGAGAATCTAAAAGACTTCGTGTCATTTTGACACTCTGTTCTTAATTTCGCCTCGAATTTTGCGAAGAATGAAATTACGCTTAACAACATTTGGACTGTTCTTGGCCTCCTTTTTTATGGGTCATGCGGGCCTTGCGCAAACCGCAACCGGTTTGGTGACAGGAGAAGATGGAGAGCCACTGCCATCAGCCTCAGTATTGCTGGATGGCGGAACCAAAGGTGTATTCACAGACATCAACGGGAGGTACTCAATTGAATTGGGCGCTGGGGAACACACCCTAGAAATTAGCTTCATCGGATATCTCGCTCAGCAAAAAACCTTCAACCTCAAGGCCAACGAAAGCATCTCATGGAATGTTCAATTGGTAGAAGATGCCGTTCTCATCGGTGACGTCGTTGTCGTGGGATATGGTGTTCAGCGTAAGAAAGAGGTCACAGGCTCCATCGCACAAGTGGACGCCAAGCAAATTACCGCGGTTCAGACCCCTTCTTTTGAGGCTGCCTTGCAGGGCCAGGCCGCGGGTGTTCAAGTATCACAGTCTTCGGGCATAGCAGGCGCTCCCTCTTTGATTCGGGTCAGAGGCGTAGCATCTGTTTCTGCCGCAGGTGACCCACTGTACGTTGTGGATGGAATTCCGATTACGCAAGAATATTTCTTGCGGGGCAACAGCGGAGCCATGAACAACAACCCGCTGGCCGCGATCAATCCGAATGACATTGAGAGCGTTGAAATCTTAAAAGATGCGGCAGCTACAGGCATTTATGGCTCACGAGGAGCCAACGGCGTAATCCTGATTACAACGAAACGCGGACGCAAAGGAACCCAATTTGATTTCTCAACCCGAGTGGGTGTGGGTCAAGCAGCCACATTGCCCAACATGGTGGATACTGAGACCTACCTTCGACTTCGTCAAGAGGCATGGGAAAACGATGGCGGTACAGGGTATGTTTGGCTGCCAAATTTGACAACAGCTGCAAGCGGGCCCGAAACCCGGAAGGAGGCCTTCCTTAACGCAATGAACACCAACACGGATTGGGTAGATGAAACCATCGGCACCGGCATAAAGCATGCTTACAGTTTCGGAGTGAGAAAAGGTGGGGAGAAATACAACTTTTATGGCGGCTTGTCCTATGATGACAACGAGAGCTACCTCCGGGGCAACAGCTATGAGCGAATTTCAGGTCGAATCAATGTGGACTTTGCACCTGTGGATTGGATCACCGTGTTGCTGAGCACATCCATGAGTCAAGGACGCAACAATCGAATTGATGCAGCATGGTCAGGTGGTCTTGGGGACGCGATGTCCAACGCTCTTCCTTATTACCCCGTTCGATATGACGAAGACGTCATCAGCAATGGAGGCGACACCTTGCACCGTGAAGGTGATTATTTTTTGTGGTTTGATGAATGGGGCGGAACCAAGAACCCCACAGCCGTTCGTGAGCTCAAAAAATGGCGAACAACAGAAGACCGCAGCATCTCCAATGCCCAGGTCATCATTTCCCCCTTGGAAGATTTACACGTCAAGTTGAGTGGTGGTTTTGATTATTTGCATCTGCGGGAAGATATTTTCAATCCCGGGGCTCTGTCCATCTCCACAGAACTGGGCAGTGCCAATCGATATGCCAATTACGTACTCAACTGGAATGGTGCTGCAACGGTGGACTACATCCATGACATTGACGACACCCAGTCGCTTAGCTTGATGTTGGGCACGGAATTCCAGCGGACTGACAATTATGGATATGGTTTGTTTTACGGACAGGTGGATGGCCCAGTGTTTGAAGTCGACAGTTTGCGGGAGGACGCGACGAACGTGAACCGAACCGAAAACCTTCCTTCCCAACACAGCTTTCTCTCCTATTTCCAACGGTTGAATTACTCAATTTTGGACCGGTACTTCTTCCAGTTCACAGCACGTGTCGACGGCAGCTCCAGGTTCGGCCGCGAAAGCCGCTATGGATTCTTCCCATCGGCTTCTGCAGGTTGGGTGGTCTCAGATGAAGATTGGTTTGCCTCAGAAAACATCTCCTTCCTGAAATTGCGCAGCAGTTGGGGAAGAACAGGGAATGCTGCCTTGCCTGACTACGCCCGTTTTGGCACTTACTCCCCTGCGAACAATGGCATCACCTACGCTGGAGATTCCATCTTATTCCCGATGCAACCGGCCAATCCGTCCTTGCGTTGGGAAACCTCTACGACACTCGATGCCTCTGTGGAAATGGGGCTCATACAGGATCGGGTGGTCTTCACATTGGCCGCATATCGGAAAATGTCAGATGATGTGCTGATGAATGTTTCCACACCTGCATCCACCGGTTTCACCAACTACTGGGACAATGTGGCAACCATTTTGAATCGCGGGGTTGAATTCACCATCAAATCCACCAATATCGATCGGGAAAATTTTCAATGGATCACCAATTTGAACGTCGCCAGAAACTACAATGAATTGGTGGACATCGGCAGCTATACACCAGACGCTGTAAGCGGGGGTACAAACGACTCTCGCGTGATTGTAGGACAACCCGTCGGTAGTTTTTTCCTTGTCGAACACAGCCATGTCGATCCCGAAACTGGTTTGCCTGTTTACATTGATTTGGATGGTCAGGAAACTTTTGACTACAACAACAACATTCGGAAGTACGTCGGAGATGGATTGCCTGATGTAATCGGCGGAATTTCAAACGAATTCCGATACAAGAATTGGGACATGAACTTCCTTGCAACCTTCAGCTTGGGGGCAAAAATCTTCGATTCTTCAGCCAAAAGGCAATTGGGCGTTGTGTCTGGATGGAACATGCGAGATGAAAAGCTCGATCGCTGGCGACAACCCGGAGACGAGGCGTTGTTTCCTCGGCTGACCTTAGATGAAACCAATTATGGATTGCCGTCCGGGTTTCCTTGGTGGAACACAAGCCTTTTTGTCTACGATGCATCCTATTTGCGATTGCGAAACTTGACCATCGGATACAATTTGCCTGAGTTCAACGCCGGGAAATTGAACTTCAATGCCTTCCGCGTGGCTTTGAACGCCACCAATCTATTCACCTTGACCAACTTCCCAGGGTTAGATCCTGAAGTGGTCCGAGATTTTGAAAACGCGCAAGACCGAAACATGTCGCCCAATGTGACTTACCTCACACCGCCGCAAGAACGTGCCTTCACACTATCCATCACCACCAACTTCTGATTCCGATGAAAATGAAAAGAACCACTTGGACCCTGGGATTGGCTGGCTTGATGGCCTTGGCTTCCTGCAATCAATTTCTGGAATTTGAACCTGGAGATGTGATTTTGGCAGAAGATGCCATCCAAACCACAGATGATCTCCAACGGTTGTTAACCAGTACCTATGACGTGCTGGGCAATCTGTATGGTGGTCGTGTACAGGTCATCAATGAGTTGCGTGGCCCCAACTTTGGACAGCCCGACAACTCATTGGATTTTACGGCTGTTTACAACCGCGAAACCAATTTTTTCACCCCCATCAGTGGCGGGTTGTACACCGACTTCTATTATGCCATCTATCGCTGCAATGTGGTGCTGGAAAGCTTTGAACTTGTAAACGACTTGTCGCCACAGGTGGAAGCTCGCATCAGTGCTGAATCTCGATTTGTCCGGGCCTTTGCCCATTGGGGTTTGGTGAAAATTTACGCGAAGCCATACGGCTATACGACGGACAATACACATTTGGGCATCCCGCTGCGCGAATCAGCATCACAACAACCCATCCCTCGCACAACCGTAGGCGAAGTGTATGCATCGATTGTCGCTGATTTGGAGTACGCGGCCGAACAACTTCCTGCCGAAAATGGCGCCTATGCCACCAAATGGTCAGCGCTCGCAGCTTTGGCCGAAGTCCACTTTTTGATGGGCAATTACAGCACGGCTGCACAGTATGCAACACAAGTGATTGAATCTGGTTTGTTTACGCTCGATTCCGATTTGGATCGATTTGAAACCGATGAGATCAATCCAGAAACCATCTTTGGGATTGTCTCCATGCCCTTTGACTTCAGAAGCGGGGCATTTCGAGACAATTTGCGCTCAGACAACAACCCTTCACCACAACTGGCATTCAGCGACGATTTCGCGTTCTTCATGAGTTTGTCTGGGGGTGGAGATGGACGATCTGAGTGGTACACGCCGGGTGCACGAGCGCTCTGCAATCGATTCAACGGCAAAGAGTACTTCAACATCCCTGTGTTGCACCTCACGGCCCTCAAACTGATCCGTGCAGAGGCCTTGGCAGAGTCTGGAAACGATTTGGCGACTGCCATCTCCGATATCAACGACATCCGGGACCGCGCATTTGGTACTGGGAACAATCCATTGGAATCAAGTGCTTCAGCCATTGAAATCATTGAAGCCGCAAGAGATGAATATCGAAAAGAAACTGCTTGTGAAGGACGATGGACCGAGCAATTGTTGCGCCGCGGTGTCCAAGGAGAAAACATCGTTATTCGCGAAGGTGCATGGGATTGCCCAGGGATGTCTCTGCAATTCCCCAATTCAGAAACCACAGCAGCGGGTTTTGTGTTGAATGAAGAAGGTGGATGCCTCTAAACCTGACAAAACATGAATCAATTTCAAACATACATCCTCGGAATGGTTGCCTCCATCGTGATGATTTGTATTTCCCTAGCCGGTTGCAAACCCACGACAGAAGGGGAATTGGGTGAGCCCTTTGACAAATCCACTGGAATTGCGGGCACGTGGGAACTGGTGTCATTCACCCAAAAAGACTTGAACAGCCCCGTGCAAGAAGTTCGCGATTTGAGCACGTTTTACATCGATGGAACTGTCACCCCTCTGCAACTGACATTTGACCCCAATGGCAGTTACCAAATTTCCTTGGAAAAAGGGAAGAATTACTTCGGAGAGGGCGGCGATTGGTCTTTCGATGACCCAGATTACCCATCATTCATCGAATTCCAGACGGATGCCGACACATTGGTGTACAACCTCGGAAGCATGGTTCGTTCTTTCGATTCCACAATGAAAATTGAATTTCGTCGGTCCTGTTCTGGTTCGGAAACGAACATCTACACATTTGAATTCAACAGATTGAACTGAAGCCATGAACCTCATCAACATCAAATCGGCATTCAGCCTTTGTTTGGCTTGTCTTGCATGGCATTCAGTCATAGCGCAGAAAGCCTACGTTCTCCCTTCTCCCACAGATGCCAATGCAGAAATCACATTGTACATTGATATGAACCAGTCTGAGGACGGCATCCAAAACAATGGTTTGTCGGCCATTTTGGATGCTTTTCCGGACACGACAGTGTATTTGTGGACTTGGGATCCTGCCGGTCCTGCTGCAGGCAATGGCGACTGGGACAATTCTGCGGATCACCAAGAGTTGACCAAGGTGGGTGAAAAGCTGTATTCGATGACGTTTGTGCCCACAGAGTACTATGGAGTCGATGGGCCGACTTTGTTTTCACGGGGCATTTCCTGCTTGGCCAAATTGAAAAATGGCAACACCGTTGAAGGTTTTCCGTTTGAAGCCAAATCCGAGGACATCCACATTGACATCATCCCCCAATTGTGCGCGGCACGTGTGTGTCTATTCCCGGAGCTGAGAGAAAAAGATGACTACTTGTCCATTACCTACGACAACAGCAAAGAAATTCAGTTTGAAGGTTTGCAGAACATGAGCAGCGATGAATGTTTCATTTATCTGCTGGGGAAAGTAGATGCGTTCACCAGTTATGAATACGTGCCCTTGGAGCAGGTGACGAGCACACCAGAACTTCAATTGACGGCCATGGATGAAACCAAATTTCGCACCACCTTCATCCCCGAGGATCTTTTTGCTTCGGTATTGGAGGAGGGACAATCCCTTTCAGAAATTTGGTTCTACATCGTGCGGCCCGGTTTCACGTATCCCCCTGGCCCCCCTCCTTTTGAAATCATTTCATTGCTCGATTGCGAATGATCCCGATGTTTCCCTTGAATAAAGCCGTTCGGTTCTTGCCAGCGGCTTTTTTGTTGTTCAGCTGTCAATTTGATCCAGGACAAACGGCTGAAGTTGTCCACAAAGCCCGAATGTCCATGCCACCGTTAAATCGGCCAATCCCCTTAGAATCCGGGATAACCGTGCTCGTTTTGCAGGATTATTTACCATTGGAGACTTCCGTTGATTCCATCTTTGATCAAGATCACCGCCCACTGACTCGTTGGATGGATCCCCTAAACGGTGAAATGGCCCAAATCACTGAGCAACCTGATGATGCCATTGGATTTGTACAAATCTGGCATCAAGGCCAACACATCGAAATCCCGACATTTCGATCTGAGAATGAACAAGTCAATTGGCACTTGAGCACAAAACCTGGGGGTCAGGTATTTGTCATGGGCGATTTTAATGGATGGAGCCGAACTGCAACCCCCATGATTGAAATTGCACCTGGGGAGTTTGACTTGACCCAATCCCTGCCGAAAGGCAAACATCCATATCAATTCGTTGTAAATGATCGAGAAATTCCAGATCCGGTTCAACCCAGCCGCGTCGACAATGGATTCGGTGGATTCAACAGCATATTGACCGTGGGTGACCCCGAAGCTGCCCCCATTCCGCTAGAAGGTCAATGGGAAAATGGGGAACATGGGACAGATCAGATTTGGCTCCAAACGATGCCCAACGCTCTCATTTGGGCCTATTGGAACGACCAGTGCTATGGCCAGATGCAGGCAGATTCCAATGGAAACGTTGTTTTGGGGGTGCCTGCTGCGGCTTATGGCATGGAACGATCCGATCTTCGGTTTTGGGCCTCACAAGGCGCCCAAAGATCAGATGTCCTCCGCCTTCCCTTGGTGTATGGTCATTTGGTCAGAAGTCCGGATCAACTCCACAGACAAGAGCCCCGAAAAATGGTGATGTATTTTGTCATGGTGGATCGGTTCATCAACGGAGAACCTAGCAACGATCGACCAGTCGATGACCCAGAAATCATGCCTGAAGCCAATCACCATGGCGGGGATTTGGCAGGAATTTTGAAAGCCCAAGAAGAAGGGTATTTTGATGATCTGGGAATCAACACTGTTTGGATATCACCAATCACCCAAAACCCTGAAGATGCTTGGGGATTTTGGCAAGATGATCAAACGGAAATCACTTCCAAGTTCAGTGGTTATCATGGTTATTGGCCCATTTTGTCGACGGGAGTAGATGATCGTTTCGGAACGATTGAAGAGCTCAA
Organism: Flavobacteriales bacterium; assembly: GCA_049610385.1. Lineage (GTDB taxonomy): Bacteria > Bacteroidota > Bacteroidia > Flavobacteriales_D > Sanyastnellaceae > JBMYZL01. The sequence continues at coordinate 23,628 of JBMYZL010000014.1, forward strand.
GCAACTGACCCAAGTACTCCATGAAGACAACAAGAATTTGTTACTGGACTACGTGGCGAACCATGTTCACCAAGAACACCCCGTGTACCAACAGCATCCGGATTGGGTCACCGAGTTGTATCTGCCCGATGGGCGGATGAATACGCAACTGTGGGATGAACAACGATTGACCACATGGTTCGACACCTTCATGCCTTCCCTCGATTTCACTCGTCCAGAAGTCGTAGAAACCATGACGGATAGCGCAGTGTGGTGGATTGAAAACACCGGCATCGACGGATTTCGCCATGATGCAACAAAACACATTCCACTGCCTTTCTGGCGCACCTTGACCCGAAAGATTCGCAGCCAAATAACCGATGGCCTGCCACGCGCCATTTTTCAAATTGGTGAGACTTATGGTGCACCAAATTTGATCAACAGCTACATCAATCGGGGCATGTTGGATGCCCAGTTTGACTTCAACCTATACGATGCAGCCATCAATGCTTTTGCCAAAGACACAACCACATTTGATCATTTGATTGATGTGACCCAAAGCAGTCTCGAAACTTACGGTGGGGATCACTTGATGGGCAACATCACTGGCAATCAAGACCGAGCCCGGTTTGCTTCCTTGGCAGAGGGAACTGTCCGTTTTGACGAGGATCACAAATTGGCCGGTTGGACCCGTAACATCCAACGGCAAGGACAGAAAGGACACCTTCGCATGCGACAATTGCAATCGTTCATTTTGTCTATGCCTGGCATACCCTGCTTGTATTATGGTGACGAAATCGCAGATGTGGGTGGCAATGATCCGGACAATCGGAGAATGTTGCGGCACTCGAATCTCGACGGACAAGAATTGGCCACCCGAAATCATTTTTCTTCATGGGCACACATGCGCGCCTCCAGAATGTCCCTGATCTATGGCACCACAAAGGTGGACAGCCCAGTACCGGGTGTTCTCTCTATTGTGAGACGATACCCAGGAGAAACCACCCAAATTCTCCTCAACAAAACACCCCAGTCTCAGGGTGTGACTGTCAAGGGTTCAAGTGAAATTTTGATTGGAACGGGTCTAGAACTTGTCGCCACTCAGAACGGCATGCAAAGAATTGAGTTGCCACCCCATGCCTGTATCGCACTGGGTCAAGGACATTGATTTCAATCTTCGATGACGTGATCATCGAGGATGTAGCGGAAGGCCATCTCCCATTTTCCAGAACCGTCATTGGTTCGGAATTCAAATCGGATTTGACCCGGAAGGCGTTCCATGGTCATGCGCATCAGCGTGGGCTTTCCATTCCACTCTCCTCCCCGTTCCAGAACAGCTCGAGATGATGAAGATTGGGTTACCACCCAGTTCTCCACAACCGGTCGGTTGTCCACAATGCGGGTCATCACCATGCGCTCCAAATCGGAATTCCAATGCCAGGTTTCCAAATGCTCCATGACCATCTCCTCGGCTTCTTCACTCGAAATCATCCATTGCAGCACAAATCCATCTTCGGCCCCATTGCGCTTCCCATCCAACCGGGCATCTTCTTGCCTTTGTCCACCACCTGCATAAATGTCAGGGACAGATTTGTAACCAATGTAAGAGCCTTCGAGCGCAAACATCCAATCTGGCGTTTGGGCATTCATGGAACAGGCGCCAAATCCAAGGGCGAGAAAAAAAAAGGTTCGAATCATTTGTACTTCAGCATTGGGTTGAAAACTTCAGGCTATCTTGCCTGCAAACTTGCATACGAAGATGAAAAAGATTTGTTCTCTGGCAGCTGGCCTATTCCTTTCTGCCGCATGCATCATCCAAGCCCAGACAACATGGGACATAGGCGGTACTGAAGTCACCGAATACGATCTGGTCACTGGAATCGACTTGCCATGGGAACTCGCTTGGGGGCCCGACAATCATTTGTGGGCGACTTCCCGACAAGGAGAAGTGTGGAGGATTGATCCGTCTTCTGGGGCTTATGAAGTGGTCCTTTCGATGGACGTTATGAATGGTGGGAATGGAGAACCAGGTCTGTTGGGCATGGCCTTTCACCCAGATTTCGAGACTCATCCGGAAGTGTTTTTGGTTTATTGTTCAGGCAGCTCATGGAATGGAGAAGAGCATTTGGCCAAATTCACCTGGAACGGAACCGCTTTGGTAGACGAGGAAATTCTATTGACCATTGATGCGGGTGGCATTCACAATGGATCACGGCTCTTGTTTCTACCAGATGGGACTTTGATGATGTCCGCGGGCGATGTCGGCGCGGCTTCGCTTGCGCAATCCTTGAATAGCAAACAAGGTAAAATGCTCCGTCTCAATATAGACGGGAGCATCCCGGAAGACAACCCATTTCCTGGAAGCTACATTTTTTCATATGGGCACAGGAACATCCAAGGCCTCGCTATTCGATCGGACGGAATGATCTTTGCTTCGGAACATGGTCAGAGTCAGGATGACGAATTGAACATTCTGATGCCAGGTGGGAATTATGGTTGGCCCGAAGTGGAGGGTGCATGCAACTTACCTGATGAACAAGATTTTTGTTCGGAAAATGATGTCATTGAGCCCATTCTAGCGTGGTCCCCATGCGTGGCTGTCAATGGCATGGAATTTTACAACCACAATGCCATCCCTGCGTGGGAGGGCAAATTGCTGTTATCTGTGTTGGGGGGATTGGGCGGCGCCTATGAGCGTTTGAGTGTTCTGGACATTGCTGAAGACGGAACGGTTTTGGCAGAAAATCAATACTTCAGTTCATTCAACCAGCGAATTCGGGATGTGGCCGTGAATCCACTGACTGGTTCTGTATATGTGGCCTTCAACGGTCCTTCTTATCCCGGTTCCGGTCCCAACATCATCAAAGAATTCAGAAATGAAGCTGTTGTCAGTGTGGATTCACCTTTGAATCCAATGTCTGATTTAGGCCTGGACATCTTCCCAAATCCAACAAGGGATACATTTCAAGTGAGGTTGCCCATACACGAACCATCCGCAGTGCTGAAGGTGTTTAATTCCTTAGGCATTTTGGTGGCACATTTCAACATGTCCCAGTCCGAGAATCTTGCGGAAATCTCAGTGAGTGAATGGGCCTCCGGCACTTATGTCATTCACTTTGAGACAGGCGGACGCGTGTACTCCTCCTCTGTGACCAAGCCTTGAGACTTCCCGTCCAATTTTTTCGTCTCGTCGTCGTCGTCATTTGTAGCTGTCCATACACAATTGGATGGGGCCAAATCGATACGTCAATCTTTCTGAATCCGGCTTCTGTTGAAGTGTTGCGATTGCCCACGTTGCCATTGGACGCTCCTCCTTCCTTGCGCCAAATGGACTCCACATGGTTGAAGCGTTCGGGTTCTTTGGATTTGGCCGAACTCATGAATGCCATACCTGGCGTATGGATGGAGACACGTGGGAATGGTGGATCACGCCGCATTCAAATCAGGTCCAGCGGACTCCGTTCTCCTTTTGCGGTCCGAAATGTTACCCAAATTCAAGACGGTTTCATCCTCACTTCAGCTGATGGCACATCGCCATTGGAATGGTGGACCCCTGTTTGGCTCACTTCAGTCGATGTCCTTTCGGGGCCCTCAGGCGCCGCATACGGAGCGGGTTATGGCGGTGTGATACACGGCTCCACTGCTGGCCCGCCCTCGGTTTCTGGTGGAACCTTTTCTGTCATGAAAGGGCTCGCAGCCAAGGGTGCCTTCGATGGCAGTCGAGGAGATTATGATTTGTGGGGTCAATGGTACCAAAAATCCAAAAATCATCTCGGCGGCTGGCGAATCGCCGTTCAGCAGTCGGAAAATGATGGTTTCCGCACCCATGAATCCAACTCCCGCTTTCATCTTGATGGCCATTGGTGGCGCAATCAATGGGTGCGAAATTCGTTGATCAAACACCATTTATGGGCCGGCTTCCTGAACACCCAATGGGATCTTCCTGGTTCAATTACAGCAGAAGCCAGAGACACCATGCCCACGGCCTCTCCCGGGCAAATGTTCGATGCGCATGTCGACAGAACCTCTTCTTTGCTGGCGTACAGCATTCAGCAAATCAAAGGAGACGAGCAGCAGAAAGGCCTCTGGATGAACATCTTGAATTCTGACAAATACAATCCCTTTGGAACCAGTAGGTTTTATCAAGGTGTCAAAAGGGAAAAAGAAGCACACTTAAACTTGAGAGCCCAGCTCATCCAGCGCATATCCAAAACCAATGGCTGGACTTGGATGGCGGAAGGTTCTGGGAGCTTACAAGCGGAACGCAGGGCCATCTCGGAATGGGATACGTTGGCTCCTCCCATCGAGCAAACTTTGCGATATGAAATGTCCATTGAAGCCTTGCGAAGTTGGGTGGGATTGAGTTTTCGTGGAACATCGCCACGCGGTTTGAGATGGGAGGCTCAAATTGCAGGGGAATATTTTCAACGCAGTCAAAATGGGAATGGAGGAGAAGACGGAATCACTCCATTTTCCGCGGATTATCGCAGATGGAGTGTCCATCCAAGGATGACAGTTAGCAAAAGATTGGCCACTACACCTCACCGTTTCTTCCTCACTGCAGGAAGCGGTGCGAGCGATCCCACTTCATTCGAATTGATGAATCCAGAATCTTTGTTGCCTTCTTCATTGAAGACTGAAATTGCTCGGTCTTGGGAATGGGGATGGCGCCATCCCCATTTCACAGTGGTCGCTTATGCCATGCGCATCACGGACGCCATCGTCACGGTTCCTGGCCCCACAGATGCACCCGTGACAGAAAATACAGGGCGATTGTCTATGCGGGGGTTGGAGTTCATGTTCAAGCAAATGTGGTCCATCCAAGAGTTCACTTCGGTTCAGTGCGAATTGGGTGTCAATTGGCCCCATCACGAGAATGCCAAGCAGGGTCAGAAACTTCCTGGCACGCCTCGTTCATGGTTGACTTCAAGGGGAACAATCCAGCACAAATCTTGGCGATTGGATGTCCTGGCCACCTACCGGAATGAAGTTCCATTGAATGATGAAGGAACTGCCTGGGGAGAGCCTGTCATGTTGCTTGATGGTGTGATTCGCTACCAGCAAGGAGGCAAAAAAGGAATTGAATTCAAGTTGGGGCTTCGCAACGCGATGCAGCAAAACACCTCGAATTGGTGGCAATTGAATGCTTTTGGCAGGAAATACTACAATCCGGCTCCTGGTCGTCAAATGTGGGCTCAGGTCGTCATTCCCCTTCGCCCAAAACCAACAGCTCAGTCCGCCGATTGAGGGCACGACCAGAAAGGGATTCGTTGGACGCAATTGGCGAACGCGACCCCATGCCCTTGGTTTCCAACCGACTTCCGTCAATCCCTTGCTTCATAAGGTAGTTCTTGACGGCATGTGCCCGGCGAAGGGACAGGACATCGTTTTCAGCTGCCGTGCCCGTATCATCTGTGTGACCGATAATCGCTAGTCGCAACTTTGGATTGGCATGACAGGCATCGATAACAGGATCCAAATCGGGCTGAAACCCAGGTTTCAGCATCGCAGATCCGGATTCAAATCGAAGGTTTTGCAGAATCACTTGTGTCCCTGCCTTCCAGGGCTTCAAACCGATTTCGACCCGGTATTGCTGAATCCCAGATTCCCGATCAAAAAAGGATACCGAAGGCTCATATTGTGGATGTCTTGCTCGAAACCACCACTTGCCTTCAATGGGCAAAGGCAAGGTAAAACGGGATTCTTTCAATCGGAGTTGGGCCAAAACCGTCCCTGCATCGTCCAGTACTTCCACAATGGCATTCCCAATGCCCATTCCTGTGGTCCGATCAAACACCTGGCCCTCCAATGCCACTACGGGCGAAGGCTTGGCCTCCATCGGAAGATTCAGTTCCCACAAGTCCAGATTTCCGGCTTGATTTCGATCTGTCGCGAAGTAAGCCAGTTCACCTTGAGCTGTAACCATCAAGTGGCCTTCATCCGCATTCGTATTGATCGGATAGCCCAAATTTTGGGGCAGGCCCCATTCTCCATCCAACTGAAGCCTGGACACAAACAAATCGTCCCCCCCCATCCCTGGGTGACCATCAGAGACGAAATACAGTGTTTTCCCGTCAGCATGCAACATGGGATTGCCCTCATGCCCCGGGGTGTTCACCTGCCCAGGCAGTGGAACAGCCACAGACCACTCGGAAAATTGGTCGACACGTTGGCTCATGAACAAATCTGCATGCCTTTCAGCAGAGCCGCTATGAGTGGTTCTTGAAAAAATCAAGGTCCTTCCATCCGCAGAAAGCGCAGGTTGACTTTCCCAAGATTGTGTATTGGGCAGTCCAAGGTTTTCACCCAAATCAAATCGGTGAATTTGGCCGTTCGTTTCAGATGCAAACAAATCACATGACCCCTTGCCTTCCCGATCGAAATAACCAAACCGTGGAGATTCACAAGCAGTAAAACAAATGAATTGACCATCCCCAGAAATCGCTGCAGCGCCTTCATTTCCAGGGGTATTGATGCCATGTAGTGGAGTGGGTTCAGGCCAATCCGCTTCCACACTTCCTCTTCTGCTGACATAAAAATCTTCATGCCAATGGTCGCCGTCCCAAACTTCTCGGGTGAACATGAGGGTCAAAGCATTCAGTGAAAGAGCTGGTCCATATTCAGATTCAATGCTGTTCACCTCTCCGGGGATGGGTCTGGGAGACACCGACCTTGGGTGAGCAAACGCATGCGCTGCAAATCGCACCGATTCACGGGTCCGATGCCATTTTGCCAAACCTCCTTCTTCCCAGCGAACCGCCAACAACCACTCCTCGGCTTCAACCTGTTCCAAAGTCTCCAAAGCCTCGTCATAGCGCCCCACCGCATGCAACAACCGAATCAAATCTGCATGCCCCCTCAAATAACTTCGCGGATTGCGATCAAGAGCCATTTTCAACGCGTCCGCTGCTTCGGAAAGCTGCCCGAGGTCTTCCAAAATTTGGCCCAACATCAACCACGCCTCCACAAATGCAGCATCCCGCGCAACTGCTGTTTCCAGCTCAAGAACCGCCTCTTCTAAAGATTGCTTCATGTAGAAATCCAATGCGGATTCATAACGCTTCAGTGCCTTTCTATCCGTTGACGAAAGCGGTTTTTGGGTAGAAGCATTGGTGGCCAACCCCAAAACAAGGAGAATCAACAACCCAATCCGTCCTGTGCACAAGAATTCACGTCGCATGCAACAAATGAACGATGTTCTGCCGACCTTTCGTTTGTGAAGGATGGGGAAATTCAAGTTGGACTGCTTTCTGACACCCATGGCCACATGGACGATCGAATTTTGCATCATTTGACAGGTGTGGATGAGATTTGGCATGCCGGGGACATTGGCGATTTGTTGGTCATCGACCGACTGGCTCAGAAAGCCAAAGTTCTTGCTGTTTGTGGAAACATCGATGACCACAAGGCTCGGGCAGAGCATCCCCTGGTGCGCGAATGGCACTTTGGACAGCAACACATTTTAATGTTGCACATCGGTGGGCGCCCCGGACGATATGCTGCTGGTGTCCGAAAACTGCTGACGGAAAAAAGCCCTGATCTATTCATTTGTGGACACAGCCACCTCCTTCGTGTTGAGAAAGACGCATCTTGGAACGGTCTGTACATCAACCCTGGTGCAGCTGGACTTCATGGTTTTCATCGTGTTAGGACTCTTTTGCGCTTTTCGCTCCATCCTGAATTGGGCATCTCGAAAATGGAAGTTGTCGAATTGGGTGGTCGATAAGCCCAATATTTCTTATCATTGCATTGTAGTAAAGGCGTGGGAAATCCTTTCATCCGCGCCGTGAAAGGTTACACTTTTCACAACCCTCCATTGATTTATTGAAAATCCACTTGATGTACGACATCATCGAATTGAATGGCAAGAAAGTTGCCGACTTGCGGGACATCGCAAAGAACTTGGGCATCCGCCGAACAGATAAATTGAAGAAGCAGGATTTGGTCTACTCCATTTTAGATGAGCAAGCCTTGAAACCAGTCAGCTCCAAAGCGTCTTCTGCTGATTCGGGAACTCCAAAGATTTCAAAAACCACCAGCAAACGAACGCCTTCTGCTGCATCCAAAACCAATCCGAAAAAACGGTCAGAAGAAAAATCCGAAAGCACCGCAGATCGGAAGCCCGGGGATGCCATGCGGGCTCGGCGAAATCGAAGCCCAAGGGACAACAGCAATGACAACAACACGCCGAAAGAAAAAGTTGTTGAGAATAAAACTGTATCCGACGAAGTGTCCAACCCGACAGAAGGGAAACATGAAACCCGTGAGAAGCGCGGAAGAGATCGCGGAGATCGAAACGAACGTAACGAGCGAAACGAGCGAAACGAGCGAAACGAGCGAAACCGCAACAGAAACTCTGAAGGGCAAAAAGACCGCTCCTCTCGGCAAGAGAATGATTCAGAAAAATCAGACAACCGCAACCGGAGAAATGGCCGTGAAGAACGAAACCACCGCAACGATAACAACCGGAACGATCGCAACAACCGAAACAACAAAAGGCCAAAACGTGATCCATTCATCAGCGAACCTGATGAACACGGTTTCAACTTCGATGGCATCATTACCGCAGAAGGCGTTCTTGAAATCCAACAAGAAGGGTACGGTTTCCTGAGATCTGCAGATTACAATTATCTAAATTCTCCGGATGATGTGTACGTGAGTTCACGTCAGATCAAACAATACTCCCTCCAAACAGGAGACAATGTTGTTGCACAAATTCGACCACCACGCATCGGTGAGAAATTCTACCCCTTGATTGGGGTGGAAAGCATCAATGGCCGTTCTCCAGAATGGGCGCGCGATCGAGTCCCATTCAAATTCCTTACCCCCTTGTTTCCACAAGAGCGATTCAAGTTGAGCACTCGTGGCGGGAACATCTCCACACGATTGATGGACCTTTTCGCACCTGTCGGCAAGGGACAACGAGGCATGTTGGTTTCGCAACCCAAGACGGGAAAAACCACCCTACTCAAAGATGTGGCGAATGCCATCAGCATCAATCACCCGGAGGTTTACCTCATCATCCTGCTGATTGATGAAAGACCCGAGGAGGTTACCGACATGAAGCGCAGTGTCAACGCTGAAGTCATTGCATCCACATTTGACGAACCTGCGGATCGCCATGTGAGAATTGCCAACTTGGTTTTGGAGAAATCCAAACGAATGGTCGAATGTGGCCACGACGTTTGCATTCTGCTGGATTCGATTACCCGTTTGGCGCGGGCTTACAATACCGTTTCTCCGAGTTCTGGCAAAATCCTCAGTGGAGGTGTGGAGGCCAATGCTTTGCAAAAGCCCAAGCGATTCTTCGGTGCAGCAAGAAACATTGAAAATGGCGGATCCCTCTCCATCATTGCTACGGCCTTGACAGAAACGGGGTCCAAAATGGACGAAGTGATTTTCGAAGAATTTAAAGGCACCGGCAATATGGAATTACAGTTGGATCGCCGCATCTCCAACCGTAGGATCTATCCAGCGATTGACATTTTGTCCTCAGGCACGCGAAGAGAGGATTTGTTGATTGACAAAGAATCGATGCAGCGCATTTGGATTCTCCGGAAGCACTTGGCCGACATGAATTCCATTGAAGCCATGGAGTTTATGAAAGAGCGGATGGAAGCTACGCGTTCAAACGAAGACTTCCTCTCTTCGATGAATGGCTGATGAACACGGGGAAAATGTGGTCAGTGGCAGGCGCCCTGATTTGGCTGGTTTTCAAATTTGCAAGCACTGCCTTCTTGAACTGGGAAGACTCAGCAATGGCTGGTACATTCTTGCACATGCTCATACTGCTGGCTTTGGCGGTATTCTCAGCTCTGAAGGAAGACATTGGGGCCGGCAAGAACTCAGAATCCTTTTTGGACGCTCTGATTAAAGTTTTGCGCCACACCTTCAGGTATGTCCTGACGGGGGTTTTGGCCGCAGGTTCTTGGTATTTCTTGATCAATGCCGACGCCTTGCAATCAAGGAAAGCCGAACAAGTCGCCCGAATTGAAGAAGCATTAGGTTCCGATGAGGCCTTTGAAATCACCTTGCAGAATGCCCCAGAATTGATCGGTGTGGACCGCCTAACGGTTTATGAAAATCAACTTGAAACCTTAGACTTGTATTACTCTGCGCCTTTTCACCTCGGGTTTGCCCTGTTGGGTTTGGCTCTAGCTGCGCTGATATTCAGCCTTGTTGTGACAGCATTGTGGAGAAACGTTTGGTCCCATTGAAATTTCTTTGAATACATTGACGTTCTTTTGCCACATGACTCGAACTCTTGTCGGTTCTGCTACTTGGATGTTGTTGCTCGTGCTCACAAGCGCATCGGGCCTGCGGGCCCAAGGCACATCTGGCCGCAAGAATTTGGCAGCCTTTGACACCAAAAAATATCATTTTGGTTTTGCCCTTTCTGGGAATTCAGCTGGATTCCGAACCTCATTGTCTCCCATCGATTCATTGAGCGGGACCCTTTTGGGCATTGAAAATCGTCCCCAAAGTGGTTTCAATCTCGCCATGATTGCCAGTTGGAACTTCAACAAAAATGTCCGGGTCCGCTTTTTGCCTGGCCTTTCTTTTCAAGATCGGGCTCTGGTATACAACTTCAGGCAAGACGATGGCGGCGTTGACCCCATCATTCGTCGCACGGAATCTGTTTATCTGGATTTTCCACTGGCCGTCAAATTGAGAACCAATCGTGTGGGCAACTTCGCTGCATATGGGCTAATCGGTGCGAAAATCTCAAAGGACATGCAATCGCAAGAAGATGTCAATCAAGCCCTTCTGGATGATTTTCTGTTGATTTTAGACTCGAGAAACAACTCTTTAGACTTAGGAGCGGGCGTTGATATTTTCCTTCCTTTCTTCAAATTCAGCATTGAAGGCAAATTCGAATTGGGGACGACCAACGTTCTGTTTCAAGACGGAAATTCCTACGCAAACCCCATTCAATCTTTGCAAACGCGCTCCTTTATCATTTCGCTTTGCTTTGAGGGATAATTTTACGGGCGCATGTCCCTATTTGCTCGCTCTTTTCACGCTCTGAGACAACGGTTCGCACCTCGTTGGTTGGTCCTGGTGTTGGACCTTGGACTTGTGACCTGCGCACTTTTGGCAGCGACATTGTTGCGGTTTGATTTTCGCGTGCCTCACCATGAATGGATGGTGATTCTCGATTTTTTTCCTGTTTTCTTGGGTCTTCGGTTCTTCACATTTCGAGTGATGAGAACCCATGCCGGTATCATCCGTCATACTGGCTCTGCTGATGCACTGAGGGTCTTCTGGTCCGTTACCTTGGGATCAGTTGCTTTTGCTGCGCTCAACTTCTTCACCATCCAACTGGGATGGACCTCGACATATTGGGCGCCGTTCTCGGTATTGGCCATTGAATGGCTGGGATCAGTGGTCTGTTTGATTGCGATGCGACTCATGGTCAAGTGGATTTACATGTCGAGTAAGAAGTTCAATGGTGAAATGATTCAAGTCGCCATTTATGGGGCCGGAGAAGCTGGCATGATGGCCAAACGGGCATTGGATCGGGATCTCTCAACAGCGAGAATGCGGCCCACTGCGTATATCGATGACGATCCTGGGAAGGTTGGAAAAAAACTCGAAGGCATTGACATCTTGAGTTCGCAAGAAGCGGAAAGACTCTTTCAATCAGGACGTGTAAGTCGTTTGATTTTGGCCATCCGGAATTTGCCTTTGGAACGCCGTCGTGAAATGGTCGATATGGCCTTGGCTCACGGCATTCGTACGATGAACGTCCCCCCCATTGAGCAATGGATTGGCGGAGAGTTGTCTGCAGGACAGCTTCGTGAACTCAACATCGAAGATTTGCTTGGACGACCTTCCATTCGATTAGATGAGAACCGCCTCATGAAATTTGTCGCCGGCCGCAGAGTAGCGGTGACAGGAGCGGCGGGTTCCATTGGAAGAGAATGTGTCCGCCAACTGATGATGCACAAACCGGAATCTATTCTGGCCATTGATCAGGCAGAAACACCCATGCATGATTTGATGCTCGAAATGCAATCGTTGGGGGTTCTGGACAGAATCGAACTGCAAATTGGGGACATTCGCGACGGACATCAGGTGGACGAGACATTTGCCTTGTTTCGGCCCCATGTGGTCATTCATGCGGCCGCCTACAAACATGTCCCCATGATGGAGCGTCAGCCTTGGCAAGCTTTTGAAACCAATGTAGTGGGAACTTTGAATGTTTTGGAATCCACCATTGCCTGTGAAGCTTCTGCCTTCATTCAAGTATCAACAGACAAAGCGGTCAATCCCAGCAGTGTAATGGGCGCGACGAAACGACTGGCAGAACTCCTCGTGATGGCTCACCAAGGGAAAGGAAGTACCCGGCTGATGACCACCCGTTTTGGAAATGTCTTGGGCAGCAATGGGAGCGTCATCCCGTTGTTTCGTTCACAAATCGCCGCGGGGGGACCTGTCACAGTTACGGATTCTGAAATGACCCGATATTTCATGACCATCCCTGAGGCTGTTTCCCTCATTTTGGAGGCGGGGGCGATGGGAGAAGGTGGCGAAGTCTTTTTGTTCGACATGGGCGAAGCTGTGCGCATATTGGATTTGGCTGAGAAAATGATCTCCTTGTCCGGATTCCGTCCTGGCCAAGACATCGCCGTTGAGATCACGGGCATTCGTCCTGGCGAGAAATTGCATGAAGAACTGAGTTCTTCACATGAAAATCACTTGCCCACGCACCACAAAAAAATCATGCGTGTTGCGCACAAGGCAACGGTTCCTCACGACCTCATTCACCGAATCCGTGTTTGTGCTAAAGACCGCGCCAACCACGATGCTGCTGTGAATTTACTCGCTGAAATCATCCCAGAGTACAAGACGAAGAACTTAACTTTGACATCATGATGGAGTCAGATTCTTTGAATGAAATTGAACGATTAGAAGAATCCATTGCACGGTATTTTGGGTCTTCACAACCCGATTTCCACTATGAAATCCTCGGTGGACTTACAACATTGATTCTGACCACGTCCAATCCTCGTCATCAACAACGTTTTCTTTTTCACAAGACTGAAGGGGCTTCTAAAAAACAAGCCTTGGAAGAAATGCTGGATTACATCCGAGAACACCGAAGCAGCGAACCCACTTACACAGTTCAGTGGCGAACATTCGGAGAAAGTGAGTTGCAAACTTCATATTTCTCAGCACCCAATATTTTGGGCGCCCTCGACAAATTCTTTTATGGAAGGGACCTGCACACCATTACGGTATTCTCGGTCACGTTGAATCCTTTATCTTGATTTCTGTTGGCCCAAACTGCCCCGCCTGAAGATGAATACACAACCGTGCTCAACCCATGTGAGGGGTTGTTCAAAGCAAAGGGTTCAAAACATTTTGGTTATGTTTTTCCTATACAAAATACGTCAGATGTAGAGATTCATCTGGCGGAGTTGAGAAAGATTCACCACACCGCCCGTCATCATGCATATGCCTGGCGTTTGGGAGCAAATGGGCAGACTTACAGAACGAATGATGATGGAGAACCGAGCAACTCCGCAGGACCGCCAATTTTGGGTGCCCTTCGGAGCCGAGGTCTCACAAATTGCCTTGGGGTGGTGGTCCGCTATTTCGGGGGGACCAAACTGGGTGTGGGTGGGTTGATTGAAGCCTATCGAGAAGCCACATTCGCAGCCTTGGACAATGGCAGAACTGTGGTCAGGCAAATCACCTGTGTCCTTCACATTTCATTTCCTTACGAGAAAATGGGTGAGGTCATGTCCTTGATAAAAAAGTGGGATCTTTCTCCCATGGAAACCAATTTTGATTGGTCGTGTTCCTTGAAAATTGAAATTCGACTTCGTGACGCACAAAATTTCAAATCAGCATTGAATGGTGCATCCATTCAGGTCAAAGGCTTGGACACAAAATAAACGAAGTGTTCTTCCCCGAGCGCGTATCGATCGGACAACACCTTTCCGACTTCTTCCGCCACATTGTGAACCACCAAGTCAAATCCAGCATGACGCAATCGACGCGGGTAATCTTCATGTCCAAACAACCGAAGATGATCGCGTTGCCAATACAAACGTTCCCTTTCAGCTGGATCAGTGATACTCCGGTCCTCTTCTGTTTGTGGGTTTTTGTAATCAATGGGCACTTGGAAAATGCCCCACCCTCCGGGCTTCATCACCCGGTAGAATTCCCTCATTACCGCCTGGTCATCATCGACATGCTCCAACAAATGGTTTGCCATCACGACATCGAATGAGTTGTCATCAAATGGAATCTCATGAACATCAAAATGGTGATCTGCCCAAGGCGAATTCAAGTCTCCGGTCACGTAATCCAAGTTCTTCATTTGCCGAAACAACTTCAAATAGCAGTATTCAGGGGCCAAATGCAGCATGCGCAATGACGCATCAAAAAAATCGGTATGCTTCTTCAGATACAACCAAACGGTTCGGTGACGCTCCAAACTCAATGAATGGGGAGCCAACGCATTAGGTCTTGGATTGACGCGGCCATAGGGCAGCATTTTTTTGTAAGTCTTGCCCGAAATGGGATCCTCGAAATGATCACCTGACCACAAAAAGGCAATCCGGAGAATCGTCCAATGGGTGAACTGTTGTAACACGTGTCGAGGGACAAAACGGGTCAATAAAGCAATCAATCGCTGCATCATCGGGCAAAGAAAAGTCAAAAAGAAACGGCGACCACTGCCTGAAAAGCCATGGTCGCCGATTTATTACGGATATAAATGTGGAAGGTTACTCCACCATGAATTGGGCCCGCATCGAGCCCGAAGAAAGGATGTACATGCCTGGTGCGAAATCCCGAATATCCATTTTCACACCGTTGACCATGGGTGTTGAAATGACATTCACATGCTTACCCGTCAAATCAGTGATCACAAAAGTGAAATCTTCCAAACTCTCTACGAACAAATAATCCTGAGTGGGGTTGGGATAAACCCGAAGTTTCTTGTCAGAAATTTCGGGTATGCCCACGACAGTGGCCAGAACTTCCACACGGTCTGAAGCACAACTGATGGCTGGCGTTTGGACATTCCAGTCATAAAAGAAGTAGTAATAATTGAACGCATTGTCACCCGAGGCGGTGCTCGACGTGATGGTGGCGAGTTCACCAATGTCATATGGATAGCTGAGGTCTGTGCCAATTCCATCCCGCCACAATTGAGGATCATCAGTGAAACAACGCAATCCATAGCCCACTCCTTCTGGGACAAAGAAATCCACAATGACTTCGGAATCACCGTCTGGAACATCAACTGAGGCTGTTGCAATGGCATTGCCATTCTCATCAATCACCCCAAATTCACGGTTCGCTGAACCGTTTGCACGCACTTTGAAAGAATGAATGATCACGTCTTCATGCGCATCGAAACGCAACCAACGCACCGAATTGCCGTGGTACTGTCCCACATTGGGTTCCAACTCGCCGCCATTGGCACTATCAAAATTAGAAGTCAGAACATCTTCCACCCAGAAACTGGTATTTTCATTGATGACCGGGGACTCGAATGTGCTTCCTACATGCAGCGGATCACTATCATTTTCCTCGGCATACCAATGCAATGTTTCTGACTCTCCATTGAATACAGCTACATTCCCAGGTTCAATGGAAACGTCCAAAATCTCAGGGGTTTCGGGGACAGGATTGACTGAAACTGTAATCACCTCCGAAGACGTCAAATTGCCACAAACATCTTCAACAGAAAGATTGTATTCACCTGAAGCGGTGACATTGATTGACTGGGTTTCTGCCCCAGTCGACCAAAAACAGTCTACGTCTGCTGGTCCCACAAGGTCAACACTTCCACCCTCGCAAAAAGACAAATCACCCAAAACTGTGATTTCCGGAATTTCTGGTTCTTGAACGGTAATCGAATAAATCTCAGTCACAGCAACACATCCATTCTCATCATAAACCACTGCAGAATAATTGCCCGATTCAGACACTTCAATGGCATTCCCTGCCTCCCCATTGGACCATTCAATGGAATCGAAGGTGCCCAAGATTTCCACTGTGGCCGATTCTCCCGGACACAGGAGAAGTGCGCTGGCTTGCGATGATACCGTCGTCATACAAGGCGCTTCCAAAACGCTGTGATACGTATCAATTGCGGGGTTGTCCATGATGGTTTCTTCTCCACTCGGCCATTTGATGGTTGCATTGTCAATGCCCGTGGCTGACCCCAAGCCAAAGTGGCAGACAAAGGTGTTCGTGATGCCATAACTCTCCCCGCTTCGAACTTCACGGATTTGCGTGCCAAAGTCGCCTGCAATGATGACCTTGGCCCCCACGGCATCGAGGTTAGACGAAATCCCTTGCAAGTCAAAAACCACCCAATGATTGTCATTCCCTTCATTGACCCACAAAATGTCGTCGTTTCCATTGTCGGGTGAGTTGTATCCATTGCCGTACGATGCGTACAAATCCAATGAACCATCGCGGTTGACATCACCAATGGCAAAACTGTGCATCGTATCGCCATAAGGAAAGGCATCTATTTGCGTGAAGGTCCCATCGCCATTGTTTCTCATGTATCGATGTAACCCACCAGACATGACGACGTCGACGAACCCGTCGTTGTCAAAATCCGCCAGCTTCGCCTGCAAGACAAATCCACTGACATCCAGACCACTTCCAGCCGTGATGTCCGAGAAATGTCCAGTGCCGTCATTTTCCAGCAAGGTCATCGTGGTGCTGTGATTGGTGATGAAACAATCAAAATCACCATCGTTGTCCACATCCGCAAAATCAGCTGTCCAACTCTGCTCATTCAATACAAGCCCACGCGCTTCAGCATCCTCAGTATAATTCCCGTTCCCGTCATTGACCCAGAGCTGATTCACCCGACGCGGATCAAATGGGTCATTGACAAATTGACGGCACTTTGCAATCATCAAATCCGTATCGCCATCGTTGTCAAAATCTGACCAAACCGTGCCATAATTCCCACTGTGATCATTGCCGGGATAATCCTGCAGTTCATAGTTGGTCAGGTCAAAAAACTCGGGATGGTAATCCAAAGCTTCTCCATTGCCTTTCCACATGCGGGACAGGGCATCATCGTGACACCCAAATGCGTCCAACTGTCCATCGTTGTCGATGTCCGCGAAATTGCAGGCTTGCATAAACATCGAACCATTGGACAAGTCAAAGGAAGTGTATTCCCCGACAGCATTGATGTTTTTAATGTGGACACCATCGTAGGAGCCCCCACTGAAGACATCTTTGTGCCCGTCATTGTCGTAGTCCGCAATGCACATACCCCATTGGTTGTTGCCGCTAACATTCCCATAATCCACTTCCTCAAAAATACCGGGGGCGATTTGATATAAAACCTTCACAGTTTTGGAGGCATCGAGGGCAACCACGTCATCAAATCCATCCCCATCCATGTCCACAAAGCCGACACAGTTACCTGAATGGTAGTCGCCCGGAAGGGCAGAATTTCCATTTGTAAAAGTTTGCCCCTGGGCAAAAATTGCTCCAACGACAAAGGCTGAAGCAAAAAAATAATTCTTCATGTTGTTTCAATTCTGAGGTGCGGTCAATTTACGGCCGATTTCGAAGAAATTTCAAATTTTCCGTCTGCAAAACAAATCGGAGGGAATGAAGACTCGAATTCAGCATGTTCCCCTGTGGAATCGGCCAGAAAATTGACATTTCTGGGACATCCGATCTGCCGCTTTCCACACCCCGCTCTGGTCACTCTTTGGAGGCATTCACCACATTTGGCACAAGCATGCACATGGATAACCTCTTGACAAGCCACAGAACAAGCACCGCAACGAAATAAAGAAACTTCGTCAGTCTCAATCCGAAATCGAGACTTCCGTTTCTGTATCCAACCCATGTAAAGGTGCCAGTGGACACCAAAATCGACTGCACCATGCCAGACGAAACCCACACCCAGTGTCCTGATGTACAAACTCGGAACCGAAAATGCATTTGGTTCTAAAAATGGCAAGCTCACCTCAGGACCAATCTCTAAATTCGCAACGCAACAATGTACGTCGCTTCATGAGATCGAATGGGACAGCTGCATTCCATACACTGGGATGCAAGCTTAATTTTTCAGAGACATCTACACTGGCCAAACAACTCATGGAGGCGGGATACGCAAGGGTTCAATTGGATGAATCTCCAGATGTGGTGGTGATCAACACATGCAGCGTGACCGATCATGCAGATTCCAAATGCCGAAATGCCGTTCGAAGAGCCTTGGCCTCGAATCCAAATGCCTTTGTAGCGGTTGTGGGCTGTTATGCGCAATTGAAGCCCCAAGAAATCGCATCAATTCCAGGGGTCCAGGTGGTTTTGGGGGCAGGAGAAAAATTCAATTTGGTTCAGCACATCCGTGCACATCAAAAGGAAATTGAACCGACTATTCATGTGGGGGAAATCAAAGAAGTGCGAGACTTTGTGCCCGGTTTTTCTTCGGGAGACCGCACACGGACTTTCCTGAAAGTCCAAGATGGTTGCGATTATTTCTGTGCGTTTTGCACCATCCCTTTGGCTCGTGGCCGCTCACGGAGTGCAACCATTGAAGCCACTCTGAAACAAGCCCAACACGCCATCGAGAAAGGGGCCCGCGAAATCGTTTTGACCGGCGTGAACATTGGAGATTTTGGCAAGGCCCATGGGGAGAAGCTGATCGATCTTTGCAAAGCCTTGGATCACCTTGAAGGTGTGGACCGATTCAGAATCAGCAGCATTGAACCCAATTTGTTAGATGATGATTTGATTGATTTTGTAGCTTCTAGCCGTCGATTCATGCCACATTTTCACATTCCCCTGCAAAGTGGATCCGACAAAATCTTGGCTGCCATGAGGCGACGTTACCGGGTAGAACGTTATGCTTCGCGGATTGACCACATCAGAAATCGCCTTCCCTCGGCAAGCATCGGTGTGGATGTCATTACTGGGTTCCCGGGAGAAGATGATGAAGCCTTTGAAGAAACCCTTCAACGCCTAGTTGAATGGCCCGTGAGCTACTTTCATGTATTCACCTACAGCGAACGCGCGAACACAACTGCGCTGCGCATTGGAGATGTTGTCCCCGTTCAGGAGCGTCAACAACGCACACAAAAGTTGCGCGCTTTGAGCCTGAAAAAGCAGCGCGCACATTACGAGCAATTCATCAAGGCAGACCGACAGGTACTTCTTGAAAATGCCACGGACGAAGGCATGCGGTTTGGTTTCACCCCAGAATACGTCCGAGTAGCTGTTCCCGCGGGACAAGTGGAAGCAAATGACATGGTTTCTGTGCACCTTGAAAACATCCATGCATCGGGACACATGACCGGAAAATTGTCCCAGATTCAATCCAGAACGTCAGCCTGAATCTCAAAATCATGTACCCCACCCTCTATCATGCTTTCCTCGATTTGTTCGGATGGGACTGGCCCGTTTTGAAGCTGGTCAACTCTTTTGGATTCTTCGTCGCTCTTGCCTTTGTGGTTGCGGCCGCCTTGCTCCGAAAAGAACTCGACCGAATGCAAAAAATGGGGGTCTTCAAGCCCATCGCCTTTCAAATGATTGTGGGCAAAAAAGCCTCACCTCTTGACATCATGGGCCAAGGGTTGATTGGATTTCTTTTCGGATGGAAGTTCTTGTTTTTGATGTTCAATGCCGAGAGCCTGTTCAATGGTCCGACCTCACCTCAAGCCCATTTGTTCAGTGGCTCTGGGAGCCTAGGGATGGGGATTTTGTGCGCTTTGATCTTTGGGGGGATTCGTTGGTACAATGGGATGAAAAATGCCCTTCCGACCCCTGAGAATCGAACCGTTGAACTGCCTGCCTCAGAACATGTCGGCGCCATCGTCACTGCAGCAGCCATTGGGGGGCTGAGCGGAGCCAAGTTGTTTCACTTTTTGGAATACCCAGATGAATTTATAGCCTTCGTTCAACAACCATCGCTAAATGCATTTCTCGGCGGATTGACCATTTATGGAGGGTTGATTGTTGGTGGTTTGAGTGTTTATCTCGTCACGCGGATGCGAGGCCTATCCTTCCCACACATTGCTGATGCCACGGCTCCTGGCCTCATGCTGGCCTACGGCATTGGCCGAATTGGATGTCAAGTTTCTGGGGATGGAGATTGGGGGATTCCCAATCCGAACCCGAAACCTCAACTTCTCTCATGGTTGCCGGACTGGATGTGGAGTTATGCATTCCCGAACAATGTCAATGGCGTGTATGGCGCCCGATCAGCAGGTTATACAGGTAAACTCATTGCGCCGGAAGATCCTTGGCCCATCTTCGATGGGTATGGGACCTACTTGGATCCGGCAGTTTATCCGACAGCGTTTTATGAAACTTTGATGGCGTCACTCATTTTTGCCGGACTCTGGGCATTGCGCAAGCGATGGATTCAACCCGGTAAAATTTTCGCCCTTTACTTGATGGCCAATGGACTGGAACGATTTGCCATTGAGAAAATCCGGGTAAATGTTGAAATGGATTGGCTGGGGCTCACTTTGACCCAAGCCGAGTGGATTTCCATGGCAACGGGACTGTCTGGCCTGGCCTTGTGGTTCTATGTGAGCCACCAAAAAATTAAACCCGCTTAAATCCTGGCCGTCTCAATAGCAGATGGAAGCGCCGATTTGGATTAAAAACTTAAGTTCAACTGCACCTGCACCCGCACGAGAACTGGCCTTCAGGCAACTTCTGAAAGAATGGCACCGTCCCATATACCGCTACTGCAGAAGAATGTTATTCTCTCATGAAGATGCTGATGATGTGACGCAAGAAACGTTTATCCAAGTGTCCAAATCCGTAGATTCAATTCGCCATGAAGCTGCATTCAGCAATTGGTTGTATCGCATCGCGCATCGAAAGTGCTTGGATCATTTGGCCAAGACCAAAAGGAGCAAGATTTTCAACCCAGATGCCACTTCAGAAAGCCATGATATGCAGCTAGCGCGCTTGGAATCTGATCCGTGGTTTGTCGGTGACGAAGCCGAAAAAAAATTGCACGCCAGCATCCATTCCCTGCCACCAAGGCAAAAAGAGGTTTTTGTTTTGCGGTATTTTGAAGACATGGGATACGCTGAGATGGCACAGATTCTCAGTTTGAGCGAAGGAAGCCTCAAGGCCTCCTATCATCATGCAGTGCAAAAAATCAAAAGACACATCAACCTGAGCGATTAAACCTGAACCGAATATGTCCGTCTAATTCTTGAAAATGAATCGAAAGCCACCCCCATTTCCTTTTGAAGTACCCGAACAGTACTTCGAACAATCGGCGGAAAAAATCCTTCGCAAAATGAATGCAGGTGATAACAAAAGAATGTACACCAGATTTCATTTTCGTGCTGCGTCTATTGCCTTGGTTTTGGCCTCGGGAGCTGCTTGGATGGGCATAAATCACCACCAAGCCCAACAGTGCCAAACATTCACGTGCCTTCTCGAAACCACAGAAACAGAAATTCTTGAAGCAGAAATGCAACATCTGCTAAATGAAGAACTTTGGAACATAAGTGCGAAAACTTGGCCTGATTGGATAGAAACCGATCTTCTTGATGATGTTGAATCCCTGAAAAATTTCTAAAATGTATAGATCCCGCATGAGGAAAATCTCGGTAGCCCTTCTATTTGGATTCTGCTCAAATGCACTTTTCGCCCAGCCAGACATGGGCCCACGAGGTGCCCGACAAAATTCCGAAAGATTCGAAGCTTTGCGTATGGCCTTCATTACTGAAGCCTTGGACCTGACCACAGCAGAAGCTGAGGTGTTTTGGCCCGTGATGCGAGAGCATCAATTGGAAATGAAAACGGCCCAGTCCGAATTAGACAGCCTCAGTGCCAACATCCTTGAAGGTTCCAAACTATCTGATGCAGAATGCTTGGTCCTGATGGATCGCATCCATGAACTTCGGGTAGAGGAGCTAACTGCCCATGACGCTTGGATACGAGAGGTGGCAGATATATTGGATCCACAACGTGCCGTCAAATTGCCCATTTTGGAAGAGCGATTCCGCAAGCGGATTTTTCAAGAATTGCAAAACAGGTCTAACCCCCGAAGACCATCAAATCGACGAGGTCCTCGATGACGCTGTAGAAAAGAGTTCACTGCTCCTTGGCCTCGTTGTCCGCTCGGAATTGGAGTGCGACACCATTGACACAATGGCGCATTCCTGTTTGGGTTGGGCCATCGGGAAACACATGCCCCAGGTGCCCTCCGCATTGGGAACATCTCATTTCAACGCGAACCATGCCGTGCGATTGATCGAGGTGCTCAGTGACTGCCTCTGAATCAATGGCTTGATCAAAACTGGGCCATCCACACCCTGAATTAAACTTAGATTCTGAAGCATACAAGGGCTGAACACAACCTCTGCAAACATAGGTTCCAGCACGGTTTTCTTGATTCAACGCAGAACTCCAAGGTCTCTCAGTCCCGCTATTTCTCAGCACGTCGAAACTTTCGGCATCCAGCCGTTCTGCCCATTCCTCATCAGTCAAGGAGCGAAAAAACTCTTTTGAACTCATTGCGCTTTTTGCCCTCCCTTCGGTCCTTTGTGGAATCGTCGCGCATTCTTCTTTTGGGCATGTTGTTCGCCTGACGTTGACAATTTTTTGCGCTTATTCGATCCCTTTCGTTTTAAATTCTTGCCTTTTCTGTTCTCATTAGACCTTCCTCCTCCCACCCCTCGTCCGGTATATGCCGGTCCTTCACCCAATTCTTCGGGTATGGCCAATTTGGGAACGGATTTCTCAATCAATTTCTCAATGCGCTTGAATCGCATTTGATCTTCCGGACTCACCAATGTAATTCCCTCGCCATCCCTGTCGGCACGAGCGGTTCTTCCGATGCGATGAACGTAATCTTCTTCATTGGGCGGAACATCATAATTGATGACCAACTCAATGTTGTCGATGTCGATGCCGCGACTAACTACGTCTGTTGCAACAAGGATGGGGATTTTCCGCTGGCGGAAAGCCAGCATCACATCCTCACGTTCATTTTGATCGAGATCTGAACTGATGCGATCGCATTGAATCCCTGCTTTTTTCAACGCTCGAACCACACTGGAAACCGTTCTCTTGCGACTGGTGAAAACAATGCCACTTTTTACGTTTCGCTCTTTCAAAACACGGACCAAAACTGAATCCTTCTGGTGATCAAACAAAATGTAAGCCCCCTGTTTGATTTTTTCCGCCGGCTTCGAGAGCGCCAATTTCACCGTGGCCGGGTTGTTCAGCAAATCCCTCGCCAACTTGTCAATTCGATCAGGCATCGTCGCTGAAAACAACAAGGTTTGGCGTTCCTTTTTGCAATGGTCTGCAATCCGCAAAATATCCCCTAGGAACCCCATATCCAGCATCCGATCCGCCTCATCCAAAATCAAAGCCATCAACTCACTCAAATCCACGTAGCCCAAATTCAGATGCGAAAGCAAACGACCCGGCGTGGCAATGATGATGTCCGCCCCTTCTTTCAAGGCTTTTTTCTCACGCGCAAAATCATGCCCCGACCCCCCTCCGTATATGGCCAGTGAAGTCACCTTGGCATAATACCCAAATCCTTCGACTGCCTGATCAATCTGTGTGGCAAGTTCTCGGGTAGGAACAATGATCAGCGCCTTGACCTTTCCGTTGTCTGGGGTGTCCAAGATTCGATCAATCGTCGGAAGCAAGAAGGCTGCCGTCTTCCCTGTTCCAGTCTGAGCAACCCCCATCAAATCTCTTCCTTCGAGAATGGATGGAATGGCTTTGCTTTGAATGGGCGTGGCTTTGACAAACCCCATGGCATCCAAAGCGTCCATCACATCTGGATGCAAGCGCATGTCGTCGAAGCGCATGTTTTCTGTAGATAATTCCAAGGTGTGAAGTTACGCTACAAGATTCAAGTTCGCCCGTGCAACATTGTTCAATGTAGAGTTGTTCTAACTTCGTTCCGAGTTTTCAAAAATGCACATATCTTCTCATTTCGGCTTCCGGCTTCACCTTTTGAGCCTTCTGCTGTTCATCGCTGGTTGGGTTCCCTCTGCTCGGGCTGATCACGCGATGGGTGGAGAAATCACCTACACCTATCTGGGCGGAGGTCAATTTGAGATCACAGTGTTCTTCTACCGAGAATGCTTTGAAAATGGAATGTCTGGAAACAATCTGGATGACAACATCAGTATAGGTGTATTTGAAGGAAACAACACCTTTGCGATATTGACCGTCCCGCTGGACAACAGCACGACAAATGCTGTTGACGTGACCTTAGAAAATCCCTGTGGCAATTTGCCGCCAAATCTTTGCATGCAAAGATTGGAATACAGCACCACGGTGTATTTACCAGCCAGCCCAGTGGGCTACGATTTGGTTTTTGAACGGTGTTGCCGCAACTCGGGCATTGTCAACATTTCCAATCCTGAAGCCGTGGGCATTGGACTGACAACGCAAATTCCGCCCATGACAGATGACGACAACCCCAATTCGTCACCTTTGTTCAACATCTATCCACCTTCGGGATTGTGTGCAAATTTTGATTTTTTCTTGGATCAAAGTGCCACTGATGCGGACGGGGATTCTCTGGCATATAGTCTGTGCACGCCTTGGAATGGAGGAAGTCAAATAGCCCCTGCTCCTGTTCCGTCTCCCGCAAACACTTTAACAACCATTCCTTGGGCCGGAGGATTTGGCGCCTTGGACCCCATCACAGCCAACCCCAGTTTTGAAATCGACCCGACCACAGGTCAGGTCACTGGATACCCAACTCAATTGGGCGCATTCGTGGTTGGGATTTGTGTCAGCGAATACCGCGACGGGGAATTGCTGAGTACAGTCATGCGTGATTTTCAAATGAATGTTGTGAATTGTGACCCGACCATCATTTCCGCGGTCTCACCCCAAACCACGGATCAACTTTGTGTCGGGGAAACTCTAGAATTCACGGAACAAAGCATCGGGGCACAATCTTATTTGTGGGATTTCGGTGCGCCTGGCAATGCAGATGTGAGTACACTGCCCAATCCATCCTACACCTTTCCCGATACCGGTGTTTATGAAGTGACATTGATTGTCAATCCAGATTGGCCATGCGCAGACACCGCTACAAGTACGTTTTATGTTTATGAACCGCTGAATCTTTCAGTTAGCGTTTTTGATTATCAATGTTTGGGCAACGGCATGGAGGCGTTTCAACTTGAAGGAGAAGGCGCATTCAATGTCAACACCGACATTGCTTGGAGTTTTCCGAGCGGGTCCCCCAATTCTGCGGGAACCCTCATCACCCCGTGGATTGAAGTGGAACAGGGATTGGATTGGTCGGCCAACTTCTTCGCTACTCATTTTGGATGTGAATCAGACATTGACTTTGATTGGACTGCACCTGAAGTGCCCGTCGCGGATGTAGAGGATCAGACTGCCTTTTGCAGCGGGCTGGACTTCACATTCACCAATCTTTCGACCAATGCAGCAACTTACTTGTGGGATTTCGGGGTGGCCAACGTAAACGATGACATCAGCTTCGAAGAAAATCCAGATTTTTCATATCCGATTTATGGAAATTACACCGTGACTCTCATTGCGTCCACCCCATATACATGCCCGGATACGGCCTATGCATCGGTTTCCATAGACCCACCCTTGGACCCCACTTTTACAGGTGCTTCCTCTGATTGTTTCAGTTCACACAATCTCGATTTGCTAGCCACCGGGAGCAACCCAGCTGAGGCCAATTATACTTGGTCTTTCGGCGGTCCGGCCACCACTTTTGCCTCCAGCCCAACTCAAATTACAGGGTTGCAATTTGACCAACCTGGTGATTACGTCATCACCTTGACCGTGGAAGCCAATGGCTGCACCGAACTCTTCAATGCGCCCGTGAGCATCGTAGAAGACCCCACAATTGGATTCGAAGTTTCCAACCCAGGGGGTTGCCCACCGTTGACGGTTCAATTCACAAATACCAGCACTTCGGAAACCATGGTCTCTTACCTCTGGAATTTCGGAGACGGTGATCAATCTGTGCAAACTTCACCCTCGCATGTATACACCATTCCAGGCACCTACACGGTGAGTTTGGATATGGGCACAGGTGGAAATTGTGTCACCCAGCTGAACATGACCAATGAGGGATTGATTCAAGTGTCAGAGCCGCCTGAGGCTGGTTTCGACATTACACCGAACAGCGTTGACATCTTGAATCCAGAAGTTGCAATAGAATATTTAGGGGCTCCAGGCATGACGGTTTATTACAGCATGGGCGATGGAGGAAGTCTAAATGCATCTTCTGGGACTTACCTGTTTTCAGATGGAGGCGTCTTTGAAGTGATTCAAACCGTGGTGGACCCTTCGGGTTGTGCCTCAACCGCCCAAGGACAGGTAGCCGTGAGTGGAACCGTCGTTTATTGCCCCACAGCATTTTCCCCCAACAATGATGGCGTCAATGATATATGGCTTCCAGTGGCCTCAGGCGTTCTGGCCTATCAATTAGATGTCTATGATCGTTGGGGTGAATGGATTTGGTCATCCACCGACCCAGACGAGCCCTGGTTGGGACAACACGGAAGCGGAAACCATTTTGTTCAGGATGGTGTGTATTCTTGGGTTTTGCGCTTAGAGGATGACCTGAGAAACCCCAAAATATTGGAAGGCAGCGTTTTGCTCTTTCGGTAGTGAGTCGCCCTTGTAGGTGCATCAAAAGACCGAATCAAGGAATAAGAGGAGATTTCTTGCTTGGAAACGTCCATTCCAATATATTCGCCATAGACGACAATATGATGAGTGACTACAACAACAAGGAGGAACTTTATTCCAAACCTGTTCGAGCTGGCAAAAGAACCTACTTCTTTGATGTCAAAGCCACACGCGGAAAGGATTTGTACATGACCATCACAGAAAGCAAACGCAGATTTGATGATGATGGCGGCGTGCATTATCAGAAGCACAAGATTTTCCTCTACCGGGAAGATTTTGAAAAGTTTGAGCAAGGCTTCATTGATGCAACAGACAAGATTCAGGAGTTGATGGCGACAGGAGAATTTCGGGATCCCATTTCAGAAAGAGCAGAAATGGAGGAAACGAACTCTGGCAATGAATCTGAGTCTTCTGATGTCACGAATGACATCAGTTTTGAAGATTTGTAAATCAAGGGATTACAAAAGATTTTGATGGTGGAAAACTTTCCACCATCAGCGCTTCATGGGGCGTTATCTTTGGGGTGAATCTCATTGTCATGGACCTCACCTTTCACGGACATTCTTGCATCGGATGGACACACAGCGAAGGGACATTGCTGATTGACCCGTTCATTACAGGTAATGCCTTGTGCCCCTATGACATCCACGACGTTCATGCAGATGTCGTGCTTGTGACTCATGGACATGAAGATCACATCGCTGATGCGGTCGAATTGGCTCGACGAGAAAATACCCAAATTTTTGCACCCTTTGAAATCGCAAACTGGCTTGTTCAGGAAGGAGGTACTAAAGTCGTCGGCATGAATCCAGGCGGTATCGCGGCATTCGGAAAAGCACGAGCAAGAATGGTCAATGCGATTCATTCCAGCAGCTTGCCCGATGGTTCATATGGTGGTCAAGCCACAGGATATGTCATCGAAATGGATGGAGAACGATTTTACCATGCCGGAGACACAGCATTGACCGCAGATATGGACTTGATTGGGAAATTATGGCCATGTCGCATTGCGGCCCTTCCTGTCGGTGGCCTTTTCACCATGGGCGTTGAGGATGCCCTGATCGCGGCAGAAATGTGTGGTGCTCAAGAAGTTTTGGCCATGCACTATGACACCTTCCCCCCAATCTGCATTGAACCATCTCAAAAGAAAGACGCCATCGACATGTTTTCAGCGGCCGGTTTGACGTTACATTTTTGGGATCCGGGAACAACCCAACGAATGAATGGAAAAATCGAATCTTGAATTGAAATTTTGAATGCCAACAAAGCAATGGGCAAAATCATCGCCATAGCCAACCAGAAAGGAGGTGTAGGAAAAACAACTTCCGCTATCAATCTCAGCGCCAGTTTCGGTGTCTTGGAGTTCAAAACCCTGCTTGTGGATGCCGATCCTCAAGCCAATGCAACCAGTGGTCTGGGCATTGATCCAGAATCAGTGAAACAGGGCACATACGAAGCGCTTTTGGGCGAAGGCAATGTTCGTGATTTCATCTTGTCGACTTCTACACCGCATTTGGACATCCTGCCCGCACACATCGATTTGGTGGGAGCTGAGATTGAATTGATTTCAGCCGAATCGCGTGAAAACCGCTTGGCAAAGGCGTTGCAACCCGTAATCCATGATTATGACTTCATTGTGATGGACTGTTCTCCCAGTTTGGGTTTGATTACCGTGAATGCGCTCACCGCAGCAGATTCTGTTTTGATTCCAGTTCAATGTGAATACTTTGCCTTGGAAGGCTTGGGAAAACTCCTCAATACGATCAAAATTGTACAGGAATCACTGAACCCTACACTGGACATAGAGGGCATCTTGTTAACCATGTATGATACGAGGCTGCGTTTGGCCAACCAAGTGGTGGATGAGGTGAGGACCCATTTTCAAGATTTGGTGTTGAACACCATCATTCACAGGAACACCCGCCTCGGTGAGGCACCTTCTTTTGGAGAGTCCATCATCATGCATGACGCCTCAAGCAAGGGCTCCCTAAACTATTTGAATTTGGCTCGTGAAATCCTGCAGCGGAACAACTTGACCCAAATCACCGATCAAGACAGATTCATTCCAGTTCAAGACCAATAATGGCGAAGAAACAAGCATTGGGACGTGGGCTGAGTGCACTTTTGACCGATCACCAACCCAAACCAAAGGTCCCTCAACCCACGGACGAGGCCCGAGGTTCTGAAGAAGTTGTCGGGCAAATGGCCGGTGACATCGCCCTACTCGAAGTGTCTTGCATTGAGGCCAATCAAGACCAACCACGCAGGGACTTCGAGGCCACTGAATTGAATCGTTTGGCCCAGAGCATTGGTGAATTGGGAATCATTCAACCCATTACCGTCAGACGCATACGAGCCAACAAATACCAAATCATTTCTGGCGAAAGGCGATTCCGTGCCGCACAATTGGCGGGATTGGATGTTTTGCCTGCCTACATCCGAGAAGTGGATGATCAAACACTCCTCGAAATGGCCTTGGTCGAGAACATCCAGCGACAGGATCTACATGCCATGGAAATCGCTGCCTCATTCCAACGCCTGCTGGACGAGTGCAATTTGACCCAAGATGAATTGGCCAAGCGAATTGGTAAGGACCGTTCGACCATCAGCAATTACATCAACTTGATGCGCCTCCCTGCCGAAATGCAATTGGCTGTTGCCCGAAGGGACATTACCATGGGACATGCACGAGCCCTGAAAGGAATCGAAGACATTGAATGGCAAAAAGAAGTCTTTGATTTGATCCTCAAAGAAACACTGAGCGTTCGTCAAACCGAGGAACTGGCGAAAAACAACTTGTGGGATGTCGATGGCCCAAATCCCGCGGCTACAAGACTTCGGAATCGAAAAATGCTCTCTTCATTTGAACGAAAAGCTTCAGAAGAATTGAAACGGAAATTTGGTTCTACCACAAAATTGAAATCCAATGGTCAAGGAGCTGGGAAAATCGAATTTAAATACAAGAGTGAGGAGGAATTGGACGTCATCTTGGAGCTTCTCAATCTTTGAAATGCGCCTTCCCCTTGTCTTTGCTTCGGTTTTACTTGGCTTCCATGTCTTGGCCTCGGCATCTGAGCTTTCCGATTCTACGACAGTCGATTCCGACCGCATGAAATTTACATCGGAACAATCGTTGCGCGTTCATCGCACCACCCTTTGGGCAGCCTGTGTACCGGGAGCCGGACAAATTGCCAACGGCAAAATTTGGAAAGCTCCCATTGTTTGGGGAGCGATGGGTTACATGACTGACTTGCTCATGTACAATGTGCGTGAATTTCGCAATTCCAAGACATACTTGGTGGCCGAGTTAGATGATGACCCATTGACCGACAACCCCACTTCCTACAATGCTTTCGAACTCGAAGAAAGGGCCGTCTTCTACCGACGCAACAGAGATTTAGCTGTTTTGGGGTTGTTGGGCGTACACTTGTTGTCCATTTTGGATGCCAATGTAGATGCGCATTTGATGGACTTTGATGTCGGGCGGGAATTGAAGGCTTCTCTGTTTTATCAACCTTTTTCAGGTCAAGCTGGAATTCGACTCAATTGGTAGCATAGTTTGTTTCATTTTTGCCTTCATAAAAGACTTTTGTTTTGATTTGGATCCCATGGATTTTGTTGGGCATCGTGCTCTTGGAACATTTGGTGTTCTTGCCCAAGTTATTTGAACGTGCGCAATTGCCGGGCTGGCATGGCCGCATTCCCGGATTGAATTATTGGACGTGGCTGAAAATGATCGGCAGACCGTGGTACTGGATTTTCACGTTGGTGGTTCCTGGAATCAATTTGATCATGTTCACCATCATGCATGTGGAAGCTGGAATCGTCATGAACAAGCGAAGCACGGCAAATCAATGGATTATGGGTGCGTTACCATGGATTGGCCTGTTTCAACTTGCACAAGCAGATGATCTCAAATATGTCGGTCCAAGAGATTGGAGCCGAAAACCGAAATCAGCAATCCGAGAATGGAGTGAATCCATCTTGTGGGCGGTGGTGGTGGCCAGCATTGTGCGCGCCTTTGTGTTCGAAGCGTTCACCATTCCCACAGGCTCCATGGAGGGAAGTATGCTCGTGGGAGACTACCTGTATGTCAGCAAAACAGCCTATGGTCCCAAAGTGCCAGAAACACCGTTTACGGTGCCCTTTATCCACAATGTATTGCCGGGCACGATGATTCCGAGTTACACCCAATGGTTTTCCTTGCCCCACATGCGATTGCCTGGTCTGGGAGGTATAGAACGATATGACGCCGTCGTATTCAACTTCCCTCATGGAGACACCATTGTTGTGGATGCCCAACTTGCAGGTCATGACTATTATGCCATTCTGAGAAGGGAGGCACTGGCCCATGCCGGAGGCGATCGTGCCACCTTCTTGGCGTCACAAGGTCATCACCTCGAAGCCGCCCGGAATGCCCTTGAAAAGCGTTTTGGACTGCAGGCCCGTCCATTGGACAAAATGGAAAACTACGTCAAACGTTGTGTTGGGCTGCCTGGAGAGACTTTGCAGGTCATCGATCGTGTGTTGCACATCGACGGGTCTCCGCTCCCGCCCCCTGAACATCTGCAATTCGAATACGCAGTTGGATTTCCCGACGGTCGATCATTCGCCCGAGCGTATGACATGCTGGAATTGACTTTGTTGGATTTGCAAGCGGGCATCAAACCGCAAAATTTGGCACAAATCAGAAACTATCGCGATGGTTTCACCGTCACCATGGCATTGACAAATTCGGAATTCGATCAACTCAAAAACAGCGATTTCACAACTTCCATTGAACGTGTTGATGCCAGCAGCCGACGGGGCAGTTTGGACATGTTTCCCAACGTCGCATCTGAAGAATTCGATGTTTGGGACCCCGACAATTTGGGGCCCATCCTCATTCCAAAAGCAGGCATGACCATTGACCTAAACGAGCGCACCTGGGCGCTGTACAAGCGGGTCATTCAGACTTACGAAGGACATCTTGCCGAAAAACGAACTGATGGTTTCTACGTGGATGGTAAACTGGCTCGTGAATACACCTTTGAGCAAGATTGCTTTTGGATGATGGGCGACAATCGCCATCGATCTGCTGACTCGCGCATGTGGGGTTTCGTTCCCGAGAGCCATGTTGTGGGAAGGGCATCCTTCATTTGGTTCTCAAAACAGAACATCGCTCAACACGGAGAGAAGAAAATTCGTTGGAGTCGCATGTTCAAAGGGGTCGAACGCTGATCGATGGAAGGTGAGCCTTTCTTGCCCTTGCTCCCATTTCCCCCACTCTCTTGGTGGGCTGTATATGGACAAGCCAAGGCGCCTGTGATTGACTTGGCAGAAGGGTACAACAAACAAACCTTGCGCAACAGATTGGTTCTTGTGGACAGCACGGGGCCATTTGTTTTGACCTTGGGGTTGAATCATGGATTTCGTCGGGAACATCCCGCTTTCCCGATGTCCAAAATCAAGCTCTCCAAGCACACCCCGAATCAGCAACATCTGAAATGCATTCAGACGGCGTATGGAAAGGCACCTTATTTCGAACACGTCATGCCTGAACTGGAAAATCTGGTCGCCCCAGCGTCATCTTCCGCAGATCCAACTATTGGTGAATGGGCGATGACGAGTATTCAAATGATGTTGTCATGGGCAGGCCGTCCCCATCACGCCGTTCTCTCAACACATGAGTCACCCATGAAAACGCAGGAATACTTGGATTGGAGACGCACGAATTGGCAGGATGCGCAACAGTGGTTCTTCCCTTCTTATGGGCAGCCTTTTGAAGATCGCTTGGGATTCACACCCGGGTTGTCAGGTTTGGATGCTTTGTTTTGCTTGGGGCCGGATTGGCCAAGCGCTTTGGCATCTCACCAAAACCCTTCAAGCAGACCTCCGACATCCAACAGGTTCTGAACTCTTCACAAAAACTTCCTGAAGGGCTTCTGCCGCCCCAGGGGAATCAACAATCCAAATTTTTGCCCTCGAGCCCAAAGGTCATCGTACTTTCGTGCTCATGAAACGCACCCCTTTGCATCAAGAGCATCTCGCCGCGGGAGCCAAAATGGTTGATTTTGCGGGCTATGAAATGCCCATTTCGTATGCCGGCTTGAAGGAAGAACATCAAGCTGTTCGAAATGCCGTCGGCATGTTCGATGTTTCGCACATGGGTGAAGTGATGATTGAAGGACCCGATGCTCTGGCTTTTGTTCAATGGATTTCAAGCAACGATGCCCAAATTTTGAATCCAGGTGATGTTCAGTACAGCTGCATGCCCAATGGTCAGGGTGGCATTGTCGACGACTTGTTGGTGTATTGCTTGGCATCGGACAAGTTCATGTTGGTTGTCAACGCTTCCAATTTGACGAAAGATTTGGCCTGGATGCACGACCAAAACCGGTTCAACATCACCATCACGGACTGCAGCTCAGAATATGCTTTAATCGCCCTTCAAGGACCCAAGGCCGCTGCGGTCCTGGGTCCTTTGTGCGACCAACCGAGCCCTGATGCCTTGAAATATTACACCTTCCGTCAAGGTCAAGTTGCCGGCGTTCCTGCCTTGATATCCGCAACAGGTTATACCGGTGCAGGCGGTTTTGAATTGTATCTCCATTGTGACGACGCACCTGCTGTCTGGCAAGCTTTAATGGAGGTAGGAGTTCCCCCTTGCGGACTCGGAGCAAGAGACACTTTGCGTCTTGAAGCTGGATTCTGTCTCTATGGAAATGACATTGATGAACACACTTCACCCATTTCAGCAGGTCTAGGCTGGATCACCAAATTCAACAAAGACTTTGTGGACGCAGAGCGTCTCTTGAAGGAGAAGAGAGAAGGATCCGTGCGAAGACTCCGGGGATTGAAAATGTTGGATCGCGGAGTTCCACGTTCTGGATACAACATTTTGAATGCAAATGGAGAAATCATAGGGGTGCTTACCAGTGGCACACAATCCCCGACATTGGGGATTGGCATCGGTTTGGGGTATATTGCCATGAATCAAGCCAAATTGGGTGACCACGTCTATGTTGAAATTCGGAACAAATCCATTCCGGCGCAGGTCACGAAGCCAGGATTTTTATCCCAATGAAACGCATCGAAGTTTGTTACTCTCCAGCTGAATTCCACCTTTACGAGCGCGATTTTGAGGTGGTGGTCGTGATTGATGTCCTCCGGGCCACCAGTGCCATTTGCACAGCGTTGGAAAATGGGGTGGCAAAAATCCAACCCGTTTCATCCGTGGAAAAAGCCCGCACGCTTCAGCAGGACGGGCTGATAGCAGCTGCTGAACGGAATGGAGAAATTGTCCCTGGGTTCGACTTGGGCAACAGCCCATTGGCTTACATTGATCGCAAAGATGAATTGCGCGGGAAAACCATTGCTTTGACCACGACAAATGGCACCAAGGCCATTGACATTGCCCGACACAAAGACCTCGTTTTCATTGGAAGCTTGAACAATTTAGATGCGCTTAGCAGTTGTTTGTTGGACTTGAACAAAGATGTACTGGTCCTGGCCAGTGGTTGGAAAGACAAGTTCAATCTCGAAGACACGATTTGTGGAGGGGCCATCGCCGATGTCTTGATTGAAAGTGGTCAATTCAAAGCTGATGAAGACAGCACCATCGCTGCGAAATTCATCTATCGCTCTGCGCGAGACAACATGTTCGCCTTTCTCAAGGCTTCTTCTCACCGCAGAAGATTGCGTAAACTGAATTTGAATGCAGATGTAAAGTACTGTCTAACGCCCAACAACTTGACAACCATCCCCGTTTTACAAGGTGATTTTCTGGTTAAGTTCGAGCATGGGATTTCCAGAGAGGCAAAGGCAAAAATCGAGGAGATTCGAGAGGCTGCCCTCTGATCCACCCACTATTTATTGGATGTGCTGGTACATGGGGCTGCTTTTCAGTTCCTGTCTGTTGTCCTCTTTCGTTTGGGGATTCAGTGCCCATCGGCGTATCCATGAAGCGGCCATCCACATGGTTCCCGATCCGTTGTATGCCTTTTTCAAAAAACATGAGGATTGGTTTGTGGAGCACGCAGTAGACGCAGATCGGCGAAAACACAACGTCGAAGGTGAGGACATCAAACACTACATTGATCTCGATCGTTACGCGTTATCTACAGAGATTTTGAACGAAATCTTTCCTCTCACTTGGCAAGAAGCGCTGAATCGATTTGGGGAAGATGTCGTTCACGCCAATGGAATTGCCATTTGGAACATTGAATGGACCTACAATCGTCTCGTGAAATCTTTTGTCAACCGGGATGTTGGGGAAATTCTCAGGCAGGCAACTGATTTGGGGCATTACGTCAGCGACCTGCATGTCCCCCTTCACACCACCGAGAATTACAATGGACAATTGACAGGCCAAGATGGGATTCACGGGCTTTGGGAAACCCAAATCCCAGAAGCCGAAATGGATGCTTATTCGCTGGTGGGTTTGGATGTTGTCCCCCCCATTGATGTGAGTATATGGACCGTTCAAGTCGCTTTGGCAAGTCATGGAATGGTAGACTCTGTCTTGGATACGGAGCGCATTCTGACCGCAAGTTGGGAAGGCGCAAGCCATGCTTATGTAGAACGTGGCCGGGTGCGACAACGTTTGCGCTCACCTTCATATGTGGCAGAATATTCGAATCGTCTTCATGGCATGGTCGAAAGACGAATGCAACAATCCGTTCAGAGTCTTGCCAGCCTGTGGTGGCAAGCTTGGCTCGAAGCGGGTGAGCCTGATTTGTTTTCTCAGGGGCCGGAAGTTGAAGAATTCCAAGGCGGAATTGCAGGGTGGAGAGCCATTCGAGAACGATGGTCCCAATTTCGATGGAAAAAGCCGCATCAGCCGTGAGACATTTGGTCATTCTGAACGCCCTTCACACAGGATCACATGCTGCCTTCGCTGACAGCTTGGCGCAGATGTTGCGAACCACTGGTCGTTGGCGTGTTGACATCATGCATCTGCCAGGCAACCACTGGAAATGGCGAATGCAAGGTGCGGGGTCTCATTTCGCACAACAGGTCAAACAATGGTCGGTCGATGACATTCCAGATTTATGGCTCACGACAGACATGATGGATGTTTCTCGCTTCATAAGTATGTTGCCCAAACCCTTTCGTTCTGTTCCAGTTGTACAATTCTTCCATGAGAACCAACTGACATATCCTTGGTCAGCAAATGATCCAGATGTTCAACAGCGCATTGATTTGACATATGGCATGACCAATGTTCTCAGTGCCTTGTCATCCGATGCCGTATGGTTCAATTCAGCATTTCATCGAAACGAATTTCTGCGAGCAGCTGAAAAGTTGATGTCTCAAATGCCGGATGCCCACATTGGATTGGAAAGCCTGAAGAATCGGAGTCAAGTGATGTCCATGCCAATGGACTTTTCCACCGACAAAGCAGGCACCATGTCATCGGTGCTTCAAAGGCCTTTGAAATCACCCATTCGAGTCTTGTGGAACCACCGATGGGAACGGGATAAAGCACCAGATCGATTTCTGGAGGTTCTTCGGAAGATGCAAAATGCTGGTTTGGAATTTCGTTTGATTTTAATCGGTCGACATGTGGATGACCCGAATGTCAATCCATTTCACCGCGATCTTGAGGCGTTTTCCGAACACATCATTCATCGTGGAACAGTGAAGTCGAAGGCAGTATATCTTCATTGGCTGGCAAGTTCTGACGTCCTCATTCACGATCCGAGACAAGAATTCTTTGGAATCAGTGTCCTCGAAGCGATGTTTCAAGGTGTTTTGACCTTGGTTCCCGATCGAGGTCCATATTCCGAATTCGTTCCACGAACATTTTTGACGGATGACCCCATTGCCACTTTGCAAAAATTGATGATGCATTCTCCCCTTGAAATCGGTCAACTTCGGAAAAGCCTTCATGAATCAGCTTGTCAATTTTCTTGGAGGCCTCTTTGCCCCATTTGGGAAGCAGAATTGAATCGAATTGCGTCCAGTTTATGAAGTCGCCATCTTCACAATCCACAGATGAGGAATACATTTTTTTGACGGTTGGAGACCGCAAGCGAAATGACCCCTCTTGATTATATACTGTTGATTATCAATATTTTAAAAAATCATCTTAAGACGAACAGCGAATAAGAGTCGACAAGACCAGTATAGATAGAAGCATGACGGGACTTGATGATTTTTAAGAAGTCAGAAAAAGGGAAAAGTCAATACCCAAATCATTTTTTTTTCCGCCAGTTTCTCCAAACATTGCATTCTCTTTCGAGGCATCATTTGCGGTGACTCGACCACCTGTTTTTCACCACCGAAGCAAACTGCGATTCATGATTCAAGACCACGCCAAAGTTTGGGATCGATGCCTGACGGTTATCCGTGATAACATATCTCAACAGGCCTTTAAAACTTGGTTCAATCCGATCAAGTCGATCAAATTGGATGATAGTGTCTTGACCATTCAAGTGCCTTCGCAATTTTTTTACGAATGGCTTGAGGAACATTATGTGCAGTTGTTGCGCAAAACCATTCGGAAAGAATTGGGTCCAAATGCACGATTGGAATATAGCATCATCATGGAAAATGCGCAGCCCAATCACAACAGGGCTTCGAGTGCATACACCGTCAAATTGCCTGGGAACAACCCAGCTTCTGTTCGCAATGGCAAGACTGAATTGCCTGTGAACACCGATACCGTCACCATCAAGAATCCTTTTGTGATTCCTGGATTGAAAAAGTTGCAGATTGACTCCAACTTGAATCCGAATTACAATTTCGACAATTTCATCGAAGGTGAGTGCAACAGATTGGCTCGTTCTGCCGGCTTCGCTGTAGCCAATAAACCCGGGGGAACTGCTTTCAATCCTTTGCTCGTTTATGGCACAACAGGTTTGGGCAAGACACACCTCATGCATGCCATCGGTCTGGAAATCAAAGAGCGTCAACCCGAACTCACCGTTTTATATGTCAGTTCCGAAACCTTCACCCACCAGTTCATTGATGCCGTTCGGAACAACAGTGTGAACGACTTCAGCCACTTCTATCAAATGATTGATGTGTTGCTCATCGATGATGTACAATTTTTCAGCGGCAAGGAAAAAACACAAGACGTCTTCTTCCACATCTTTAACCACCTCCACCAAAGTGGGAAGCAAATCGTCTTGACCTCAGACAAACCCCCTGTGGAAATGCAAGGCATGGAGCAGCGCTTGCTGAGTCGTTTCAAGTGGGGGTTAAGTGCAGATTTGCAAGTTCCATCTCTGGAGACGCGCATGGCCATCTTGGAAAAGATGATGTACAAAAATGGCATTGAGCTCCCCCGTGAAGTGGTGGAATATTTGGCTTACAGCATCACCACCAATATCCGTGAATTGGAAGGTGCACTTATTAGTCTAATTGCTCAAAGCAGTCTCAACAAGAAAGCAATCACTTTGGAGTTGGCAAAACAAATGATTGACAAATTCGTTAAGAACACGGCTAGAGAAGTGAGCATTGATTACATCCAGAAAGTGGTCTGTGATTATTTCGATCTGCCTATTGAATTGCTGAAATCCAAAACACGTAAAAGAGAGATTGTACAAGCCCGTCAAATTGCCATGTACTTCTCCAAGAAAATGACCAAAAGTTCTTTGGCCAATATTGGACTTCACTGTGGAGGAAAAGATCATGCCACGGTTCTTCATGCCTGTCGCACAGTGAACAATCTCCAGGAAACCGACAAACATTTCCGGAAGTATTTGGACGATTTGGAGAAGAAATTGGCAATTCACTGAGGACATGGGCTCGAACGGCTCCACCCTGCGGGTTTGTGTAGTCTGCTTGGGCAACATCTGCAGAAGTCCACTGGGAGAAGCTGCACTCCGTCAAGCAGGCATGACACGAGGATTCCGTCTGAAAGTTTCAAGTGCGGGCACAGGTGGATGGCATGCGGGAGAAGCGCCCGATAGAAGATCAATCCTAACGGCAAAGAGGCACGGGCTGGACATTTCAAAACAACGCGCTCAACAATTTAGACCGGGAGATTTCTCGAGGTACGATTTGGTCTTGGCCATGGACAACCAGAATGCGAGTGATTTGCAGAAAATGGCCAAATCTCAAAATGAACGCGAGAAAGTCCATTTGTTCCTTCGAAATGGCGGAAATGTACCTGATCCATATCATGGTGACGCGTCAGATTTTGAAGCTGTCTATCAAATGGTGAAAACAGCAGCTCAAGAATGGATTGAGAAGTGGGAAGACGAGATGCCTGCGACATGAAAACCTTGCACCTTATCCCGAACACGCTGGGATCCCGAGAGGCGATTGCGCATCTTCCAGCGACCGCCATTGATGCTTTGCGGCATTGCTCCCGTTTCATTGTGGAGAGTGAGAATGCCGCACGGCGGTTGCTCAAAGATGCGCTTCCCGGTTGTAACCCCAACGATCGGCCCACCTTCCTTTTGAATGAACATACGGATGCTCAGGATTTGGTCGATTTGCTTGCATGGTTTCGACAGGATGGCGACATCGGCGTGATTACTGATGCAGGCGCACCATGCTTGGCTGACCCCGGTGCACAAGCCGTAAGGATTGCGCACGGGGCAGGCTGGACCGTCAAGCCTCATATCGGTCCCTCTTCCATTTTGTTGGCCTTGATGGCCAGCGGATTAAATGGGCAATCCTTCGCTTTCAAAGGATACTTGCCCCGTGATGGGCAAAGACGACAAAAACTTTTCAAAGAAATTCGAGAGGGTCTTCAACGGAAAAAAGAAACCGCCATTTTCATGGAGCCTCCTTACAGAAATGAAACAGCCTTCCAAGATATTCTCGGCCATTTCCCGAAAGAAACCATGTTCTGCGTTGCAGTTAACCTGACCTTGGCAGAGG
This sequence comes from Flavobacteriales bacterium, assembly GCA_049610385.1. Classification (GTDB taxonomy): domain Bacteria; phylum Bacteroidota; class Bacteroidia; order Flavobacteriales_D; family Sanyastnellaceae; genus JBMYZL01. The sequence goes on from JBMYZL010000014.1 coordinate 63,069, forward strand.
AGTGGGTTGAAACGCATTCAGTGGAAGAATGGTCTCAAATGGACACCCCTCAACTCCACAAAAAACCTTGCTTATTCTTGATTGGAAATTGAATCCAATTTCGCAGGAAGACTACTCAACAAATAGGCAACACTGGTGTCGTTTTCGCTTATAAATTCCTCGTGGCCAAGTGACTTCAAACACCACACCTCGGCCTTCGCATATCGCAACTTGATGAGAGAGTCCAAGGGCGGCAACAATTGATCTGAAGCGCCAAAAGGAAATGTCCAACGATCAGTGCGCAACCATTCTTGCCGAACCCGAGAAGTCGGCAAGTTCGTGGTCTTCAAAACGACTTCCACTTCATCACCTAACGCCACATTTTGCATGGCCTCTTCCTCTGAATGCTTGACATCAACCATACAACCGGCCATCATGAACTGGCTTTCGAACCCCACCTGTCTCCCCCACTCTTTCCATCCATATTGAACCACAAAAGCTTCGCTGAGTTCTTGGGGATTCGAATGGGTTGATATCACCTGGAAGGCCAAACCTGATTCAACATGTTCCATTGAATCGCCAGATCGAACTTGGTTCCAAGGGACCGTTCTCCAAGCTTCCGCCATAAACATGGGGTCTATGTTGCGAGACCATTGAAAAAGAATTGGACGCATTTGGTGCCGATCTGAGCATTCGATCCAAATCCAGTCCCCCTCCTCGATGCACTTGACATTCAAGTCACCCAGCTCCTTCCATGTCCAAGGGGAAGGATTGCAACTGAAAGCAAAACACAAACTGGCCACCCCCATCCATTTCGTCCAAATTCGACAGCCCATGCCCATCAGGATGTGGATGTAAAATGAACATCCTTTACATGAATTTTCACATGCACCATGGCATCTTGGGGAATGCTGGGAGGAAGCCCAGTAAGGCCCCAGGCCAAAACTGATGGAATCCACGCATCCAAATCATCACCGACCCGGGAGACCCTTGCGATGTCGTGAAAGCCCAATGGCCAGTCACCGAAGCCAATGACAAAGACCAACGGTGCATCTTCTTCAAACTGCATTCGAACTTGACCATCCGTCAATGAAATTTCACCTGTCCATTCCACAACTGTGCCATCTGTATGCAACGCATTTGTCGTGGACTGCCTCCGACTTGACCAACGGATTCGAATCCCCCCCATGTCCTCATATCCCATTGAATCTGGCGCCAAAACATGCATCAGCTTGTCCTGCTCTTTGGCTTTTTGTGCATTGAATGCCAACAACTGCTCAGGTTTCAAACCCATGGCTTTGCCGGGTTTGGTTGACGCCGTATTGAGGTTGCATCCGGGAAATATACAGCCTGCCCAAAACAGCAACAAGATCTTCAGGGATGACAACCTGAGACCTAGCATGACACCCGCATTCGAGGCCCGTCCGTTGCCATCACAGATTTCCATATGTCAATGGCTTCAGAAATCGTCTTCCCTTCCAATGCACCACCTGCAGCATTGTGGTGCCCCCCGCCATTGAAATGATTTTGAGCCACTTCTCTGACGCTGAAAGAACCCCGACTTCGCAAACTCAACTTGATCCGGCCATCCTCAGACTCCCGAATGAAGATCGCAACGTTGACGCCTTCCACACTCAATGCTTGATTGACCAGACCCTCTGTGTCTCCTGATTTGGCATGAAATCGATTCAATTCTTCAAGCGTCAGTGCAATCCAAGCGCAAGCACAACTCAAATCCACCTCCAATTTCTCACTGAGCGCAAACCCATTCAACCGCAACCGATCCAAACGGTTTGAATCATACACGGCTGCGTGAATTTCTGAGTGATCTAAACCTGTACGCAACAAATCTGCAACCATTTCATGTGTAGCCGGCGTCACACTGGGAAAACGGAAGGAGCCCGTGTCTGTCATCAACCCCGTGTACAAACAAGCCGCCACATCCTTGGAAACGGGCAAAGCGTTCTCGGATTGTATCCAACGATAAACCAATTCCGCAGTGGATCCGCAATGGGAATCACTGAAACTCCATTTGGCGAAGCCCGAAGGATTTTGATGGTGATCCAACATCACCATCGGCGCCTTCGCATTTTCCAATGCTGACTGAATCAAATCACCAACACGACTCAAATCATTGTAATCCAGACAAAAAATGAGGCGCGCATCACGTAAAGTGGACAATGCCTGCTCTGGTTTGTTGCTGGCCAAAATCACATCATCCACACCAGGCATCCAATTGTAAAACGAAGGAAAACCATCAGGCATGATGACTTGGACATCCATGAAACCTTTTGAAATCAAATGATTTCGCAGGCCCAGCGAAGCGCCCAGCGCATCGCCATCCGGGGATCGATGACCGGTGATGACGATGGTCTCATATTTGTGCTTGGCCAATTCCTGTTGGGCCTCATTGAAAGCCACATTGTCAAAAGGAAAGAGGGCCATCATTTCATTTTCCATTGTGCTGCAAGTTACAGCGGCCGTAATTTCGAGACATGATTTTTCATGCTTTCCTGTATTTGATGATGGGGATGTTTCCTGCTGAAACCCATCACCACGATTTTCACTACAGTCGGACCGATATCGCTTGGAATGCAGTTGAAAGAACTTTTCAAATGGAAATTCGGGTATTTACGGATGATTTAGAAGATGCATTGTCTCGCCTAAGCGCTGACCCCAATCCCTTTCGATTGGGTGACCCTCGGGAAAGAACGGATGTCCCTGATTTGCTTCAAAAATGGATTGATGATAACTGCATTTTACTTGCGAATGAATTGGGTGTTTCCAAATTGTACTTGGGAAAAGAAGTCGATTATGACATCTCCTATTTGTTTGTTGAAACACAGCCCCTCTCAACTCCCGACATTTTGAATCTGAAATGGACCTTGTTTTTCGACTTGTTCGCTGATCAAGTCAATGAAATCACCTTCAACATGAACGGATCCAGCCAACGTATTTTGTTCACTACTGAAGAGCCCAATCAAATCGTCCTGCCATGAATTCGCGCTCGCCAGTCCTGACTCGAAAAGCAGATAAGGTGGCCTTTGTTTTGGAACAATTGCCTCTTCTATATCCTGAAATCCCGGTGCCATTGGACCACAAGGATCCCTTCACCTTGTTGGTGGCCGTTTTGCTCTCCGCCCAATGCACCGACGAACGTGTCAATCAAGTGACACCTGCCTTGTTCGAATTGGCAGATCAACCAGAGACCATGAAGGAACAAACCGTAGAAGACATTCGCGAAATCATTCGTCCCTGTGGATTGTCCCCTGCCAAATCCAAAAACATCCACCGCCTTTCGGAGTTGATCTGTGAGCGACATGACGGTCGCGTTCCAGAGAATCTTGACGATTTGGAAGCCCTTCCTGGTGTGGGACATAAAACAGCCTCAGTTGTGATTTCACAGGCATTTGGACAACCCGCATTCCCTGTTGACACCCACATCCACAGATTGATGTGGCGTTGGGGATTGACCAATGGCAAATCCGTGGAACAAACAGAACGAGATGCCAAGCGGCTGTTCCCACAGGACCGTTGGAATGATTTACATCTTCAAATCATTTTTTACGGTCGTGAGTACAGCCCTGCTCGCGGTCTCAACATTGAAAAAGATTTCATCTTGCGAACCATTGGCCGACCCGCTGAAATTCGAAAGTGGACCGCCATTCGAAACCGCAAATGATACGCCCACCGAGTCATACGACCATCCTTGAAAAATGCGGAAAAGTGCTGCGGCATTTCGGAATTTGGGTGTTTGATTGGTTGTTTCATCGCAGACGTCCGCCTGCAGTGATTGCTTGGCCAGACTTGCCATCGAGAAAGAGCACCCTTCATCACGTTTGCCGCGAAAATCGTTGGGAATTGACCAATGTCCAACGTCAAAACCCGCTGTTCATCATTCGATTTGAAGATCACACCTACAAGTCAGTCCGTTTGCCCGATTGGATGAACCATGAGAATCGTGTGCTCAATGTCCAATGCAATGACATTTCAAAATCTCATTTGGATGCGCATCACCAAGAGGTTTTTGGATACGGTGTCAGCATCGACCCGACGACTCATAAAGGGCTAATGTTGGAGAAAAGCGAAGCCAATGCTGCACATGATGGACTGGAACGGCAAGGTCCCATTTCTCAACTAACACCTGGTAAAGTCTACCAAAGAATCATCAACAACGCTTGTCGAGAGGCCGAGCATTATTGTGATTTGCGTCTGGTTTATGCCTTGGGTCAAACACCATGCCTATACATCAAGCAAAAGACGAAGGAAAAGCGTTACACCAACGAAACTGAAAGTGCAAAACTGGTACTCCCACAAACCCAATTGGCACCATCTGAACTTCAACTCATCGGCAAGTTGATGCAAAGGTTGGGCGTGGACATGGCTGAGTTGGATCTTTTGCGTGATCGGGATGATCAGAAATTGTATGTGGTCGACGTCAATCCCACACCATGGGGGCCTCCCGCTGGTTTGTCCACGAGGGATCGCCGAAGAGCCATCAAGCTCATCGCAGAATGCCACATGAATTTGTTCAAGCCCCAGACAACAAGTAGGTCTTGAGTGCTTCTATCGTTGGGTCAATGACCGTGGATTCCTTTTGGCCCGATGCAGCCGCCTGAAGAGATTTTGGCAATTGCGGATCAACACCAGTGGCCCGTTGAACCACCCCCCCGAATTTGGCTGGATGAGCCGTACCCAAAACCACCGTTGGATAACCGCTGTGCAAGTTTTGCCCTTGCCAAATCCGAGCTGCCTCCAACCCCACTGCCGTGTGCGGACAGACCAACTCACCACATTGCTGATGAACTTTCTGCATGGTCTCCATAGTTTGTTCATCTTCAATAGAACATCCATAAAGCGCTCGTCGCATACCGGCTACGCCCCCCAGCAAGGCCTCCATTCTCGGGCGATTGCTTGGGTCTCCAACATCCATGGCATTGGACAAGGTCTCCTGTGATGGCTGGGGGTGAAATTCACCGGAATTCAGGTAGGCAGGAATCACATCATTGGCATTTGTGGCTGCAACAAAATGTCCAGCAGGCATGCCCATTCGATGGGCCAAAATGCCTGCAGCCAAGTTCCCAAAATTGCCACTAGGCACTACGAAATTCAAAGGCTGGCCCATCAACCGTGTGGCCATGGCGTAGTATACTGCTTGCGGCATCCAACGGGCCAAATTGATTGAATTGGCAGACGTCAAGGGTCGTTGCATCTGGATTTGAACATCCAAAAACGCCGACTTCACCATGGATTGACAATCATCAAAACTTCCTTCCACTTCCAATGCCACCACGTTGTTTCCCACCGTGGTCAATTGCAATTCTTGAATCTCAGAGATGCGTCCTGACGGATAAAGAATGACCACATCGATGTCCGGTACGTTGAGGAATCCCTGCGCCACAGCGGAACCTGTGTCACCGGAGGTGGCCACCAAAACCGTCAGTTTCTCATCCGTCAATCGCCCCAGCAATCGAGACATGACACGAGCACCAACGTCTTTGAAGGCAGCGGTCGGTCCGTGAAAAAGTTCCAACACTGAACATCCGGGAAACCAGTCTGACATGTGGACCATTTCAAATGGAAAATTCAATGCATCACACATCAACTCCTCGAGCTCAATGTGTGGAATGGCATCGCCCACGAAGGGCGCCATGATGTGAGACGCTATCTCTCCGGCAGTCTTGGAAGAGGCACCCAGCCAAACATCTCGGGGCAATGCAGGAATGTGTTCTGGAAAATACAGCCCACGATCGGGCGCCAAACCAGCACGAATGGCTTGCGCAAAGGAGACGCGATGCGTCGGAGTGGTCAAGCTGAAAAATTTCATGAGATCAAATGGGCACCAGCTTTGGAGATTCGGGTTGTGTGAATTTGGACTTGGGTGTCATTCGTCAGCAAGCATTGACGAACTGACTTGACGAAAGCCTCCGACCTCCAGTCAGACTCCCCGGCCCAAAAGGTAGAGGGTCCACTGCCCGAAATGCCGCCCGCGCGTGCGCCATGGGCAAAAGCCAATTCTTCAATCATATCAAAAGCCGGAATCAGTCTTTTCCGCTGTGGACCAACAAGCAAATCTGCCAAGGCAAAAAGGGCATTGGCGCCATCGCCGTCGTGGCATGCAGAGACGAAAGTGCCTAGCCAACGGGCTTGATTAACCGCATCTACCAACGGAACATGCGACGGCAACACCCCCCGTGAATCCGCCGTTCGAATTTCAACCTGCGGATGCACAACGACCAAAGTCCATTCCGCAGGCAACGGAATGGAACGGGGTTTGCCCTCTGGTGGACACAGGACCAGGCCACCCATCAATGCAGGTGCGACGTTGTCCGCATGCCGAGCTCCTGATGCCAATTCCTCACCATCCAAAGCAAACGGCAAAAGCTCATCCTTACGCAATTCCGCCTCAAGCAAGCCGGAAACAGCCACCACAGCAGCTGCAGCACTTGCAGCACTGGAACCAATGCCGCTTCCTGGAGCAATTTGCTTTTCAATGACCAAGTCTATTCCAACTCCAGGATCCAAGGCTTTATGCAATGAATGGGCAGCCTTCCCCGCCACATTTTCCTCAATCTGCATCGACAAATTTGCTGCTCCCTTGACTTCGACAATGCGGACGGTTCGGTGATTTGGATTGCGTGTAGCCCAAATTCGCTCACCCGGTTCAAGAAGGGCACAACCGAGTGCGTCAAATCCCACATTCAAATTGGCGATCGTCGCCGGGGCCCATGCACAAACTTTTTCTTTCATCCTTTGTCTGAAATGGAAACCACTGGCAAATGAGACTTGCTTTGCACCAACCTCAACACATCCGAAAAGACACCGCTTGCGGTCAAGTCAGCTCCGGCACCACTGCCGCGAATCACCAAAGGAGTCTTGAAATATCGCTTGGAATAGATGTTCACCTGGTTATCTGAACCTTGCAGGTGTGCGAACGGATGTTCCGCAGGCAATCGCTTGAGCCCAATTTGGCACTTTCCATTTGCATATTCAGCAACAAAACGCCAAACCCCAGGAAGATCTGAAGCAAATCGATCATTGCAAGCGGGCAAGGCTTCCAAAAACGCCTCAGGTGTCATCTCAAAGCAAGTTGCTGGCAAAAACCCTTCATTTCGAACATCGGACAACTCCAATTCAGCTCCCGCCATCCGGGCCAAAATCAAGATTTTTCTCGCCACGTCTTGTCCAGACAAATCCAGGCGGGGATCGGGCTCTGTATACCCCAAGGACTGGGCCTCAACCACGGCGTCGGAAAACGCCACACCTTGTTCGAGCTTCGAGAAGATGTAGTTCAATGAGCCACTGAGAACGGCTTCTATGCGTTCAATATGATCCCCTGTTCGCAGCATCAGTTGAATGGGATCGAGGATCGGAAGTGCCGCGCCCACATTGGTTTCGATCCGCAGCTCTGTGCTTTGTGCTTCACAATGTTTGCGCAACTGATGCCACACCTCAAGCGGGCCAGAAGCTGCAATTTTATTGCTAGCCACAACGTGCACCCCTTGTTTGATCAGAGACAAATATGTTTCAGCCACTGCAGCAGAGGCCGTGTTGTCGACCACGACAATGGGATCTGAATCACAAGTTCGCAAGGCTTTCTCGAGAAATTCCTCAGGACTCGAATGAAACTGAGGTTGTTCAGCTAGGTTCCCATTCCAATGTAACAAGTCCAGACCTTGCTTCTCCAAAATGTGTCGATCACTGCGGGCAATGGCGATGACATCCAATTTCAAACCCGACTCCACCAGTTCATCCTGGATTGCATTCAGCTGATTCAAAAAGGCCGTCCCTACTTGTCCCGTCCCTAAGCAAATCAGTTGGAGACGGTGCGAAGGACGCTCAAAAAACGCAGCATGCAGGGCTCGCAAAGCCTGCGGAATTTGTTCGGAAGCCACAACAATGGAAATGTTCCTTTCTGTCGATCCCTGTGCAATGGCACGAACGTTGACTCCTTTCTCGCCCAAAGCCGCAAAAGCCCGGCCACTCACACCAGTAGCCTTCTCCATCCCTCCCCCCACAAGCGCAATGATGCTCAGTCCACGATCAATCCGGAGATTTTCCAATCGACTCAGTGCCAAGTCAGCATCAAACTCTTCTTTCAGCGCATTCTCTGCCTCCAAAACGTCCTCTTCCGCAATGGCCAGCGTAATGGTGTGCTCCGAAGAGCTTTGGGTAATCAAAACCACATTCACCTGAGCTTGTGCCAACGCTGTAAAAACACGCCGAGAAAACCCAGGTCGAGCAATGATTCCTCCGCCCACAAGGGTGATCAGTGCCATGTCGGAAACACTTGAAAGCCCGCGGACGATTTGTTGCGAATGAGGCTCGCTGACAATTCGAGTTCCCTGGACACTTTCTTTCGCAAATGTACTGCGAACCAGTAACGGGATGTTTGCAGATCTCAGTGGATCAATGGTTGGATGATAGATGACCTTGGCCCCGAAATGGCACAACTCCAGTGCTTCTTCATAACTCATCGTTTCAATGACAGAAGCTTGAGGAACCATACGTGGATCGGCCGTCATCATTCCAGCTACATCCGTAGACTTCTCCATCAATTTGGCATTTGCTGCTCGCGCCATGAGCGAAGCGGTGTAGTCACTTCCACCTCGCCCCAATGTAGTCGTCGCTCCATCCGGCCCCCGCCCAATGAATCCCTCAGTAATCAACACTTCAAATTCCATATCCGCGTCAAGCCCGGTCAAAATAGATGCTGACGTTTGCTGCCAATTGACGGTGGCAGCGCCATATTGATTATCCGTCACAATCCAGTCTCTGGCGTCCACCCGCCGAACTTGCATTCCGGCATCCTTGAGCAAAGCGGTGACCATGGGCACGGCCATGCGTTCTCCAAATGAAACCAATGCATCCGAACTTCGCGGGCTGAATTCGCCCAAAATGAAAATTCCTTTGCAGAGGGTTTCCATTTCTTCCAGCAAATCAGCCAATTCGTGTTTCACCGCGCGGAACAAAGTTGGTTTGAGGCCTACTTCGCTCAATGCCAAAAGATGTCTTTCTTTCAGCTGGTCGCAAATTTGTTGATAACCAGAATCACCCGCTGCGGCCAGCCGCCCTGCAGAAAGCAACGAACTCGTCACTCCCCCCATGGCCGAGCACACCACAATTTTGGACTGATGGCGCCTCGATAAGAGGACATCCCGCACCCTCAACAAAGCATCCGATGTGGCCAGCGAACTGCCACCAAACTTCAATATTTCCAAGTCCATAAAACCCTCAAGTTGACAAATTCAAATGGGAAAATTCTCACCTGAGGACATTACACAGGCATCTTCCTGCGTACGCGTACGAAAATGGAGTGGAGAGGTTACGCCATCAACCCCTGAAACTCCTCAATAATGTTCAGGCTTCCGGGCCAAATTTCCCGATGACCTCTTGGCTCACACCTGTGTTTGAAAAACCGCCGTCGTGAAAGAGGTTCTGCATGGTCACAAATCGGGTCAAGTCGCTGAACAAACTCACGCAGTAATCCGCACATGCCAAGCCATCAGCATTGCCCAGTGGGCTCATGGATTCACTGTATGCGATGAATTCATCAAACCCTTTGACACCACTGCCAGCCGTCGTCACCGTTGGACTTTGGCTCACAGTGTTGATCCGCACTTTTTTCTCAACGCCGTAATGATACCCGAAACTCCGGGTGATGCTTTCAAGCAAGCTTTTGGCATCCGCCATGTCCCCATAATCGGGAAAAATCCTTTGAGCCGCGATGTACGTCAAGGCCACCACACTGCCCCATTCGCCGATGGCGTCGAGCTTTTTCGCAACCGCCAATGTCTTGTGCAAACTGATGGCACTGACATCCAATGTGGTTTGCAACCAGTTGTAATTGATATCCGTGTAATGCTTGCCCTTTCTGACGTTTGGGCTCATGCCAATGGAGTGCAACACGAAATCAACGGGGCCGCCAAAATGCTCCATCGTCCCTTGAAATAGCGCCGTTAAATCGTCCACGTTCGTGGCATCTGCAGGAATCACTGGCGCATCATCCAATCGCTTCGCGAGCTGATGAATCTCCCCCATCCGCATGGCCACGGGCGCATTGGTCAACACGATTTCCGCGCCTTGTGCATGTGCTTGAATCGCCGTTTTCCATGCGATGGATTGGTCATTCAAGGCCCCAAAAATGATGCCTTTTTTTCCTTTCAACAAATTGTTCGCCATGACTATTTCCAGTTCCAGAATGTGCCTGCGAAGCTAAACAATTCGTTGAATTCAAGAGCCATGCTCCTCAGGCAATATTTTGCTCGGATTGAGGATGTTCTGGGGATCAAATACCTTTTTGATTCCACGCATCAAAGCCAATGAAGCCGGTGTAAAAGCAATGTCCATAAACCCTTTTTGCACCCAACCGATTCCATGTTCGCCGCTCAGCGTGCCACCGAGATTCACTACCGTTTGGAACAATTCCCGAATGGCCTTCGGGAGTTTTTCTTGCCAGTCTGCGTCCGACATTTCATCCTTGAGGATGTTCACATGCAAATTCCCATCGCCAGCATGGCCGTAGCATACAGAGCGAAAACCGTATGACTTCCCGATGCTTTTGATAGCAGTCAGCAATTCGGGCAGCTTGGCCCGTGGAACGACTGTATCCTCTTCTTTGTAAACGGAAGTCGCCTTCACGGCCTCTCCCACGCGTCGGCGCAAAAACCACAATCTTTCTTGTGTTGCAGCATCCTGCGCAAACAAAGGATCCGATGAATCATGGGCTTCAAGTACCGGCAACATGGCCTCCACCTGGGTGAGAATATCATCCGATTGAAAGGCGTCGACCTCAATCAACAAATGGGCTTCAATTCCGTCCGGTACGTCGATGGCATCGCTGCTGGTAAAAGCTTGGGTCAGCAGAATGGCCTCCCGCTCCATGAATTCCAAAGCAGAGGGTTCGATTCCCGCTTGAAAAATGGCTGCGACACATGCACAAGCTTTCGAAGCCGAGGGGAAAGCGGCCAGCAAAACCGCTCGATGCATCGGCAGCGGGCGCAATTTCAAGGTGGCCTGAGTTACCACAGCCAAGGTGCCCTCACTGCCCACCATCAGTTGCGTCAAATTCAAACCTGTGCTGTTTTTCAACGTTCGCGCACCGGTTTGGATGATCTCTCCATCCGGCAAAACCACTTGCAAATCCAACACCCAATCCTTGGTCACCCCATACTTCACGGCGCGAGGACCTCCAGCGTTTTCAGCAATGTTTCCCCCAATTGTGCAACTTCCCCATGAAGAAGGGTCGACTGCATAAAACAAACCCTTTTCTGCAGCTGCTTGATACAAGTCGTGCACAATGACTCCGGGCTCAACACAGATTTGGTGATTTTCCACATCCACCTCCACAATGGCATTCATTCGATGGAGGGACAAGGCCAATCCTCCTTCCACAGGCAAAGCGCCTCCACTCAAACCCGTGCGCGCGCCAGCTGGGGTCACTGGAACCTGATGAGTTGAAGCCCAGCGCATAATTGCCGAAACTTCTCGAACATTCACCGGGGCCACTGCTGCCTCTGGAGGGAAGAACAGGTCCTCAGTTTCATCACGTCCTGCCCGATCCAAAGCTTCTGGATCAAATGAAATCTTCGTCCCAAAGGCCAAATCATCCAGCAGGCTTTGCAATGCTTGCCAATTGGGAGGGCCCTCAGCGGGATTTTTCGTTGATAACATTCCTGCCAAATTTAATCGCCCCCCGTGTATCTTGGCCACTCTTGTTGAACAACACCCGTTACTGCCCTTTGTGCAGCACACACCTTTTTAAACCATGAATAGCAACTTGTCTTGGATTCCAGCCTTGTTCCTGAGTGTTTTGTGGATGCCGACTACAGCCCAAACTGGTTCGGAGCTTCTGACCAACGAGAAAATTTGGTACAGCGGCACCTTCCGGTCAGAAGGGGTCTGGGGAATTCGTTCCATGAAAGATGGAAAGCACTACACCAGCTCAGAGAGCACAGATCACGCCGGAACTGCCATTGTCAAGTATGCATATGCCTCTGGTGAAGCTGTGGACACCTTGGCCACTAGCCTGACAGTTTTCGGGGACGCGGGGATTCGAATGGAAGGCTATTCGTTTTCACCTGCTGAGGACAAATTGATGATTTGGACAGAAACTGAACCCCTTTACAGACACTCATTCTCAGCCAATTATCACGTGCACGATTTGTCGAGTCAATCGACCCAACCACTCAGCGATTTCACGTTGGGGCTTCAACGGTTGGCGAGATTCAGTCCAGCTGCGGACAAAATTGCTTTTGTTCGCAACAACAATGTTTTCATCTCAGATTTGACGTCAGGGGTCGAGACTCAAGTCACAACAGATGGCATGATGAACCAAATCATCAATGGGGCATCTGATTGGGTATATGAAGAAGAGTTTGGCAAGGACAATGGAATTTTCTGGTCAGCTGACGGCAACCATTTGGCTTACTACCGCTTTGATGAATCGGCAGTGAAAGAATTTGGCATGCCCATGTATGGCCAACTGTATCCAGACCCATACGTATTCAAATACCCAAAGGCAGGTGAAGACAATAGCCAGGTGTCCATTCAAGTCTACCATTTGAACTCAGGCAGCAACGATGTCATCGCCACGCCAGAAGTGGAGTACATCCCCAGGGTGAAATGGACTCCGGATGACAATCGTCTGCTGGTCATGACCATGAATCGGCACCAGAACGATTTGAAATTTGAATTGGCCGACATGACCCAATCCAAAGGTGGCGTGATTCAGACCGAAACCGTGTGGTCTGAGCAAAATGAAACATTCATTGACATCACAGTAAACCTCACATTTTTAACGGACGATACCTTTCTGTTCACCAGCGGTCGGTCAGGATACAATCACCTCTGGCAAGGCGGTTTCCACCAGGCGGATGTGCAAATTACTGAGGGGGAATGGGACATTTCTCGGGTTTATGGTTTTGACAACAAACGCAAGCAGATCTACTTCGAAGGTTCCATGAAAGGTGCCACACAGTTGCATTTGGCTCGAACTGACCTCAAGGGAAAAGTCACCTTGTTGGATGAAGCTCCTGGCCATCATGGAGGTGCGTTTTCCAGGACATTTGACTACTGCATTCACAACCATTCAGACGCCAACACCCCCCCAACCTACACGTTGAGAAATCGAAAATGGAACGCTGTCCGGACGCTGAAAGACAATGCTGGCTTGAAAGCCGAGTTGGCGGCGCACAATGTCCAACCCAAGACTTTTTTCACCTTCACCAATTCCGCTGGTGTAGAACTCAATTGCTGGATGATCAAACCACCCCATTTTGACCCAACGCAATTACATCCCGTATACGTTGCCATTTATGGAGGGCCTGGTGTCCAAACTGTAGAGGACAATTATGGCGGTTCGACCTATCTCTGGCACCAAATGCTGGCGCAAAAAGGATACATCGTGGTCAGCTGCGACCCACGAGGCACCCCGATGCGCGGCAAAGGTTTTGAACACAGTACATACAAGGAATTGGGGAAATTGGAAACCGAAGATTTCATCGATTTTGGGCGCTATCTCGCGGCCCAACCTTTTGTCGATGCAAAACGAATTGGCATTCAAGGGTGGAGTTATGGGGGGTTCATGACCTTGCTCAGCATGACCAAAGGGGCAGATGTTTATTCTGCCGGAATTTCAGTGGCGCCTGTGAGCAACTGGCGGTATTATGACACCATTTACACCGAACGTTTCATGCAAACGCCTCAAGAGAATCCTTCGGGCTATGATGAAAACAGCCCCGTCAACCATGCTGAAAAACTCGAAGGAAAATTGCTCTTGGTGCATGGCTCGGCAGACGACAACGTGCACTTTCAAAATGCCATGGAAATGGTGAATGCGCTTGTTGCTGCTGACAAACAATTTGACTTTTTCGCCTACCCAAATCGAAACCATGGCATTTATGGCGGCAACACCCGACTTCATCTCTTCGAAATGATGTTGGAATTCGTCGAAGAAAATCTTTGAGCACGCAGGGATTTGCTTCTCATGCATTAGTTTGCCAACTGAAACCTTATTGAACTCAATTTTCATTAAAAATGGCTGATTCGAATGTCGCGGCCCCCTCTGGCCACCCGCAAGGGCTTTACACGTTGTTTTTCTCCGAAATGTGGGAGCGCTTTTGCTACTATGGCATGCGGGCTCTCCTCACTTTGTATTTAATCAAATCCCTTGCCATGGGTGACATGGAGGCGTTTGGGATTTATGGTGCGTATACCGCCCTGGTCTATGCGGCCCCGGTATTGGGCGGGCGAATTGCCGACCAAATCTTGGGGTACAAAAACGCCGTCCTCCTGGGCGGCATCCTCATGACATTGGGAGAATTCCTGATTCTCGGTGGAACAGAAGAGTGGCTATACATTGGCATGGGCGCAATCATTGTGGGCAACGGATATTTCAAGGCGAACATTTCGACCATTGTGGGCAAACTCTATGAAGATGGGGACCCAAGGCGAGATTCAGGCTTTACCATTTTCTACATCGGCATCAACATCGGTGCACTTCTTGCCACAACCGTTTGTGCAGAGGTGGGCAACATATACGGAGCCCAGTATGGATTTGCATTGGCCGGATTTGGCATGATCCTCGGCACCCTGACATTCTGGATGGGACGCAGTAAGTATGAACGTGTAGCAGAAGCGCCAGACCCGGAAAAATTACACAGTGCATGGTTGGGGCCCCTTTCACGTTTTCATGTGATTTTGTTGGGCTCATTTGCTGCCATTCCATTGCTTTACTTTTTGATGAGCAATAGCGAAGTCGTGGGTTACCTCCTCGCTGCCGTTGCGGTCCTGGTGATTTACAATCTGCTCTCAGAATCGTTTAAAGAAGGCCCTGTGGCACGGGATCGGATGATCATGATGATCATTTTATTCGTGTTCAACATCGTCTTTTGGGCCTGTTTTGAACAAGCGGGAACTTCTTTGACCTTGTTTGCGGATCGCAACGTGGACCGTGTCATTTTCGGCTGGGAAATGGGAGCTGCCACCACCCAGTTTTTCAACCCCGCATTCATTTTGATTTTTGGCTCGATTTTCTCCATCCTCTGGATCAAATTGTCCAACATCGGCAAGAACCCATCCATTCCGATGAAATTCGGACTCGGCATCATCCAGCTGGGTTTGGGCTATTTGGTGGTTCAAGCGATGCACGCACTGGGTTTTGTTAACGAATCCTCTCAATTGCCCATCATGACTTTGGTCTTGTTGTATATGCTGCACACCACAGGTGAGCTCTTCCTCTCTCCCATCGGTTTGTCCATGGTGACCAAACTCGCGCCCAAACACATGACCGGCACAGCGATGGGTGGCTGGTTCTTGTCCTTCGCGGGAGCCAACTTTGTCGCTGGCATCTTGGCCAAGGCCACTGGCACAGGTGAACATGGTGGTGGCGAAACAGAAGCCGCAGCGGATGCCGCATCTACATTGAGCACTTATGTCGATGTCTACACCCAAATGGGTCTCATCACTGTAGCCATCGGCCTGCTTCTCGTGTTGCTGAGCAAGCCCCTCAACAAACTAACCCACGGCATTGGTTGATCCTTAGGACTCTCAAAGATTGCAAAGGCGCCCAACGGCGCCTTTGTTTTTTCCGATATTGCAGAAAATTTTTCTCCATGTTACGTATTCGCTTCATCCTGCTCTTCCTGTTGGCTTTCGGAAGCATGGACTGCGCCACTGCACAGTTGACAGGTATCCAATGGCTCACAATTGAAGAAGCAATGGAAGCACAAGCTGAAGAGCCCAGGAAAATCATCATCGATGTCTACACGCAATGGTGTGGACCCTGCAAAATGATGATGGCGAATACCTTCACCAACCCCGATGTGATTTCTTACATCAACGCGAACTACTACGCTGTCAAGTTCGACGCAGAGGGTCCCGATCCTGTGGAATTCAACGGAATTACATACACCAATGACGGATACCGACCCAATGTGCGAGGACGTAACAGTCCACATTCCTTTTCGCGCGCCCTGGGGGTATCCGCCTACCCGACTTTAATTTTCATGTCCGAGAAGGGACAAATCATTGCACCCATCTCAGGTTACAAAACCTCCGGTCAACTGGAGCCTTTCTTGATCTTTTTCAATGAGAAATGGTCCCCAAACACCGGACAAGAGGAATGGGATGCTTTCAAAACCTCCTTCCGCCCCTCCTTTCAATGAAGCGTTGAATTCATCGGCGAGGTACCTCTCGTCAACTTGGTCTGGCACACCTTATATTTGCACCGCATTTCAGGACGAAATGACGGCTCTGGAGCGACTTCCCGAGCATGTTTGTGAAACCCATTCCCAAGACGCGTCACAAAATGAGTGATACAGCACGCATCATCCTCGGAGACCAAGAATACGAATTTCCCGTTCTGACTGGCTCCGAGAACGAGAAGGCCATTGACATTTCCAAACTTCGGTCCATGACTGGACACATCACTTTGGATCCTGGTTACAAAAATACCGGTGCAACGAAATCTGGCATTACCTATCTCGACGGAGAAAATGGCGTGTTGCGGTATAGAGGCTACTCCATTGAGGAATTGGCAGAAAAAGCCACCTTTCTAGAAGTCGCATTTCTTCTCATCCATGGTGATTTGCCCAATGAAGAGCAATTAAGCTATTTCGAGACAAGCATCACAAAACACACGTTGGTGCATGAAAACATGAAGCGATTTTTCGAAGCTTTCCCCCAGGGCGCGCACCCCATGGGCATGTTGAGTTCCATGATTTCGAGCTTGTCCACTTTCTATCCCGAGTCCCAGAATCCCAACCGCTCAGTGGTCGATATCGAATTGACCATCCATCGCTTGATAGCCAAGTTGCCTACCCTTGCCGCACAGGCTTACAAGCACAACATGGGCCATCCCACGGTGTACCCGTCGAATAAACTGAGCTATTGCGGAAACTTCCTCCAGATGATGTTCGCACTCCCATCAGAGGAGTACACGGTTGACCCCATCGTTGAAAGTGCCATCAACAAGCTGTTGATCCTGCACGCCGACCACGAGCAAAACTGCTCGACGTCGACGGTTCGAGTGGTGGGATCTTCCCAAGCCAACTTGTACAGCAGCGTCTCTGCCGGAATCGCCGCGCTATGGGGCCCACTGCACGGCGGTGCCAACCAAGCGGTCATCGAAATGCTCGAAGCCATCCGCGAAGACGGTGGCGACCTGCAGAAGTGGATTGACAAAGCCAAAGACAAAAACGACTCGTTCCGCCTCATGGGCTTCGGTCACCGCGTTTACAAAAACTTCGACCCCCGCGCCCGCATCATCAAAAAGGCCGCGGATGAAGTCTTGGGACAGCTCGGCATCGACGATCCTGTCTTGGACATTGCAAAGCAACTGGAGCAAGTGGCGCTGAATGACGAATACTTCGTTCAGCGTGGCTTGTACCCGAACGTAGATTTCTACTCGGGCATCATCTACCGCGCTTTGAACATTCCGACAGACATGTTCACGGTGATGTTTGCCTTGGGACGGTTGCCGGGTTGGATTGCGCAATGGAAGGAAATGGTCGAAAACCGGGAGCCGATTGGCCGTCCCCGTCAGGTATTCACCGGCTCGAAATCCCGCAGTTTCGTGCCGTTGGCTGATCGCAAGTAAGATGAACGCCGACTTGAAAGGCGGCGGGGTTGAACTGGCCATTGACAGCAATGGTGTAGGCACCGTCACATTCGGCCATCCCGCAAGCAATTCCTTGCCAGGTGCCGTGCTCGATGCACTGGCCCGGACCATTGATGAAGCTTCGAGCCACGCAAACTGCAACGTCATCGTTCTTCAATCGTGGGGAGACCGCGCATTTTGTGCAGGAGCCAGTTTTGACGAATTGATGGCCATTCAGAACGAAGACGAAGGCCTCGCGTTTTTCAGTGGATTCAGTAAGGTCATTCTGGCCATGCGACGGAGCCCGAAATTCATCATTTGTCGGGTGCAAGGCAAAGCAGTTGGTGGTGGTGTTGGCATCGCGGCTGCGGCCGATTACGCCCTGGCCACCTCCTTTGCGAGCGTCAAGCTATCCGAACTCGCCATTGGCATCGGTCCCTTCGTTGTTGGTCCTGCCGTTGAACGCAAGATGGGCACCGCAGCTTTCACAGCATTGGCCATCGACGCAACGACCTGGTACGACGCCCAATGGGCGCAAGAACAAGGACTCTATGCACAGGTATTCGATGACGCTGCGGCCATGGACGGAGCCATGGACGCGTTGGCGCAACGATTGGCAGCTTCCAACCCAGAAGCCATGACGGAATTAAAGCGCGTGTTCTGGAATGGGACCGATCACTGGGAATCCCTGCTGCCCGAGCGAGCGGCGATTTCAGGCCGTCTAGTGCTCAGTGATTTTACGCGCGAAGCCATCAATCGATTCAAGGGAAAGTAATCCCACCTCTTTTTGACACGAAAAAGGGCGCCCTCCTCTTAGGCGCCCTTTTTGATTGAAGTCCATTGCTATGCTTAGTGAATCAGCAAGCGCTTGGTACCCTGTAGCTGTCCATTGCGCAGTACTACGTGGTAGAATCCAGTTTCTACACCGCTCAACTCAAATTGAACGGGTTGGCCATTCAAGGTGCACTCGAAGCGGTTGATCAATCGACCGGAGGCATCGAGCAGCTCCACAACAGTCTTGCCATTCAAGCCTGTGCCGTTGATCCAGAACACCCCGTTTGTTGGGTTCGGGTACACGTCGAAGTCGCCCCCTGCCAACTCAGCAATGCCAGTCACGTTGTTGACAATCACTTCAATGGTCGCCGTGCAACCATTCGCGTCGGTAACCGTCAGGACGTATGTGCCTGCGGATATGTTACTCAGCACCGGCTCGGTACTCGTGAAGTTATTTGGACCGGTCCAAGCGAATTCATACGGGAAGGTACCTCCAGTGACAATCATGTTAATCGAGCCATTTGAACCACCATCTACTTCATCCGTTGCATCGGAGATGAGTTCAATGTCACAATAGAAGCAACTGCCATCGTCATCCGTGGCGTCTTCGTTGTAGTTCTCCGCATCAGGATCGGTGCAACCTGCAATCTCCAATTCATCACAGACACCATCGCCGTCAGCGTCGTTGAGGCAGTTGCCGTCGCAATCGTAGTACTCATCCGCGAACTCGCACGTGCCGTCGTCATCAGTCGCTGTGGCGTCGTAGTTGCAAGCCGAAGCATCCGTACAACCTGGGATCTCAAACTCGTCACATACACCGTCGCCGTCCGCATCGTTCAAGCAGTTGCCATCACAATCGTAACCCGCATCCGCATACGTACATGAGCCGTCGTCGTCGGTCGCAGCCT
>JBMYZL010000015.1:0-68855 GCA_049610385.1 Flavobacteriales bacterium
ACTTTCTTGTTTCCGTCATCATCATACAAGAAGTCATATCCATAGAATGTACCCAGAGGCTGGCCAGGACGTGCCTCCAAGGTCACACCGAACAAGCTGGTGTAACGGATATTGGTGACACCATCCGCCAGCTCCAACAACTCATTGTTGTTCTTGGCAAAGTTCAAACCGATATCCCAACGAAGGTCTTCCGTTTGAACCACCGTTCCGCTAACAGCCAATTCGATGCCTCGATTCTGGGTCTTTCCAGCATTCAAAACGGTGCTGCTGTATCCAGATGCTGCAGAAACAGGGACGTTGAAGATCAAATCTTCGGTCGTGGTGTTGTAGTACGTGAAGTCAAAACGCAACCGGTCCATGAACAAGTTGAGCTCGACCCCTGCTTCAAAGCTGCTGGTCTTCTCAGGACGCAATTCGGGATTCCGCTGCGAATTGGGCACAGTTACCGAACCATTGGTTCCATAGTTGCTGTTGACCGCATAGGTGATGCCTGTCTGATATGGATCCGTGTCATTGCCCACTTGTGCCCATCCCAAACGCACCTTACCGAAGCTGATGGCTGATGATTCGATGACTTCGCTGAACACGTAGCTAGCCGTGGCAGAAGGATAGAAGTAGCTGTTGTTCTCATCCGGCAACGTGGAACTCCAATCGTTTCTCGCAGTTACATCCAAAAACAAGGTCCGCTGGTAACCGAAGCTGGCAGAAGCCAACAACGAATTGACCACTTTCTGGTCTTCATAGTCGCTCACCTCATAACCATCAGCACCGTTTGTAATGGTGTACAAGCCTGGTGTGTTCAATCCACCCAATGTGTATGCACCCAGACGGTTGTAGTTTCGGATCCGCTTGTTGACGCCCACAAAACCCGTCAAATTCAAATCCTCATTGAGGTCCTTTGTGAAGTTCAAGTACCCATCCAAGTTCGTTTCCTGGAGCTGACGAGTGTATTCGCTGTACGAAGATTCGCGGACACCCCCTACAGCAACCCGCTCTTGACGTCGGTCGATGTAGAAATCGGTCAACGCGCGCCCCATCAAACTAAATACATCGTTGATCTTGTAGTTCATTGTGACGTTACCAAACACCCGGTCACGCTGGTCGTTTTGGACATTCTTGTAACGTTCCCAGAATGGATTATCCCAATAGTGTGGGTCTGAATCGGTCACACTGTTTCGATTCCATGTCCTGTGGGTTCCATCTGGGTTCTCATAATTCCGCAAACGCTCCATGCTCAACTGGCGCTGTCCCCATTGCGTGAACTGTGACATCACAGACTGGCCATAACCCGTCATGGGACGGCCTTCACCGATGGATTGGACATAGTTGGCCGTCACGCTGGCATTCAATTTGTCGGATACCTGAGAGGCCCCTGTGAAAGAAATCGTGTTTCGATTCAGGCTGGAATTCTCATATACCCCAGTTTGGTTGTGGTTTGTATATGACAAACGGAAAGAACTGTTGTCGCTTGCGCCTGTAACAGCGAAGTTGTTGGAGTACATCACCCCTGTCTGGAAAAATTCGTCAACATCACTGTCTGTCGGTGCCCAAGGACGTGCCTGGCCATAATCCTCATCTCCTTCGTAGTTGTACCAGCTGTCCCAGTGACGAACCAATGAACCATCCAATTCAGGGCCCCAAGAACCATCATATCCGTAATCAGGGATGTAATGGCCTCCAATGGTATCGACCCAAGTTGTTCCAGGACCACCACCGTATCGGTTCTGGTAATCTGGAAGTACATATACGTTGTTGAAAGCCACGCCGCTGTTCACGCTGACACCAATGCCTCTTTTTCCTGATGCTTGGTACCCTTTGCCTGATTTGGTTGTGATGACGATGGCTCCATTCGATGCGCGCGCACCATACAAAGCCGCTGCCGCTGGACCTTTCAAGACACTCACCGACTCAATGTCGTCTGGATTCAAATCCTGAATGGCGTTTCCGTAATCGTATCCACCCACACTGCGCTGCTGATTGGAGGATGAATAATCCGAATTGTCCATTGGCACACCATCCACAACAAACAAGGGCTGGTTGTCGCCGGTGATAGAACTGGCGCCGCGCAACAGGATCTTCGAAGATGATCCAATGGCCGTTCCTGAAGTCACTTGGACACCAGCAATGCGGCCAGTCATGGAACGGACAATGTTCTCTTGCTTGGCTTGAGTGAAAGCCTCATTGCCCAATTCCTGAACGGAATAGCCCAATGCTTTTTTCTCTCTTGAAACTCCAAGCGCCGTGACGACAACTTCATCCAGTTCCACGCCACTTTTCAGCGAAACGTCAATGTTCGTTGCGCCGTTGATGGCCATGCGTTTTGTGTTGTAACCGACAAAGCTGAAAATCAACTCATCAGACGCTGGGTCAGCTTGAATGGAGAATTTTCCATCAAAGTCCGTGAAAACACCCTGCGCTTTCCCCGAAACGACAACCGCCACACCGGGCAGCCCGTCCCCTGAGGACTCATCTGTAACCGTACCGGATACAGCGGTTTGAGACCATGATGTTCCAACAAACAACATGGCCATGAAGAATAACATTCTTGCCTTCATAGCATTTGATTTGGGTTGAGTGGTTATGAATCGTTAGAATTATCGCAATTGAGCAAATGTATCAACTTGCAAATAATTTAACAATGATTTCATATTTACATTCGAACGGGAGGATGCGTGAACAACGTGCGGTGGATAACTCTGAATTCACGCTTGAGGAAAAATAATTTCAAATTCTGCCCCAAATCCGGCCTTATCCAACAAACGAATGCTTCCGCCATACTGTTTCACGATGGCCTGAACCATGGCCAAACCCATCCCTGTTCCATGGGACTTGGTTGTGAATCGTGGCTCGAAAATCCGAAGCTGTTCAGATTGAGGGATGCCCGGACCCGTGTCGGAAATTGTGCACCTAATTTGGTCAGAAAGAAGGGCTTGCAACCCAATGCAGACAAGAGGTGAACGTGCGTCCAAGCCCTCCATGGCGTGTATGGCATTGCTCAGCAAGTTGTTCATCGCACGAATCAAATGTGTCACCTTTCCTCTGATTTCCAATCCGGGTTCAACACCAGACAGATCCCATTGGATGTCGGGGTGACTGGCGGACCATAAATCCACCGCGTCGTGAATAACTTGACTGAAGTCAACGCGATCTAAAGCGCCCAACTTGGGGTTCAACTCAGCCAAAAGTGAAAAATCCGTAGCAATGGTGTTCAACACTTCCATTTGCGCCGTCGCCGTCTCGTCATACCGCCGCAACCGATCACCGAAATCATGCTGTTCGTCCCGCCAAGCCTTGAGCAATTGTTGCAACCCCAATCGCAGCGGTGTCAGTGGATTCTTGATCTCATGAGCCACCTGCATGGCCATCAGCCGCCACGCTGATTCCCGCTCTCGCTTGCTGAGCTCGACCACCTTTTCAGAAAGTTCACCCTGGACGTTGTTGTAGGCTTGAACCAATTTCCCGATGTCATCCTGCCCATGATATCGCAAGGGTTTCCGGTTCATTCCGTCGGGCGATAGCCCCTCCATTCCCGCTGTGAGTTGTCGAATGGGTCTGGTGATGGTTTGGGTTAAAAACCCTGCCAAAACAAGCGCCATCAGAAACAACAACAAATAAACCGGAGCCAAATTCCAAACAAAAGACAAGAAATCCGCGCCCTCAACTTGCCGCTTTTCATATTTCAATCCCACCAAACCAATGGGTCGACCTGACAAATCATCAAAACGCAAATACGCCTCCACTACGGGACCCAAATCCAAATCCCAACCTGCATCACCAGATTCACCTCCCTGACCTGGCAGAGACGATTGCAATACACCTTCCAAAATTTGAGGTGGTACACGATATCGGGTTCCTTCTGGACTTGAGCTGGTGATCTTCAATCCCTCTGTGTTGTAGACAGATATGGTCAAATCATGGATTTCCGCTAGTTCACAAATCCGATCATTAAGCAACTGAGCCAGAAAAATGGACTGGTCTGGAGACAACTTAACGCCATCAATCACATACTCCAAAGACTGCTGGATTGCGCGCTCCTTGCGTTCAAGCCGCTGGGCATTATAAACATCATCCTGGTGGTTGGCGTTGACAAATCCCACGACCAGGGTTCCGACAAAAGAAAGGGCAATGACGGAAATCATTGCCCAAAATATTTTACTGCCGAGTGCCATTTGGCACGAAGCTAAACGAATCAAGAATCCAATGCCTCAGATCCGGCCACAATTTCAAGAATCTCGGTGGTAATCACGGTCTGGCGTGCCTTGTTATAGGAAATCCGAAGTTCTTTCAGCAAGTCACCTGCATTTTCTGTTGCCTGGTGCATGGCCGTCATCCGAGCACCATGCTCCGCTGCATGGCTATCCAAAACGGCTTTGTACAATTGGATCTTCAACGAATCTGGAATGATGCCCTCAACGATTTCTGCCCGATTGGGTTCAAAGATGTAGTCAATGGCCGATGATGATTCTTCTGAAGCCTCAGGCTTCAACGGCAACATTTGCTCAGTCGTCGTCACTTGAACCGCAGCATTGACAAAACGATTGTAAATCAACTCGACCCGATCATATTGACCTGAAGCGAATTGATCCAAAATCACATTGCCAATGTCCTTGACACGCTCAAAATTGAGGTCGTCGAATAGGGCCCAAGCATCATCCGCGAAGCCTGTGGCTTTGAGATGCAGATCGTTCTTGAATGCATCGTTCGCCTTTTTTCCAAGGGGCAAAACATGGACTGTCTGACGATTGGCCATGGCCACCTTGGCCGCCTTGACCACGTTGTTATTGAACGCACCGCACAAACCCCTGTTTGAAGTGATCACCACCAGAAGGGTTTTTGCGTCTCCGTTATCCCTGGAATAAGGGCCTTCAGATGTGTCCAAAGTAGCGCTCACATTGGCCAAAACCGCTTGAAGCTTCTCAGCATATGGTCGCATCCGTGTAATGGCATCCTGGGCACGACGAAGTTTCGCGGCAGATACCATTTTCATGGCCGACGTGATTTGCATCGTGTTTTGAACGGATCCAATCCGCTCCCGTACCTCTTTGAGCCCTCCAGCCATAACTTACTTGTATTGAGCGGTCAACTCAGCTGCTGCCTGTTCAATTGCCGCTGTTTGCTCATCCTTGTAAACGCCCTTTTTCAAATCCAACAACGCTTCGTTGTACTTGGAGCGCATCAAGTCAATCAAATCCCGTTCAAACTTTTTCACTTGATCAACAGGTACTGCTTTCAACAAACCTTTGGTTCCACAGTAGATGATGGCGATTTGCTCTTCAACTGGCATGGGGCTGTTTTGATCTTGCTTCAAAATCTCCACATTGCGTTCCCCTTTATCCAAAACCGCCTTTGTCGCCTCATCCAAGTCAGAACCGAATTTGGCAAAAGCCTCCAATTCCCGATACTGCGCTTGGTCCAACTTCAAGGTTCCTGAAACCTTTTTCATTGACTTGATCTGTGCAGAGCCACCCACTCGACTGACGGAAATGCCCACATTGATCGCTGGGCGAACACCGCTCAAGAACAAATTGGACTCCAAGAAAATCTGACCATCCGTAATCGAGATCACATTTGTGGGAATATAAGCCGAGACGTCACCTGCTTGTGTTTCGATGATGGGCAAGGCCGTCAACGAACCCCCTCCCTTCACTTTGTCCTTCAAAGAAGCAGGAAGGTCATTCATGTTCTTTGCAATGCTGTCTTCACCAATTACCTTGGCCGCACGTTCCAAAAGTCGACTGTGCAGGTAGAACACATCTCCTGGATATGCCTCACGTCCTGGGGGACGACGCAACAACAAAGACACCTCTCGGTAGGCCACCGCTTGCTTTGAAAGGTCGTCATAAACAACCAAAGCAGAGCGTCCCGTATCGCGGAAAAATTCACCAATGGCCGCTCCCGTAAACGGCGCGTAAAACTGAAGCGGCGCAGGATCTGATGCTGTTGCCGCCACAATCACCGTGTATGGCAAAGCACCTGCCTCATCCAGGGTTTTGACAATGCCTGCGACAGTCGAACCTTTTTGGCCGACAGCAACATAAATGCAGAATACAGGCTCCCCAGCATCATAAAACTCTTTCTGGTTGATGATGGTGTCAATCGCAACAGTGGTCTTGCCGGTTTGCCGGTCCCCAATGATCAACTCCCGCTGTCCACGACCGATGGGAATCATGGCGTCAATGGCCTTGATTCCTGTCTGCAGAGGCTCACTCACCGGCTGGCGATAGATAACGCCTGGTGCTTTGCGCTCCATCGGCATCTCAAACAAATCACCGCCAATTGGCCCTTTTCCATCGATCGGCTCTCCAAGCGTATTGACCACGCGACCCAACATGCCCTCGCCCACTTGCACAGATGCAATGCGACCTGTTCTTTTGACAGAGGATCCCTCTCGCAAATCACCAGAAGGCTCCAACAAAACGGCACCTACATTGTCTTCTTCAAGGTTCAACGCAATGCCGCGAACGCCATTGTCAAATTCGATCAATTCACCGGATTCTACATTGCTCAGGCCATAAACCCGCGCAATCCCATCACCGACTTGCAATACCGAACCTACTTCCTCCAATTGCGCCGCTGTTTTTGCGCCGGCCAATTGCTCTCTCAGAATTGAGGATACTTCTGCTGGATTGATTTCTGCCATCTCAAAGGCTGTCTAAAGTTTCCGAATTCCGTTTAGAATTCGGGTTCATAATCATGTTCAGTCAATTCTCGCCGCAACGTTTGCAGCTGTTGGCGAGTAGACGCATCCACCATGCGGTCATTCATTTTGAGGATGAAACCTCCAATGATGGAATCGTCCACACGCTCCAAGAGCTCTATGCCACCATCGTGGAGCTTCCTCGCCTCAGCTTGGACTCGCTCCCGCGTGGCCTCATCCATGGGAACGGCAGTGGTCACTTCCGCACGCTGGATGTTTTTCAATTCCCTGATCAGGGCCAATCCCGATTCAGCTATGCCCTTCAGCAAGGCCTCACGGCCCTTCTCCACGAGAATGCGCATGAAGGACAGAGAAACTTCACTGACTTTGCCGGCGAAAATGCCATCCAAAACCTTGAGTTTTTTGTCATTCAGAACGATCGGGGATTTCAGCATCAACCCCAAATCCTTGCTTTCTCGCAATGCCTGTTGAATCATCTGCAAATCTGATTGGATTTCATCAACAGAAGAATGGTCTCTCGCAAGAGAGATCAAAGATTTGGCATATCGATGCGCGACTCGTGGGGTAGCCATCTGGTCAGTTCAAGGGGGATTCATCAATGAGCTTGTTGATCAACTCCTGCTGATTGCTTCCCTCCTTCAATTCGGCGCGAACAATCTGTTCGGCGATATCAATGGACAGGTTTGCTACTTCAGCTTTGAGTTTAGCAACTGCACTCTTGCGCTCCAATTCAATGGCCTCACGCGCGCTCGCCACCTCACGGCCAGCCTCTTCTTTGGCCTTGTTCTTGGCCTCTGAAATGATGCTGTCCGCCATTTCTCGGGCTTCCTGCATCATGCGATTGCGCTCATTTCGGGCTTCTTGAATGGACCGCTCATTGTCCGCCTGCATCGAGGCCATTTCCGTTCGTGCTTTTTCAGCAGCATTCAACGCTTCCTCAATGGATTTCTCCCTGTCATCCAACGCCTTGAGAATCGGGCCCCAAGCCATTTTTCGCAACAAGAAGAGCACCACCAAAAAGGCGATGGTCGACCAGAAAATAGTCCCCAACGAGGGGTTCAGTAAAGCACCCATCAGAAAATTAGAGGGCTACAAGCAAGCTTACGATTACGCCAAACAAAGCCACACCCTCAACCAAGGCTGCCGCAACAATCATGTTTGAACGAATCTCACCAGCAATTTCTGGCTGACGGGCCATCGCTTCCAAGGCACTGCCCCCAATGCGTCCAACCCCAATGCCTGCGCCAATCGCTGCAGCACCTGCTCCAACAGCCGCAAGGCCCTGTCCAACTTCGAGAAGAATAGTCAACAATTCCATTTGTAAGGATTTATTTCAATGAATGGATTTCAAAAAATCAATGATGAGCTTCTTGGCGTGCATCGCCGAAATACAGCGCCGCGAGCAACGTAAAAACATAAGCTTGAAGGAATGCGACCAGCAATTCCAAAAAATACATGAAAATCATGAAGGCCGTCGAGAAGAGACCAATACCCACACCTGCAACCGGTGCTTCCCCGCTTTTTCCAAAGATGAAGACCAAACTCGTGAAGGCCAAGATGATGATGTGGCCTGCCGTGATGTTGGCTGTGAGTCGAATCATGAGAACCAGTGGCTTCATGAAAACACTGATGATTTCAATGGGCGTCAAAATCAGCACCTTGATCGGCACGGGAACACCGGGCATCCACAAAATGTGGCCCCAATAATGCTTGTTGCCACTGAAGTTGGTGATGAGGAAAACCAAGGTCGCCAATACAATCGTCACGCCCAACGTACCTGTAATGTTGAAACCACCAATGAATGGGATCAGACCCAATAGGTTGGAAAACAGGATGAAAAAGAAGATCGTCAGCAAAAAGGGCATAAATCGATCCGCTTCCTTCCCAATTGAAGGCCTCGCAACATCATCTCGCAGAAAGATGATCAGCGGCTCCAAGAAATTGGCCAAACCTGTCGGGGCTTGGCCCGGCCTGCGCGCATAACTTCTGGCCGCAGACCGGAACAGAATCAACATCAAAGTCAGAACCAAAAACAACCCAAACACGGACTTGGTGATTGACGCATCGAACACCTCCAATTCTGCACCGCGACTGTCAAAAGCGGAAATCTCGCCAGGATTTCGGCCTTCCTCCGGGTGTTCACCCCACAGCACCAGCTTTCCAGTGTCTCCTAACTTCATTTTCTTATCCCCATGACCGTGGCCTTCGAAAGCACTGCTCATGAAGAATTGCCATCCCATCTCCTCGATGTGAAGGATGACCGGAAGTGGAATGTGTACATCTCCGAAAAGGTGAATGTCGTGGGCGTCAGCAATGTGGTTGGTGATGAAACTGCCTGCCTCAAACGGCTCGTGACCATGATCATCGTGGTGATGGTGGCTGGCATCGTGGCCATGGTCACCATGCTCTTGAGAATGGACAGAAAAAGTGAGGATCAAGCCCAACAACAGCAAGCCAGACTGCAAACTTCTTTGTGTGAATCCTCCAAGCATCATTCTACTGCCTTCTCGATTTGAGCGCAAAAATAGCAACGAAAACACTGAAACCACACCATAAAAATCAATTAATGTTTCGGGGGTTCTTCTGGGGCTTTTCTCTGCTTGGAAACCACCCGTTGAGCAAAAACCACAAGCATCACAGTATTCGACATGAAGACAGCAAATAACCCCATAGAAAACTCCACCCGATGTTCCGCTTGTGTGAGCAGATACGACCCAACCACAATCATGGAAAGCAACATTTTCACTGTTGTCGATCCATTCATTGCCGTCACAAAAGCATGGGGGGATTTCTGCGCGGACTGGGTCAGCCAGTGGTACAAAAGCCAGGACATCATGGCATAACCAACAACCAATGCAGGCCACATCCAAGTGCCTGCAAAATCCCGAAACAAGGGGATTGAAAAACCAAGTCCATACAGACCCAAAGCCAGAATCATGAGCAACAAAGAAAATTTCATGTCCTCAATGTTTGAATGACCTGATAGACCGAAATCAAAGTTCCGCACAACGAACCCACTGCCGTCCAAATCGGTCGGAGGGATTTAAAATGACTGTCCAACTGGATGCCCAACCACGTGCCCAAACCGATGATTGCTGCCATGGAAAAAGCCATTCCTGAATAGCGCAAAATGGGGTGGGTGTTGCGAATGTGGGACGGCTCCTTCTTGTCCTTGGATTCTTCCATCTTCCGGCCATCAAGAAACGACGGCTTCACCGGCGTTCTTTCGCGTCAAAGAATTGCCCTTGTTATCCTGTGTATCTGTTGGATGCATCTCTTTGATGTTGGAAATCAGATGAAGGGCCCCTGTGGCCTCAGCGCCAGATTCAACGGATAGCTGTCCGTAATAAATGTCCCCATGCACCTTGGAAGCACTTTTCAAAGCAAGTAAGTCTTGAACTTGAAGCAACCCCTCCACTTTGCCCTCTACCTCGCACGCTGAGCATTTCACTTGTCCATTAACGCGTCCAGTAGCGCCCACAACCAGTCTACCTGTAGTGGTCAGTTCACCATCAAAATGTCCATCTATGCGGATGTTGCTTTCACAATGGATATTTCCAACAAATGATGTGCCTTCAACAATCCGATTGATGGAACGTTCAGACATGTTGTCCATTGAAGTTCTTCTTTTCGATGAGCGCATGAGTCGACAAAAATACGGAGAATGAACAAGATGGTGGTCGAATCACTCCCCGTTCCGGGGGTAGAACTCCTCAAAGAAGGCCAGATACCCCTCAATGTCCTTGGATTTGAAAAGCTCAACATAGTTCTCGCTCGAAATCAGGAACATGTCGTAACCTGAGGAATTCAAGGTGATCAAATCTTCACGATTGCTGATAAAAACATCATGATATTCCATGCCCCTGTCCTGACGTGAGAACTCTTTGATCAAGACAATTTGATGGTTTCGATCTATCAAATTGGCTGTTACACGCAAGCTTTGGGAGCCAAAATACGCGCTGTTGAAATCCGCAATGGTCGCCCGAATCTCTTCCACTTTCCCTCGTCCCACCGGGACCAGAATAGCAAAGTAATGGTCCAAGAATGGTTTGTGCTTGTATCGGCTGGGCTCTTGGGCTAAATCATCGCCACCGTTGGACTCATCCACTTCATCACCCTTGACGACACCACCCAGCAATTCCACGATTTCTCTCGCATGATCAGCCTCTTCGGTGTCCGGACAATTCGTAACAACCTCCATCAATGCATTGATGTAGGCTTCACGGTCACCTCCCGCATAGGAACTTAAGCCCGCAACACATTGAGCGCGTAACAACCGATACTGACACATGAAGTGGTTGCTCGAATCCGTCTGAATTACTTGGTTGACATCGAGCAGGGTTTGTTGATAGGATTTGGCATAATAAGCGGCAAGTAAACGCTCATATTCCACACGATCCTCTTCCCGTTGCATCGCTTCTTCATCCGCATACTCAGGGTTTTCAATCAGAATGGCCCATTCACTGCCCGGATACAGCCGCAAAATTTCAGCTTCCCAATATGCCGAATTGCACGTTTCACAGAACGGATTTTGATAATTCTCCTCAATTTCACGCTGCAAATACGTGCGGAACAATTGGTAGTAGGCTGTGGGGTGCACCGCAGAATCATCAAACCGATCGATCAGCGTTTGCCAACTGTCAATCGCATTCTCTGGGTCATCCATTTTCTCCCTATACGCTAATCCTGCTTTGTAATAAGCCTCGGCAATCATCGCTAGGGATGAATCTCGAGCGCCAGGTTCACAAGGCAGGCCGGCCAAAAGCTCTTCGGGTGTGGGGATTTTATCACTGCTGACAACCGATTCGGTATCCTGAACCCCTCCCTGAATGCCTTCTGCCACATCAGAATCGGTGAACGTCACCCCAACTTTTCTGGAACGGCGCCAATTGTCTTCCAATGCACGATCCCCCCAATAATCTAAGAAATTTCGACGGCCTGCCACTTTGAGTTGGGCGTTATAAGGCCAAAACATCCCCTGCCCACCACCGCCTTCCTCTGCTTCGGCTGCTGCTGCTGCTTCGGCCGCAATCCGACGCTGCTCTGCTTCGTACTCAAGATTCGCAATGATGGTGTCAATTTTGGCCAAGCGGTCCTCCTCTGACAAATCACAAATGGCCAACAAACTGTCCTGGTCCGCAATGATATTCAATTGGGTGACCAAATCTGTCAAATTCGTGGCCAAGGCATCCACTTCCTCAAAACGCTCATTCTCCTCATCCATGTAAGTTCGTGCAGAGTCATAATAAGCTTGAGACAATACGTAGTTCAAGTCTTCCAAATACAAATCCCCAAGCTTGAGAAAACTCTTCATCCGCTGCCGGGTGTTATCGGTGTTGACCTCCAAAGACGTCTGAAGCAACGCCACACCATCATCTTTACGTCGCTCCTCTAGGGCCAGAATGGCCAAAGCGTAATAAATCTGATCCTGGTAGATGTCATTCTTTCCATCATCGAGCATGTCCTCCAATTCCTCGATGATCGGCGCGCTATTTCCACCGCGGCGGTCGTAAGCCATCGCTTGCTTGATCTTCGCGTAAAACTCCAATTCATATGGCGTCCGCAAATCCACCACTTCCTTGTACCGAGCAATGGCCTCTTTGGATTCCCCAATGGATTCATGGCATTGGGCCAAAATGAACAAAGTCCGCGCTTGATCTTTCTTTTTGGGAATGAACTCCAGTGCCTTATTTAACTTCCGCACAGCGGCTTCATTGTCCCCCTCGAGCAAGTGGTAAGCTGCGTACACCTGGTAGGTGTAAGCCATCACATCTGGGTTCTCCACCCGACGCTCTTCCCCTTCAGCTTTCATCAATGCGTTCGATGCCCGAACCATATCCCCCATATCCATGTAAGTGCGAGCCAACCAAGCGTTGCTCCAAGCTTGGGCATCTGGATAATCAAGTGTTCGAATGAGGTATTGAAAGACCTCAATGGCTTTTTCATGATCCCCCTTCAACAGGTGCGCGCGACCTATGACATCATAATTCTCATCAATCCACTTGTTGAGCTCTGGCCATTTGATGTCTTTTTGGTCCCGTCTCGCCGGCTGCATGGTGTGTTTGTCCACCACATTGGAACATTTTTCGATGGCCCGTTCCAACAGGGGATACACCTGCTGTGCCGCATCCGCGTCAATGGGAAAGAAAATGGGTAAGATTTCATCCCAGTTTTCTTCATACCCTTCCCGCAAGCTTTCATCCGCCTCTTCCATGGATTCATTCGCATAGAAATAGCCATTGTATTGCGCGTGCATGTTGTGGTAGAGCCGGTAAAGTCGGCCATCACGCGTGTTGGAACACCCCAACAACCCCATGGCAGTTAACCCCATGGCGCCCCCAATCATCCAAAAACGCGGTTTCCAAAAAGACATGGTCGTGCTGTTCAACGCAGAATCCGCTAAAATATTCCATTTACAGCCATGTTTGCGATGAACACGAACGAATGAAGCATCTTTGTCTCGTGTCTGATTCCCCGAAAGAGCCGAAAAGCCAATTTTGGCTGGAACCCTTCTTGCTCAAACTGCAAGAAGAACAAACCTATTCCGAGCGTTGGCAACTGCCTGTGACCCGCTTGGGCGCTTTGCTTGCCAGTGGGGTGGGATTGCTCAGCATCATCGGATTGACGTATTGGGTGGTTGCCCTGACGCCATTGAGAGAAAAAGTGGTGCCTGGCTACTTGGCAGAAGAGGCCCGGGTATCAGCAAAGGAAACAGAAATTTTAGCTCAAACCTTGTCCGCCGAATTGGAACAGCAAACGCGGTACTTGCAGGCTTTGAAGTCCATTTTGCAAGAAGGAGTGCCGGAAGAGATTGGATTGCTCGCGATTGTCGATCATCTGGCTGGTGCGGAATTCGCTGTGGACTCCATGGGTGCACAACTCACCCCTGAAGACTCAGCGCTCCGCGCAAGACTCGCCGAGGAAGACCGTTTTGCCTTGCAACGTGGTCGAACGGAAGAGGCCGTAGACCGAAGCATTCCGTTCCTGCCCATCGAAGGTGAGGTGTCCTCCAATTTTGATGTCGCTTCAGGGCATCACGGCATCGATTTTGTTGCTCCGATCGGCACCATTGTGCATGCTGTGGATGACGGAACTGTGATTTTGGCCTCCTATACCGTAGATGGTGGATACGTCATCGCCGTTCAACACAACCGGAACCGGCTATCCATCTACAAACACAACGCCTCATTGATGCATGAAATTGGTGACCCTGTGCAAGTCGGTGATCCCATTGCGGTTTTGGGTGGGACGGGCACCCACAGCACTGGCCCTCACCTGCATTTTGAGTGGTGGGTAAACGGTTCACCTTTGAACCCTGCTATTTGGCTTCCCAAACCTGGTGTAGCGGGTTCTTGACCTCAATTTTGAGGCCAATTCATATCCACTTGAACCAAACGGACAAAGTCATTGATGCGGCTTTTGATGTCCTGCCGTTCAAGGGCTTCCAATCGTTCAGTGCCAAACTTCTCACAGGTAAAACTGGCCATGGCGCTGCCCACGATGACTGCCCTTTTCATGTTTTCGAAGGACGCATCATCCGTTGCTGCAATGTGGCCTATAAACCCGCCCGCAAAAGTGTCCCCGGCTCCTGTGGGGTCCACCACGTCTTCCAAAGGCAAGGCAGGTGCGAAAAAAACTTCCTTCTCATTGAACAACAAAGCGCCATGTTCTCCCTTTTTAATCACCAAAACCCGAGGCCCCATTTCAAGCACCTTTCGCGCAGCACGAACCAGTGAGTGCTCCCCGGTCAATTGTCGCGCCTCTTCATCATTGATGGTAAGTACATCCACACGCGCAATGACCTCTTTGAGGGACTCCAGGGCAATGTCCATCCAAAAATTCATGGTGTCCATGACCACCAATTCGGGCTTTTGGGTCATTTGGTTCAAAACCGAGGCCTGCACTTTGGGGTCCAAATTGCCGAGCATGACATAGCGAGCGGATTTTACCGAGTCCGGAACCACAGGATTGAAGTCAGCCAAGACATTCAACTCAGTCGCCAGCGTGTCCCTGGAATTCATGTCATAGTGGTATTTGCCAGCCCAATAGAAACTATTCTCGCCAGTTCGGCGTTCCAGCCCCTCAGTGGAAATGCCACGTCGAGCAAAACCTGCGATCACCTCGTCTGGGAAATCGTCTCCAATCACTGAAACCAAGTGCTGCTCATCCACAAAAGCACTTGCGCTTAATCCAATGTAGGTGGCCGCGCCTCCCACCACTTTACCAGAAGAACCAAACGGCGTCTCAATGTCATCGAACGCCACTGTACCAACTACAATCAAACTCATGGTACAAAGTTACCGTGCATGCGCAATGGCCGCACGCAAAAAGATGATTCATTTTTGAAACCCCATTGCTTGTGTTGACGTATTTCTCCGTATCTTCGCCGTCCAAATATTCCTCCATAGCTCAGCTGGTTAGAGCATCTGACTGTTAATCAGAGGGTCCTTGGTTCAAGTCCAAGTGGGGGAGCATCGTTAAACCGTTATGCTTTTGAAGCGTAACGGTTTTTTGTTTGACCAAATAGCACCTTGACCCAAAGGTTGAGAATGCTGGACAAACGGGTAGAAGAATTGGCGCAGGGGAGGAAAGCGGGGAGGAATTTGGGTGGTTGGTTTTTCTCGATTTCTTCCTATGTTTGAAGAAGTTTGGGTGTTTACCCAAAAAAATTCATTTAACCATGAGAGACCTCAAGTATTTATTCGCTTACTCTGTTCCTGTGTCAGTTTATGTGTCCTTCATGTCTTCTGGTATTTGGACGTATTCGGCTGTTTTTTATGCCTTTCTATTTCTCCCCTTGTTGGATTATGCAACTGGAGAAACATCTGAAAACCTCACAGATGATGACGCATCTTACAAGAACAACAAGTGGGTTTTTGATTGGATGTTGTACCTGAATGTCCCGATTGTGTTTGGCTTGCTGTTTGTTGGGTTTCAATCCGTTCAGCACAACACTTATGCGACTTACGAATGGGTTGGATTGGCGCTATCCGCGGGCATCCTGTTGGCCACAAATGGCATCAATGTCGCCCATGAATTGGGCCATCGCTCCCCTTTCTTCGAGCGTTTGATGAGTAAATTGCTGTATATGCCTTGCCTCTATATGCATTTTTACATCGAACACAACTTCGGTCATCACATGAACGTGGCCACACCCGAAGACGGCGCGACCGCGAAGTACAACCAGACATTGTACTCCTTTTGGTTGACCTCAGTCACCCGACAATACATCAGCGCTTGGCGATTGCAGGCCAAACTACTCGAGCGAAAAGGACATCGATTTGTCTCTTTTCAAAACGACATGCTTTGGTACCACATCATTCAACCCCTATACCTCATCGCTATAGCGCTCTTGTTCTCTATCGATGTCATGTGGTTCGCTTTGGCTTCCGGGGTGATTTCCTTTTTGTTTTTGGAAAGCATCAACTACATCGAACACTACGGTTTGCGCCGACTCAAAAATGCTTCAGGACGCTACGAGCGTGTACAACCTCACCACTCCTGGAATTCGAACTTCAACATTGGGCGGATTGTTTTGTACGAATTGACACGGCACAGTGACCATCACTACAAGTCTGCCAAGAAATACCAAATCCTAAACACCCACGAAGAAAGCCCCACCCTGCCCTTGGGTTATCCGGCTTCAATTTTGTTGAGTCTCGTGCCTCCGTTGTGGTTCAAAGTCATGAATCCCTTGGTGCCCACCCAAATGAAACTTGAAAATGCATCTTGACTTGGAGTCACCCCCGCTTTCTGAACACACCTTAAACCTGTTCGGGTCCAAGACGCGAGATCAGATTTTACGGGATAGCCTGCTCTTGTTCAATGAAAAAGGGTTCCACGCGGTCACCACGGCTGCCATCGCCAAAGGAGCTGGGGTACTTGAAGGCGCCTTGTGGTATCATTTTCCATCGAAAAAAGACATCCTCCTCACCCACATAGGTTTGCTGAAAGATGTCTTTGAAAAAACCCATTCGGATGTCAGCGAATTGGATGCCAAATCCGTAATTCAAGGTGTTTTCGATTGCTACAATCTGATTTGGGATTTCCGTTATGTGCTTCGCGACCCTTTTGAAACCCTTCTGGCTGCTGACGATGGTGTTTTTGATGTCGTCCAAAAAACAAATGATTTTTTTGACGATTGGACAGTGGGTCGCATGCTTCATGCCAAGGAATTGGGCATCCTCAACCTCCCACCTGAAAACATGGAAAGCACCTCTGAGGTCATCCTCCTGATTGGTCGGTATTGGTTAGATTTTTGCAACCGGAAATACCCGAATCAACCAGATGCCTTTCTCCGCGCCAAGGGAATGCGCCTCATTGTGAAGACCCTTGAGCCGCACTTTGAAGCCCAATCCCTCTCTTGGGCACGGCAGATGTTGTTGGACATGAGCCGATAACCATCAAGGTTGTGCAATCCGGATCAAGACCTCAGCGGCTTTTTCCATGTCTTGAACGCTGACCCATTCTTGCTTGCTGTGAAAAGCATGTTCTCCAGCGAAAACATTGGGACAAGGAAGACCCATAAAACTCAAGCGACTTCCGTCCGTTCCACCTCGAATCGAACCTCGCTTCAGGGTCAAACCAGCCGCTTCGATGGCCTGGGCAGCTCGATGTACAACGTGTGGATGTTGATCCAAGACCTCTTTCATGTTTCTGTATTGCTCGTGGATCTGAATGTGACCTTTTGCTCCAGGCCAACGAGACAACACTTCGTTTTGGATGGATTCCAATCGCTGCCCAAAAACCGACAATTCTTGCGTCACAAAACTTCGGATAATGAAGGTGATTTCTGTTCTTTCCACGGTGCCTGACATCTCGTAAGGATGAACAAAACCCGACCGATCAGATGTGGTTTCCGGGCTCCATGTGTCTTTCGGTAAAGCATCGATGAAATCACAGGCCACCTTCAACGCATTGACCATGGTTCCTTGAGCAAAACCCGGGTGTGCGTTGACCCCTTCAAAAACCACAACAGCACCGTCTGCTGAAAACGTCTCATCTTCCATGCTGCCCAAGGATTCCCCATCAACGGTATACCCAAAATCAGCTCCCAATCGATTCAAATCCACCAAGTCCGCTCCCCGACCGATTTCCTCGTCAGGAGTGAACAAGATTTTCAGTGTGGCGTGTGGGGTTTCTGGGTGTTTTTGAAACCAAGTCAAACAATCCATAATGGCGGCAATGCCCGCTTTGTTGTCTGCACCCAACAAGGTCCGACCATCCGCCGTCACAATGTCTTCTCCCACTTTTGTCAACAGATCAGGATGGTCTTCTGGATTGATTTTCACCCCTCCATGTGGCAAATGAATCACCCCTCCCTGCCAATTTTCATGAATAATTGGTGATACATCCTTGCCAGAAGTCTCTGGGGAGGTGTCCATATGGGAACAAAAACAGATTGAGGGTTCGTCAGAATCCCCAGGCAATGTGGCGTAAACATAGCCGTGCTCGTCCATATCCGCGTCCTGGCAGCCGAGTTCAAGCAATTCCTCAACGAGCAAACGCCCTAAATGCTTTTGCTTTTCTGTGCTGGGACAGGTTTTGCTTGAGGGGTCACTTTGTGTGTCCATCGACGCGTACCGCAAAAATCGGTTCAGCGCCGTGCCACCGTGCATCATCAGAGCAAGTTGATCCGGCTCGCCAACAAGTCTTTGTAGCTACCACCAACAGGGATTTCCTTCTCCATCCCATTCATGGTGATCATCGCGTACTTGATGCTTTCGATGGCTTGCAAGTTGACGATGTAGCTCCGGTGAACCCGGACAAACAACTGTTCATCCAATTTGCGCTCCACCTCCTTCATGGTGCTGTGAATGGTGTAGCTCTCTTCCCGTGTATGCACCACCACATAATCCTTCAACGCCTCGATGAACAACAAATCCTCATGCTTCACCCGAATCAATCGACTGCGGTTTTTCACAAAAATGACATCTGCATCTTGCTTGTGCTCTGCAAGGCTCCTCAAGAAATCAGACTCCAACTTCAGCTCTTGTTCCTTCCCGTGTTTGTGGAGCGCCATTTCAATCGCTGTTTGGATGTCCACATCCTTGAATGGCTTCAAAATGTAACCATGCGGTTCTGCTAACTTCGCCTCACTCAACGTGTTCTCATCCGCATACGCAGTCAAAAACACCACCGGGATATCCAAGTTCCGCTTGATTTCCTCAGCCGCTGCTATCCCATTCATATCACCCTTGATCATGATGTCCATCAACGCCAAATCTGGCTTGTGTTTGAGCGCCAATTCAATGGCGTCTTCTCCGTTGTCTGCGGATGCAATGACATTGTATCCGAGGTTAGACAAGCAGCGTTCGATGTCCTTGCGAACAATGCTTTCGTCCTCTGTGACCAAGATGTTAATGGGCATAGTGTACAAGATTGAAGGTTAGGTAGAAGGTGTAAAGCTAACTAAAAACGAACATCCCGGTTCGTTTTCGTTGTTTGCAACCCTAAGAGTTCCATCGATTTGGTCCGTCAGGGCCTGCACCAAATAGACCCCTAAGGAGTCGTTTTTCGTGAAATCAAATCCCTCCTGTAAACCCACCCCATTGTCGCGAACTTCGATTTCCAACAGTCCATTCATCAACATTTGAACGCGCAAAATGATGACTCCAGTATCCCGACCCACAAATGCATATTTCAACGCATTGGAAACCAATTCATTAACAATCAAACCCAACGGAATGGCTTGATCCAAATTCAAATAAACATCATCCAAAACCGGATTCAACTCCACCCGACAGTCCTTGCGGGCATAACTCGCAATGAGGTTTTGAGCCAAGCGCATCAAATACTCAGAAAAACCAATGGAACTGACATCCGTGTTCTTGTAGAGTGACTCATGGATGAACGACATGGTGGCAATCCGGTTCTGTGATTCATCCAACACTTGCAACAAACCTGGATCCTTGATGAAGCGCCTTTGCAAATTGAGCATGCTCGAAATGACCTGCAGATTGTTCTTGACGCGGTGATGTACTTCTTGCAACAACACCTCCTTCTCCTTCAACGCATTTCTGATGGCCACATCTATTTCCTTGCGTTCCGTGATGTCATATGCAACGCAACTCAATTCCCGATGTTCATCATCGAACTGCACAGGGTTGAGGAACATTTGAAACCAAACCAATTTACCACTTGAATCCCGAACGGGCATTTCAAATTGCTGTTGGCGTCCGTCGAAAGCCCTCGGGAAAAACTGCAATACATCACGTTCGAGGTCTCTCTCGATGACTGAATTGAATTTTTCAAGAACCGACATCCCCACCTTCAGTTCTCCTCCGAATTGATGGGACATGACCTTCTTGAAGTTGTCATTTTGAGAGGTCAGGCACATCTGTTCGTCAATGGTGAACATGTGCAGATATCGTGTGGAGTTGAAAATGGACTCCAGTTTGGCGCTTTGAACACGTGCTGAGCGTTCGTGGCGCTTCATATCTGTAATGTCAAGATAAATCCCCCTCAACCCCACACGGTTTCCAGCATCATCATATTGTCCTGTTGCCCCACCAATCATTTTCAAAATATTGCCGTCCTTGGCCCGAAACTGCAACTCTTGGTTTGTCGATTCCAGAACATCCATCCATGCCTTCGATTTCTTAGGCAGTCCTTCGATGATGGCGTGGACTGGCAAAGTCAAAAGATCGGTCTCCAAATACCCCAACTTCTTAAAAAAAGCAGGGTTGGCATATGTGAATTGACCTTCAGTATTCAGCAGGAAAATCAAATCAGTAGCATGTTCCAAAATATCACGATACCTCTGCTCACTTTCCCGAAGTTCTTGCTCTGCCAAACGCAAATCCGTGATGTCTCTTCCAACAACCACAGCCCCGATTCGATCTCCCTCGTCTGAACGGAGGGTGGCCACAGACATCAACAAATTAAACTCCTCACCCGATGCCCGAATGCCCATCGCCTCACCCACAAAATAATTCTGGTTTTTGAGTTCAAGCAAAATGGATTTGGCCTCCTTTGGTTCCGCCAATAGCGCATCAAACCCCAAAGTTTTCGCCTCCTCCATCGACCAACCAAATTCCACCGAAGCTGCATGGTTGAATTGCAACAAATTTCCATCTTCATCAAATGCAGCAATCATATCGATTGAACTCTCAATGATGCTTCGGTTCAATTGCTCCGCATCACGCAGTTTTCGTTGCGTCGCTTGGTGACGTGTGATTTCCGCTTTTAACAGGGTGTTTGTTTCTTCTGCCAAGCTTGCACGCATTTGTTCACGCATCAATTCCATGCGGGTGGACAAATCTGTAGCGGTGACTTGGATGGCGGGTTGGTGATCAAAAACTGAAAGGGTCATCCGCAACCCCACTTCTCGAAGCACGTAATTTTCTAACTCCAAAGTCAACTCCATATAGGGAACCTTCTCCCCTTTCCGTGTCCGTTGTAAGGATTCTTGAATTCGTTGGCGGTCGCTTTGAATGAACAGTTCATCAAACGTCTTCCCCACCAGTTCATCCTCAGTTTCCAAGCCGATGAGGCGGATGGCTGCTGGGTTGATGTATTGAATTTCTCTATCTATGATGAGAAACAAGCTGATGGGGTTGGATTCCACCAACAACCGAAACCGTTCCTTGGTTTGGGCCAAATCCCTTTCTACCCGCTTGTGATTCGTAACATCATAAACAAACAAATGAAACGCGTCTGATTTGGGAAGTGGCTTCAAAGCCGCCTCCACGAATCGGTAAACGCCCGGTCG
Organism: Flavobacteriales bacterium; assembly: GCA_049610385.1. GTDB lineage: Bacteria > Bacteroidota > Bacteroidia > Flavobacteriales_D > Sanyastnellaceae > JBMYZL01. Next base: position 21,372 of record JBMYZL010000015.1, read on the forward strand.
AATCTCAAACTCGATATCACATGAACTGCCTCCTTTGGCACGGGCTTGCAAGCGTCGCCAATCGCGGACATTAATCCAGTCACTGATGGAAACCCCCTGCAGTTCCATTGGATCTGATTTACCAAGAATTTCAGCGAATCGCGCGTTGCAATTTTCAATTTGAAGAGATTGAATGGATGCGATGCCATCCATGGCTTTATGGCTCATGGTTTCAAGCGCATTCTCATTCAACACCTTGAATTCACCTCTTTCAAATCCCACAACCCAACCAGATTCAATTGACGTTGCTCGGCATGTGCATGATATCGACGAATCGTGAATTTGCCAAATCCGCGTTTCATTGAGGTCCATGGACCCCAACAAATCCATGAAAGTTGCCCTATCTGTTTGGGGTATCCAGTCTTTCACAGATTGAAAAGAGGGTTGCATGGAGGCGTGCAACTCATTCCAAAACGCAAATTCCAATTCTGGTTTGCCATCTGCCGTTTTTGGCAAAAAAGCCACTGGAAATGGCACGGAAGCCAAATCAAATTTAATCTCTTCTGTTGTTTTGGGTTTACTCATCAATTTTCCTCCGGATCTCCTTTGAACACCGCCACTTTGTTGCCGTTGATTTTCACAAGAACACCCAAATCATATTGCAATGTCGTTTCCAAAACACCAACCTCATCATAAAAAAGCCACTTTCCATCCCGAACACCACCTTCATACTTGCCCGACCATTGTGTTCGTCCAGTTCGATACCACATGGTGTGTTTACCAACAGGTTGTCCAAAATTAAAAGAACCTTGAAATCTCTTTTGGCCGTTGTCGTACATGTGCACCCATTCCCCATTCCATTCATCATCAATGTATTCTCCTTCTTCCTTGTGATCATTGACTTCATAAACCCAGGGACCATTTCTCAAATCACCGATATACTCACCCTGCAAAAGAACGTGGCCTTGTTCATCTCGTTCTTCAAACATTCCCTCCTTCTTGCCGTTTTTATACCGTTCAGTACGGTGAATGTTTCCAGATTCATAATACCAGACCCAATTGCCATGAAATGCACCCGCACGATATGAACCAGTTTGAGCCATTTTTCCAGATTCATAATAAAAAACCCACTCACCTTCTCGCTGACCATTGGCGTATCCACCACGGGATTTGATGGATTCATCCGGATAATAAAAAACCCACTCACCTTCTCGTTCACCGGCAGGGTTCGTAATCCCACGGCCTGTCAGTTGACCTCCTTCGTAATATTCCCCACCCGACAATTGGCCTTGTTCATCATAAAGGCGGAAAACTCCTTGAGGTAAATCATCTCTAAAAGCACCTACCGAATAAACCTGGCCATTCGGGTGATAAGTCCTGCGGATATCCAACAAAAAAGAACTCTGATCATCCTCTTGAAGCAATTCTCCATTTTCATATTGCACCATCTGATCGAGATTTCCCTGTCGATCAAACCATTTAAAAATACCGTGTTTCACACCATGTCGATAAGGACCCTCTTCTTTTTTAATGCGATGTTTTTCATCACGAAATACAATCCAGGTACCGTGTTTTTTTCCTTGGGAATCCAATCGATTGAAGGATTCCAAGGACCGCAGAAATCCATCGCGATAATCCAAGAAAGAAATTAATCGTCCATCCTCTGAAAATTCCTTTCCTTTTCCATTTTCCAATCCTTCAACCAGGGGAATTTCTCTTTGAATTTGACCCGATGAAAACCGTTCAATCATCCATCCGTCACGAACACCTTGTCGCCAGGGAATCTCCAATACACATTGCCCACTCTCATCAAAATGCATATCCAAACCATCTCGCTCACCTTCCGAATATTCCACCTTTCTCTCCATGATTCCTTCCGAATTGAAAAAAATCCAAACCCCTTCCAACAAATGATTTTCCCGCAACCCCTCACTTTTGAGTTGGCCGTTCGTGTGATAACTCCGCCAAGTTCCCTCAGGTTGACCAGCCACCAAACATCCTTCGCTTGAAATCGTTCCATCATCGAAAGCAAAGGTCGTCCAAACACAACCAGGAAGATCTGGTTGCGCACTGGCGAAATTCCACACCACACCACTAATTAGAAAAACTTTTTTAAAAGAAAACTTCATAGATATCATGATGTTGTGGAAACAGTGCAAAAATGAGAGAGAAAGAATTTGGTTTTTCGGTTTCTCCACAACTTATTCAACGTTTTTGACATCCTTTCTGTTTTCTAAATCATTGAATTTCGGAATCAAGAGAGGTTTTGCACAAATCTCATCATGGAATGTGATGACGACCCAGTGTTCAGAATTCAATCAATAAAAACTGTGAACAAGGTCGACTTTCATTGGGGAAGATTTGGTGGAATTTGGAAGTGTATTTTTTTGGAGAAATGGGTTTGATGCTTGCTTCCTTTTTTCGACGGAAATTCCAAGCAAAAGTTATCCACTTGAATTCACATTGGATTGACAAGATTAGGAGGAGGGTGTTGGTTATTTTTACCCAAGAAAATGAATCTGAGAATAAATGAAAATCGCCATCGGTTGTGATCATGCGGGACCCCAGCTCAAATCAAAGATTGTTCATCATTTGAAGCGTGATGATTTGGATATCATTGACGTGGGTACCCACTCTGAAGATCGTGTAGATTATCCGGATTTTGCTCATCAAGTGGCTGATTTGGTATCATCTGGGGAGTGTGATTGGGGTATTTTGATTTGCGGATCTGCAAATGGTGTAGCCATGACAGCAAACAAGCACAAAGGAATTCGTGCAGCCATTGCTTGGAAGCGAGAATTGGCAGTGTTAGCTAAAGAACACAACAATGCAAATGTGTTGTGTATTCCTGCTCGATTTGTTTCTGAAACAGACGCATTGGATTTGGTGGAAGGTTTTAAGTGTTCAAAATTTGAGGGAGGCCGGCATGAAAACAGGGTCCGAAAGATTGCGTTATCGGTTGTTTCGATGTTGTTAATCAGTGGTTTAGGGACAGGTTGGGGTCAAACTCCTGTAGAATTGGTTCAGGCTGATTTAGCTCAAACGTATGCGGCCACGATTCAGGCGGATGAATTGCGACAACACTTGTCAATTCTGGCTAGCGATGCATATGAAGGGCGCGAGACAGGGACAACAGGTGCAGACAAGGCTGCTGCGTACATCGCTGCATATTTTGACACCCTGGGTATTGCACCTTATGACGGTGAAACCTACTATCAAGATGTTCCGATGGAGTCTGCTCAAATTCGAGGTGGAACCATGCAATGGGCAGAATATACTTGGAATTTGTTCGATGATTTTGTGTTGTATCCAGGCCTAATGGAAGATGCAATGGATTCATTGTCTGTGGTATTCGCTGGGTATGGCATTCAAGACTCACTTTGGAATGACTACCAGAATCTGGATGTCAAAAACAAAGTAGTCGTTGTTTTGGATGGAGATCCGCGGGATCAAAATCGCATCAGTTATGTGACAGGTGAGGTAGGACCCAATGAATGGTCACAAGGATCAGAGGCGAAGCGTCTGGCTGCAGCCCAGGCCGGTGCTCGGAGTTTGATTATTGTGAATCATGAATTTGGTATGACCAAAGGACGATTGAAAGGTTGGATTTCTCGTCGTTCTGTTCGGTTAAAGCGCGAAGAAGTACCCAACGCAATCAGCACGAGCTTACCTACATTTTTCATTCCAGAACGACTGGGTGATGCCTTTCTTCGAAACACCAAAGCGGGCTCTGTTGCAAAAGCGAAAGCGAAAGCAAATAAAAAAGGCAAGATTTGGCGTGGAGACGTGGAAGAGTCGGCTTGGAGTTTTCTATTGGACCGTGATGCCAAGGAATTTATGGGCGCAAATGTTTTGGGTTATATCCCTGGCAGGGACAGCCTTTTGAAAGATGAACTGGTGGTGATTACAGCACATTATGACCACGTGGGAATCATTGATGGGGAGATTCACAATGGTGCAGATGACGATGGATCTGGTACCGTGACAGTTTTGGAGTTGGCACAGGCGTTTGCCAAGTCTGTTGAAGCGGGTCATGGTCCGCGCAGAAGCTTGTTGTTGATGACTGTTGTGGGGGAAGAAAAAGGTCTTTTGGGTTCGGAATGGTACAGCAATCATCCGGTTTTTCCTCTGGAACAAACGGTATCCAATTTGAATATTGATATGATCGGACGGGTAGATGAAACCCATGCAGATAGTGAACCCTACGTCTATCTCATCGGATCAGACAAATTATCAACTGAGTTGCATGCGATTTCGGAGGCGGCCAATCGAGAAAACACGCAATTGGAATTGGATTACACTTTCAATGATCCAGATGACCCCAATCGATTTTATTACAGATCAGACCATTACAATTTTGCCAAAAACAACATACCAGTGATTTTTTACTTCAGCGGGGTGCATGAGGATTATCACAAACCAGGAGACGACACAGAAAAAATCATGTTTGAAAAGACAGCAACGATTGGTCAGTTGGTCTTTCACACAGCGTGGCAATTGTTGAATCAAGACAAGCGGATAGAAGTGGATGTAAAGAACAACTTCCCATCCGACCGATGATCAACCGCCCAGACTTCGAATGGCTGCTCGGAAGAACTGTTTCTCCTTCTCATAAGCTTCACCTGTAGCGGGTCCATTGAAACCGCTGTGAACATAGGCAATTTCCCCTTCTGGATTGAGAATGAGGGTGGTTGGAAAACTTTCAAATCCAGAGAGGAAATGCATTTTGTAGCTGGTTTCTTTTTTCTTGGCAGGACCCCCATAAACCATAGGCCAATCAACACCTAAATCTTCTTGGTATTGATTGAATTTTTTAAACACGTAACGCGGATTTGATTTTCGTTCAAATGCGACAGATGCAATCTGAATACCGGGAAATTCTGATTTCAATTCTTTAAGCATCCGCGCTTCATCCATGCAATTTGGACACCAGGTTCCCATCAAATCAATCAAGGTAACAGCACCCTGAAACCGTTCAGCTGTCCAACGTTCAACAGTGCTATCCCGATCGACAACAACGGTGAAATCCAATGGCCCTTGAGCTTGCACCCGCAGCGGGTCTGTAAGGGGCATTTTACCAAGTTTTTTTCCCGAGATGGAGGCCTTGTAACCCGACGAGGAGTGGAAGAGCCCGTTTACCCCTTTTTCATTGAAAGTCAAGTCCATTCTGTACAGGTGTGCACCATCGAAAGTTTGGAATTTGTACAAATCCTCACCATCCTTTTCAGCCCCGAAATACCGTAGGTCTCCTGTGTCGGTCCGAACCGTGGCCAAAGCCGATTCGTCATCTTTCTTGACAACAAGTTGTCCGAACCAGGAGGCACTCCCCTCCTTCGCAAAGGTCAAACCATAAATTTCCTCTGTAGCAACGGGTGGTTCTTCTAGGCAAATGGGTGGCACGCCAGGCTGAATGGTTATGGGTGTCTGCTCAAATGGCTCTCTGCTTTTGTCGAGCCAACGGCCATGGAACACCCCCTTTTCATTCCACTCACCTTGAAAGAGGCCATCAAAAACAGGGATTCGATACGATCCATTTTCCTGTGTTTCTAAGGCGATATTCTCACCATAATTGCGCAGTTTCAGGCTTTCATGGTTTCCTTGGGCATAAGCTGAAATGACAACAGAGTCATTGATGCCAAAATTGATTTGATACCAATCGGATTCGGCGGTAGAGGATGGATGGGAATGGGGTTCAGAACAACCCATAAAACCAAGGATGATGAATCCCGCGGCAAACCATGGAAAGACGTACGCTTTGGTCATGATTCAAATGTCAAATTTGATGCCTTGTGCCAAAGGCAAGGTGGATCCATAATTGATGGTGTTTGTTTGCCTTCGCATGTAAGCTTTCCAAGCATCGGAACCAGATTCGCGACCACCACCCGTTTCTTTTTCACCCCCAAACGCACCCCCAATTTCTGCACCTGACGTACCGATGTTAACATTTGCAATTCCGCAGTCGGAGCCTTTTGCACTGAGGAACAACTCAGACTCTCTTACGCTGTCTGTCATAATAGCACTTGACAACCCTTGAGCCACACCATTTTGGATGTCAATGGCTTCTTCAAGGGTGTTGTATGACATGATATACAAAATAGGCGCAAACGTCTCATTTTGAACAATTTGCATATTGTTGTTGGCTTCGGCTATCGCGGGCTTCACATAACAACCACTTTCATATCCACTGCCCCCAAGAACACCACCTTCAACGAGGAATTTACCACCTTGATCACGGACGGCTTGCAGGGCGTCTTGATACATCTGAACAGCGTCTGTATCTGTTAATGGACCCACATGGTTGTTCTCATCCAAGGGATCTCCAATCCTCAACTGACCATAGGCAGACACCAATGCTTCTTTGACTTGATTGTAAATGGAGTTGTGAATGATCAGGCGCCGTGTGCTTGTGCAGCGCTGTCCACACGTTCCGACAGCACCGAAAACAGTAGCAGGGATGACCATTTTGAGGTCTGCGTGTTGAGAGATGATGACGGCGTTATTTCCACCCAACTCCAACAAACTCTTACCAAGCCTTGACCCCACAGTTCTGGCCACCGCTTTTCCCATTCGGGTGCTTCCTGTTGCGCTCACCAAAGGAATCCGCTCATCTTCACACAACTGCTGCCCAATATCCGCCCGTCCGCTCACTACACAAGAAAGGGCTGCGGGTGCGTTGTTGGCTTTTGCGACCTCAATCCAAATGTTTTGACAAGCAATCGCACACAAAGAGGATTTTTCAGAGGGCTTCCAGACACAAGCGTTTCCGGCAATCCAGGCCAAGGCTGTGTTCCAGCACCATACAGCAACAGGGAAATTGAATGCGGAGATGATGCCCACAACACCAAAGGGATGCCATTGTTCAAACATGCGGTGGTTGGGCCTCTCGCTGTGGGTGGTCATGCCGTACAGCATGCGAGATTGACCAACAGCGAAATCGCAGATGTCAATCATTTCTTGAACTTCCCCAAGACCCTCTTGATAGGATTTACCCATCTCATAACTGACCAATGCACCGAGATCTTCTTTTTTGTCACGTAGTGCATTGCCGAATTGGCGTACAACCTCCCCACGCAAAGGCGCAGGGATATCTTGCCACTCTTTTTGAGCGTTTTGTGCCGCGACAATGGCATGATCGAGCTCTTGTGGGCTTCCACAGGTAAATTTAGCGATGACCTTGCCGTCCACTGGGGAGATAGATGAAACCTCCTCTCCGGACCCAACTTGTTGATTACCAATAAATACACCGCCGTTTTCGGCGTGAATACCAAGGCGCTTCAGAATGTCTTGCATGTTCATGTCACAAATTTAATAGGTACAGGATGGATGGGGGATTTATGTGAAACAAATCAACGGCCCATGTGGATCAACAAGACGCTGAGGTCCGATTGAGAAACCCCTGAAATGGCCGCAGCTTGAGCAAGGTTTTTTGGTCGTTGTGCGGCCAACTTTTCTCTTGATTCCGCGGAAAGTGCGGAAATGGATTGATAATCGAAATTCAATGGAATGGAAATGTTGTCCAAGCGCTTGAGTTTGTTCGCCATTTCTTTTTCCTTTTCAATGTACCCTTCGTATTTGATTGCGATTTCAACAGAGCGCTGCACGTCCTCTGAGAAATCATCAAAGGCAGCACACATCACTGTGAGATCGGACATGTTGATTTCTGGACGAGAAAGCAAGGTTTGTGCCTTGACTTTTTGTTTGAGGGGGCTGCTGTTTTTGGATTGAAGAACATCATGGGCTTCTTCCGGGGCAATACTGGTTTTCAAAACCAACTTGTGGAGTTTTTTTGTGTTGTCCTTTTTGAGATGAAAGGCTTGCACCCTGTCTTCGCTGGCCAAACCAATTCGTTCTGAGATTGGGGTCAGTCGTTCGTCGGCATTGTCTTGCCGCAACAGGATTCGGTATTCTGCACGAGACGTAAACATTCGATAGGGTTCTTTGGTCCCTTTTGTGACCAAGTCGTCAATCAATACACCGATATATGCTTCATCTCGGCCGAGCACTACGGGCTCCATGTTCCACGTGGAACGTGCCGCATTGATTCCAGCCATTAACCCTTGTGCGGCTGCTTCCTCGTATCCTGTAGTTCCATTGATTTGTCCCGCGAAGTATAACCCTTTGATGCTTTTGGTTTCCAAAGAGTGGTGTATTTGTGTAGGATGAAAGAAGTCATATTCAACAGCGTAACCAGGGCGGAATATTTTGGCTTTTTCGAATCCTTTGACGTGTTGTAATGCTTTGATTTGGGTGTCTTCCGGCAAGCTAGTTGAAAACCCATTGACATATACTTCAACGGTATTCCATCCTTCGGGTTCTACGAAAATTTGGTGGGCGTCTTTCTCTGAGAACCGATCTATTTTGTCTTCAATTGAGGGGCAATACCGGGGCCCCAGTCCTTGTATGCGCCCATTGAACATCGGAGAGCGATCGAACCCTTCTCGCAATATTTCATGAACAACATCGGAGGTGTATGTGATGTGACAGCTGCGCTGTCTTGATAGCTGGTGCTTTTGCAAATAGGAGAAAGTTTTGGGGTCGGCATCACCCAACTGTTCTTCCATTTTGCTGTAATCCAAGCTTCGTCCATCTACGCGGGGAGGAGTTCCTGTCTTCATCCGGTCCGATGTAAAGCCCAACTGGACGAGTTGTTCAGTGATTCCTGTAGATGATCTTTCACCGGCTCGGCCACCGCCAAATTGTCTTTCCCCGATGTGCATAAGTGCGTTGAGGAAGGTGCCGTTGGTGAGAATCACAGAGGGGGCCCGTATGATTCCACCGACTTGAGTCTGAACCCCAACACAACGTTCTTGCTCCAGAACGACACCAGTGACCATGTCTTGCCAAAAATCCAATTTGGGTGTTTTTTCCAATCGAAGGCGCCAGGATTCAGCAAATCGGTTTCGATCATTCTGGGTCCTTGGGCTCCACATGGCGGGACCCTTGGATTTGTTAAGCATGCGGAATTGAATTGCGCTTTCATCGCTGACCAAGCCTGAGTATCCCCCGAGCGCATCGATTTCTCTGACAATCTGTCCTTTTGCAATCCCCCCCATGGCGGGATTGCAACTCATTTGACCGATCACCCCCATATTCATGGTGATGAGAAGGGTGGAGGCTCCGAGATTTGCGGCCGCTGCGGCGGCTTCATTGCCTGCGTGTCCGGCACCGACAACAATCACATCATAGGAAGACATCATAGCGAGTTCAATGTTTCACGTGGAACAATTGGGCAAGGGCTCGGTTCTCAGCCTCTCGCATTGCGGCCTGTGTTTGAGTTGTTTTGTCCTGAAAACCAATTAGATGGAGAACCCCGTGAACCAAAACACGGGCCATTTCTTCACGCTGGCTGACGCCGTATTTTTTGGCGTTGTCCTGTACGCGGGGAACCGAAACGAATAGGTCGCCTGACACCCAATCGTCAACACAATAATCAAACGTGATGATGTCCGTGTAATCGTTGTGTTGTAGGCTTTCCTGATTGATTTTCAATAGATAAGCATCAGAGCAGAACACCACTGTGATTTCACCCAGTCTTTTTTCGTACCCTTCAATGATAGCGGTCAGCCACCTCCGAGTTTCCCGAATACCAGGCAATCGATAAGTGGTGTCTTCCTTTGTGAATAGAATCACGTGAAAACACTGACGAACTTCAGCTCCACAACACGACCATCCTCCAAAAATTCGCAATCGTCAGCGAGGGATCTCATCAGGAATACTCCTCGGCCGTTGGGTTTTTCTATGTTTTCAGGGGAGGTGGGGTCGGGAACGTTGTCGTAATCAAAGCCGGGCCCCTGGTCTTGAATCCGAAAAAACAAGTCTTTGTCTTGGACTTCATATTCCACGACAACATCTTTCGTGTTGTCCAATTTGTTGCCATGTACAATGGCGTTGTTGACAGCCTCGGTCATGGCAATCAACACATCTCCGTAGCATTCTTCTTGGAAATTCCCAGCCCCGCGGATGTCATCAATCAATCGCTCAACCAAGGCGATGTTTTGGGGGATGGAGGGAAATCGGAGCTCCTGCATGGTCTCTGTCATGGCTGGGGAATAATATCGTTGCCCAAAGTATTGAAATATTCGTTTACCCGTTCACGGTAATAAGGTTCTAATTCAGGTGGAATTGTTCGTAACCACTCTGTTTCTGACTCCTTTTTGTCCAAGTATTCTTGCAAGGACGGTGGGGGTGGGGTGTCCAAATCTCTTCCTGTTCGCGATTTGCGCTCTTCTTTTTCTCCACGGATTCTTTCGGCTTCTTCAGCTTCCAGTAGCCGCGTCATGATGTCACGTTGGCGTTCAATGGCTTCGAGGTCAATTTCGCGGTTGACGAGTTGACGTTCTAGGGCCTCCATTTCAGCTGCGATTTGTTTGAAGCCGTTGCCGGCCCCTTGCCCCGTTTCATTGAGCTCAGATCCTTTTTTCTCAGCCATTTGTCGCAACGCACGTTGTTGAGCCGCCATTTCTGCCAATTCTTTGCTCAGCTTCCGTTTCTCCGAAGGTGTTGATCCAGAATTGGCCCCCTCACCCATGGACTTTTTCATCTGCTCAAGCTTCTTTCCCAACGCGTCTTGCATGCGCTTCATGTCACCAGCACTGGGTGAGGGTGAAGGTTTGCCATTTCCTCCGGGCTTTTGGCAATTTCCACTGCCGGGTTGAGATTCTGCCATCGACTGTTGCATTTGTTGCAAGGCTTCATCGAGCATAAGTGCCAAATTGTTGAAGCTCGTCATGACGTACTGCTGGTTGGCGGTGATTTCGTCCGTCATCCGGTCACCAAACCCACCCAGCGCTTTTTCCATGTGGTGGTTGACCAAACCAATTTCGCGGTTGACCATTGAAGACAGTTGGGGAATGCGTTTGGACAAGGCAAACAGGGAGTCTTCAACCATTTTTGAATCATCCTGGAGTCGTCTCTGCGTCTGACCGTGCTCTGTATACCGGGGGTCATCGGCCGCTGTTTGGCGCAAATCAGCCATGACGAATTCTTCATCAAATGACAAAGAGATGATGTTTTCCAGCAGTGCGCGTAGGGCCTCCATGTCTTCCTCCGCACTTTCCTGTTGCATCTCCATTTGCATTTGTTGCATTTGTTGGGCCATTTGCTTCATGTCATCAGCAGCCTGTTGTTGCTGATCAGCGGCTTTTTTGTTTTTTTCTTTTTCCAACTGCTCGGCACCTTCTTTCATATTCTCTTGAATTTCCCCCTTCTCTTGGGAGATGTCCATCATCGGGTTGGGGTTTTCAAGTTCACTGTTCTTTTTTTCCAACTCCTCATAGGTTTCGGTCAGCTTTTCAAAAGCATCATTTAATTCTTCCTGTCGTTCCTTCAGTTTCTCATTGTCTTCGCTTTCATACCGGGTGTCGTCTGCCAGATCTTGTTGCTTTTGGGCCAATTCCTCGAGCTCTTTCATGACGTCTTCCATGCCTACTTCCCATTCCAACTGCTTGAATTGTTCCAAGGCACGATCCAACTCCTTTTCCAATGACTCCTGATCCACATCCATGTTTTCCAACTGTTGGTTCATCTCTTCCAACATATCGGGTTCCATGTCCTCCATCAACCGCCTCATTTCGTCATAAATGGCCTGGAGTTCATCGGACATGACATTTTCCATCAACTCCTGAAGTTGTTCTTGTTTTTCCAAAATGCGTTCCTCTTCAGGAGAAAACTCTTGTTCCTTCAGGTTCATTTGCTCCGTTTGTTGTCGCAATTCGTCCAATTGTCGTTGAAGCTCTTCTTGTTTCTTGAGAAATGCTTCAACTGCGCGTTCATCCTGCCAATCAAATTTGTCGTCTTTGCGTAACGTGGCTTTCAATTCATCGAGCTCTTCACGAAGGTCTTGGGCATCCTCGAGTCGTTGTTCCAAGTCTTCTGTCAAGGCTTCACCCGTTTCTTTCCGCTCTTTTTTGATTTCATCTGCAGTGGGAGTGGAATGGACCCAAACTTTGCTTCGTGTGGATTTGGGACCGTTGACAGCGTCATTGTCAAAAACTTCAAACCAATACTCCACAACATCCCCTGGCAAAACCCCAATGTCCTTCATGTCCCAACGATGGACGAAATCACCCGAACGACCACTGGGTTCAGGCAGTTCAACATGAATGGTTTCACCAATTTTGAATGGTTGAGAAGGTCCGGCCATCAGATCTTGTGTGATGTCTTCGGGTCGTTCCAAAAATCGCGCGGACAAGCGCAATCGACTGAAACCATAATCATCTTGAACTGTGCCATAGAAATACCGAAGGCTCCTCAGTGTAGAGTCCAATTCTTCTTCGACGCGAATGGCTGGATGTTGGTCGCGAATCACCTCCAATGCATATCGAATGGAGTCAGGCGCCCCCAAGGCCTTGTTTTCAGGAATCAACCAATAGGGGTCAGATTTGATGGCTTGCGTCCTAAACTGGATTTGTTGGTTGGGCAGAGGAGTTCCAGCGATGGTGTTAATTCCCAATCGCATCCGCACCACGTCTGCATCACGTGGTGTGATTTGCCAAGTGATTTTGGACCCTTCCGGAACCCGGATGTCCCCGGCATTGGCTGAAGTGTTGTCTGACCAGTCCGTGTAATCAGGGGCATCGACCTGAATGGTGAATTGGCCAATTCCTGGGATGTTCAGGGGTTGAATCGTGTAGGGTTGGGAATCATATCCCGCCGCACGAAAGTGAAAGGTTGTTTCGGATTGAATGTTTGGAAACCTGTGTGCGAACACGCCTGGGTTTTGCGTGGGTCGCATGCGAAAAGAGGCGCCATTTGAGACAAGTGAGACCACACCGGGAATGGCTTCACCAGTCAATCTGACCTCCACATCAAACGAATTGTTTTGTGGCGTTTGAAGAGGTGTGGAAAGCAACTCATAGGTGAAGGGTGGGGGTGCAACAAAGGATGATCGATGCTGAATCAACCTGTGGGAGGGTTCCTTGACCCATGCGGGCTGCCAGAACCACAACCCCAAAAACACGAGCATTGGGGGCAATGCATACCGCAGGTATTGTAAGTTTTCTCGAATGGAGATGGCCGTGAGAAAGGGAATGGGGGCCATTTCGGAGATCCGTTGGTCAATGGAGGCCAGCAAGAGCGAAGTGTCTGGAACTTCATCAACCTGGTCTTGGAGTTGAAGGGTGTTCAGCAGTTTGTCGGCCACCTCTGGAAAATGCTCACCGATCAATCGGCTTGCTTCTTTTCGACTCAAACGTTTACCGACACCCAACAAAGCCAAGAGCGGCCGAACCACCCAACCCACGACAGCAGCGGTGAACATCACCACAAACGTCCAAAACACCACGGTTCGCCCCGCAACACCGAAGCGACCCAATTGCTCCAAAACCACGGCCAGCAGCCACCCAAAGCCACCCAACGCTGCAGTCAGCAGTGCGCCGCGGATGAGTGCGTTGCGGTGGTGCTTTCGGATGTAACCATCCAGCTTTTTCAGGAGGTCGGCACGATTTCCCATGAACCCACGAAAATACGGAATGAAAGCGCTGCATGTTGGAACAAGGGAATCAACCTTAATTTCGCGCAGAATTCACACGGAATGATGCGTTTAACCCTCACTTTTTTTGCCCTTGGAATGTTCGGGGCACAAGCCCTGTCTCAGTCACTGGTTATCAATGAATTTGATACCAACCAACCCGGTACAGATGCGGCAGAATTCATTGAGTTGTACGGTGATCCGAACATGGATTTGTCCGGTTTTTCTGTCGTTTTGTTCAATGGTTTTGGGGACGCGAGTTACCTCACCTTTGACTTGACAGGGTTGAGCACCGACGCCGATGGGTTTTTTGTGATCGGAAGTTCGGGCGTACCCAATGTTGATTTTGTCGTTAATGAAACGGCTTGGTTGCAACCAGGTCCAGATGCCATTGCTTTGTATGAGACTGAAGGAATTGCTTTTCCCAATGGAACAGCACCCAACCAAGAAGATTTGGTGGACGCCCTGGTTTATGGGACCAATTCACCTGCCGATGGAGAATTGCTGGACGCCTTGACTCCCGGTCAACCTCAATTGAATGAAGCCGCATCGGGTTACTCGGATTTTTTGGCTGTGGCAAGGGTTCCAGATGGTGGATCTCCCCTGGATGTTTCGACTTATACGACACAAGTTCCCACCCCGGGTGCGTCGAACATTTTGCAATGTGATGGGGGGGCATTGGCCTTGGGAAATGCGTCGAATGATCAGGTTTGTACCGACCCGGAGGTGGTGCTTGTTTCGTTCAATTCTGCAGGCAGTGTGGCATCGGCAGAAACGCACTTGGTGCTTGTAGATCCTGAGACAGGATTGATTGTGGCCTCCTTTGAGGGAACCGTTGCCAATTTTGGAGGTTTGGGGGATTTGGTTGTAGAGGTTTGGGCCATTTCACATGATGGTGGATTGGATTTGGCCTCCGTTGCTGGCGGACAGCCATTTGATGGAATCACAGGCAGTGGTTGTTTGTCCTTCAGCTACAATGCGGTTCAGGTCACAGGCGTCACTTGCGATCCGCCGTCTTGCGATGGTGGTGTGGTGACGGATGCCAGTGGAACTCCCACTTCCATTGGTTGTTTGGGACAAGACAATGCGGTGGTCACTTTTGGTTATACATCTGAGGCGGTGGAGGCTGTATACATGTTTTGCATCACGGATGGAACTGGAAGCATTCTGGACACCACATCTTATCCCCAATACGACTTCACTGAGTTGGGCATTGGAACCTATGATGTTTGGGGGGTGAGTGCTTTGGGTGGTTTTGATTTGGAAACATTGGCCGCTGGTTCTGCCTTATCTGGTGTTACAGGTGCTGAATGTGACAGCTTGTCTTTGTCTGCTTTGACAGTGGAAATTCTCGATTGTTCCAGCAGCAGTTTTTGTGAAGAGATATACATCAGCGAATACATCGAAGGCAACTCCAACAACAAAGCATTGGAACTTTACAATCCATCGCCGGTGGCTATAGATTTGAGCTCTTACCGCATGGAAACGTGGAACAACGGAGCTGGAGAGCCGACAAACGTCCAGCAATTGTCTGGAACCATTGAGCCCAATGGGGTTTTTGTCATCATGAATGCCAATGCTGAGCCTTTGTTGTTTCAAGCGGGAGACTTGGTGAGTCAAGTGACTTGGTACAATGGAAACGACGTCATTGCCTTGTACAATGACGATGTGTTGATTGATGTGATGGGTGAGTTTGGTCCAGATCCAGGAGATGCTTGGACAGTGGACAATGGAGCGGGCTCGATGGAGGAATATACTTTGGTGCGAAAAGCAAACGTTTCGCAAGGCACGACAGATTGGGCCATCGGTCAAAACCAATGGGATGTCTACCCCCAAGACACGTTTGATTTCATTGGATACCATGTGGCCACATGCAGCGGAACACCTGATATGCAAATAGGCTTTTCCGCACCAGAGCTGTATGTCTCTGAGGGTGGCGGTGTGGAAGTTGATATTCAAGTGGCCTATCCGTTGCAAGATGCCGTGGTTCAGGTTTCGGTTTCTGGTGGGGATGCTGTGGCGGGGGATGATTATCCTGCCGTGTTTCCGCAGAATTTTTCTTTTCCGATTGGGTTGCTGAACAGTGGCACATTCACGTTCGCTGCCATAGACGATGAAGAGCCGGAACTTCAGGAAGACGTCAACTTGACTTTGACTGTGGTCTCTGGTGATGTGGTCTGGGCGATTCAAGATTTGGTGATTCACATTTTGCCATCTGATCTGCAGTATCCGGTGTACAATATCGCAGAGGTTCATGGAGAAAACATCATTTCTGGGGTGGCAGATTCTGCGGGTGTGAGTTGTGAATTGCGGGGCATTGTTCACGGTTGGAACGATTACCCTTCGGGTCTACAATTCACACTCATTGACGGCACGGGTGGCATCAATGTTTTCAGTCCTGTTTCTGATTTTGGCTATGAGGAGGTTGTCGCAGGGGACAGTGTTCGGGTTCGAGGTGTAATCAACCAATTTGCAGGTCTCACACAAATCATTGCAGACACCTTGCTCTATGAGGGCACAGGATTCGCCACGGAAGCGCCCCAACTGGTAACTTCGTTGAATGAGGACACCGAATCGCGGATTGTCACACTGAAATGTGTGGAGCTTGTGGATCCGACCCAGTGGACTAACAGCGCCCCGTTTTTTGAAGTGGATGTGACGACAGGAACGGGCTCTGTTCGCATGCGCATTGATGCCAACACGGATTTGTTTGGAACCGAACCGCCTGTTGGGGTTTTTGGGGTGACAGGCATTGCGGATCAGCGTGATTTCGAGGAGCCTTACAACGATGGTTATCGAATTTCGCCGCGGAACCAGGCGGATTTGTCAGAACCGGTTAACGCTTACTTTGCGCTGCCCTCGCCCTGGAACCCCAATGATGGTCCACTGGGCATCACAAACTTGAGTGAGGGGGCTGGCAGTTATTATTGGAGTTTTGGAAATGGTGACAACAGCCAGGAGGAAAATCCAGTATACAGCTATGCGGAAGATGGTGTTTACACCATCATTTTGACGGCCAATAGTTTGGACGGCAATTGTTCAGATCAGCACGTTGCTGAAGTGGAAGTTGTTACTGTGGGGGTTTGGGAATGGAATGGTCAGCAATCCTGGGTCCATTTTTATCCAAACCCGGTTCAACCAGGGGAGTTATTGAATTTGAAGACCACTGTTTCCAGTGGCATTGTGGCTTGGCAAGCTTTTGATGTTTTGGGTCGCTCGGTAGACGGCCAGCAAAACCTGAATCACATCCAGGAATTGACCCTGGACGTTTCCGGTTGGTCTGCGGGAATGCACATCGTTCAGGTGACCACAGGTGACGGAGAATGGGTTTCAGGGAAAATTGACATTCGTGGCTTTTGATTGACGCTTGCGTCAATTTCAGCAGGGCTGACCAAACACACCGAGAAAAATCAGCAGGTCTGCCACGGAGACAGCATTGTCGCTGTTGAGATCTCCGAAGCATGGGTCGCCAGAACCGGGGCCGCACAAGCACAATTCAAGGCCATCAGGCACACCATTCTCATCGGTGTCAACCATGGTGGGGTCTGTGCCATATGTGGTGATTTCGAGGGCGTCACTCAAGCCATCGCCATCACTGTCTTCACAGGCGTCTCCTGTGCCATTGTTGTTGAAATCATTTTGATTGGCATTTGCAATGTTCATGCAATTGTCGAGGCTGTCAGGCACACCATCTTCGTCCGAGTCAGCGGGTTCTACCACAACAACACCTGCACTTAAATCGGCGATGACCAAGCTGTGATCGGAGGCTTGCAGGGTCGTCCCTGCGTCCAGCCCATAAGCATCAAGCCGCAGCCCATCCATTTCTGCGGTGTTCAGCACGAAGGAACGAACCACATCTAGTGAGGCATCCGATGTGATGATGTAGTCCAATTTCCCCGGCAACCATTCACTTTCGGGGTTTTCCCAAGTGTAGTCCATGGGGTGGTCACTTTGTACGATGGGCCATTCCGTGAAATCTGTTCCATCCGCGTCGGGCACGAAATCCGGACCAAAAGTGGTTTCGTCGTGGATGTCTCCTGAGACCAAGGTGTGAATGGGATTTGACAAGCCCACCATGTTCAAATCTCCCCCATACACCAAGGGCAGGGGGTTGGGCCAGGATTGGTCCCCATTCAAACCATCTCGTAAGAAACCCATAAACTCATCGGCCTCAGCCTGTCTTTGAGCCTCATTGTTGGGTCCTCCACAACACTTCAAGTGACTGGAAACGAACAGCATTCGGGCGCCGAGAAGGGATTCGACATCAATCAATACGGGAAATTGACGATGGACGGATGCGTGGGTTTCCACAATGGGAAATTGTGAGGCGACCATCAAGTCCCAATCGTCCTTGACGACGTGCCACTCATTGCCATCAGGTAAAGGCAACCATTGATTCAACTTGTTTCGGACGGCATTGGCAGAAGTGTTGGAAACCTCGGACAACCCGAGGATATCTGGGTGGGTAGCTGCAAGCATAGCGGCCATTGCAGATTCTGCTTCAGCATTGCCAATTCGGCCATTCAGGTTCCAGAAACCAACCCGCAACAAAGCACTTGGGTGGGGTTCCAATGGGGTGGCAAAAGATGGGGTGACTGATGGGGTGAAGTCCACAGCGATGCCTCCTACAGGGAAACCCGATTGGGTTTCTGTGTTGTACATCATGATGCGACAAGCGTCTGAATTGACCAGATCAGCATCGGTACGTCGGATGGCCAATTCAAATTTTTCGGCACTGTATGTGGGTGCGATGTTCAAGCCCAAATCATTCAGGCTTTCAATTCCGGTGCCACCTGTGTAGCGAATCACCTGGCGATCGGGAAAGTCAACTAAAATATCGACACCCAACCCTTGTTCGGCATAATCGACGCCTGTCGCAGAATCATCATCCACATCAATCAACATCAGGGTGCCATGGCTGATGATGGTTTCATCCAATGCCACGGGCTCTTCGAGGTCCAATCGCACAAACAGCCAGTCGTCATTGTGCGTCAACCCGATTTGGGCGAAGCCATCACCGGGAATTTCGGAAGCCACCATCTGAATGTTTCCCCAATCCTCGAAGGTGTTGTCCAAACTGATTTGAGATGATGCGGTTTTCCAGGAAAAACAAAGCAACATCGCCCAGAAAAAAGCGAGAAAACGAGACATTCAGTTGGGATTTTGAGCGAAAGTTACGGGTACATTTGCGAAGTGAGACCAATGGAGATGAACCGCCGACAGAGCACTTGGATGCTCCACTTCATTGTCTTGATCTTCGGGTTCACTGGGATTTTGGGAAAGTTGATTGAGGTGGATGCGATGCGGGTGGTGTTTTGGCGGGTTTTGTTGGGTGGAGGTCTGGTGGCGGTCTACTTGCTTTGGACGGGACGGCTCCGCTGGTTTCGGGGAGTTTCGCTCGTCCAGGTGGCGGTTGTGGGGTGCATTGCAGGTGCCCATTGGGTTGCGTTTTTTCAAGCCATCAAGGTGAGCAATGTTTCGGTGGCTCTGGCGACGTTGGCTTCTGTGCCTTTGTTTGTGGGGTTGGTGGAGCCGGTGGTGCATCGGCGACGAGTGGATTGGCGGGAATTGGTCTTGGCAATCGTCATTTCTCTCGGATTGATGTTGATTGTTTTTGCCCCATCGGGGGCCGAAACGGTTGATGCCCACGGGGGCAATCACTTGGCTGGCGTGGCTTGGGCGCTGTTGTCTGCTTTTTTGGCCGCGGTGTTCAGCACCCTCAATTCAGTTTTGGTGAAAACGTATGACTCGGCGAATTTGACACGGTTGGAAATGCTGTCGGCGGCCTTGGGATTGGGGTTGATTTTTGCGATCGAGGGTTCGCTTTGGGAAGCAGGATTTTGGCGTTTGAGTGCCATGGATTGGTTGTGGATTTTGTTGCTCGCTACGTTTGCCACAGCATTTGCCTACTTGATGAGCATTGAAGTGATGCGACAATTGACCCCATTTACCACAGCGATGGCCATCAACATGGAACCGGTGTATGCGATTCTTTTGTCTGCTTGGATTTTTGGGGAATCCGAAAGGATGGGTTTGTGGTTCTATCTCGGTGCTTTTGTAGTGATTGGCGCCGTGGCTTTGGATGCATGGATGAAGCGGCGTTCGCGCCAAAAACAGTCGGCTACCAATTGACGGTTTCCCGGTCAATCCACTTCAAAAAAACGCGCTGCGATCGTGTCGCCGACCAACCATTGAGATTCCGGAATTTGGGCTTTGTTGGGCGCCGTCATTTGAAGCATCCCTTGGGTCAAAGCTCTGGCCCAAGCTTCGGGTTCAGATTTGTCTGGCCGGATGCCGAATGTGTTCTCCAGCTGTTCCAAATCAATGCCTTTGGTGGTCCGAAATCCAGTCATCAGTGTTTCGTTGTATCGGTCTCGTGATGACAATTCTTCCGATTCACAGGGCAAATCGACGGGATTTTTGGCTTGCTGCATAGATTGAAGATAGCGGGGGTTGTTTGCCCAATTGGCCCATCGATATTTCAAACCATCAAAACCATGCGCACCCGGTCCCACTCCGATGTAAGCTGCGCCAGACCAGTATTGACTGTTGTGGATGGCTTGCGCGCCGGGTTTGGCAAAATTGGACACTTCATAGTGTTCAAAACCGGCGTTGGCGGTCAAAACACACAAACGTTCATAAGCCTTTGAAACTTGAGTTTCGTCCACATCAGGGGCCAAACCCTGAGCAACTTGACGCCCCAAGACGGTTTTCGGTTCAACGGTGAGCATGTAAGCAGAGAGATGACCCACCGGCAAGGACAACATGCGATGCAGGTCATTTGTCCAATCCTCGGTTGTCCGTCCCGGCAAGCCATAGATCAAATCGGTAGTCAAGTGCTTGAATCCAGCTTTTGCTGCCGTTTCGATGGCACGTTGCGCTTGTTCACCAGTGTGTTTGCGGTTCATCCATCCCAGGAGTCTGTCGTCAAATGTTTGGACGCCGATGGAGAGTCGGTTGATTCCGGCATCCAACCACGCTTCACAACGTTCTGCGGAAATGTCTTCTGGATTGGCTTCCAGCGTGGATTCGGCCCATGAACGACTTGGGTTCAGTTTTTTGGCGCGTTGGATCAACAAGTCAATCCAATGGGGGTCGATCAGGGAGGGGGTTCCTCCACCGAAGTAGAGGGTGTCAATGGGCTGAGGGGATATGGCCATCCGAATGGCCAATTCTTGATCGATTGCCCGAATCATCTCCGGGATGCGCTTCAATTGCGTGGAAAAATGAAAATCGCAGTAATGGCAAGCCGCTCTGCAAAATGGAATGTGAATGTAAATCCCCGACACGCTGTAAAGTTCGGGGGGAAATCGCAGTAACTTGGCGTCCATGGAAACCGAAGTTCGTTTTACCGATGAAAGGTCCGTTCAGGTGCCTGCCGACGCCGGTGGAATGGGGGATTGGGTTTGGACGCCACAAGGTCCAGGGGCCTATGATGTCCGGTTATCGAAAGGAAGAAACTTGCGGGTTGAAATGATTCAAACTCCGGATCGGAAGGGCCACGTGGTTATTCGGGTTAACGGGGTTTTGAAGCGAATGCAAATTGTGGATGGGCGGCAGGCGTTGCTGGAGCGAATGGGGATGGGCAACACAGAAAGTGCAAGCCTGGACCGGGTCGAAGCGCCGATGCCGGGAAAGGTGCTGTCTGTTGCGGTAGCTGCGGGCAGCGAAGTGGAAGAAGGAGACGTTTTGCTCGTTTTGGAGGCCATGAAGATGGAAAACGTCATTCGGGCACCACGCGATGGGCGTTTGGCAGAGGTGCATTCGAAGACTGGTCTTGCAGTTGAAAAGGGGGCACTTTTGGTGATATACGAATCGGGAAAATGAAGCGTTGGACAAACATGCACTTGAAAAGGTGGTTTTGGGCTTTGTGGGTGATATGCACTTTTTGTTGGGCATCTGAGGTGTCAGGCCAAACCTGTGACAACCCCACCCTGTTGTGCGGAGAACAATGGGATTCGATGTCCATTCAAGACACATCCTTGTTGCCCTTTGGCTGCATCGACAGCCCTTGGTTGACAGTGGGAACATTCACCACGAACAGCATCACATCGGTTGCTGGCCATGTGGAGGTCAACATTTCAGGCATCAACTGCAGTGCGGGTGGCGTTCCGAATTTGTTGAAGGCCATGGTGGTCAAACCGAATCAACAAGATTTTTGTGATCAAGCGGCTTACGTGCCGGTTTCCGATTGTGTGGAATCGGCATCAGATTTTTCCTTGATTACAGTGGATTTGGATCCCAATGCGAAATACCTGTTGCTTGTGGGAACGGCGCAAGACGTGGAGGCCTCCACATGTGAGTTGCAGGTGTACATCGAAGGCCCTGCCATCGGCATTGATGCATGTTGCACGGCGAATTTGGTTCCTGGGGAATCGGTGACGTTGACAGTGGATGGGGGAGATCCGGATTTGGGATACACTTGGTTTCCTGGCACGGGCTTGAACACAGTTTCTGGCCCTGAGGTGGTGTCCTCGCCAGAAGGGGACATCACTTATGTTGTGAACGGATTCATCGGGGCGTGTGCCTATTCCGATGATGTCACTGTGACGGTAGGGAACCCCTTTGATATTCCCACCGGCTTTACACCGAACGATGACCTGATTAATGACTTGTGGCTGATTCCAGGTTTGCTGGCTTATGAAAAGGCTGAAGTTCGGGTCTTCAACAGGTTGGGTGCGGAGGTTTTTCGGTCCATTGGTTATGTGTCAGCTTGGGATGGTCGACAGGGGGGGAAGCCCGTGTCTGAGGGGACATACTATTACGCGATTGATTTGAATGACCCTGGTCTGCCCTTGGACCCCATTACTGGTTATGTAAGCATTGTGAGATGAGGTGGAGAACAATCACAGCCATTGGGGTCGTTTGCATATCCATGACTGCAGCCGCTCAGCAGCTACCAGTTCGGACTACGGCCATGATGAATCCGTTCCAAGACAACCCGGCTTTGGCGGGCTCCGTGGAATGTTTGGATTTGCACTTTGGTCAACGCGCCCAATGGGCTGGGTTTGAAGGCGCTCCCACCACATCATTTGTCAATATCCATGGCCAAATGACTGAGCAAGGCCCAAACTTCCATGGTGTGGGCGGTCGTGTTGAATCAGACGAGGCGGGCCCATGGGGTCACCTGGCTGTGAATGTGGCTTATGCCTACAATTTGAAAATGACTTCCGGCGCGAGATTGGCTGCGGGTTTGAGCGCTGGCCTTTATCAATTTCGACTCAACCAATCCATGATTGACCTGCCTGATGTGGAGGTGGCCAATGACCCGGCGTTCCAGGGGGAATCGGCTTTTGTATTCCCGTCTTTGGACGTCGGTTTGGCACTGTATGAGCGAGAGTGGTTTGTGGGTTTGAGCTTGATCAATGCTACGGGTGCCAGTTTGGGCAACATTGGTGCGCAATCAGAATTCAAGCGGCATTTCGCTTTGACGGCCAATGCGAAAATGGAGCTTTATCGAGATTGGAGTTTTCGGCCGAGTACTCAGGTTCGGATTGCGCCTTCCGTTCCGGCTTCAGCGGATTTGATGTTGGCTTTGGATTACAATGAAATCGCTGGGTTTGGATTGGGTTATCGAACGGGAACAGCGTTGTTGGCCATGGCGAAGGTCAAGGTTTTGGATTACTTGTCCATCGGCTATTCGTATGGGCTGACGACCTCTGTGATGCGAGCGGCTTCGGCCAATTCACATGAAGTGGTCATCGGAATCAATGCTTGCGGAGGGAATTCGAGGGGTCGTTACGTGTCTTGTCCAGCTTATGACTGATTTGGATGGGATTGCGATCGGAACAATTGGTCTCCCGTCGGCAATGGTGGAATCGTGCCTTGTTGATTTCAGCGATGTTGATTGTGGTGGCGACACTTTGGTATTCGAACAACATTGCTCAGCGCATTCGGCAAGAAGAACAATCCCGTGTTCGGGTTTGGTCTGAAGCGATTCGACAACGTGCTGAACTCGTTCGTTACACACAAGAACTGTTCGAGGAATTGAGTGCCGAGGAACGGGAAAAGGCCGATCGTTTGGCCGATGCATATCGCTTGGTGGACAGTCCGCCATCGGGCATGGATTTGACTTTTGTGACGGAGTTTTTGTGGGCGAATAAAACCATTCCAGTATTGATCGTTGACGAAACGGGTCAGGAGTTGTATGCCGTCAACATCCGTGAAGGGGTGAATCGCGATTCGTTGCGAATGGCGATGAAATCCAACCACGAGCCCATTGTTTTTCAGGAGGTAGGTCATCAAGTTTATTGGTCAGAAAGCACTCGATTCAATGAGCTGAAGTCCACAATGAAAGAGTTAATTAATTCATTTATTTCTGAAACTGTAATGAACTCGGCATCGGTGCCAGTGGTGCTTTTGGATGCCACCAAATTGCATGTTCTCAGGCATCAGGGTGTAGCGGATGAGGATGTGGATGACCCGAACCGTTTGAAGGAATTGCTGGCGGAAATGGAGTCGGCCAACACCCCGATTTCGATTCAATTGCCAGACGGCTTGCATTATATCTACTTTGCCGACTCAGCTGTGCTGACGCAATTGCAATATTTTCCTTTTGTGCAATTGACGTTGATTGCTGTTTTTCTCCTTGTGGCTTATCTGATTTTCAGCAGTTTCCGCCGTTCTGAACAGGACCAAGTTTGGGTGGGCATGGCGAAAGAAACGGCGCATCAATTGGGCACGCCGATGTCCTCTTTGATGGCTTGGACGGGTTTGCTTGAGGGCATCAGTGAAATTCCGAGGGAGTATTTGGCCGAAATGAACAAGGACATTGAGCGGTTAAATGTTGTTGTGGATCGATTCAGTAAAATTGGATCGAAACCAGAACTGCAAAATCAGCCCATTGCCGACCTCATTGACTCTACAGTGGAATACATGCGACCTCGGGTTTCGGCCAAGGTGGATCTCTCATTCGATTGCCTTGTCGAGATGCGGGAAGCCAAAGCCAAACTGAGCCCGTCTCTGTTCAGTTGGGTATTGGAAAATCTGATTCGAAATGCGGTGGATGCCATGGATGGTGAAGGTCAGATTGAATTGACCCTCCAGTCTGCTGGTGAAGGCACGGTGTTGCTTGTACGGGATACAGGCAAAGGCATTCCCAAGTCCCGTTGGAAGGATGTTTTCGCCCCAGGTTACACCACAAAAACACGTGGCTGGGGCTTGGGTCTATCCTTGGTCAAGCGGATTATAGAGGAATACCACAACGGTGAGATTTTTGTCAAAGAATCGGCCAAAAATGGCGGCACCACTTTTTGTATTCGTTTTCGATGAAGCCCAATCTGATTGATGTTGATAAGCTAATTTTGAAGGTTGAATGATGAAAACAATGGGTCGTGGTTTGAAGCTGATGACAAGCTTGTTGAGGCGCGCGACCGCTTGGTTCAGGGTGCCGCTTGTGATTTTCCTTCGAGAAAAGGGATGGATTCGGCCGATCGAATCTTTGGTTTTTCATTTGCGAAAAAGCGCGAGCAAGGCCAAGGGAACATCCAATCTTGCGCTGGAAGATGCGAAGTTGCTGATCATTTGCGCGAATTACAACCATGCCAATTGGCTATCAGGGTGCATAGACTCCATTCGGAATCAGGATTTTTTGAATTGGAATTTGGTTGTGGTTGACGATGTTTCAACCGATCGTTCGGTTGAGGTCCTTGCCGAGGCGTTAGCTTTGGATCAACGAATTCACGGGATTGAACTGAATGAAAATTCAGGAGCTTATTTGGCGCGCAACACCGGTTTGAAATTTGCTGAAGGCTGGGACTGGACACATGTCTGCTTCATCGACCCAGATGATTTGGCCGCGCCACATTGGTTATCTCACCTGCTCGAGCTGTTCGATTCAAAAACCCAGTTTGTCCGCCCTTGGCTCCAACGAATGGATGCGGATTTGAAACAGGTTTTGAGAAATTACCACGGGCATTGTCAAACCATGTACACCCGAGATATATGGAATGCATTGGGGGGCTTCATGGATGTTCGGGTTGCGGGGGATACAGAATTCTTATTTCGCGCATTGAGGTATGTGGACCTTCTTCAGCTGGAGTACCGTTTTGCATTTGATGTTTGCCAAATGTGCAGAGAACATGGGGGAAATGCTTCAAAGCAGCAACTGCAACCGAGGAAAAGATGGCTGGAAGGACGACATCAAGAAATCTCAAACATCCAAGGTGTTGAGGGCTTACATGAGCCGGCCCAATGGACGCCATTTCAAGTCCTAGAGGCCGGGAAAAACGAACATTGATGCCGGTATTCAAGGAGGAACAAATCCTGTTTTATCACATCCCCAAGTGTGGGGGTTCTCGAATTGAAGAGGCTTTTGGATTGCGTCATCCTGCGAAGTTGTTTTATGCCGATTGCGATTATTTGGTTCATGATGGCGTTTCATTTGCCCCACAACATTATACGCCAGCGGTCATTGAGCGATATTATCCTGAGTATGCAGGTTTCAAGAGCTTTTGCATGATCAGAAACCCATTGGAACGGGTGATTTCGGAATATTTTTGGTTTCATCGTGATTTTAAAAAACAAACCATAAAAAGATTTCGTGAAAATCGATTTATAGACTGGCTTCGCGAGGAAGTGTCTCAGTTGAACCGCGATCATTTTTTGCCACAGCGTTGTTGGGCGTCCGGTGCTGACCAGATTTTTCCATTGCATGAGATGAATCGGGCTTTTGATTGGATAGAAAAGGAAACGGGAATCAAGCCCAATTTGGACACGCATCACACCAAGCGGAATGCCTTGAATACGGCAGCAATCGCTGCTTCACTTTCAGAACAAGCGACGAAGGCGATTCATCAGATTTATAAGGATGATTTTCTTTTGTGGGACCATTTCAAGTCATGAATCGCCAGGAAATACTTGTCATCATTGTGGCTTACAAGGGAATGAGCTGGTTGCGGAAGACGCTGCCAGCCTTGGTTCACGAAGGTGTTGTGGTGTTTTTGAGAGACAATGAGAGCGATGAAGGCCTTCAGCAGTTGTTTCAGTCGTTGAACCCAGGAAGTTGGGAATATACCAGCGGGGCCAATATCGGATTTGGGCGAGCGAACAATGAGGGCCTCAGGTGGGGCTTGGAAAATGGATTTTCCAAGTATTTCTTGCTCAATCAAGACGCTTGGATAGAGGCCAATGATTTGGTGACTTGGGCCCATGGCATTTCATCATCGAAGTCCACAGCCATACATTGCCCAATTCAATTGAATTGGGATAACGATTTTGCGAACCCCAACTTTCAAAATCGCTATGCGCCAGGTTGGGAAGACAGGACTGAACCTTTCGAGGTGCCGTTTGTCAATGCAGCGGCTTGGTACTTGACGGCGTCCACATTGAAAAAGGTGGGGGGATTCAATCCAGCATTTTTCATGTATGGTGAAGACCGAGAATATGTTTGGAGGCTGCAACAGACAGGAGGCCAAGTTTGGGTTCATCCCAACGCAAAGGTTCGACATGCCAGTTCGGCGGCTGTGAAATCAATGGATTTGCGTTGGGTCGCTCAAAACAAGATTCGGGCATTCGAGTTGCACCACTATTTCAACCTTCGAAATGACGGCAAGAACCTGGTGCACCATGGATTGCTCAAGCGAGCGCTCAAACGCATGTGGAGCAAAGATTATGGTCAGTTGACCCTTTCCGGGGTATTGTTCCTAGAAGAAATCCGGTTTTATCAATATGCCCGAACCCACGCCAAACAACTCAAAGCCATGCGGGCTTTGTCAGACCAGGACGAGGTGCGGCATTTGGGTCCGATCCAAATCAATTCGGAATTTTCCGGATGCGCAAACTTTTCGGGGTGACTTCAAGGTACTCGTCATCATTGATGAATTCCATGAATTCTTCGAGTGACATTTTCCGGGCAGGCGCAATTCGAAGGCCCTTGTCTGCACCAGAAGCCCGCATGTTGGTCAGTTTTTTACCGCGAACAAGGTTGAGTTCCATGTCATTGTCCCGGTTGCATTCACCAACGACTTGCCCTTTGTAAATGTCTTCTCCAGGGTCAATAAAGAAAACACCCCGGTCCTGCAAGCGATCGATTTCATAAGCGCGGGCCTGGCCAGTTTCCGAGGAAACAAGGGATCCACTTGAGCGCGTGGCCAAGTCGCCAGCCCAAGGCTCGTAAGCATCGAAACGATGGGTCATCACGGCTTCTCCTGCGGTGGCCGTTAGGATTTGGTTTCTCAGCCCGATCAACCCCCGCGAAGGAATCCTAAATTCCAAATGTTGCAAGTCGCTCTTGGCTTCCATCACTTGCAATTGACCCTTGCGCATCATGACCAGTTCCGTGGCTTTGCCCGAATGGCTCTCGGGAACGTCAATCACCAAATGCTCAAAAGGTTCATGCGTAACACCATCCACTTCGCGGAGCAGGACTTGTGGTTTTCCGATTTGCATTTCGTACCCTTCACGTCGCATGGTTTCAATCAAAACGGACAAGTGCAGAATGCCACGACCGAAGACATTCCAACGATCTTCACTATCTGTGGGTTCGACGCGCAATGCCAAATTCCGTTGGAGCTCGGCATCCAAGCGTTCTCGAATGTGTCGGGAGGTCAAGAATTCACCATCCTTTCCCAAGAAAGGTGAGGTGTTGATGGTGAACAACAAAGACATCGTGGGCTCATCCACAGCAATGCGGGACATGGCTTCGGGATGCTCCAAGTCACTGATGGTGTCTCCGATTTCGAACCCATCCATGCCGGTGATGGCACATAAATCACCTGCACGCACATGTTCGACCTTTTCACGCCCCAGCCCACTGAAGATAAACAGTTCCTTTGCTCTTGCTTTCCGGATGCCTTCAGAGGTGCAGAGGGCATAATCCCGGTTGGCGTGTAAGTCTCCGCGGAAAAGACGTCCGATGGCAATTCGGCCAGTGTATCGTGAGTAGTCTAGCGATGTGATTTGCAGTTGTGGGGTGCCTTCTTGATATGGGGCTTCAGGTGCGTGTTCCAAAATCACATCCAGCAAGTGGGTGATGTCGGTTGTGGGTTCAGACCAATCCGGTCCCATCCAACCCATTTTTGCCGATCCATATACAGTGGGAAAGTCCAGTTGTTCTTCGGTTGCGTCCAGGGCGAACATCAGATCAAAGACCGCCTCTTGGGCTACATCTGGTGTGCAATTTTCTTTGTCTACTTTGTTGACAACCACGATGGGTTTGAGGCCAAGCTCGATGGCTTTGCTGAGCACAAAGCGGGTTTGCGGCATGGGACCCTCGAAAGCGTCAACCACCAGCAAGACCGCGTCTGCCATTTTCAAGACCCGTTCTACCTCACCACCAAAATCCGCGTGTCCAGGTGTGTCAATCAAATTGATTTTGACATCTTTCCAAACGGCAGAGACGTTTTTTGACAAAATGGTGATGCCACGTTCTCGTTCGAGATCATTGTTGTCCAAGATCAGTTCTCCTGATTCTTTTCTCGGATCAACGACATTGCACTGGTGGATGATTTTGTCGACCAAGGTGGTCTTGCCGTGGTCGACGTGGGCGATGATCGCCACATTGCGGATTCCGCTCATGGGGTGGGGGTTCAATGGCGGCGCGAATAACGTGATTTTTCGAGCAGGTTGAACAATTCTAACTTGCCTTTTCATTATCTTTGCCGTCCGCATTTTGCCCGGATGGCGGAACTGGTAGACGCGCACGACTCAAACTCGTGTTCCTAACGGAGTGTGGGTTCGATTCCCACTCCGGGTACTTCAAGAGCCTCAGAAGATGTCAATGCAGCTTCTGGGGTTTT
Organism: Flavobacteriales bacterium; assembly: GCA_049610385.1. Lineage (GTDB taxonomy): Bacteria > Bacteroidota > Bacteroidia > Flavobacteriales_D > Sanyastnellaceae > JBMYZL01. Next base: position 50,556 of record JBMYZL010000015.1, read on the forward strand.
TTTTGTCTGACATGAAATGATTTTGCGCAGTGGATTGCACCCGGTGATGATTGTCCACTTTTGTTTAGATTTCAGAAAATTGAATTATGTCATTTACTCGACTTTTCTGGATGGTGTTGGGCGCCCATTGTGCGGTGCTCAGTAACGGTCAATTGACAGCGCCTCAAATTCTCCATGGCGATACATTGACGCAGGATGTGATGCTTTGGTTGGACTTGGAAACGCCCAATCCGGAGGGAACTACAATTTGGGATGCCTCTGAAGGATCGACCATCAATCAGTCGACAAGCGTGGTGAGTTCAGCGGCGCTGACACCTTGGGGAAAGTCATTTGCTTCGGCCACGTTTGGCGTGGAAGCTACAGGAATCACGACGTATTACCAGATGGATGAAGAATTCACCTATTTCGGTGGTGTTCAATCTGGAATTGTGGTCACTTATGACGACCCGGAGGTATACATGCCCTTTCCTTTTGGTGTGAATCCAGAGGCGACTTGGTCAGACGATTTTTCGGGCAATTATGAGTTGCAAGAATATACAGTGGAGCGACAGGGCCAAGTGGTGAGTGCGTATATGGGTTCGGGGACTTTGGTTTCATTGGAAGGGGAGTCGATTCCTGTTCACATGGTGGATATGGTGGAAACGGTCGTGGATTCTTTTTCCGTCGGTAACGTTTACGAATTGGTTTTGACTTCTCGTTTTCTGTATGACGGCATTCACTTTGTACCGCGTTTGGGTTCCATTGAAGTTTCAGAGGTGATTTACGATGAACTGGGCAATGTATTGGACGCTGGAGAGTCGTCTTATTCTGTGCGCTTGTCGGACTATGTCATGGATGCACCCCAGTTGACCAACTTTGACAAGGAATGGGCCGTTTTTCCCAATCCGGTCCGTGCAGGTGAGGCTTTTTCTGTGGTTTGGGGTGCGTTTGGCAGCGCCCCGGAATCTTTGAAATTGTTGGATTCAAATGGGAGAGAAGTAGCATTCAAACCGGTGTGGCCCGGAACGCCCTCGACTTCGATGCAAGTCCCCACATCATGTGAGCCAGGCACGTATGTCTTGCAAATGCTGGGGAAGCATCCCCAGTCCCAATCTGTTGTTGTGATTCCTTGAGGGAATCGATGCAACGTCGGACTTTTCAATCCCACCGTGGGATTGAAACGAAACCAAAAACTGTTAGTAGGCGCGAAGGTCCTGCCCCTCCATGTAGTAAACAAAAGCACGGTTGACCACTTTGTGGCCTCCAGGTGTAGGAAAGTCTCCGGTGAAGTACCAATCGCCTTGGTGGTTTGGACATGCCGCGTGCAAACCTTCGATGCTTTGAAAGATGATTTTGACTTCTGAATCCAAACCTGCCGGAGTCAATAGTAGGGAAATGCGGTCTGAAATTTCATCAGTGGTGAAAGGCGCATAAATGGCCTTGACTTGGTTGATGTTCTCTTCTTTGGGTTGTTGGATTTGTGCCTTACACCGATCGTAGGTTTCTTTGAGAATGGATTCCATGCCGCGTTCTTTGATCAGACTGATGGCTGCCTGAAAGGCGATGAAATCTCCCAGTTTGGCCATGTCGATGCCATAACAATCGGGATATCGAATTTGCGGTGCACTGGAAGCCACAACGATGCGACGGGGGCCGAGTCGATCCAAAATTTTGAGAATGGACTTTTTGAGCGTTGTGCCTCGGACAATGCTGTCGTCAATAACAACGAGGTTGTCTACTCCAGCCCGAACGGTGCCATATGCGATGTCATAGACGTGTGCGACCAAGTCATCTCGGCTGGTGTCTTCTGTGATGAAGGTTCGCAGTTTGGCGTCTTTGATGGCCACTTTTTCGATGCGCGGTCGTTCTCGAAGAATTTCGTTGACTTCTTTTGGATTTGGGGATGCTCCGAGCCCAATAATTCTGGAGATTTTGGATTGGTTCAAGTGATCTTCCAACCCCTTGATCAAACCATAAAAACAAACTTCAGCAGTGTTGGGAATGAAACTCGTTACGGTGTTGTCCAAATCGTGTTCAATGGCCTCTAAGACTTTGGGTACAATGGCGTGACCCAGGGCTTTTCGTTCATTGTAAATGTCTTGGTCATTCCCGCGGCTGAAGTAAATCCGTTCAAAACTGCACGACTTCCGTTCGCCCGGTTTTTTGACCTCTTCAATGCTGACGTCTCCGTTTTTTCGGATGATCAATGCATGGCCAGGGGGAATTTCTTGAATGTCCTCGGTTTGGGTGTTGAAGGCTGTCTGTATCACAGGTCGTTCAGAAGCCACGACAGCTACCTCATCGTCTTCGTACCAGAAAGCAGGGCGGATGCCATTGGGGTCGCGCATCACGAAGGCATCTCCGTGCCCAATCAAACCACACATGACGTATCCACCATCGAGGGAGTTGGCACTTCTTTTCAAAATTTCTTGAATGTTTAGCTCGTCTCCGATGGATTCAGAAATTTTTGGATTCTCAAGTCCCTTTTGTTTGAATTGCTCGAACAATTGCTGATTCTCCACATCCAAAAAATGGCCAATGCGTTCCAAAACCGTTACGGTATCCGCTTTTTCTTTGGGATGTTGGCCCAGTGCAACAAGCTTGTCGAACAATTCATCGGTGTTGGTCATGTTGAAGTTTCCGGCGACCACCAAACTGCGGGTCCTCCAGTTGTTTTGTCGGAGGAAGGGGTGGCAATTTTCGACTTGATTCTTGCCGTAAGTGCCATACCGCAAGTGGGCCAGAAAAAGTTCTCCGGTGAACGCATGTTCTGCCTGAAGTTTCTGGGCATCGGCTAGATCTTCCGGAGGTATGCCCTCAAATCGACCCAGTGCACGAGCGAAAATATCTTGAATGGGTTGGTTTTCGACAGACCGCAACCTGCTGATGTATCGTTGCCCGGGGGAGACGTTGAGCTTGATGTTGGCCAGACCTGCACCGTCTTGTCCCCGATTGTGCTGTTTCTCCATCAGGAGATACATTTTGTTCATGCCATAAAAAGCAGTCCCGTATTTGTCGATGTAATGCTGGAGTGGTTTCTTGAGACGAAGAAGGGCGATGCCACATTCGTGTTGGAGTAAGTCGGACATGGAGGGGGTTGACTTGAGGATCCGTGGGCGGTTTCTTGAAGGACAAATTTAAGGGGAGATGCCACCCGTATGAAGAACCAGAATGCGACTGTTGGGTTGAATGAAAGGATGTCTTTCAGAGACAGGTTTTTCCATTTCTTTTTGCAGACGAAGAAACATTTTGGCCGTATAGACGCGCTCCAATGGAACTTGGGTGTCCTTTTGGAAAGCAGCCATGAAGTGCTCCAGTTCAGGGGTCATTTTGCCAAAACCACCGGTGTGTGCATCTGTCCACCATGTGACGTTTCGCAGCAGTTGTTTTGACCAATTCAGGTCGCTTGTGGTTCGGTGCAGCAGGTTCATGACCTCGGTTTCATGTTGAACACCTTTCAAAGCCGAAATACCGATGATGGGAATTTCTCCATCGCATTTCAATGCCATTCCGGCCAGCGTTGTGCCCGTACCAACAGATAACACAATGCAATCCCAGTGCTGATCAGACATTTGTAGAATGTCTTGGGCCCCATGTACACCCAGGTCGTTTGCTCCACCTTCGGGTACCACCCAAGGGTTGTTCCACGTGTTGCGTAATGTGTTCAGGAAATCGGGGTCTGTTTTCTCGCTGTACAAAGACCTGGAAATGGGAATCAAAGTCATCCCTGCATTTCGGCAGGCTTTCATGACAGGAGTTTCTACTTCTCCACCACGAACCACGCCGAAGCATCGAATCTGGACTTCGGAACAGGCACGCGCAGTGGCCAACAAATGATTTGAATGCGGTCCTCCAAAAGTCATTAGGCTTTTGGAGGGTTGCAGCAAAGCGCGTTCGAGGTTGTACCTCAACTTGAACCATTTGTTGCCCGGAGAAACAACATTCATTTCGTCAAGTCGACGAAGGGTCAAGTGATGGCCATGCCAAATCAATGGTTGATCCTGAAACAATGGAACTGGGTTGGCCTCACGCGTCACCATGGTTCAAACCTCGGGACAAATGGATATGAATGACATGATTGGGCTGATTTTTCGGATTCTGACCCATTTCATCTGGGTATCGTACGTCCTCAAGAACACCGAGGCATTCAAATCCAGAATTGGCGTACTTGGCGCTTCCACTGGGCATTGGCGGACAGGTGCGACTTATCTTTGGTGCCATGCCTCAAGATCTTGCACCGGAAGATTTTTATTACAGTCCCGAGGGATTCGTCGTGTTCACTGAACATTACCATTTGAAGCGAGGTCATTGTTGTCAAAGTGGCTGCAAGCACTGTCCGTATGGATTTGACAAACGAACGGGCAGATTCACAAGAACAAAAGACACCAAGCAATGAATGGGATGGCGACAATGACAGAAACCGCATTCAAAGCAGAAATACGCCAGGGTTTGGAGGGTGATTTACCGGAATTTAAGTCACGCGACATGGCGTTTTCGCATGCTCCAATTCGAAAGGACATTTTGACGGCGAAAGAGAAAGAACTTGCACTGCACAACGCACTGCGTTATTTCAGCGCGGAACACCATGAAATTTTGGCCAAGGAGTTCGCCTCCGAACTCCACGAATATGGCCGCATTTACATGTACCGATTCATGCCGTCTTACCCCATGCATGCCCGCCCGATTGAGGAATATCCGGCGCGTTGTCAGCAAGCTGCGTCAATCATGTTGATGATTCAAAACAACCTGGATCCAGCTGTGGCACAACACCCTCAGGAGTTGATTACATATGGCGGAAACGGAGCCGTTTTCCAGAACTGGGCGCAGTATCGGTTGGTGATGCAATACCTCAGCATGATGACGGAAGAACAAACGTTGGTCATGTACAGTGGTCATCCCATGGGGCTGTTTCCGAGCCACAAAGATGCCCCTCGTGTGGTGGTGACCAATGGCATGGTCATTCCCAACTATTCAAAGCCAGATGACTGGGAACGAATGAATGCACTGGGGGTCAGTCAATATGGTCAGATGACGGCAGGCTCTTACATGTACATTGGCCCCCAAGGAATCGTTCATGGAACCACCATCACTGTTTTGAATGCCTGTCGGTTGAAGGGCAAGGACCCCGCGGGAACACTCTTTGTGACAGCGGGTTTGGGCGGCATGAGTGGCGCTCAACCCAAGGCGGGCAATATCGCGGGGGTGGTGAGCGTGACTGCCGAGGTGAACCCGGCGGCGGCGTACAAGCGCCATGAACAAGGCTGGGTGGACCATGTGGTCACAGATTTGGGTGAGTTGACCGCTCGGGTTCGCGATTCAGTTGCAGCCAAAGAGGCGGTATCGTATGCCTATTTGGGCAATGTGGTGGAGGTGTGGGAAGCCTTCGATGATGCAGGACTGCATGTGGATTTGGGGTCGGATCAAACGTCTTTGCACAACCCGTGGGCGGGAGGTTATTATCCTGTGGGGTTGGGGTTTGAGGAGGCGAATGAGATGATGGCCAGTGATCCGGATCAATTTCGTTCTGTGGTTCAAGAATCGTTGCGTCGACATGCAGCTGCAGTGAATCAACACACGGCAAAGGGCACGTATTTTTTCGATTACGGAAATGCCTTTCTGTTGGAGGCCTCTCGCGCAGGTGCAGACATCATGGCGGCTGATGGAGAACAGTTCAAATACCCCAGTTATGTCCAAGACATCATGGGTCCCATGTGTTTTGATTACGGGTTTGGTCCGTTTCGTTGGGTATGCACCAGTGGGGACCCTGCCGATTTGGATTGCACAGATAACATAGCTTGCGAGGTGTTGGATGCGATGAGGTTGGAGTCTCCAGTGGAAATCCAGCAACAGATGGCAGACAACATTCGATGGATTCGGGGCGCGAAGGCCAACAAACTCGTGGTGGGCTCCCAGGCGCGCATTTTGTATGCTGATGCTGAAGGGCGAATGCGAATCGCCAAGGCCTTCAATGATGCCATTGCCGAGGGTCGTCTCAAAGGCCCTGTCGTGCTGGGCCGTGATCACCACGATGTCAGTGGAACCGATTCTCCATATCGAGAGACGTCGAACATTGATGACGGTAGTGCTTTTACAGCGGACATGGCGGTGCAGAATTTTGTAGGTGATGGTTTCCGTGGAGCAACTTGGATCAGTTTGCACAACGGCGGTGGTGTGGGCTGGGGCGAGGTCATGAATGGAGGGTTTGGAATGCTCATTGATGGTTCTGAAGACAGCGAGCGGCGATTGACTGCGATGCTTCATTGGGATGTAAACAATGGAATTGCACGACGCAGTTGGGCTCGAAACAAAGGCGCGGAGTGGGCCATTGCAAGGGCCATGGAGCAGGAACCTCGTTTGAAGGTGACGGTTGCGCAACATGCCGATGCCAATTTGGTTCTGAAGAGTTTGAGGAGTCAAGACTGAAGTGTCCACAACAGAAACGAAGAAAACGTTTTAACATGAATTTCGTTTCCTTCGGGTTTGCTTGTGCTACCTTTGCGGTCCAATTTTGAAAGGAAGGACTGGAGTGGACATCAATGCCCTTGAAAAAAACGAACGTCAAGCACCTGAAAGAGTGCTACTGGGTGCGGTGAAATTGTTCATGCGTGCTGGCATCAAGTCGGTGAACATGGATGATGTGTCGAGGGAATTGGCTGTTTCGAAAAAGACCTTGTACAAACATGTCAAGGACAAGCGGGATTTGGTCCACCAATGCCTACAATACCAAATCCAGGCCAACCGCGAGATGTTGCAAGCCGTGGCAAAAGTGGAGGGCAATGCGATTGACCGGCATTTTGTGATGTTGCGGCACATACGTACCATGTTGCAAGAGATTCATCCCAGCGTACTCTTCGATCTCGAGAAGTATTACCCAGAGGCCCATTTGATGATGTCCCAGGCGCGCGAGCAAATGATTTTTGAGACCATGTCAAGAAACCTTGACCGCGGCCAAACGGAGGGATTGTATCGGAAAGACTGTGATCCTACTCTGGTGACAAGATTCTTGGTGGCCATCACTTCAGCTGTGTTTCGTTCGGACACCTTGAATGCCACGGGTCGGTCCATTCTGGACTTGCAAGTGGATGCATTTGCGTATCACATCCGGGGCATTGCCTCGGCAAAAGGATTGGAATACATCGAATGGAAACTCCAAAACGAACCTCCCGCCGTCTCATGAACTCATGGAATTCAAAGGCCAAGTCCATTTGGGCATTCGGCGCGATTGGGCTGATGGCCATTTCTGGTGCTCAGTCCCAATCCCCATTGTCAACAACCCACACCTTGACCTTGGCGGAGGCCCAAACCCTTGCCCTTGAAAATGCCTACGCCATTCAATATGCCCGATTGGACCAAGAAAAGGCTCGTCGAGATGTCAAGGAGTTGACCGCATCGGGGTTGCCACAGTTGAACTTGATTGCGGATTACAGCCAGTTCATTGACATCCCCACACAAGTGGTTCCTGCAGATGCATTTGGGTTTCCGGATTATTTGACGGAGTTTCTGGGTGGCGTGGCCCAAGCGACAGGGGTTCCGCTCAATGCACCGGCCCCGGACCCATCGGGCCTCAGTGAGTTGCAATTCGGAAATGAGCACACGGCGAATGTGGGTGTGCAGGCGAGCCAACTGATTTTCAGCGGGTCTTATTTCGTGGGTTTGCAAGCGGCTCGATTGTTTGCAGAGTCCCGTGCGCAAGCGGTGGAGAGAACAGCTGATGAGGTGCGCAAAACCGTGGCTGAAGCTTACCATGCAGTTTGTGCAGCGCAATTGAATGCGGAGATGCTTTCTGAAATGAAGTTGACCCTTGTTGAGCAGTTGGTGGAGACGCAGGCATTGCAACAAGCGGGTTTCCTCGATGCCACGGCTGCAGATCAAATGGCGTTGGCGGTGAAAGACCTGGAACAACAGGCGGCCTATGCGGCGTCTCAAGTTGTGCTTTTGAAGGCGGTATTGGCCTTTCAAATGGGATTGCCACCGACGGATTCAATCGCATTGACCCAAGATCTGGCCTCGCTTTCTGCCGAAATGGGTGGTGCTGAACTGTTGAGCCAGCCATTCAACCCCATGGCATTGCCGGGGTTGAGAGAGCAGCAAGCTTTGGTAGAACTCGCGGGTCTGGATGTTCAAAACCGAAAAGCTGAAGGCTTGCCGCAAATCGCTGCATTCTACAATTTCCAACAAAACGCCCAAAGATCGGCTTGGGATTTTTTCGATCCCGATGGCTCTTGGTATGATGTACAACTCTGGGGAGTCAACTTTTCCATGCCATTGTGGAACAGTTTCGGGGGAAAGCAGCGTGTGGAGAAGGCCCAAATCGAGCATGACCGTGCCCGAATTGGATACGAGCAGATGGAACACGCCGCCAACTTGGAATTTCTGGCCGCGCAAGATGAATACCGGAATGCCAAGGCCCAGGAGCAAAATCGCGAAGAAGCTTTGGAGTTGGCACAGCGCATTTACAATCGCATTGAAACCGGATACGGCGAAGGTGTCAATTCAAGTTTTGAGCTGGCTGATGCTCGCAACCGTTTGATTGAAGCCAAGGGCGGTTTCATTGCCGCTCAAATGAATTGTTTGAATGCCCGCGTCCGTTTGCAGGCCGCACTATCTGACTTTGAATGACCACATCTCATTTTGACAACATGAAGACCCATTTCTTCACTTTTTTAAGGGCAATTGCATGGCTGTGCCTTCCCATTTTGTTGGCTTCTTGCGGCGGTGATCCGGCGGTTGACGAGGCAGCCGAGAATGCAGCGGGCCGCGATGATCGCATTGGTGTGACTGTGCAGCCTGTAAACCCTGAGCGTTTTGTGCATTCCTTTTCGGTTCAAGGCAATGTAGAAACGGACAAGAACGCGACGGTGACTGCGGAGTTTGGTGGCAGCGTAGATGAGATTTTTGTGCGGGAAGGTCAGCGCGTGATTGAAGGAACTCCTTTGCTGCACGTGAATACGGAGGTTTTGGAACGATCCCTTGAGGAAATCCGCACACAACTGGGCCTGGCTGAGGACTTGTTTGCGAGGCAAGAACGTTTGTGGAAACAGGAAATCGGAAGTGAAGTGGAGTTCTTGCAAGCACGAACACAAGTGGAGGCGCTTCGAAACAGCCAGGCCACAATGTTGGCCCAAATGGACATGGCAGTGGTGCGCGCACCCTTCAGTGGCATCGTGGATCGAATTTTTGTCAAAACTGGGGAAATGGGGATGCCGGGGATGCCTGTGGCCCGGGTGATTGATCTCGATGACATGTATGTGCGTGCCATGGTGAGCGATCATTATGCGGGTCGTGTGTCCGAAGGGATGCCCGCTCAGGTGATTGTGAGCCGCGTGGACACGGTCAAGACGAAAGTGGGTCGTGTGGGCCAATTCATCAATCCAGCGAACAGATCGATTGAGGTGACCTTACCGCTGCCGAAAGGCACTGCATTTTTGCCCAACATGTTCGCCAGCGTTCAATTGCAGGATGTCGCTGTGGACAGCGCAGTGGTGGTTCGAAGCGCGTTGATTCAACAAGATGTGGAAGGCAAAAGCTTTGTTTACGTTGCCCGCGGAGGTGAAGCCCACAAAGCGGTGGTGAATGTCAAAATGGGCAGTGGTGACGAGATGTGGGTGGCGTCAGGTTTGGCTTTTGGAGACCAAATCATCGACAAAGGATCTTCCCGTGTGACGGACGGTGAACCCATTCGAATCCTCAATCCCTAATTTCCCATGGAACAAGAGCAAGCCCCTTTGGGTGGGAAGCAGCGGGAATTTGGGCTGACCACCTGGAGCATCGAGAACCGGACGACGGTTTTTGTGCTTATTGCCATCATCACCTTCAGCGGAATTTACAGTTATCTCACGGTTCCGAAGGAGAGTTTCCCAGATGTGGTTGTGCCCGAGGTGTACATCGGGACGGCTTATCCTGGCAACAGCCCTGTGAACATAGAGAAGCTGATCACCCGGCCATTGGAAAAGGAGATCAACACCATCACAGGCATCGATGAAATCACGTCCACCTCTGTTCAGGGTTACAGTGCTGTGGATGTCAAGTTCAATTTTAGTGTGGAGCCGTCAGAGGCCTTGCGCAAGGTCAAGGACGCTGTGGACAAAGTGAAAGCGGACCCGGACTTCCCAGACGACTTACCGGCGGAGCCCAATGTGTTTGAGCTCAACTTTTCGGAGTTGCTGCCCGTGATGAATGTGAATTTGTCTGGCGATTATAGCCTCGATGATTTGAAGCTTTATGCAGAATACCTCGAGGATGAAATCGAGGAACTGCCGGAGATCAGCAAAGTGGACATTCGGGGCGTGATGGACAAAGAGGTGGAAATCATCGTCGACAACCTGCGGGCCGAGGCGATGCAAGTCAGTTTCAATGACATTTCTGGTGCCATTGCCCAAGAAAATGTAACGGTTTCAGGGGGTGATTTGCTGGTGGACAATGCCCGCAGGACAGTTCAAGTGGTCGGTGATTTCACTTCCATGGAGGAAATTGCGGGCGTCATCGTTAAATCGGAGAAAGGGGCTCCAGTGTATCTCCGCGATGTGGCTGAAGTCCATTTTGTGGAGAAGGAAAAAGAAAGTTATGCCCGGGAATATGGCAATCCGGTGGTGACCTTGGATGTGATCAAAAGAGCGGGAGAGAATCTCATTGAGGCGTCCAATGGAATCAATGCAATCATTGAAAAGGCCCAAGAGGACATGTTGCCACGCAACCTCAATGTGTCCATCACAAATGACCAATCGGATCAAGTTCGAACCCAAGTCGATGAACTTCAGAATTCGATCATTTTTGGGGTACTGCTCGTTGTGGGTGTGCTGTTGTTTTTCCTGGGCCTGCGCAATGCACTTTTTGTGGGGGTGGCCATTCCCTTGTCCATGTTCATGGCTTTCATGGTATTGAATGCCTTCGGTGTGACGTTCAATGTTATGGTGTTGTTCTCGTTGGTTTTGGCTTTGGGCATGTTGGTGGACAATGGCATTGTGGTGGTGGAGAATGTGTATCGATTGATGGATGAAGGCATGCCGCCGCTGAAAGCCGCCCGCTTCGGGGTTGGAGAAGTTGCATGGCCCATCATTGCTTCAACAGCGACGACGTTGGCAGCGTTTTTGCCTCTCGCCGTATGGCCAGGCTTGATCGGCGAGTTCATGAAGTATTTGCCGATCACATTGATTGTCGTGCTTTCTTCCTCGTTGTTTGTGGCTTTGGTCATCAATCCGGTGTTGACCTCCATTTTCATGAAGGTCGGCGAGGAGCGAGTGAATCGCCGTCGGGCTTGGCTGGTCTCCGGGGTTTTGATTTTCATTGGATTGGCTTTTTTGTTTTTTGGGGCGACTGGCATGGGAAATGTGTTGCTTATCGCGGGCACCTTGACTCTGCTGAATATGCACTTGTTGTACCCTGCCACGCGGTTGTTCCAAAACCGTTTTCTCCCTTGGTTGGAGCGGGCATACGAAGCTTTCCTTCGTTATGCGTTAGCGGGTTGGAAGCCGTGGGTTTTCTTTTTTGGTACGGCGATGTTGTTCTTGGTTTCCGTTGTCCTTTTGGGCTCCTTCCCCCCCAAGGTGGAGTTTTTCCCATCCAATGAACCCCAGTTTTTGAATGTCTTCATCACCAAACCCATTGGAACTGATTTGGAGGAGACCAATCGCGTGGCAAAAGACATTGAGGGCATCATTTTCGACTTTGTGGAAGAGGACCGTTGGAAACGACCTCATCCGGAGACTGGAGAATTGGAAAGTTTCATGGTCAATTCCATCATTGGCCAAGTGGGCAACGGAACCAGCGACCCGAATGAAGGTCCTGATTTGGGCAATACCCCCCACAAGGCCCGGATTTCCATCAACTTTGTAAAGTTTCAAGAACGTCGAGGGCTGTCTTCGAAAGAGATGCTCTCCGAATTGCGGGATCGGTTGCGAGGTTATCCCGATGCGGAAGTGATTGTCACCAAGAATTCAGATGGTCCACCGCAAGGTGCCCCGATCAACATTGAAGTTCGTGGTGAGGATTACGACCAGGTTTTGGCGACGGCGACGTCGCTTCGAAAATATCTTCGTGATCGCGACTTCGAAGGGGTAGAGGAATTGAAAATCGATGTGGACAAGCGCAAGCCCGAATTGCCCATTACCATTGATCGCGAGAAAGCCCGACACTACGGTTTGTCGACCCAGAACATTGGCTATACCATTCGAACGGCATTGTTTGGTCGAGAGGTAAGCACTTACAAGGACGGCGAAGACGACTATCCCATCAACATTCGATTTCCGAAAGAAGTCCGCAACAATGTTGACGCCTTGATGAATCAAAAAATCATCTTCCGAAGTGCATCAGATGGTCAAATCAAGGAGGTGCCGATTTCCGCGGTTGCACAGGCTGATCGCAGCACCACTTTCAGCAGTGTCAAACGGAAGGACTTGGATCGTGTGGTGACCGTCAGTTCCAATGTTTTGGAAGGGGCAAATGCGAACCAAATTGTTGCCAACATGAAGGAGGCATTGGAACGAGAATTCACAGCGCCTTCAGGTGTAGATTTTGACTTCACGGGTCAACAGGAGGAACAGGAAAAGGAATTGGCCTTCCTGTCCAGGGCCTTGTTGATTGCCTTGTTTCTCATCATTCTGATCATTGTGACGCAATTCAACAGCATCACAACGCCTTTCATCATTGGGTTCAGTGTCTTTTTCAGTTTGATTGGTGTCTTGCTGGGGCTTGTGATTTTCCAAATGGATTTTGTCATCATCATGACCATGATAGGCATCATTTCCCTCGCAGGGGTGGTGGTGAACAATGCCATCGTTTTGATTGATTATACCGATTTGATTCGTGCGAGAAAAAGAGAAGAATTGGATGTGAGTCAATCGCTGCCGTTTTCCGAAGTGGTCGAATCCATTGTCTTGGGTGGCAAGACGCGTTTGAGACCGGTGTTGTTAACGGCCATCACAACTGTGCTTGGGTTGCTGCCGTTGGCCATTGGTTTCAACATTGATTTTGTCTCGCTTGTCACCGAGTATGACCCTCGCATTTACATCGGTGGAGACAACAATGTGTTTTGGAAGCCCATGAGTTGGGCAATCATATATGGCCTCACTTTTGCGACGTTTCTGACCTTGGTGATTGTTCCAGTGATGTACTGGTGGATCAACAGAATGGTCTACAAATACGGAAAGAAATTGCCGGTTTGAATGGAATCACATTCACAAAAGGGGATCCCCATTTGAATGATGTTCCGATCACAATCAAGTCGAGGCTCGTGGAATCCAGATAGAAACAAGAGGCAGAGCGAATCAATCACCGACTTGCAGCCGTCGAACCCGGGGCGAAATGCGGCACAGAATTTCATAGGGAAGGGTCTGTGCCGCGGCAGCAAGTTCCTCAATAGAGGGTTGGTCTCCGAAAAGGGTCACCTCATCACCTACACGAACCTTTTTGATGTTCGTGATGTCCACCGTGGTCATGTCCATGTTGACCCGGCCGACCACCTGAGCCGGTTGTCCTTGAATCATCACCCATCCTTTTCCGTTGGATAGATGTCTCGGCCAGCCATCTGCATATCCAACCGGCAAAGTGGCGATGCGTCGCGGCTGATTTGCTGGATCGGTGAGTCCATAACCCACCCCATCACCTGCAGGCACCTCGCGAATGGCAGAAATCGTGGTTCGCCACGAAATGGCGGGTTGCAATTTGATGTCCAACCCTTCAACAGGACCGATGCCATAAAGCGCTATCCCGATTCGGACGCAGTCGCCGGCATGTTCGGGAAATCGAAGGCAACCGGCAGAATTGAGGATGTGACTGTGCAACCGATGATGCTCCGAAGACAAAGTTTCTCGGATGGCAGCAAGTGCACGATGGAACACCCGAATTTGGAGTTGATTGGAGGCTTCTGCATGGGGGTCTTCAGCACTGGACAGGTGGGAGAAAACAGTGGCCACTTCTAAGTTTTGGGACCAGTTTTCCGCCTTCCATCTCCTCATCAGTGCTGGAATTTCTTCGGGGTCGAATCCCAATCGATGCATGCCAGAATCCACTTTCAAATGAATGGGCCATCTGGGGTGATTCCCTTGGCTGTGAATTTTGAGCAATGATTGCAGGTGGTCGATGGAGTGGATTTCAGGTTCCAGATCATGTGCCAAAAGCGTGGAAAATGTGGCCGGGTTGGGATTGAACACGAGAATCCGTTGATTTAAGCCAGAGCGCCGAAGTTCAACGCCTTCTTGTGTGCACGCGACAGCAAAGAGATTGACCCCACGACGTGCCAAAGCATGTCCAACCGCAATGGCACTCGCTCCATAGGCTGAGGCTTTGATGACGGCTATGATGTCCAAGGGCCTTTGGACGGCGGTCTGAACATGGTGCCGAAGGGTGCGAAGGTTGTAGACGATGGCCTCCAGGTCAATGGTCAGTGTCGTGGAATGTCCTTGTTTGAGCAACTGCTCTGTGATGTGCTCAAAAGCATCACGCCGCCTCCCCTTGACCAAAATATCCAAACCTGAAAAATCTTCGGGGCAGGTTTGAATCAACTCCAACATATCGTCCAAAGTTGGGACAAAGGTTGTGTTGTCAATGGGCGCATCGGAGGGACTCCATTCATGGCCAACCAACCACAATTTGGAGATCGGGCGTTGTCGGATGATAGATTCAAGCCGATTTCCGGCATCATTCCCCATTCCTGAAACGGGTCCCAGGATGGCGGCTTTGGGATGTGTTTCGGGCAAAGAGACCAAATCACTCATCGCCATGGAAAGGGCACTCCAATCATTGGTCCAAGCATCACTTAGCACCCAAGTTCCCGCGGGTGTTTGGAGCCGTTCCATTCGCATGTCCAGGCTTTTCAAGACACCCATTCTTTGAATGATGGTTTCTGGATGCACCCCAAGCGCCATGGCCGCACAAATGGCAGTCATGGCATTTCGATAGGCCATTTTGCCGGGAACGGACAACGGAACAACAAACCTCACCTCCTGATTGGGACCTCGAAATTTCAAGTCGATTTCCAATGGGTTCGTGGACCCATTTTGGCCCATAACCTCCAAGTCACATCCGGAACCTGCCGCTCCCCAACAGATGACGCGAATGCCCATTTCTTCCAGCATAGATTTGGCTTCACGCAAGTCGTCCGGCAACACCACCCAACGACATTGTGCGAACAACTTGAGCTTTTCACGGAGCAAATGGCGCGGACTTTCGAATGTTTCCAGATGGGCATCGCCAAAATGGGTCAAGACACCGAAGTCAGGCGATGTGGTTACGGCCAAAGCGTCCATTTCCGCGGGTTGAGAAATGCCCACTTCAATCAGGCCAAGGCGATGTTGGGGTCGCAATTCCCACAAGCTGATGGCAACACCGAGTTGGCTATTGTATGAACGTGGTGTCAAATGGGTTTCATGTGGCGCATTGATCAGACAGGACAACCACTCTTTCACAATGGTTTTGCCGTTGCTCCCGGTGATTCCTACAATTTCGGCGGAATTGGCCTCTCGCCAGGCGCGGGTCAATTTTTGCAACCACAGGATGGAATCCGGAACTTCGACTACATCGCAATTCGGCAAGGTTTTGGGCCCGGGGTCTTTTTGGACCCAAAACATCTGAACGCCCTTTTTGTGGGCCTCTTGCAAGAAATGGTGGCCGTCATTGAACTCTCCTTGAATGGCCACGAACACACAATTCGAATGATGTATGGGTTGCAATGAGCGGGTGTCAAAAACCACTTCCAATGCGTCGGAATCGGGGACTTCCGTTGGACCCTCCCATCGCGTTTGGGTGGCATGAACCGTTGACCACTTGCGAAAGAACCCCTTGTTCATGAGGTTCTAGTTGGCTCTTTGGGTTGTGTGATCCCCCTGGCCGCAACGAAAGCTTGTCGGGCCAGCGGGATGTATCGATCTTTTTCTCCAACTTCAACGGTGTCGCTGCCCCCAGATATGCGATGCGAAAAATGTGCGGGCCTTCCGGTTTCGACGCAAACGGCGCTCAATTTGGTCACATCCTCAGCTCGGGCAAGCAACTCGGGCATGCATCCAAAGGGCTCTCCTGTGAAATCCAAGTCCAATCCAGCGGCAATCACACGGTGTCCAGCGTTGGCCATTTCTGCACACAATCGGGGCAATTCATCATCGAAGAACTGCACCTCGTCAATGGCCACAACAGGAACATGGCGGGGTTGACGGTCCATCCATTCACGGATTTCATGGCTGTCTTTCACCAAAACGGATGGCAATTCGTTCGAATCATGGGAGCGAACGGCATTGGGGTTCCATCGGGTGTCGGTGGAGGGCTTGAAGATGACCGTGGGTTGTTTGGCGATTTGGGCGCGTCGAACCCGCCGAAGCAATTCTTCGGTTTTGCCAGAAAACATGGGGCCACAAATGATTTCGATTCGGCCTTCGCCGTGGTGAAGATGTGTCATGGATGGAACTTCGGTGACAAGGTGCTAAGTTACTGGTGTGGGCCCTTCCATGCAGGCGATGGAATGGACCTTTTTGGGGTCAGTCCAGTTGAGGTCCAGAGATGACGGGTCAGAATCTGATGCCGCTGGTGGATTTGGTCTTGGCCATGTCGATGATCATGTGGGGATTTGTTCACAATGGACTTTGGGTTGTAAACATTCATTTGCTATCTTCGCGCCCCCAATAGTGGGGTGATATTTTGAGAATCAGACTTTGACCGTGGATACAATAAGCTACAAGACGCTCTCCGCCAACAAGGAGAATGCCGACAAAAAGTGGTTGGTCGTTGATGCTGAGGGGCAGACTCTGGGCCGATTGGCCTCGGTTGTTGCCTCCCACTTGCGTGGAAAGCACAAGACGAATTTCACTCCCCATGCCGACTGTGGAGACTATGTGATTGTGGTCAATGCTGAAAAGGTGGTTTTGACAGGCAACAAATGGGACAACAAGGAGTACATCCGTTACACGGGTTACCCCGGGGGACAGCGCGTGCGCACCGCCAAGGAACAATTGGAACGGAAGCCTTTTGCTCTTGTCGAAGACGCTGTACGTGGCATGTTGCCCAAGAATCGATTGGGTCGCGAGTTGTTCCGGAACCTTCACGTTTATGTGGGGCCTGAACACAAGCACGAGGCGCAGAAACCCACGCCACTCGAAATCAAGGGCTGAATTAGGAATACGGATCTGAATGGATACAATCAATACATCTGGACGTCGGAAAACTGCAATTGCGCGGTTGTACATGACCCCCGGGACAGGAAAAGTGACTGTCAACAAAAAGGACGTAGAGAACTACTTCACAACAGCCGTGCTGCAGTATAAAGTTCAGCAACCGTTTCAACTGACCGAGACTTCAGGGCAGTATGACGTGAAGGTCAATGTCGATGGAGGCGGTATCACAGGACAGGCTGAAGCCGTCCGTTTGGCCATTTCCAAAGCTTTGGTCGAAATCAATCCAGAATGGAAGCCTGCTTTGAAGCAGGAAGGCTTGACCACCCGTGACCCCAGAATGGTGGAACGGAAGAAGTTTGGTCAGCGCAAGGCGCGGAAGAAGACTCAGTTCTCCAAGCGTTAAGAAACCTTCGAATTTTCAGTGTGGCCGCATCGGCGGTCACGCTCTTTCTTTTTTTTATCTCAAACCGTTTAGCATCCAAACGTCTTGGACCTTGGCTCAGCCAAGCTACTGAGAGGTTGCTTTCAAAGGAACGTAAACAATGGCGAAAGTCGATTTTGAGCATTTGCTCCAAGCCGGTGTCCATTTCGGTCACCTCAAGCGCAAGTGGAATCCCCACATGGCCCCCTACATCTTCACGGAGAAGAAGGGCATTCACATCATTGATTTGCACAAAACCGCTGTCAAGCTCGACGAAGCAGCGGCAGCGATGAAGCAAATTGCCAAGAGTGGCAAAAAAATCCTATTTGTCGCGACCAAAAAACAAGCGAAGGAAGTGGTTGCTGAACGCGTCAAGGCCATTGGCATGCCTTACGTCACAGAACGTTGGTCTGGCGGCATGCTGACGAATTTCGCTACCATCCGCAAAGCGGTCCGCAAGATGTCTCAAATCGATAAGATGGAAGCAGATGGAACGCTGAGTACGTTGTCCAAGCGAGAGCGATTGCAGGTAAGCCGTCAGCGAGCGAAGTTGGAGCGCAACTTGGGTTCGATTTCTGATTTGACCCGAATCCCGGCAGCGGTGTTCATCGTAGATGTGATGAAGGAACACATCGCCCTTGCAGAGGCGAAGAAGTTGGGCATTCCTGTGTTTGCGATGGTCGACACCAATTCCGACCCTCGTCCTGTGGACTTTCCCATTCCTTCAAACGATGATGCGAGCAAGTCCATTGTCGCTGTGATGGACGTCATTGTGCAAGCGGTGGCCGAAGGGCTCCAAGAGCG
>JBMYZL010000016.1:0-66629 GCA_049610385.1 Flavobacteriales bacterium
GTGGAGCCGGGGGGAGTCGAACCCCCGTCCAAACAAGGACAGACACAGCTTTCTACATGTTTATCCCGCAATTTGTTTTCGTCCGGAGGGCTGATCACGGGCAACCCACCCCACGGCTTAGTCCTGAAATTTCGCGCCGGATGTCGGACACACCCCTTGCTAGATCCATTTGCTCATGCCCCGATTGCCTGACGGAAGGATCCGTACGCCAGACCGGGACAGCTCGTCCCGCCGACTATCGACTGGGATTAGGCGAATCGACTGAGTCGATTAGGCCGCGAGCGCGTAAGAGTTGTTGTCATTTCTGACTTGGAAGTTCACAGATTCACGAGCAGGGCTTCCAATCGCTCGACATGCTTACTGGATCCGCGCACTTGCTGTCAAATCCAAAATCGGCCCCAGAATTCAAAGAACAACAGCTGAATTGCCATCCGCAGTAGCAAAGGTAGGGACTTGAACCCAGCATTGGCGATTATGAAGATCGTTCAATACCTTGCCGATGCTCACCAAGCTAAGTAACTCAATGGTTCAACACATGCGCACTTTGGTTCTGTTGATTGGCATTTTTCTCCACTTCAATTCTACAGTCGCCGGACAATTCATCCTCAATTTTGAGGAAACTCAGTCCGGAGATACACTGTTCTCAGCAGGGGGATTCGAATGGATACTCACCGGCGATTTCATGTGTGGTGCTTACGAAGATTTCGCCTGTGACGACGCAACCGGATTGAATCGATATATGGATTCAGGCTGGGAAGATGGTGGGTCTGAAGGGTGGATGGGCAGTTTTCAGCCATTTTTAGATGATGTAGAGTTCGTGTTGTCCACAGCTGATGCTACATTGTGCATTTGGCCTGCAAGCATTGATGGTCTCTTTCCAGGATCGGGAACTGTGGCTTTTCGCGGGGTGCAGACAAATGGAAACATCATCGAAGAAATTTTTGAGCTGGCAACTGAGAACTACACCTTGAATCCACTCTATTTTTCTCCTGAAATCTGGGAGGATCAACTGCTTTCGGCCCTCGAAATTCACATCCTTCCTTCCGACGGAGATTTGGATCATTTGGTGATCGACAACCTGTCCCTTGCGGGTGCCCAATGGAGCACTTTTATCAACGAGCCAGAAGCGCTGATTTTGTCTCCTTACCCCGTCCCCACAGCTGACAACTTGCACCTTGGGGGCACCGTTCAGAAAGTGAGCATCATGGATTTGGAGGGAAGACAGTTGCTTCAATTCGATGGACCCCGGGAACAAATCAATTTGGCCCCACTGACTGGGGGCATGTACGTACTTCATGCCCAGCATGGTCACCGCACGGAAATTCACAGAATCATCAAGGAATGACAACCTTTTGACGGCTTTGGGCGTTATCACAAGAACAGCCCTTTCCATGAGATTTTCAGCCATTTGGTTTTCCTTGATGTTGATTTGGTCACACCCTTTGTTGGCACAGGTCATCGAGGACTTTGACATCCGCTACCAGGCGCAGCAGAATGGCGGCATCCTCTTTTTGGCAAACACCACAATGCACTGTGGAAGCGGAAGCAACTGCACGGAAGCCCAGGAAGCCATGCCCTTCGACTGGCCTCAGGACAACAACAATGGCCACAACATGCAGTACTTGGACATGGACAACGATCCGTCTACATGGTCCTCTTCTTCCGACAGTGTGTCCCTGGGTGTGTGTGCGGAAATTACATTTGCAGGGCTGTATTGGGCAGGTCGCTTGGGCAACGGGAGTCCACCAGATGAAGAATTCTTGGACCAAGTTAAAATCAGCGCGGGCAGCGGATCCCCATACATCGATGTCTTCGCTGACGAAACCCTTTATTTTGATGCTTCAGGAGTAGACAATTATTGTTGCTTCGCCGATTTAACCGATTGGGTGTCACAAAACCCTACGAATACGCAATATTCCATAGGCAATGTGGTTTCTGTCCAGGGGAATTCTTCTTGGGGCGGGTGGGTCCTGATTTTGGCCTATTCGGACGCCCTCTCCCCCATGCGCAATTTGACCGTTTTTGATGGTGTTGCCGTCATCACCATGAGCGGTTGGGACAACGACATTGTGGATGTACCGATTTCAGGATTCCAAACGCCACCCTTCGGGCCGGTCGATTTGCAGCTGGGTGTTATCGCATATGACGGCGACCGGGGGGAAGGTGGCGACCAATTGGGCTTCAACGGCAATGGAAATTTCATCTACATCGAGGACGAAACACACGACATCAACAACGTCTTCAACAGCACCCACAGCACCAATGGGAACATGAATCCGTGGCGCGAGCCCGCCTTCAACAACAACCTCGGACACGATGCTAACATTTTTGTGCCGGACAACAGTGATTTTGACTTCCTGCCCAACAATGCCACTGACGCCGAAATCCGCGTCACCACCGGTGGGGAATCCATCACGGTCCAAGCCATTACCTCGTCCATTGACGTCTATGAACCCGACCTACGCGCCACAGTGTACATTGAAGACTTAAACGGTGGCATTGCGAATCCGGGTGACATTTTGGAATACACTGTGGTCGGCAAAAACATCGGTTCGGATGTGGCTGTGGACGTCTACATCACGGATACTTTGGACATCCGGACCCAATACATCCCGGGCAGTTTGATGTGGGTTTCTGGCCCTCTATCCGGCTCCATGACGGATGAATTGGGCGACGATCCCGGCGAATTTCTCGCGGCTGACCAAACCATCCGTGTCCGTGTTGGAGAAGGAGCCAATGGCTTCAACGGTGGCGACTTGGAAAACGACCCCTTAGGCGCGGACAGCGTGGCCTTTCGATTTCAAGTAGAACTGACGGATGACTGTCTTCTGCTGCAATGCGATGGCACCTTGACGGGTGTGGGCCACATTTTTGGTGCCGGCGATATCTCGGGCAACAGCCAAACCAACAACGGTTCTTCCGCCCTTTCAGATGCCAACGGCTGCCCTGTCGATGCTGTGACCACGCTGGACGTTCAAACGGGGGTCTGTCCGCCGGTGGCCATCGCACCCGTGGGAACCACATGTCTGGGCGAAGATGTGACCTTGGAAGTGCCCCAATTCGACGACAATCCCCTCGCCGAATCCTTGGCCCAATATGCCTGGACAGGCCCTTCTGGATTCACCGCATCCACTGCCAATGCATTTCTGTCGAATGCCCAACTGGACAATGCGGGGATTTATAACCTTGAAGTCACGTTTGATGGACTGCCATGCTTGCTTTCTACTGCTGCCTACGACCTCAACGTTCACGTGCCCGATCCGGACTTCACACCGCCCGACGACCAATGCTTGGTAGACAATTCTTTCGATTTTATCGGTTCTGGCGCTCAGTTTCCAGGTGCTACCTATTCTTGGTCATTTCCGACCGGCTCACCCATTGCAGCAGCCGGTGCCGGTGTGTCCAATGTCACCTTCAATACGGCTGGATGGCAGCCTGTTGTTTTGACGCTGGAGGAAATCGGGTGTGTTGCTCAGACTGAGGACTCGGTATATGTAGAGGCCTCCCCTGACTTATCGGCATTCGATGTCAACTTGATTCCTGCTTCGGGTTGCATGCCTTTGAGTGTCAACTTTAGCGACGCCAACCCCACAGGGATGCTTGACTATGGATGGTCTTTCGGGGATGGTGGCGAGAGTTTTGTCGACGCGCCCATCCATGTCTACGAATTCCCAGGGACATACGACGTGACCGTGTACGCTGCTTCCAACACCGGATGCCCTGCGGACATTGTCTTCACACTCCCAGATGCCATCACCGTTTTCGTTCCACCAGAGGCCGGTTTCACCACAACCCCACAAACGGTCTCACTGACCGCACCCGTCGTCAACATTGAATCGGTTGCCCAAATGGGCACCTCCATCAGCTACTGGATATCAGATGGAGGCAGTCTGGGATCACCAAATGGCACTTACACCTTCTCGGATGGTGGAACGTTTGAAATCGTACAAACAGTCATCGACGCCAATGGTTGTGTCTCTACAGCTTGGGCGGAAGTCGCTGTGAATGGCACCATTTTTTACGCTCCCAGTGCTTTTTCACCAGATGGAAATGGCCTGAATGATGTTTGGCAGCCTACAGCCTTGGGCACGACCAATTACGCCATCCAAGTCTTGGATCGTTGGGGGCAAGTGATGTGGACTTCCGATGACCCGACCGAGCCCTGGTTGGGACAGGGGCCAGACGGCACTCATTTTGTTGAGGATGGTGTCTACCTCTGGCAGGTGCGATATACAGACCAATTGAGACAGCCGTTCACCCAACAAGGCACCTTGACGCTTTATCGGTGATACCGAAGGAATGGCCCTTCAATCTTTGCGATCTCGCCTTCCCTGATCGACATAGGATTGCAGGTAGGAGAAAGCTGGCGTCAGAGCGCCAGTCTCATCGGTTTGTGAAGCACCAGCCAAAATCCCATTGGCATCGCCCTCAACGAGCAACGGCAAAACGTGATCCACCAACTCCCTTCCAAAACCCTGGGAAGCATCTCGCGGCAACTCACAAGGCAAATTGTCAACAGCCATGACGGCAACGGCACCCGGTGCATCCATTGCACATTCCGTCCCCGTCTTTCTGTCATAGCCATAGAAGGGATCCGCGATTGTGGAAGGCCGCAAGGTTGTCGGAACCGGACCCGCAATATCACAACTGATATCTGCAATCGTCTGGATGGACCAGTCCGGTGATTGCAGGTCTGAGGTCGTGAACAAAAAGGGCGAACCTTCAGCCCAATAATGACCTGCAATGAACAAATGCGCACGTTGTGTGAACGGTTGAAAAGCAGATCTGTAGGCCGTCGGGTCGTCAATGAAATCTTGCATGTCGAAAGGCGCACCATCCAAGCGCTCATTGTAATCATCGACATTGATGTGGGCGAAAACTGGCTCTGGCAAATCCTGTTCCAAGAAATCACGCACATGCACAGCCCGCAATCCCAGGTGATCGAGGACTTCGCGTGCCCCTTGTCCTACCCGACCTGTGCCCGTCAAAACAATTCGAAACCCTTGGGGAAGGGAAATCCGGGATTTGGCCACGGCCAACATGTCTGCCAAATCCGAGCAATCCACAGCTTTTGGAAGTTCAAACCGACCCGATTGCAGCCCATACGCTCGGAAACCATTGTAAGCTCCCACCAAACCTGCCCAGCGACCAAAGCCGATGATCCGCTTGCCACTGGGCCGCTTCAAAATTTCATAATCGATGAGACGAATGCCATTGTCCACAATGGCGGAAAGCAACGGCGCATTGTATGGCTGAAGTTTGAATGTATGGCTGAAAAACAAGTAGGTTTTGTTCGGAATCAACTGCGCTATGGGCACCTCCTTCACGCCAAGGAGAACATCACAGTCAGACACATCTTCCACCACCTGAATTCCTGCGGCACGGTATTCCGCATCAGAGATTCGTCTGATTTCGCTCGACTGAACGACAATGTCCACATCCGGAAATCGATTTGAAAACTCACGGCATTGGTCCGGTGTCAACGGAACCCGTTGATCCGGAGGCACTTTACCCTCTTTGAGCACACCAAACATGAGCTTCTTCTCCATTCGAAAGCGATTCTGCTCGCGAAATTTAAACAGAAGTCAGTCCTTTTGAGGAATGAAAACGTAACGAATTGAACAGGTTTGACGCTTGGGCGCTGCCAAATCCCCGGTGAATCGAGATCGCAGTGCACCTTTGGATGCTTCATCGAACAAACAGGAAGAATCCGCAGAACCGAAAACGACGACCTCCTCAACTACACCATCGCGATCAACAACCACCTCAAGTTCAACAACCCCACCTTCCTCACATCGATACCCGGGCACATCCAAATGTTTGGCGCTCCGACCAACACAATCAAATGACACCGTGACTTCGCCGTTGTATCGCTTGTTCCATCCTTCATATGTTTCCACTTGACCCGTGCCTACTTCTGGGATGTCAGCCAAGCCAAAGTCCTTGGCATCTGCGGCCAATCGCGCCACTTCAGACGCCTCGAAAGACCTCAATTCAGCCTCTACCTGTTCGGCCACGGCCTCATTGGGAATCCGCGTCGACTTTTCTTCGGCAGTCGCCTCGGCGTGTTGATCTGCAGTCAAATTGGCCACGCGCTCGGCAATGCGTTCAGACAAAATTTCCTCCAAGGTGCGGGTCTCTTCAGGAATTCCAACAGGGTTCTCAACCCAAATGACTTCCACAAAATTTTCCGTCTCCTCAGGACCTTCAAGTGGGATGTATGCCAAATAAAAAAGGACCGCAGCATGCACCGCCAAGGTCAATACCACAGCCCACCAGCGCGTCAACGATTTCATCAATCAAAAACAACGGTGGTTTCTCGCTTCCAAGCATCTGCAGTGATGCTGAATTCGCCCTCAAAAAAGTACACCCCTGTTTTCGTCACCACTTTGCGGAATCGGCGCACTTCATTGCCCCGTCGGACAGTACGTTCAATAACCAAGCCATTGGGGATGTCATAGGACTGTTCTTGAACACCCTGCAAAATCTCCTCATCCTCTGGGGAAAGACGCATTTCATCCGGATTGGGCGCTGAACCCGGATCCAACCCAAAACGGGCTTGACGCTCGTCGTAACTGCGCATCGAAGCGCCAAGATTTCGACCCGAAAGGACTGAACGCTGCGCCCCATCAGAGGCCATCAGGGCCTGGTAACGAGCTTGTGCCGCCTCATCGGCGCCTTCTCCGTATCGGCCCATTTCTTGGATTTGTTCCGTGGCTGTTTCTCCTGAAATTAAACGTCTTTCAGCCGCACTTCGATTCAAATCCGTCTTCAGCTCGCGATGGGACTGATGCGCTCGATTCACCTCAGGAATGTGGGCCACGTGGTCTCGGCTGTGGTCGCTTTGCAGCCCTTTAACAGACCGCACCTGTCCCTCCACAGTGAGCTGTCCATCCTGGACGGATGCATGGCCACGTGCTGCATAATTCGTCATTTGGTCGCCATGTCGATTCTGAGCGCGCTGGGAGGCCTCACGACGATTGGATTGATAGGAGCGTCCAGAACTTTCAATGGTTGCCAAATGCTCCTCGAGCATGCGTGCCGCCGCCAAATCCCGCAAGATGCGCTCATCGGCATCGTCCTCGCGCTCCACCCGGAGGGTACTTGCTGCTTCCTTTTCGCGCTCCACCGCCATCACCCGAGACCGCTGCTCCGATTTCAGTGCCTCCTCATAGTATGCCTCCGCTTCGTCCTTTTCATTTCGTGAACGTGCTGCCAGCATTTGGTTCGCTCGGTTGCGCTTCGCATCTTCCAATCGAGCGCGTTCAGCAGCCGCCTGTTCTTCAGCCGCCGCAGCTTCTGAAAGCCTGCGGTTGCGCTCGGCATCCGCCTGTTGAGCTTGGGAAGCTGCAGCAGTCCGCGCTTCGGCCTCCAATCGGGCCGCCTCTTCTGCCATGCGGTCGGCCTCTCGACTGTCCACTTCTCGGTCATTGCTTCTCGCCAACCGCTCTCGTTCCCTCTGAATCCGTTCCAATCGGGCCGTGGGGTATCGCTCCCCTGGCTTCAATGACAAGGCTTCTTGATAAGCCGCCTCCGCAACTTCATAATTTTCGGCAGCGAAAGCCTCATCGCCCGCTTGAACTTGGGCATCGAAAGCCTCATTCAGCGCGTTGGCTTCCGCAGCCTCGGCCTTGTTCGCAGCCGACACCGCCTCCCGAGCGGCATCATCATCCAGCCGGCGTTGGGCCTCTTCTACTTGATCTCTTGGGTAATTCTCAGCCGGCAGAACAGCAGAAGCTTCGTTGTACTGACGTATGGCTTCAGCATAATTGGCTTTTTGGAAATTGCGATCGGCCAATCCAATCAACTCCTCATAGCGTTCTGCCTTTTCGGCGAGCGCTGCAGCATCTGCGGCTGCAGCATCCAACAATCCCTGGGCTTCTGCCTTTCTCTGCTTTGGATAACTGTCCGAAGGCTTCATCGCACTGGCCTCCACGTAACGCTCAATGGCCATTTCATAGTCCTGAGCATCAAAAGCAGCATCCGCCGCATCTACCAAGCCTTGGTAATCTAGGTCTGAAGCCATTTGTGCCTCTGCTGCATCCACCCGTGCCAATCCTTCTGGTGGCTCCGGTGCGCTTGGCATCAACTCCGCGGCTTCTTCGAAGGCCGCTCGGGCTGTTCGATAATCATCCGACCGGAGGGCGTTGTTGCCGGATTTCATGAGTGAATCGAACTGTTCCTGGACTTGGGCTTCTGCAAGGGCAGCATCAAATTTGGACTGGGCCAATGCATGTTTCTGAATCGCCTGTTCATCCTCTGGAAAAATCTCCAAAGCTTCGGCAAAAGCGCCGAGCGCCCGCTCCCATTGCTCACGTTCCATGTAGGTTTCCCCATCTGACATCAAATCAGCGAAGTCCTCCCGCATCTGGGCCATCAGTTCTGCCAAATTTTCAACCCGTTCGAATTCCGCTTCTACCCGATTGCGCATTCGATTGGTGTAATCAAAATCGAAAGCCACCGTATTCTTCACAGGGTCAAAGGAGGCCCGACCGTAAGGATCTTCCAAAATGCCCGTGTCAAATCCCTCCACCAATTCAAAAAGCGTCATGTCCAAGTCCAACTTGAAGCCACCTTTCAGGTCCTCTGGAGGGACCCCGCTCGCGTCCACTTGAATGCGTTTGTTGCCGTAACCCGGCATTTCAAAACTGAAGGTGTAATCATGGCGAAGTGGCAAGCTGAAATCGTATTCCGCTCGATCATTCGTGGACAAACGATCGAATTCCTGTCCATCCTGGTACACCACAACCTCAACACCAGGCATTTTTTTGTTCGAGCCCTCGCTTTTGAGGGTTCCGAAGACCATCAGTTGGTCGTCTTGGGCGCCACTTGGCAGCGCCCCGAAAACGAACAGACCCATCAACACGATGCTGCGTATCATTGTCCATGATTTCTGCATTGGGACAAATATAAGCGGGATGGACATAGCATTTTGGGAACGGGAAATGGGACTCACAAATTGCGATGTGCTCATTGTGGGCGCCGGAATTGTGGGGCTTTCAGCGGGAATTGCCTTGCAAAAATCATCTCCCGATTTGCGCATCACCGTCATCGATCGTTCTCCCTTCAGTGACGGGGGCAGCACACGCAATGCTGGATTTGCATGCTTTGGCTCCCCCCGGGAGTTGCTGGACGATTGTGACGCAAATGGAGAGTTCGAAATGCTGGAAAACGTGCGCCGCCGCTGGAAGGGGCTGCAGTTGCTTCTTGGGGAATTGGGGTCAGAAAACATTGGCTATCAAGCCACTGGAAGCTTGGAAATCGCACACCGGGGTTCCTGGGGCGATTGCCCAGACACCCTGTCCGAAGAAATTGATTGGTTGAATGCGAAGTTGGGGGCCATCACCGGGATGAAAAGCACATTTGTCTCCGCCCCAAGCCATATCTTAACTGGACTGAATCTGGATTCAATGTCATCCATTTGGTACTCGCCCTTGGAAGGCATGTTGCATTCAGGCCAAATGATGCTTGCCCTCGAACGCCGCGCCGCAGTCGCTGGCATTGTGGTTCGCCGAGGACTGAATGTGGAATCCATAGAGCGCAATGCAAATGGAACGGCAACCCTCCGATTGCGCGCGGCTTTCAACGACCAGCCAGAGACTTTTTCGGTTTGTCCACCACGAACGTTGCTCGCCATCAATGGATTGACGGCCCAATTTCTTGAAGATGCCGAAGTTGAGCGTGTGCCCAATCAGGTTTTGGTGACCTCAAGATTGTCTGATGGGCTTCCCAAATGTCCCATCCATGCCGAGAGTGGCTTTGTGTATGCACGGCCCCTGCCTTCTGGTCAAATGCTAATTGGCGGGGGCCGTCATTGGTTGGGCATTGGCCCGGAGGAGCGAGAAGCCCGGTTGGTGGAATGGTTGCGGCGTGCGGTCCCCAGCACCATGCACACCGAGGTGGAAATGCGCTGGACGGGCTACTTGGGCGTGGGCCCGAGCAAGCACACACGGGTCGAATCATTGACTCCCTGCCTTTTCGGTGCGTGGCGCTTGGGCGGGATGGGTGTGGCCACGGGCATGGCCATCGGCCAAGAATTGGCTCGTTTGTCGAGTGAATGAAACCTTTTACCGCAGACGTGCGTAAGTGGAGACATGAACTCTCGAATCATGTTTTCTATCCAACCCACATGGAAGTTGCTCACGGTCCTTGGGCTGTGCTGCAGCATCATCAGCACGAGCTTTGCTCAATTTGAAGTCCGTGCCCTTTCCGGCCCCACTAGCTTCACAGGCGCTATGAGCCAGGAGGATGGCATTTTGACCGGCAGTGCGGGTCGATATGGATCTACAATTGGCATCACAGCCGGCATTGAATCGCCCTTGGCATTGGACCTAAACGCCACTTGGGGCGAACTGGGAATCAACACAGCAGAGCTGGCGCGAACACGCGGCCTCTTCAACGCCTACAGCGCCGAATTGAAATTGCAAATTCCGCACGCAGAGGACCGAATTCTTTTGCCATGGATCAGTGCCGGATTGTCCATCGTTCGTCAGCAGCAATTGTTGGATTTGATGAACAGTGATGGCGTGGCCTATGAGATTTGGGACAACGGTTCCATCTACAACATGGCACAAGATGCACCAGATGCGGCTACCCAGGCCCAATTGGTGGCCCCTGATTACGTGTATGAAACGGCCACAGACGTGCAACAATCCATCGGAGTGCCGATTCGAGCAGGTTTGGATTTGAATTTGACCAACCGCATGCATGTGAGCTTGGCCCTGACAGTCCTCACGGGTGTCGAGGCCTCCATCAATCCTAGAGAAGACTACAACGATTTCTTGACAACCGCTCAAGCCGGAATTGGAATTCGTTTGGGCAAAAACTACAAGCCGAGCATTCCTGATGAAATCGCGGCATTGCCAAAAGATGCGGATGCAGATGGGGTCAAAGATGTGGATGATTATTGCCCTGGGACAGTTGAATCAGCACCCGTAGATCGCCATGGTTGTCCGATCGATTCCGATGGTGACGGTTATGCGGATTATCAGGACCTTGAAATCAACAGCCCCCACATTCGGGTGAATGAGAATGGGGTGGCATTGAGTGAAGAAGAATGGGCACAGCGCATCGAAATTGAGAAGAATGCCCAAGTCGATCCAGCCTATTTTGCCTTGGACTATGAGCGATTGGAATCCGATGATCCTGAGGCGAGCATTTTGACGCCAGAATTGGCAGATGGATTGACACCTGCCGAGGCCAAGCTCCGCGGGACCATCATGACGGATATCGAATCCACTTCATTGCCCATTCCAGTCATTGCGTCCATTTTGCCCACATACCGGGTCCAAGTGGGCCGTTATTCGGACAAACTCGACACCAAAATTTTGACGGATATGATGGAACTGGGAATGATCGAACCTCTTTTTGAGTCGGATGGAACCTTCCGTTTTGTAAGCCAGTCCATGCCCAACGAAAAGGAAGCTCGAGCATTTTTGAGCGAAGCCAAGGCATTGGGTTTTGACGATGCCTTCTTGATCGGAGATTACAATGGCCGAGCCATTGGTTTGGCCCAAGCCCGTTCCATCGAAGAACAACTCATCGGAACAGATTCGGCAGCTTCAGAATGAGCCCACCAGGAAAAGGAACTTCACACGATACGCAACTCACACACAACTAGGGGACCAATCTGACCAGATGTCACGTTCCATCACTTGAACCAGCGGCCGATGTTCCACCGAGAGCATCGGCCGGCTTGTTTTTCTCTCGGACCAACGCATCCACAATGGCGCAAGCCACCCGGGTCCCATCCAAGGCAGCCGACAAAATGCCTCCAGCATACCCCGCTCCTTCCCCACATGGATACAGCCCAGAAATGTCGGGATGTTCAAGCGACTTCGAATCTCGAGGAATTCGGACCGGACTGCTGGTTCGCGACTCCGGGGCAACCAAGACCGCATCTGGGTGCAGAAAACCCTTCATGCGTCGACCGAACGTTTGAAAGCCCTCTGCCAAAGCTTGACAGATAAATTCTGGCAAAACCTCCCACAAATTCACAGACACCACACCCGGCACATAGCTGGTCGCTGGTAAAGATTCGGAACGTCGCTTTTGCAGGAAATCGTTGAGCCGTTGGGCTGGGGCGCATTGGGTTTGGCCCGCCGCGAGCCATGCCTTGCGTTCGATGTGGGCCTGAAAGTCCATCGCACCCAATGGCCCATCAAATCCGTTCTCTTCCCAATCCTGTGGATTCAATTGCACCACAATCCCTGAATTTGCAAAAGGGTTGTTGCGCTTTGAAGGCGACCAGCCATTCGTGACAATTTCCTCCTGATTTGTAGCGCATGGCGCTATGATGCCACCTGGGCACATGCAAAAACTGTGCACCCCACGACCATCCGCCTGACACACCAAAGCATACGAAGCCGCTGGCAGAACCTCCCCGCGAGGTTCGCCATGGTATTGGATGGAATCGATCAAATCCTGTGGATGTTCAACCCGAACCCCCAAGGCGAATGGTTTGGCCTCAAGTGCCCACCCTTGCCGGTGCATCCAACGGAATACATCTCGGGCACCATGGCCTGTGGCCAACACCACAGCCAAGCCCTTTTTTCTTTCTATTTGATTTGACTTTAAATCTTGATAAACAACATTTTGAAATCCTCCAGATGAATCTAATTCAATGTTCTCAATTCTGTGGCGGAAGTGGAACTCAGCACCAGCTTCAAGCAAGGCCTTCCGCATGGATTCAATGATGCCTGGCAATTTATTGGTCCCCACATGGGGATGGGCTTCCACCAAAATTTCAGGTGAAGCCCCATGGGCAACGAGGGTTCTGAGTGCCGCTTGAACATCTCCACGTTTTTTCGATCGCGTATACAATTTCCCATCGCTGTATGTGCCTGCTCCTCCCTCACCAAAACTGTAATTGCTGTCCGGATTTACCCGGTGGGAACGGGTGATGGAAACCAAATCCCTTCTGCGATCCCGAACTTGCCCTCCCCTTTCAAAAATGACTGGCCGAATGCCGGATTCTACCAACCGCAAGGCGGCATACAATCCCGCGGGTCCAGCGCCTACGACAATCACCTCAGGGGAATCCGCTTTCAACTTGGGCAATTCTGAGGCAGGCTTTTCCTCTGTTTCCAAGACTTCTCCAGGCTTCGCGTAAGCCACCGTCAGAACGGCCATTACGGGTTTTCGCCGCGCATCCCAGGATCGGCGAATCACCCGCCAATCTCCGACACTTCCCCCCACCGATTGGCGCAAAACGCTCAGGACTTCTTCGTCATGAGCTCCAGGGCGGACATGGATTGAAATTTTCTTCACCCGATTTGAATTCCAGCCCAAAGATACTGAGGGACATCCTGCTCAGGCTTCAAGATCTGCATCCCAGCGATGCGCAAGAACGGGGATGATTTACCTTCGCAGCGAGATGGACGTCCAGTTTCCCCACAACCCCATGCAGTTTGATCGTCAATCGCTCAGCGATGAGGAGATCTGTGATTTGTACAAACAGCTGCTTTTGCCCCGCATGATTGAGGAGAAAATGCTCAGTCAACTTCGGCAAGGCAACATCAGCAAATGGTTCAGCGGCATGGGGCAAGAGGCCATTTCGGTCGGTTCGGCAGCGGCACTGGCAGCCGATGAGTTCATCTTGCCGATGCATCGAAACCTCGGGATTTTCACGACACGTGGCATGGGTCTGGATCGACTCTTCTCTCAATTCCAAGGCAAGGCCAATGGGTTCACCCAAGGCCGAGATCGATCATTCCATTTTGGCTCTCGAGCCCACCACATTGTGGGGATGATTTCACATTTGGGGCCACAACTCGGCCTTGCTGATGGCATCGCTCTGGCGAACAAGCTGGATGCAAACGGCAAGGCGACCTTGGTTTTCACCGGGGACGGCGGCGCTTCGGAAGGTGATTTTCATGAGGCCATCAATGTCGCCGCAGTGTGGCAATTGCCGGTCATCATTTGCATTGAAAACAATGCTTGGGGACTGAGCACACCCTCCGAGGAACAGTTCCGCTGCGAACACTTCACGGACAAAGCCATTGGTTATGGAATCCCTTCAGCAGATGCACGCCAGGTCGATGGCAACGATGTACTCGCCGTCTATCATGCCATCCACCAAGCGGCCCAGGACGTTCGCCAAGCACCGAGGCCCATTTTGATTGAATTCAAAACCTTCCGGATGCGTGGTCATGAAGAGGCCTCCGGCACAAAGTACTATCCCGAAGGCTTGATTGAGAAATATGCTGCAATCGATCCTGTGGAACGTTTCGAACGGTGGGGCCTCGAACAAAATCTCTGGACCGAATCGTTCATCGAATCATGCCGTTCCGAGCACAAGGCCACCATCACCCTGGGATTGAAAGCCGCTGCTGCCGAGCCAGACATTGAACCCTCCATGGATCGCGAATTGGCCGATCGGTATGCCCCATTTGACAGCAATCGTTCCAGCCTGCCGCTGGCACCGATGGAAATCGGAAAGCGAGAAGTTCGGTTCATTGATGCCATTCAAGAAGGTTTGGGTCAAGCCATGGAACGACACCCTGACCTCATATTGATGGGACAAGACATTTCCGATTATGGCGGTGTTTTCAAAGTTACTGAAGGGTTTGTGGAGCGCTTCGGAAAGGATCGCGTGCGCAACACCCCGTTGTGTGAGTCTGCAATTGTCGGAACGGCTCTGGGACTTTCGATTGCTGGACGCAAGGCCATGATGGAAATGCAATTCAGTGATTTTGTGACTTGTGGTTTCAACCAAATCGTCAACAATTTGGCCAAAATCCATTGGCGCTGGGGGCAAAAAGCAGATGTTGTTATCCGGATGCCGACGGGTGGAAATGTGACCGCGGGACCTTTCCACAGCCAGTCCACCGAAGCCTGGTTTTTTCATGTCCCAGGACTCAAAATCGCCTATCCATCAACACCAGCAGATGCCAAGGGTTTGCTCCTCGAATCCTTCGAAGACCCCAACCCCGTGCTGTTCTTCGAACACAAATTCTTGTATCGATCGCTCAGCGGCTTCGTGGACGAAGAACCGTATCGGATTCCATTTGGCCAAGCCCGCACGGTTCGCACAGGAGAAGACGTCACGCTGATCACCTATGGCCTTGGGGTGCAATGGGCCGAATCCATTTTGGACCGCCATCCCGAATGGTCAGTGGAACTCATCGACCTTCGAACGCTTCAGCCTTGGGATTGCGATGCCGTCATGACGAGTGTATGCAAAACCGGAAAAGCCCTGATTTTACATGAGGACACACTGACCGGAGGAATTGGGGCTGAAATCAGCACCTGCATTCACGAACGCTGCTGGCAATCCCTAGACGCGCCAGTCGCTCGGGTCGCTTCGCTGGACACCGCATATCCCTTCGCCGGAGGACTCGAAGAGCAATTCCTTCCGGAGAACCGATTGGAGCCTGCCTTGCGGGATTTGTTGGCCAAATGAGCGCCAATTCAAGGTACAAACGACTGATTTCTGGTCTTGAAGCCCAAATTCACGATTACAAATTGGCGATTGCCGTTTGACTTTCCACTCTTCTTCGCCTACATTGGTCAAGTTCGAAGTGACCCGCATCTAAGATCAGAGGCAGGTGAGCAGGCCGTTTCAACGCATACGGAATCTCTACATCATGCCACAAAATCCCTTGCAAATTCGGGCCGCTGTCCATTCCTTGTTCAACCATGTTGTAGAGGAGTGTTTTGAATTCATGCTTCGCCACCCAGAATACGAATCCGAGGCCCAAACCATCATTGCAGAATCCAGTTTGGCCATTCGTGATTTGGCGACCCAAATCGACAATTGTTTGCGGCAAGGCGACTCCCTTTCCGCCCGAAATCAGGAAGCAATCCTGCAACACATCGCCGAAGCGGCACAAGAACAATCTTTGTCTTTGCTGCGGATGTTACAAGGGCTTCAAAATTTGGTTGGAATCCACCCCATGGGATAAATGGAACCCATTCCCGATGGCCCACCACATCAGCGGGCTCTCGCCATACGCTGCTGGGGGTTTTTGATGGCTTGCTCAACCATTTTGATGTCCTTTTTCAACATCCCCTTCTCGTCCAATCGCTTGCATTCATTAAGCAACGCCATGGCCTCTTGACGACGACGTTTGGCCGAGGCTACCACGGCAAGGTTGAGCTTGGCTGCCGCTTTGTCATGATTTTGCTTCAGCCCCAACGCAAGTGATTGCTTGATGAGCTTTTCCGCTTCGTTCATGTTTTGCTCCATTTGCATGCTGCCAGACAAAAAGTAATAGTACGCCCGTCGTCTGGGCCAGAGGTGATTGGGGTTGATGCGATCAAGCCAAATGCGGGCCTCATCCATCTTCTGGGTTCGCAGTTGGGCAAAGGCCATGATCAGTCGAATGCTTTGCAAGGCGACAAGAACCAAAAGGACCGTCACCAAAATCATCCCGACCCCGGCTCCGGTCTGGCCCTTGGTCATCAGTTGAATGGCATAAGCCAGGGAACCGGCGGCCGCCAATATCTTGACAATTCTCGTGTCGATGCGCTTCAACATGGTTTCTATTTTTGCATTGCAAACTTACCGCTTGAAATGAATTGGAACTACCTGACCTCCTCCGAGGAATTGCACAAGGCTTTGAAAGCTTCAAATTCTGATGCCATTGTCCTCTTCAAGCACAGCACCCGTTGCCCCACCAGTTCCATGGCGCTTCGCCTGACAGAAAGCACCTGGTGCCTTCCAGCGAACATCCAAGCCTACTTCTTGGATTTGATTGCCCACCGTGACATCAGTGGAGAAATTGAGCACGTTTTGGGGGTAAAACACGAATCGCCACAAATGATTTTGGTCCGAAACAGAAAGGCTGTGCACCATGCCAGTCACCACCAAATCGATCCAACCCACCTCCTGTCTTACCTTTGACCGACACGAAAGCAGATGGGGAAAATTCTCAAACTCCGGGTCATTCTCGACGCAGAAGATGATGTGTTTCGCGACATTGAAATTGCCGTGGATGCCCCTTTGGTGCATTTGCATGCGGCCACGTTGGATGCTTTCGGGTGGGAAGGCATGGAATTGGCCTCCTTTTACAAAAGCAATGATCAGTGGGATCGAGGAGAGGAGATTCCATTGATGGCAATGCCCGATGGTCCTGGAACCATCGACATGGAATCGATGCGGGTGGCAGACTTGTTGCCTGACCCGGGTGCCAAAGCGGTCTATGTTTATGATTTCTTGCGCATGTGGTGCTTTTATGTTGAGCCCGTGGCCTGGATTGAACCCGAAGAAAACGCCGGATACCCGCGATTGGTGATGGAGTTCGGTCAGCCACCAGCTCCAGAAAGCCGGGCCCCTGAGGGTGTCAGTGATGCAGATTTTTTGGCCGCATTGGGCATGGACGAGGGCCCCGGTTCACATGGCCATTCAACCGGAGACGACGAAAGCGAGGGACCAGAATTCACCAACCTTGACGACCTCGACGACATCTACTGATTGGCAAATGCAGAAACCGGTTGTCTTCGTCGTTGTGGGCCCCACTGCCGTGGGCAAGACAGCCATGGGTATCCGGTTGGCGCAGATGTTGGGATGCGAAATCATTTCGGCTGATGCCCGGCAGTTTTATCAGAAAATGGCCATCGGAACGGCCCAGCCGAGCGCTGCGGAGCGGGCCCAAGTGCATCACCATTTTGTAGATTTCTTATCGCCCACTGATCTCTTCTCAGCGGGGGCCTTTGCCCATCAGGCCCGAGAAAAACTAGCGGCAATGTTTGGCGGTGGTCGAAACTCAGCTGTTGTGGTTGGCGGCAGCGGTCTCTATGTGCAAGCCTTGATCGAAGGATTGAATGACTTGCCGGCGGATCTAAAGATTCGAACTGAATTGAATGCCCGACTGGAGCGCGAAGGTTTGCCGGCCCTGTTTGCGGAGTTGAAAGCACTCGACCCCAATCACGCCGACCGAATGGATCGACACAATCCACAGCGCGTGGTCCGGGCTTTGGAGGTTTGTCTGGCCAGTGGGCAACCATTTTCCCATTTTCACCAGCCTGGAAAACGAATCGAACCACCCTTTGAAGCCGTTTGGTTGGGTTTGGAAGCACCGCGGGATGTCCTGGACATGCGCATCCGGTCCCGGTTGCATCAAATGCTTGCTGCCGGTTGGGAAGAAGAAGCCCGTCATCTTTTGGCGTATCGTGAAGAAAATGCCCTACAAACCGTGGGGTATCGCGAGTGGTTCGCCCATTTTGATGGGGATTTAACACGCAGTGAAATGCTCGAACAAATCGCCATTCGGACTCGACAATTTGCCAAAAGGCAAATGACTTGGTTTCGCAGAAATGAGGCCATTCAGTGGCATTCCCATGAAGACGTGAAAGGATTGCTCGAAAAGGCGGCCGAAATCTGCGAAGCCCGAAACATTCCGCTTGCTCAACCCGTTTCCCATTCATGAGTTCTTCCACGAACAAAAGTCAAGGCATTCCATCCAAATCGGGCAGAAAACCCAAAAAAGTACATCGCTGGGAAAGCCAAGAATTGGGTGCTTTCGACGAGCAAGTGGCCGAAGACCTTGAGTTTGACATTGTCCGTGAAATGCTCGCACATCATTGCAATGGCCCCACGGCCACAGAGCGTGCCGAGAATCTGCGTCCGATGCGCGCCCGGAAACGAATTGTTCGCGAATTGGAGGAATGTGCCGAATGGGTCAAGATCAAAACAGAAGGCATCCGATTTCCAGCAATTCATTTCGAAGAATTGACCCGTGAAATCGAATTGCTGAAAGTCCGTGGCTCAGTGCTCGATGAACCTGGCTTTAATCGCATTTTGATGGCATCGCGCCTGGCCAATGAATTGATTGAAGCCTTGGATGGACAAACTGATGATTTGCCAAGAATCGCCCATTTGCTTCGCAACATTTACGCCACCTCTGACCTCATCAAGCCCATAGAAGCCGTGTTTGATGACCGCGGTCAGGTTCGCAGCGATGCATCCAACCACTTGGTCCGCATTCGTGAAGACATGGTCAGGGTGAGACGCTCCATCAGCCGCAATTTCCAGCGTGTGCTCAAATCTTTGCTCGAAAAGGGCTGGCTGTCGGACATCAAAGAAGGGTTCGTCTCAGAGCGGCGTGTTTTGGCTGTCAACAGCACCCACAAGCGAAAAGTTCCGGGCACCGCAATGGGCACATCCAAAACCGGAGCCATCACCTTCATTGAACCGGCTTCCAATGTCCCTTTGAATTTCGAGATGGAAATGCTGCGGGATGATGAGCGGAAGGAGATCCAGCGAATTTTGAGGGATTTGACGCAAGGCATCCGAAAGTACCTGCCGTTGATCCGAGCATATCAGGTGTTGCTTGTGGAATTGGACTTCATCCAGGCCAAATCCAAATTGGCTATCGCTCTCAATGCCACCTTGCCGGGTTTGCGGCGCAAGCCAGGATGTCACCTCATCGAGGCCTACCATCCCCTCCTCAAGCTCACAAATGACAGCTCAGGCCAACACACGGAGCCCCAAACCGTAGAACTGCGAGCGGACCGCCGAATGCTGGTCATCAGCGGACCCAATGCTGGCGGAAAATCCATCACTCTGAAAACCGTCGGCCTGCTTCAGCTCATGTTGCAGAGTGGATTGCTGGTTCCCGTGAATTCCAGCAGTGAAATGGGCATTTACGATGCATTGCTCACCGACATTGGAGACAACCAATCCATCGAAAATCAACTGTCCACATACAGCTACCGGCTCAAAAGGATGCGTGGGTTTTTGACTGTTGTGGGGCCAACCTCCTTGTTGTTGCTCGATGAATTTGGCACTGGGTCTGATCCTGAACTGGGCGGCGCTTTGGCTGAAGTTTTCTTCGAAGAATTGTACGAGCGTGGAGCATTCGGGGTCATCACAACCCATTATGCGAACATCAAGACACGCGCCGCTGCGCTCGAGCAAGCCTTGAATGGATCGATGAGGTTCGATCGAGAATCACTGGAACCGTTGTACAAATTGGATGTGGGACCTCCAGGCTCCAGTTTCACCTTTGAGGTGGCCCAAATCAACGGCATCCCCAAAACCCTCATTCAACGGGCAAAAGGCAAGTTGGATGTTCGAAAGGTCAAGCTCGACGAGTTGATTGGTGATTTGCAAAAAGAAAAAGCCACCCTCAGCCGATTGACCGATCGGCAGTTGAAACAAGAAGTCGAGTTCAAACGCTTAAAGGCCGATTTGAAGGAACAGCAAGGCGCCCTAGAAGAGCGAGCCGAAACCCAACATCACATTGCGGAGGAGCAAAACAATGCGCTGAACAAAGGCCGAAAACTGCAACAATGGATCGACCGTTACAAAGCGGAATCCAACAACAAGGACTTGCTCGAAGACATCCGCAAATACCTAGCTGTGGAACGCTCAAAGCGCGACGATGCGGCCAAACGGACCGCGGCCAAACGCAAAGCCTCCAAAGCTCGGCAACAGAAGAAACGACCCAAACATCACGTCGATCGCATTCGAGTCGGGTCCATCGTTCGGCTTCGAAATGGAGGGTCCGAGCGAGGTGAAGTCATCGAATTGACCACACTTGCAGCTACCGTGCTTTTCGGCACCTTCAAAACCAAAGTCGAGCTCAACAAACTCAGCTGGGTGGCTGATGGTGCCAATGCAAGGCGCTCCAAATCCTGATTATTGCACCAGCAACCTCGATGTCGATGTCACACCGGATGGTGTCTCAAGGGTGATGTAATAAGCACCTGCCGTCCATGTCATTTGCAATTGAGGGTTCGCAGAATCTGCTGGACGGTGGGTGTGGATGCATCTTCCCATTTGGTCATAAACGCGGAGTTCTGAGACTTCAATCCCTGATGGGAGATTCAAACGAACGTTTTGCTTGCCCGCTGCAACTGGATTCGGAAACAGGTTGAATGCCGAATGGGCCAAAATCTCTTCTTCCACTTCAACGATTCCACACACGGCAGATCCGTCGCATGGCAAGTTCCCTTGGCCCACCAAGCTTCCATCCATGATTTCTTCGCCTGTACCTGCAGGATCCAAAAAATGCTTCAATTTTTCCGCATTGTCGATGGGGTTGCTGCCATCCCAATGATAGCTGAACTTGCCGTAGTAATCGGGTGAATTGGGTGACTCACAAAAAGACGCGCCACCTGTGAGGGTCCCCACAATTCGTTTGTCCTCATTGTAAATGGGCGAACCCGAAGACCCGCCTTCCGTCACGCCGTGGTTTGTTTCGGTTGATGCCCACTTCACTCGCCAATGGGCACCCGGGTGATAAGCGGAACTGTTGGAGAGATTCTGGGTGTAAGTGCTGATTTTCTTCCGGTCACCACTCGGATGGTGGATTCCCACTCCTTCTAAGGCCGGGATTCCCGTCGCATCCCATCCTGAGTAAAAAGGCTCCCAACTGGCCAAGATGGGGTCTTCCACCTCGAGCAACAAAAAGTCACTGCCATTGATGCTCCCACCGGTTACATCTTGAGAACCCGTGATGTAATAAACACCCGTGCGGTCATGTGAATTGATGGACCCGCCATCTCCACATCCGATGTACTCATAATTGAAGCGAACCTTCAGGAGCGACCATTCATCCGGCTCAACTTCGTCAGCACAATGGAAAGAACTCAACAAGAATTGCCGACAATCCCGAGCCGTGTTGTTCACCATGGCGCCTGAACAGAGGAAGATCCCTCCACCCTGGGTGATGCGCAACCGCGCAACCGAATTTCTTTGGCAAAGCCAGTCTGCACCCTCTGGACAATTGACATCAACTTGACATGGATCAGATCCACGATTTCCTGTTTCGCCCAACAAATCGTATTCTCCTTCAAACCAAAGGTGCTGGAAGAAATACCCGACACCAAAAATGTGCATCGATGGCGCCCCAATCACGCCGGCAGGCTGATGATACACCAATTCAATCCGATCTCCAGGAATTTCGCCACTGACCCACCGGCCATGGGGATTGTTCTCTTCATGATCCACAGGCCCTTCTACGAAAGGGGTGGAAAATGTACTTGCCGGCGTCCTCAATGTCAACGAAGTGCCCACGGGCAAGTGAAATTGATCGAAATAAACGCACAAAGCCGGCGCACCAGCCACTTGAACATGCAACCGCCATTCGGCAGAACCATCGGGGTGAATCTCCTGATGCGCCCACTCGAAAAAGTCCACATCTGCGTCGAGAACCGATCCTTGCATGGACTTGCCCGTTTCGGATTCATGCCAAGCAGCTCTCTCATGCAATTGCTGCACATTCGGCGGATCCAGCTCCACTTGGGCCACCATAAGACTTGGTGACAGACAAACAAATGACATCAGGCCCGTCCCCACGGCCAGCTTCGATTGACTCCAATTCATGCGATTTCTTCTTCCAGATTTCTCGGAAGTTGCAAGGTAATGTAGAAATCCCCGATGGATTGGGGAAAATTTGCAGACGTCAACCCCATCAACCGGGATTCCTGCGATAACTTCGTCGGTCATTCGCGTGAAGAGATGAGGAAACGTTCAATTAGCAAACCGCTGTGGAGTTTGGCAGCCGGAATACTCGTGGCCACGGCCCTGAATGGGCAAGACATGAATCCTGAAACCACAACACAGAAATTTGGCACCCTGCTCCACTACATCAACCAGATTTATGTCGACACGGTGGATCTTGATGACTTGGTGGAATTGGCCATTGTTCAAATGCTCGAGGAGATGGATCCGCATTCCATGTACATTGCCGCGGAAGATTTGAAAGCCGCCGACGAGCCCTTGAATGGAAATTTCGAAGGGGTCGGTATTCAATTCAATATTTTCAAAGACACCATCATGGTCGTCAGTCCCATCGCCGGAGGACCATCAGAAAAGTTGGGCATTTTGGCAGGCGACCGCATCGTCACCGTGGACGGGGAAGTTGTCGCGGGCACGGGGGTCACAAACAAAGACGTTCAACGCTTGCTGAAGGGGCCCAAAGGCACCAAGGTCACTGTCGGAATCAAACGGGGAGGTGAGTCCGAACTCTTGGAATTCGAAATCATCCGCGACAAAATCCCCATTTATTCGGTCGATGCGGCCTTCATGGTGCGACCAGAAATTGGATACATCAAAGTGAATCGCTTCGCCAAAACGACCATGAGCGAGATGTACGAAGCCTTCGAAAAACTGAAAGGCCAAGGCATGAAAGACTTGGTCTTGGACCTGCAAGGCAATGGTGGTGGCATGCTGCGAACAGCCACTGAAATGGCGGACACTTTCCTCAGCGATGACAAGCTGGTGGTTTACACGGAAGGCCGCTCTTTCCCCAAAGAAGAGACTTTTTCCCACCGCATCGGCGCCTTCGAAAAAGGTCGACTTGTGGTGTTGATTGATCAGGGGTCAGCCAGTGCTTCTGAAATTGTTTCCGGCGCCATCCAAGACTGGGATCGGGGTCTGATTGTCGGACGTCGCAGTTTTGGGAAGGGCCTCGTCCAACGTCCGGTCTCTTTGCCTGACGGTTCAGCTGTTCGGTTGACGGTTCAGAAGTACTACACGCCCTCCGGTCGCTGCATTCAAAAACCATACGATGAAGGTGTTGATGCCTACAGACAAGAGAAGTATGACCGTTACGAATCTGGCGAATTGCTCACATTGGACAGCCTTGAATTGCCTGACTCGTTGAAATACAAAACCCGTCTGCAAGGACGAACGGTCTATGGTGGAGGCGGCATATTGCCGGACATCTTTGTGCCCCTCGATACATCTGACAATTCAGGTTATTTCTCACGGATTTTGCGCAAAGGACTGGACAGCCGTTTTGCGTTGCGCTATGTGGACAGCCTGCGGGCTGACCTCGAAGTCATTTATCCCAGCGAAGATGCTTTCATTGAGCGTTTCCGCCTGTCAGAGAATGAAATTGAAGATTTCCAGGCCTTTGTGGCGGAAGGAGACATTGAATTTGTGGAAGAAGATTGGGCCAAATCCGGCGAAGCCATACGCCTGCGTCTCCATGCCATGATTGGCCGGAACTTGTATGAGAGTTCTACGTTTTACCGGGTGATTCACGAATTGAACGAGTCCCTGCATCGTGCCATTGAAATTTTGGAAGACGGAACATTTGACAAAACCAATTTGGCCCACAAGACCTTTTAAAGATTTCCATCCTCATCTTTAACTTTGTACAAACGAAAACAACAACACCATGGATTTCAAATCTGTTTTGACCACCACTGCTTTTGCTGCTGCTCTTTTGATCACTGGGTGCGCAGAAGCGGAAAAGAAAAGTGAGGTAACAGCCCGTCCCGCGGGCAAATCCGAAAAATCTGTAAACGCAGAAATCGGACAGCAAAACAACCTGGATCCAGCACGACAACAGGCCAGCGAGCCTGCTGGCCCAATCACCACCATGGAATTCGCGGAATATGATCACGACTTCGGCACACTGGATGAAGGAGACGTCGTTACGCACGTATTCACCTTCACCAACACGGGAGACGAACCCCTGTTGCTGGGCAATTGCAAAGGGTCTTGTGGCTGCACCGTACCGCAATGTCCAAAAGAGCCTATCGCTCCTGGTGAGACCGGAGAGATTGAAGTTAAATTCAATTCCAAAAGCAAGAAAAACAACCAGACCAAACGCGTGACGATTGACGCCAACACCGACCCGGCTCAGACAATTTTGACCATTCGGGCTTTTGTCAATCCCGCAAATACCTGATTTCCTTCTGACTTGCCTTCGGAAGAAGGTGGAAAATCCCTTTCAGCTCTTTCTGGAAGGGATTTTTTTGTGAAAGGCCAGCGCAGACATCCCGTCTGCAAACGCTAATTTCACGCCTCATGAAACGCTTGGTCTCATCCGCTCTGTGGGCAAGGCTCGTGGTGTGCCTATGTGCCCTGATTGCCAGCACCTCGGTATGGGGGCAATCGCTGCCTGATCGACTGTCAGGTGGCGTCCGAATCGGCTTGTCTTCGGGATTGACAGCAAAATTGTACACGGATGACGCGTCGGAAGCCTTGGAAGCCATCGTCTCTTTCCGAGGGGGCGCTTTGAATGTAACCGCTCTGTATGCCTTTCACCGATCAGACTTCAACATCGATGGGCTTCGGTGGTACTTGGGTGGAGGGGCACAGGCTGTTCTGTTCCCGCAATCTTCGGAATTCCCCCTGGGATTGGCCATTGATGGCATCTTGGGATTGGAGTATGTGCTGCCGGATGCACCCTTGTTGTTTTCCATCGACTACAAACCCGCGTTCTTTCTGATCGGAGACCCTGGATTACAGAACGGCGGCGGTTTATCATGCCGATACTTTTTCTGAGGCATCCACGCGACAGGCCGGCACCCTTTTCTCTCCATGGCTTGTGGGAACGGATCCATGGCGCTCTTGATTCATCCAA
This sequence comes from Flavobacteriales bacterium, assembly GCA_049610385.1. Taxonomy (GTDB): domain Bacteria; phylum Bacteroidota; class Bacteroidia; order Flavobacteriales_D; family Sanyastnellaceae; genus JBMYZL01. Next base: position 25,269 of record JBMYZL010000016.1, read on the forward strand.
CGGGCTGAGAGGCCTTTTTTTCTGACCTCTTACCACAAATACATCCAGATAATTCACCCCCCCAAATGGGGACCTGTGACTTCCTTCAATTGTTGCTGGGTATGCATACCACTCCCCCGCCAAACCACATTTTCATCCTTGAACAGCAACAAAGTCGGTACGCCTCTTACCCCGAATACCTGGGCGAATTGGGGGTTGCGATCTACATTGATTTTTAAGACCCTGATTTGATCTTTGTGCGATTGAGCAAAAGCATCCAACTCCGGCATCATCGCCTGGCAAGGCCCGCACCAATCCGCGAACACATCAATCAAAACAGGAATCTCTCCCTTCAAAATGTCTTGCAAGCTCTCTTTGGCCATGTCCTCATTGTTTAGACTGACTGATGATGCTGTCCAGCGCCCCCACATTGTAAACCTTGTTGAAACCCTGAGCTTTCAAAAACTTGGCCGCTTGAGCCGAGCGATGTCCACTTCGGCAATACAAGAAATGCGATTGGCTCTGATCGAGTTGGCTCACATGATTCTGCAGATCGCCACCAAGCCAATCCATGCACTTCGCATTCGGCCAGGTTCCACCTGCACATTCACCCGGTGTCCGGCAATCGATGACAATGCCTCCGCTGCTCTCCAATTCCTGCTTGAATTCTTCAGGAGTCAAGTCTATAGGGGGTCCAAAAAACATGATGTTGATTCTTCTGTCGCAAAATTCACCATCAGAAGTGTCACTGAATGTGTTCCAAGTCACATGGACATGAAAGCTCAAAACATGTCTTGATTGGAAGGCATCTCTGTCCCCTTTTTGACGACATGCCGCGCCAGTTGAACCATGTTTTCATTTTCCATCTTCTTCAACAATCGACTGATGACTTCACGGCTGGAGTTCAAATCGGTGGCAATTTCCTGATGCGTAATCCGCAACTCTTCGCTGCTGTGGGCTTCAAATTGTTTGTTCAAATAAAAAACCAAACGTTCGTCCAACGAGCGGAAAGCGACCTGATCGATGACCTCTAGTGTCTCTTCGAATCGAGAACGGTAAGTCTCCAAAACAAAATGGTACCAATCCGGAAATTCCTTCATCAGGGCATCCATATGTTCAATGGGCATGGCCAAGGCCTCCACATCTTCCTCAGCAAAACTTTTGATGATTGAAGCTTTGCGCTGGGTGGCGCAAATCATGCTCAATGCACAGGCAGAACCTGGATCGAGGTGATACAAAAAATGCTCTCCACCATCCATGCCCTCTCGGTACAGTTTGGCACTTCCCGACAACAACAAAATTGTGGAACGGAAATATTGCCCTGTGCGCATCATAAGTTCCCCTGATGAGAATCGAACCAGCTCTCCATGCCTCGCCAAATTTTCCCTCAATCCCTTGCTGAACATGGGAAACACCTTGGCAATGCGCTCAGACAAAATCAATTGAGCACCATCCATCGGTGAAGCGATTTTGTCCAGTGTTTCCATGGGTAGCCTCTGTCAATTGAGGATTTGATCGATTGCTTTGGCCAAATCGCGGTCCTTCGATGTCACCACATCACCCGCATCATGGGTGTTCAGTTCCAAGCGAACATAATTGTAGGTGTTGTAAATGGCTGGATGGTGGTTCATTTTTTCAGCCAAAAAAGCCACCCGCGTTAGAAATGTGAAGGCTTCTTGAAAATCTGAGAATCGGAATTCTCGGATCAATCGGTTGTCGCTCTCATGCCACATGGTGCCCTAAATCTAAGACAAAATCGCCATCGACAGTTCTTATCTTGCGGCTGCAGACTGCACCACCCAGATTCCCATGCCACAAAAGCCCATTGGATTTGCGCCCCCTCCCATTTCGGAAGAACTGATTGAAGCAGTGACACAAGTGCTCCGATCGGGTTGGATCACAAGTGGTCCCGAATTGGCTCAATTTGAAGCCGAACTTCGTGATTGGCTTCGCGTGCCTGAAGTCGTCTGTTTGTCGAGTTGGACCACGGCCTGTGAGCTGGTCTTGCGCTGGTGGGGCGTCGGTCCGGGTGATGAGGTCATCGTCCCAGCGGTGACCTACGCCGCGACTGCCAACATCGTTCTTCATTGTGGCGCCACCCCAGTGATTGTGGATATCGACCCGGAGGAAGCCGTGTGCAGGGCCGATACCATCGAGGCGGCCATCACCTCGAAAACCAAGGTGGTGATGCCCGTCGATTTGGCAGGATGGCCTGTAGATTATGACGCCATCCGAGACGTTTGTGAACGGGCCAGATCCGTCTTCGTTCCTCGCGGACCAGAACAAGTGGCCTTGGGCCGACCGTTGTTTTTGGCGGATGCCGCACACAGCTTCGGAGCCACATACCGGGGGCAGCCTGTGGGTGGCCAAGCCGATGTAACGGGGTACAGCTTCCACGCTGTAAAAAACCTCACTACGGCCGAAGGGGGGGGCTTGGCTCTGAATTTGCCGGAACCGCTGAGCAATGCCTCACTCCAAAAGTGGCTAAAAACCATGTCCCTGCATGGGGCCACTCGGGATGCCTTCGCAAAAACCCGAGGGGGAACCCCACATTATGACATCATCCATGCGGGGTACAAGTGCAACATGACCGATATGCAAGCTGCCATGGGCCGGGTACAATTGCGGCATTATAAAGCCACATTGGCCAAGAGAAAAGATATTGTCAATCGATATCTCCAGGGATTTGCAGACGAAAAATGGCATCGCCCGTCACCGGTAATTTCTGCCCAACGGGAATCCGCATATCATCTGTTCATGCTGAGGATCGCAGGCATAGATGCCGAAGGCAGGGACAGGATCATGGCAGATTTGCACAAAGCAGGCATCCCCTCCAACATCCATTTCCCACCCCTGCCCATGCTGTCGGTACACCGTTCACGCAATACCACGCCAGATCTCAGAACTGAATGCCCAGGCGCCTGGCAACATTGGAATGAAGAAATTTCGCTGCCCGTTCACCTCGAATTGGAAGCCGAGGATGTCGATCGCATCATCGCGGCGTGTCGTGAAGCCATTGCCAAAGAACTGAGCCTGGGACAAGCATGAAACGCGTTTTTGACTTCGGAGTGAGCACCCTTGGACTGCTGATGGCCATGCCCATCATTTTGGCATTGGGGGCTTGGATTGTTGTCGACAGTCGAGGGGGGATGTTTTATCGCCAAACCCGCATCGGCCTGAAGGGTCGTTCCTTTTCCTTGCTCAAATTGCGGTCCATGGACCCCACGCGTGCACCTGAAGAACGCCGGGAAATCACCATCGGAACGGAAGATCCACGGATTACAAGACCCGGTCGATTCATCCGAAAAACGAAATTGGATGAATTGCCCCAATTGTTGAATGTCATGCGTGGTGACATGAGCCTGGTGGGGCCCCGACCGGAAGTGCCGCAATACGTCGCCTTGTACAACAATCTGCAACGAAACGTCTTGAACGTACGTCCTGGATTGACCGATCCGGCCAGCATAGAAGCCTTCGATGAACCCGCGATATTGGCCACTGCTGAAGATCCAGAACGACTTTACATTGAAGAAATCATGCCCAGAAAAATTGAGTTGCAATTGGCGTACATCGAACAGGCATCCTGGAGAAGCGATCTCGCAGTCCTCTGGCGCACTCTTGTTCGGATTTTCAGCTCATCTCAAAACTGACGAAGTCCTTGCAAGAGACGCGTGATGCGCTGAGCAGTCAAAGTTTGGCCTGATTCCTCACACAAGTGAATGACCACGCGACCGACTTGTTGCATCATTTGATGCACCCCTGTTCGTGCAGGTGTCCAATTCGCATCCAAATCTTGGGCCAAATCTTGCAACTCTTCAGGCGATAGCATCTCCCCCTCCTTGAAGGGGTTGATGTAAAACCAAATCGGAGGCGCTCCCGTCGAATGGTCCCAAGTTGGATCGACATAGGCCAAGAAAAACAACCCAGATACCGAAACTGGATGAAGCGAAATGGACAGCGAATCAGCCAAGGCCCAATACAAAATACCCAACCCCAAAGGGCCTCCAGATTTCTCGCACAAAACGGATGCAGGGAGGGCATGCTTGGCCTGCTGAGTCGACAATGGTATTCCCTCAAACCCCCAATTGGAAAACAACACATGATTGAGAATCCGAACCTGTTCCAAAGCCGTCAACTCCTCATTCAACTCCAACCAAACATCACGACGAAGTTGCTTGAAGACCGCCTCTCCTGCAGTTCGATCACCACCAAACCCGCAGACGGATTCCAGCCAAAAAACACCTTCCAAAATCGATGGCGTGTCACACTTCGCCCATTCCTTCAACCCTGCATGGGCCTGCTGCTCCAGGACACCGTTCATCAGCTCATTCAATCGACTTTGGGTCATCGCACAACCTCGATCATTGGACGAACGATTCTTCAACAAAGGCAAAATGTCCTCGCCTTGCTCCAGCAGCTTGGAGCGCACATGGTGGTAGACACCCTCATCGGGGTCGTCCAACAATGCCATCAGCGCTCGAATTTCTGAACCACTCATCAGGCCCCAAATCTATTCCCTCGAGACCCACCCCAATCAACATCCAAAAATCACTTATAAAACCTCCCTTGTGGAATGCGTTCAGAGACCCCTTACCTTCGGGGATTGTGCTGAGTTTCGTGAAAAATCCCCGGGCGTTTTGGGCTCTTTGGACCACCCTGTTGTTCCTTTTGTTGGTGTGGGGAGTATTCTGGACCAATGAGTTGTATGACCTGGGGTGGCGTGCATACGGCAACCGCCCACGGCTGCAAGAAGGCCTCATCGGCATCCTGACATTTCCTTTTTTGCACTCAGACTTCGATCACTTGTGGAACAACACGGCCACTTTTTTTGTCTTGAATGTGCTCCTTTTTTATTTCTACCATCAAATCGCCGGGCGCATCTGGGTTTTGTTGTATTTGCTCAGTGGTGGTTTTCTCTGGGTCTTCGCTGAAGGAGGAAATCACATCGGTGCCAGTGGATTGATCTATGGTTTGGCCGCCTTTCTATTTGTCAGTGGGCTCATTCGCCGTCACCGAATTTTGCTACGGGTATCCCTGGCTGTTGTTTTTCTCTATGGTGGCATGGTGTGGTGGTTGCTGCCCATTGAAGAGCACATCAGTTGGGAAGGGCATTTGTCAGGAGCCGGAGCTGGGTTGTTGTTGGCCATCTTGTTCCAAAACAAAGGCCCCAAACCAGAAACATTTGAATCGGATGTCGAGACACCGGACGAAGAAATGCCCGAATGGTGGATGCGCATGGAGGCGGAAAAAAGCAATCGTGTTGACCACCCCACCCCAGATGCATTGTCCCCAGATCCGCTCCGTCCGTTGTGGCATGAAACCCCAACCCAATCTGGAGGCATTCGATACCGTGTGATTCACGAACAGCAACCTCCGCGAAAGAGCCGCCCCTCGAACAAAGCAGATGACCCAAAAGCGACATCGGAAACGCCCTTGGATTCAAAAGATCCAGAATCAGAATGAAGTCTAGGGCATCAACCCACCATCACAGGCATGACCAACATGAGGATGTCCTCACCGGCCTCATCGGATTCAGTTGGACGAATGATTCCCGCCCTGTTGGGTGCGCTCATTTCCAATGAAATTTCCGTGGAAGTCAAATTGTTCAACATGTCCATCAAGAACTTGGAGTTGAAAGCAATTTCCATGTCCTCTCCCTGGTAACTGCATGTCAAACGCTCATTGGCCTCATTTGAAAAGTCCAAATCTTCAGAACTCACGTTCAATTCACTGCCTGCGATGCGCAAGCGCACCTGGTAAGTGGTTTTGTTCGCGAAAATGGAAGCCCGACGGATGGATTGCAAGAAATCCAATCGGTTGATCACCATTCTGTTGGGGTTATCCTTCGGAATGACCGCCTCATAGTTCGGATATTTTCCTTCGATTAATCGGCACAAAATGATGGTGTCGTCAAATTCGAAACGGGCGTTGGATTCGTTGTAACGGAGTTTGACTGATTCCGAATGTGACGCCGCATTTTTCAGCAAGTTCAGAGGCTTCTTCGGCACGATGAATTGAGCACTGTCATCAGCATGGACATCCGAACGACCATATCGAACCAACCGATGTGCATCTGTCGCCACAAATCGCACACTTTCGGGATAGAATTCGAAAAACAAGCCGCTCATCACCGGTCGCAAATCGTCATTCCCCGCCGCGAACAAGGATCGGTTGATTGCACTGATGAGCACATCGGCGGACATGTCCACCACCGCGGCATCTTCAAGTTCTTCAATTTGGGGGAATTCGTCTCCATTCGCTCCGTTCAAGCGATACTTGCCCGCATCACTGGTCAATTCTACTCCAAACGAATCCACATCGATGGTGAATGTCAATGGAATGTCCGGAAATGCCTTCAAAATTTCGAGCAACATTTTGGCAGGAATGGCAATGGCGCCATTGTCCTCAGTTTTGACCTCCAACTTGGTGGTCATGGTCGTTTCCAAGTCACTGGCGGAAATGACGGCCTCTCCTGGGCCCAACTCAAAAAGAAAATTGTCCAAGATGGGCAACGAGTTGTTTCCACCCAACACCCCACTCAACGATTGCAAGTGGCGCAACAAAACACTGCTGGATACGATAAATTGCATGATTTGGTCTGAATGTCCTTGAATCTTCAAAGATGCGGCAAGCACAGCGAAAATCACCGACTTTTTTTCCACATGCAACCTCCAAGGAATTTCACAAGTTTTCCAGTTGTCAACTATCTTGCCACCATGCAGAAACTCCTGTTTACACTCGCCATTCTCGGTTTCTCCTTCAGCTACATGAAAGGACAGACGGAGGCCACTCAAAACGCCAACACGGCCGATGTGTTGATTGAAATCAACAGCGAAACGTCACGCGAAGACCTCGCCTTGATTCAGAAGACCCTCGAACCGCAGGGCATTTTCTTTCGTTACGACAACATCGAGTGGGTAGATGGTGCACTCACCTCCATTCGGATGGCCGTCAAATGCCAAGAGGGTACCATGAAGGTCAGCGATGTGGTCAACATCACAGCTGAGGTGCCAGCGCGATTTGGTGTGGCCACTGTTGAAGGGAAGCCTCAAGTATGCTTCGGGGCCGACTGCGATTGATCCGGCTTCAAGAAGATTGCGGTTGCTGGGAACCGAGCAGCGACAAGACGGCAGCTTGAACCCGCTGGACAGGAATGTCCGCACAGGCGAAGTGCCCCTGGGGACAGACCGCATGACCATGCAATCCGCAAGGTCTGCAATTCAGGGTTTTTTCCGTTTCAATCACGCATCGAGCATCGGCTAGGGGACCAAATCCAAACGCCGGGACCGTGCTGCAAAACAAGGCTACAGTGGGCACATTTGAACCGCTTGCCCAATGCAGAGGTGCGCTGTCATGCGTGACCAATGCCCCTGCTCTTCGCACCAGTTCGTATGCTTGCAGCAAGGTCAAGTTCGCCAAAACACGGGCTGAAGGTGTGCTGGATTGACAGCGATTCAGCAAGTCCAAATCCGTTGGCGCCCCAATCAAAGCCAGGGGGACTTGAGCTCGGTCCAAAGCCGCTGCCAACAAACGCCAGTTCTCCTCAGGCCATTGCTTTGTGTGCCATTGGCTGCTCGGCGCAAGTACCACATAAGACGATCCTGCCCAGCCGGAATCCACAATGATGTTTTCCACCAACTGTTGATCATGGGCCGAAGGATACAAGGTGGGAATCAACCAATCGTCATGTACCCGCTTGCCATCGCATGCATTCAACAAATCGCCCAATCGTTCCACTTCATGCCTCCCATCCCCAATGTTGTGTGACACCCGATGGGTAAAGGCCCATGCCAGAGGATTGGAAGCATAACCCACCCGTTGTGGTGCCCCAGTCAACCACGTGAGCAGGCCACTCGACACATGCCTGTGGATATTGAAAACCACGTCGTATTTGCGTTTGCGCAATTGCCAACCCAACGCGACAAGGCGCCGATTGCGACCCTTTTTGGATTTGTCCCACACCCAGACTTCATCCACTTCGGGATGGGTCATGTACAAGGACTCATTGCCCTTCCTGACCACAACCTCGCAAATCGTTTCAGGGTGCTTCTGCTTCCAACTCCGAATGGCCGAAGACATCAACACCGCATCTCCGATGAAGGCGGTTTGAATGAACAGGACACGGCGCGGATCACTCATGTCGCGAAGATACGGGTTAGCTTTGCGGTCATCATGGCGAGATGGATAGGATTGGATTTGGGCCAAACCCGAACTGGCATCGCAGTCACGGACCGTGAAGGCATCATCGCGAGTCCACTGGAAACCGTTACCACATCACAACTCATTGAACGGTTAAAATCGCTCATTGCACAAGAGCCTTGTGCTGGACTGGTCTTGGGCCACCCCGGTCCCTCGGCAGACAGCACACCCCTCGTGGAGCAATGGATCGACAAACTCAAAAAAACTTTCCCCGGTCGCAAGTTGGTCTTAATCGATGAACAAAATACGAGCCGTGAAGCTCGGATGGCCATGGTGATGGGCGGCATGCCGAAAAAAAAGCGTGCGCAAAAAGGCGAAATGGACAAGGTTGCAGCCGCCATCATTTTGCAGCGGTTTTTGGCCTCCGATTCACCTCGTTGACGCCACACGGACAGGCCAAGATACCTTCCACCAAATGGGACCTTCTGAATCAGAGGACGCTGACAAGTACCTCTCCAACATTTCAGACGCAGATGCATTGGGTTCCAAGTGAGCAAGCATTTGGTGAAAGTTGCGCGTTCTTTCTTGTGCGATTCCTTTGGGTTCTAGGAAATCCCAAGCCGCGAGATAAGCTGACAATTCCTCGGTTTGTTGCATGCGAATGGTCCGTTTCAATTTCTTTTCCATCCGCTTCCATTCAGCTCGCATCTTCACCACCGTAGCCATTGCCGCTCCTTCAAGTGATGCATCCACGCTTTTCACTTGTTCCACCAAGGCATCCCTCAAATCTTCAAATGGCCGTTGTACGTTTTCTGATGGAATGGCTAGGGCCAAACGCTGGTTCAACCATCTTCCCACCAAGTCATCCTCAGCCCCACCTCGGGAATCTCCTCCCGGAATCCAAGGAGGCTCTCCAGCATTTTCAAGAGACTGATCATGGCGCGCAGAGGTCAATGTGAAACCATCGCGCAGCCACACCACCGGCATGTCCACGCCGTCGAGCTCATCAAATGCTTTCGTCAACTGCAACCAATAAGCACATTCAGTCGCGCCCCCCACGACAGCGGTGCTTTGCAGCAAGAATTCTTGATACAATGGACGCATCAAGGCATTGGGGCTGTAGCTGGCCAATGGGGCCTGGAAATCCACATCTGCCGCGTTCACCCGATTTCGAATGCCCTCAGGGCCGGTCAGTGAAAACAATTGACAATCCCGCAGGTGAACTGGGGGTGCATAACCGGCGGATTTCATCTTTTCGGTGCTCCGCCCTATCCATTCGGTGAGTTTTTGGTCCAACAATTCCAAATGAAAAATGGGCGCGGCCAAGTCTTTTAAAGCGGCATCATCTCCATCGACCACCAAAACGCCATGGCTGCCATATAGCGCATGAACCCAACGACGAACCGCATGCGCCAGTGTCAATCCTGCAGCATAAGCTTCACCCAACACCTCCACCTCATCCGCTCTCCAATTCGAAGCCCTTGCCCATTCAAGCAAGTCATCTCGCCAGCCTTCTGAAACAACCAAACGGCCCACCGCCTGGTTAGGCAGGCTCACCGAAGGGTCCAAATGAAACGACGGTGATCCCGGTATGGTGGCAATTTCCTGGAAATCATGATCCTCTGATGCCAACCAAAATACAGGAATGGCTCCACCCAATTGACCTGCGAGACGAATGGCCGTCCAAATTTTGTAATGAAAGAAGGCCGGACCACCAGCCAACACCAATTGATGTCCTGTCGTGATGACGGAAGCGCCATCACGGAAGGCTTCCAGAGACGCAGGTATTGCACATCCTGATTGGCCATATTGGGTTTGAATCACTTCTGCCACAGCGTGTCGACGAGCCCCATGAACTGGCAATCGGTCGCCGCCACGCAAGGAAGAAAAACTGGGTTGATCCCTTCTCAAAGCGCAGACCGATGGAGCATCCCGCAGATGATCTCCCATCGTCGTTCCCGCTGGATGCACTTTCCGGGCATCATGGGCCTCCCATTTCATGCTGCAAAAATAGCGCTCCCCTGATGATCTCAACGAATCAAAGTCAGCTGGCCCGATTGCTCTATGGGGCGGCTTCCGGGTTTTTTCAAAACCATTTTCCAGATGTATACCCCCATTTCGGCACGCACGGATCCGCCAGCCATCATGCCATTCCAACCCAATTCCCCAGGATGCCAGCTCCAAACCACCTGGCCCCACCGATTGTAGACATCAAATTGTTTGACTTCGACATCTTCTTCTACAACTGGCAAAAAACGGTCATTCTCCCCATCGTGGTTCGGGGTGAATGCGTTGGGCACAAACCACCCAGCGCCTGCGACACCATCGCTTGGTCTATCCGATTCCTCCGCCGGTCCCTTTCCCTCATCTTGGGCCGATTCCATGTCTTGGGGCGCTTCTTGAATTCCGAAACGATCCACAAAGTAGTAAGCAAATTGCGGGTTGGTTCCCGAACGATATTCGATGTTGACCCAGTCATCAGAACCGAACATACCAAAGGTGAAATGGGTCCATTGTTGAACCGCCGTAAAAACAAATTCGATTTCACGCCATCCCTCATCATAGAGAATGCTGGACATGCGGAATGTGGGATCAACCGTCAAGGGCATTCCGGCGATTTGTTGTTCCACCCCATTGGAAAAGGCAATGCCCAATCCCGATGCCCCCAAACCCGCCTGCGACAATGGAGTCAGCTCGCCATTGGTGATGAAAAAGGAAAATGCATAACGCATGCCCGGCTGCAAGGGTTCCGAGAACTGCCCGCGCAAATATTCGCGTTCATTGGTGCCAGGCAGGCCACAAGCACGAATTCCCATGACGCCGCGCGCATGATAAGGTTGAACCATCGCCACGGGTGTCTCAGGTAAATCTCCACCCAAACTGCCATCCAAGTGATATGCATCCGGATCTGCAGTGGCACTGCCTGCATTGGTCCAATGCTGAACGAGAGACCATTGACCCGAGTTGTTCGGAGGCGCATCCATTTGCTCAAAGCTCCCATTCAAAATGGATTGACTGCTCATGGGGTGGATTCCCCAGCAGCACAGAGCCACAAATGACACCAGGAGCTGCGCTCCCGCAGGCGCAAAGGAGGTTTGAATGCCTTTCTTCATTTCGTGGAATTTACAAAAAATAATGCGGGGACCCCGCGTTCGGAATCCCCGCACCTTAACCAAAACAACTTGAACCAAATCTTCTTCGTGCTGCTCACAAAGTTTTGCGCTCGCACATAAAGAAGACGTTGAAGAGGTGAAAAATGTTGTCTTACAATCATGCCAAAAAACCTCAATTTCTGCTGGATGGCATTTTGACGCTCAGTCCTGCACCGATCCAGAATCCCTCTGGCCACCACCTCAAACTCATTTGCCAGCCCAGTCGATCCGCCAAGGTTCCCTTGCCTTTGGGCTGCTTTCTCCAAGCACGTTGCTGAATAGCTGCTTGGGCATATGAAACGCCCACCCATGTGGACCACTGATTCATCTTTGTCTGAACCCGATGGGCCAAACCTTCCCGTTCCAAATCCACCGCACCCAAAGAGGTGATGGACCAACAAGCGGGATTCAACCAAAACACTGCCCCTGCTCCCAGACGAACCTCACTTGAGCTCCTTTTTCCGATGGACCAGCACCATTCAAAGCCTCCCAGAGCCGCAGCCCGCCAATTCCGTTCCACCGCGAAGGTCAATGTGTCCAATTCAACGCCTAGGGGATAGCGTTCAAACGTGATGGCATCCACGGCATCCGCGGAGCGAGGGATCCAACCCACAATGGAATCACCTGAGTCAATGCTCGCCAGTTGATCCATGGCAGCTCCCTTGCTCAGGGCCAATCCAATCACCGGCCTCAAGGCAGCTGATGGCCATGGTGACCACACAGACCGCCCCGAAGCTTCCAAGGTCCATCCCAATTCATTCAGGCGACCAGAAGACATCCCTGTCCATGATTGGCCTGCTGCCCTTTGAAGCACTTCTTCCAAATGCATGAATCCGGATTCTTGCACGGGTCCGCACCGCCACACCGATGCACCTTGCCCTTGAAGTGTCCAAGCATCTTCACCATTTCTCCCTTTCCGAAAGGTTTCCAACGTATCAAAAATCACCTGGCCCTCAATGGAAATTGGAATCCCATCGAGAATGATCGAGTCCATGGCTGTCTCTTCGCTTTCAAGACCAGAAGCAGCTGTCAACAAATCGGGGCCCATTGCAACCAACCACAAAACGAAAACCAATCTTAAGGTGCTCCGCTGTGGTCTCATGGCACTTAATCAAATCAATCTTCAATGATGATGCGCGCATCCATTCGCCACACGCCCTCCGATGGTTGTTGAAGTTCAGCCGGTTTGATTTCATCCTCCTCAATTTCCATGACCAAATGGGGATGCAGTTCCGAAACATTTGGTTCCATGGGCTTCAAAGGCTCCGGTTCGGAAGAAGCCATCCCAGCCAAATTCTGGGCATCGCTGGGAGGTTTTGATTGCACAGACTTCACTTCAGGCCCTGCCGTCACAGTCTCCAATGGAAAATCATGCTCGTCGGCGAAAGCCTCTTCCTTCAAATCCGGGGTGGACTCCGCTGCAGAGGGAGGTTCCATCCCTGGTGGCTGAGGGTCGTCCAGCACGCGCGATTCAGGTGCATCCATGGATCCGGTGTAGATGCCCAATGCCATACCCAAAATCAAAACGGTTGCCAGAGCCCACCTCCAGTGATTGAACCCATGCCTTCCTCCCACCACTTGGGTATCCAAGGACTCAAAAACAGACTGCTCCAACCCTTTTGGTGGATTCACCTCATGAGACCGCAAGGTCTCTGCCAATTTCTGCTCAAAAGAATTCATTGTTCACCTTTCTTCTTGTGTTCCAAAGCCGCATCACCTGTTTCAGGAATGAATTGCGGCTGCGCCCGAAGCGACATCCGCTGCAGCACGTCTTGCAAGTAACGACGAGCTCGCGACAGCTGACTTTTCGAGGTGTTGAGGTCAATGCCCAACATCTCTGCAATCTCCTTGTGTTTGTATCCTTCAATGATGTACATCTGAAAAACCATTCCGTATCCTTTCGGGAGTTCAGCAATCGCTTGCATCAACTCTTCTGCAGTGAAATCACTATCCTTGAACGCATCCAAGTCCGCAGGGGTTGCATACACCTCGTCAATATCTGCATGACGGATGTGTTTGAGGTTCTTGCGATAATGCGTAATCGCTGTGTTGATTACAATGCGACGCATCCAACCTTCAAAACTGTTGTGCTCCGTGAAACTATCCAGATTTTTAAAAATCTTGACCCAAGCCTCTTGCATGACATCTGTGGCGTCCACTTGGGTATTGGTGTAGCGAAGCGCAACGGCGTACAACATGGAACTGAAACGCTCATAAAGCCGGGTTTGACCGCGACGATTGCCCAGTTTACAAATCTGAATGAGTTCGAGAAGTTCGTCCTCCATCATGCGCTTCTAGTCGGGTTCTGGCAGTGTTCCGGTTCAATTGAAAAACGAATTCAAGGGCTTTGAGGTTGCATGCCACATGACTCAAAGGTCAAAATGAGATTTGGGCAAACCCAACCAATCCAAAGCGGCATTGTGGTAGATGTCCTCCACGGTGCTTTCAGGCAAATCCATTTCTGCAATGTAGGCGCCAATGTCCAGGTCACCCAACGGAAAAGGATAATCACTGCCCAGACAAATTTTGTCACTCCCTTGAATCTTCATGACATACGCAAGCAAATCGGGGTCATGTGTAATGCTGTCAATCCAAAATTTGCCCAAGTATTCACGCGGGTTGACCGAATTGTCAATGGCCACCAAATCCGGCCGACAATTGAACCCATGCTCAACCCGCCCCAAGGTGGGCAAAAAAGATCCGCCTGCATGACTGAACATCACCCGCAAGCCGGGTAGCCGTTCCAACACCCCACCAAAAATCATGGAACAAGCCGCCCTGGAGGTTTCAGCAGGCATGCCCACAAGCCATGGAAGCCAATATTTCTCCATTTCCTGACGCCCCATCATTTCCCATGGATGCACCATGACGGCCATTCCCAACCGTTCACAAGCTCCAAAAAACTCAAAAAATCGAGGCTCCGACAGGTTCAGCCCATTGATGTTCGAACCGATTTGAACGCCGCGGTGTCCATGGCTGTGAACCCGCTCGAGCTCTCGAATCGCCAAGTCAGGATCCTGCATCGGAACCGTCGCCAGAGCCACATAGTGTTTGGGGTGCTCTTTGGCCAAATCCGTGAGGTGGTCATTCAAAAATTGACCCAACACCAAAGCATCTGCCGGATTGGCGTCATAACTGAACATGACTGGAATTGTACACACCACCTGGACTTGCGTACCGTGTGTTGCATATTCTTCGATGCGTTCTCGGGCATCCCAACAATTGGAGGCAATCTCGCGGAAAAACTTGTCACCCTGCATCATCCGTGCATAACCCGGACGGTTGCTGGGCTCCAAATGAATGAATTGACCGTAGCCAAACTTTTCTGTCCACCGCGGCATTTTGCGCGGCAGAATGTGGGTGTGAGTGTCAATTTTCAACATGCTGCCTGCAAGGTCGCAAAGTCAGGATGAAAATCCGGTTCAGGTGCCCAAATCCCATGGCGTCCAATAACTGGCCCAGAACATGCGAAGTTGTCCCATGACATTTTCCCCCCGGGCATGCAATCGTGTCATGCGAATCGCAGTACGAATCGGGCGAACCCCAGTCCATGACAAAACCCCGCGAGCCTCAGATTCCCAGTGGTTGCGATAGACCATTCTTCGCCAACGCCTTTCAGGTCCCGACCCGCCCACCCATACCACCTGTGCAGGGAGCCGACATCCGAATGCCAATAGGGACTGGATGGCCCAATTCCACATGAACAACCTGCCGTCATCCTCAAAAACAGCCCGCAATTGCAACCACTCACGGGGTGACCATTGAGAAGTGAGTTTCTGGATGTCCAGCAACCACATGCCTGAGGACCAGACATCCATGTAGCCATTGGCCACGACCGTGTGAACCAAGGGAATGCCAGACATGGCCCACATTCCAGCAGGCCAGCCCGGTACTGAACTTGGATTCTCTCGCGTTTGTTGCCACCAGATTCGACTCCGTTTTCGGGAAATCAATCCACCCAAACGCCAATGGATGTCCACCGAGGCGTTCCACTGAGGATGACGGAACGGAAGCGCATGGTGGGTTTCTTGATAGCGGTTTGGGTGATTGGACCACAAGGCCATGGCCGATGCGTCCACTTCAAATCCGGCCTGGAACAAAATGTCAAAGGCTTGGTGGGATTGGTCCAAAGGCAACCACAAATCCACATCTGACATGGTTCTCAAGCCAGGATTTGGCAACTGTGCTTGCACAGCCAATCCTTTCAAAGCCACCACGGACAGGCCAGCGTCCAACATCAACTGCACAACAGGTCGAATGCTTCTTTCAAGCCAACGCTGGTTCAACCACCAGTAACGCTCATATTTTCGCACATGACCCGGGAACGGTATGGGCAAAAGGTTACGCTGAAGGATTTCTTGGATCGCTGGCATCATGCGAACAATGCGGGGGTCCAAGTCGGACATGTCCACCTCCCTCGACCACGACCGAATGTGTCGCTCCATCAAAGCAGGGTCTTCGGACAACAAACCCCGAATCAACTGGTGAAATTGTTCGTCCAAATTCATTTGGGCGCATCCGAAGAATTGTCTGTTTGCCGACCTGAGCGCAGATGCCGATGAATCGTGTTCAAGTAAGCCTGATGATTGACCTCTGCAGTCATGTTGTTTTCGTGAATTCGCCTGCGAACCAAGACCTCATCGATATACTCGAAAACGAGGCCTTGACGCATGGCGGGCGCAATCCATTCAATGAAATCTGCAAACCGCTGATCCAAATCCATCGCTCCAAGGCGATTCACCAAGGCCAGACTCATGAGTGCGTTCGATCGCAACAACGCCCGGTGATTCCCAGGGCGTGCCCGATGCCGTGCAAGACCCGATTCATGGAAATCCTCAAATTCTTCCACGAGGCTTCCGATGCACCACATTTCCTTGGGTGAGCTGGTCTTTTTTAGCCTCACTTGGGCTTCCAATCGGGTGGGGAGCCAAAAATCATCGTGATCACAAAAAGCAACCGAATGAACATCACTTGGCATTTTGGACAAGGCCAAGTTGATGGCCGAAGGCGCGCCACCATTTTTCTGGTCCAAAACCCGCCAGCGCAAATCCGACTCAGCGTGGGCCCGTGCTATGTCCAGTGTTCGGTCTTGGCTGCCATCATTCACAATGCATCCCACCCAATCCCGATGCGTTTGATTTTCAATGGCTCGCATTGTTTCATCCAGAAATCGTTCAGAATTGTATGCTGTGATCACCACATAGACGAGATGCCTTGTATGGAGTGGGCCAACCTTCTTTCGTTGAATCCTGTCTCGAAGGATGCTCATCATTTCCAACTTCATCGGCTCTTTGTTATGGCTGTTGTTGTGCGGACCAAAATGACGCTCCACAAGAACCGATTGACACACGCTTACCACCCCAAAGCGGTCTTGCAAACGCCCTGCAATTTCCGTGTCATCCCCCAAACGGTATGACTCGTCAAATCCATTCAATGCATGCAGAGCTGTTCGGGAAACCACCCAACCGCTGGGCACATTGCATTTGTGGGGTACTTTCATCGACGGCGACCAATCCTTAGGCCATTGAAAACCTGGGGCCAAAACAGGCCGGCACCAAACCGTAGACCAATGGGCTTGCGGGTTGGATTTCAAATGTTCCATTTGTGCCTTCATCTTATCTGGCAACCAACAATCATCTTGATCCAACAGGGCAACCCATGGGCTCGTGCATGCCTTCCAACCGACATTTCTCGCACCCGCCACACCCAAATTCTTCTCCAAATGAATGACCATTCCCGCCTCGCCCAAAGCATCAGGAACATGAGCATCCAACCAAGCACCAGAGGCATCCGTGGACGCATCATTGACAAAACAAACAACTTGCGGTTTCAGGGTCTGGTTGGCGATGCAATCCAAGAGAACAGGTAGAAATTCGAGGCCATTATATACCGGAACCACAACATCGAACTGCCAGGCGCGGTCCTCATCTCTGAGGGATGACAACATTTTGGGCGCTTGACCACTTTCTGTCTCGCGTCGACGCTTGATGGAACGGGCCAATGCGTCCAGAACCCCGAGGGATTCGGCACTTTTGCCGGCCACCGAGTTCGATCCGTGAAAATGATAATGAAGCGTGGTCTGATGCAAAATTTGGTAAGGAATATTCGCCTCACGGACCCGATTCCACCAATCAAAATCCTCACTGAAGCGCATCTCCTCATCAAACACACCCACCTGCTCAAACGTCTCGATGCGAACCAAAATGGCACCCAAATGCACGTGACTCACGTGTTTTTCATCATCCAAATATTTGTCAATGGGATCCTCCAAACCCGCTGCCACATGGTATTTGACCAAGCCCCCCACAACTTGCAAATGTGGATGCCGAAAAGCGTGTGAAGCTTGCTGCAACCATTTGTCCTCAGGCCATTCGTCGTCATGGTCACAGAAAGCAACCCAATCCGCATTTTCCATCCGGGCTCTCGCAAGGCCTGCATTTCTCGCTGCCGCAGGCCCCTTGTTTTCTGGAAGGCGGATGTACATCACATGCCGTGGATAATCGGATTCCAACTTGCGCATTCTGTTCACCGACTCCGCGTCGGTACTGGCATCATCAACCAACATCAACCGCATCGCAGCTCGGGTCCAATCCTGACTGCGCAGCGATTCCCAAGCGCGAAATATTTCCGGTCCAGGGTTGTATGCAGGCATCACAACGGCTACCCGCATCACACGGTCGGCAGCTGCCAATGGAAACCGCCAAACATTGCGTCGGAGTGCATGAGACAGTCGCCATTTGTAAACAGGAAGACGGCGCAACAACTGCGAAATTTTGGACCAACTTTCCGACCGCCCCTCGGGCAAATGGTGCAATGTTGTCGGTGCAATGGCCAACAAGGCTTCCCCCGCATTGATGGATTCAAAAGGCAGCAAATGCCCTTCTTCCATGTCCGCCTCGGGCAACGCCGGAACCAAAACGCCTTTCAACCGCATGGGGCCGGCCAATGCACCCAAATCGGTCAAGCGGGTCAAGGCCTTGGCATCAGGAGATGGCAAACGCAACTTCGGTCGCAAATGATCAAAATAGGCCGATACCGCTTCCCAGGTCAACTTGATTGAATTGTACAATGGATAGACTGAGGAGTTCTCACCGGTGTCCACCAGAACATAATCGTCTCCCTGAGACGGATAACCAGATTCCAGCAGGCTCACAACGGTGGTGGACTTTCCGCTGCCACTCGGGCCAGGAATCAGCCATGCCGACTCGGAATCAGCAGAGACAGCTGCTGCATGCATCAATTGAAAGGTGGTTCCGCGACTCCACCAATGCAACAAGATGCGAAAGGGGAATGTCGCTTCCCACCAAGGCAAATCGTCAAGATGGGCCACCCAAAACAAACCCACACCATCTCGATGCGCATGAATCATCCGCTGCCAAGGCTGGAATCGCAGATCAAACCGCACGGGCTTTCCATCCGAATCCAATGGAACACCAGCTTCTGTGAATTTGGTGTTCAACCAGTTGGGGGCTTGGAGGGGAGCAGACATGCTGGCGTGGGTGCCAGCCCAAATCACGAAGTCTGGCGCTGCATCTACCCCAGCGTTCCATTCAGATTCTTCCCAATGTGAAATCGCCGGCGAAAGGCGTGCCCACAACTCATCCGAGTGGCAATGGACTGCGAGAACTTGATTTCCCAACCGAAAAACCATCCGAGGCTGGACATCATTTCCCTCCGACATGGCGTGAAGTGCCGCATCGAAAAACGCATGAAAATCAGATTCGGTCATTTTGAACTGGCCCCCTTGTCATCCGAAGCCAATTCGGTTGCTGGCCGGATTTGTCCTTCTTCGGGCCAACCCTGTTCATCCACCTCATGAATGATGTCCAATGCCAACAAATCCTGCATGTCACCATATCTCGACATCTCCGAAGGCATTCGCTTCCGAAGGACGAAATCGCTCATTCCTGCCGCTGGCGCCTCCACGTCGATACTTGAAGCCACGAGGTCTTCCTGAAGCAATTCCTGCCACAAGGTTTTCACTTGCTCCTTCTCCTCCTGCCCAGCACCTGTCCGGCTCTGCCATGCGGACAGTGCCGCATCGAAATCAGAGAATGGAAGCGCATCCAAAAGTTCAACAATGGATCCGCGGATGCTGAAGTACAAGCCGGTGGTCAACTGTGCCACAACAAATTCATCATCGAAACGATCTGCAGCGACTGATTTTAGCCAATGAAAACTCATGCTTGAATTTAAGAAATATTTGCCAATTCATTGCGGAACATTGGGCCTGGACTTTCGCACCCGTCGCAAGTCGAGTCGATTCACGCCATTCATCGACCAATTCTCAATGTTGTGTCGAACGAAGTGAATGACTTGGTCATGGAAAAGCGGAATCACTGGCATTTGGTCATGGATGGATGCGTCCAGCTCCGCATACAGCTGTTGTCTCACGGTGACATCCACCTCAGCAACTGCAGTGCCATAACCTTGATCATAAAGCGAATCTTGGAACCTTGAATAATTTGGTCCCGAAGGAGCCGCGTTGGTCGAAACAAAGAGGGCCAAAAAATTCTCCGCATCGGGGTAATCACCCAACCACGTTTTTCGAAACATCGGAGCCTCACCTGCTGAAACAGATTCCCGATGCACACCGGGTGGCACCACTTCAATGCCGATGTTTACGCCCAATTGCAACCAACGGTGCTGCAAGGCAGCACACAAATCTGCATGCTCAGACGTGGTCAGCAGTTTCAAATTTTCAGGCCAACCCACACCTTCGGGATAACCCGATTGAGCGAGCAAAGTCTTCGCTTGCTGCAAAGACTCCGCCACTGGCAACGGCTCGCTTCTCCCCACCAATGCAGGAGGGGTAAATCGATCTGTGGGCACGACCGTTCCACGTTTCAAATGAGTGGCCATAGCTTGCCGATCAAGCGCCAAAGACAATGCCTTCCTGACCCGAACGTCGAGAACGGGAGAATTGGAATTGGCCGGAAGAGAGGCATCCACATTCAAACCGATGTAATCCGTCTTCAAATACGGCGTTGTCAACATTCGAAATGAATCATGATATGCAGGATTCAACGACCCGGTAGACGTCAAAAAGTCTTCCATATAAGCCGCATGAAGGCCACTGACAAAGTCATACTTCCCCATTTTCAATCCGGCCGCTTCGGCCCCAGCATCTCGGACAAAATCGATGTGAATCGCTTCCAAATACGGCAGTGGGACTCCAACGGAATCGTTTTCCCAATATTGACCATTTCGATGCAACACCATGGCCACATCTTCCTCCCACCATGCCAATTTGAACGGACCTGTTCCCACTGGATTGCGCCGGAAATCCAATCCATAATGGGCAACGGCCTCTCTCGGAACCACACTCGCATACACCGTACTCAGCAGACCTGGAAAAGCAGGAAACGCCGTAGTCAGATGAAACCGGATGTGTTGCTCATCAAGGACCTCAATCCCCCCATCGGTTCGTCCCTTTTCGAGCGGTTCCAAAATCCACCCTCCAGCAGATGCGATTTCCGAATCCAGCAAGCGATTCAGACTGAACTCCACATCCTGAGCAACCACCTTTCGACCCTGGGCTAAACCTGGGATTTCAGACACTGACGGAAAATGGACGTCATCGCGCAGAGCAAATGTATAGACGGTTCCAGTGGAGTCCACCACCCAATCCGTCGCGATGCATGGTTGAACTTCCAGATTGGAATCCAGTTGGGTGAGTCCATCGAAGATTTGGTCCACCACCCAAATGGGCTCAAGGCTTCGTGCCTGCGCGGGATCTAAGGACAGCAATCCCGTGCTTTCATTGTATCGAAAAACCCGCGGATCATCCCAGTCCGTACTCGGGCTGCAACCCAATCCGAAGACGAGCAAAAAAAACAACCCGGCGTGAAACATCCTTCCGAAATTTGCACTTCTATTCACAAGGACGAAAGTAACACGAGAACAATGGGAATTGGGGACGGCTTCAAATGGCTTCTGTGTTCATGGGCATTCTGGCCTGCCATGATTTGGTCCCAAGTCTCAGGAACCGTGGTCGAAAGCATATCGAGACAACCCATTGCAGGGGCGAATGTCGTGGATTTGGAAACCCAACAAGGGGTCATGACCGATGGCACCGGCCGTTTCGTCTATCCCTATGATTGTGACAGCTTGTCCTTCCAATTCATTGGTTACAAAACCATTGTGGTGCCTGTAAATGGAAAAGCCGACCTCGGCACCATTGAATTGGCGTCCGATGTGGTCTTGATTGACCAGGCTGCTGAAGTTTCTGCGGCAGCCGGCGAGCACCTCACTGGAACCACCATGGGGCGTGAAACACTCGCTGTGGAAGCCATGGAAACGCTCCCCGCCTTGCTCGGTGAAGTGGACCCCCTCAAGGTGCTTCAACTGTTGCCCGGGGTACAAAGCGCGGGAGAGGGAAACACCGGTTTTTATGTGCGCGGTGGTGGACCAGACCAAAACCTCTTGCTTCTCGACAACGCAGTTGTCTACAACGCCAGTCATCTGCTTGGTTTTTTCAGCGTATTCAATGCAGACGCCTTGGAAAAGGTTGATTTGATCAAAGGTGCCATGCCCGCGCAATATGGAGGACGAATCTCCTCGGTTTTGTCCATCGGGCAACGCACTGGTGATTTCAACCGCTGGAAAATCCGCGGTGGTTTGGGGCTCATCAGCTCTCGAATGACCGTGGAAGGCCCCATTGTCCCAGGCGAAATCAGCATCCTGCTCAGTGGTCGACGCACCTACTTAGATGTCCTGTTGAATCCCTTCTTGAAAAATGGGGCTTTTGCAGGGACCCGGTATTTCTTTCAAGATTTCAATGGACGTTTGGAATGGAAGCTATCGGATGCTGACCAAATCAGCCTATCTGCCTACCATGGCCGCGACATTTTCAACTTCAACAGTGCTCAGGCCGGATTTGACACAGAAATACCCTGGGGAAATGACATCGCGAGTTTGAATTGGCGCCACCTCTTCAGTGACCAAATATTCATGACCGCTTCACTCAGCCGCACGGCCTACAATTTTTCCTTCGCTGCAGGCCAGGAAGATTTCCGCTTTGGTTTTGAAAGTGGTGTGAACGATTGGGGTGGCAAGCTGCTGTTCACCGCTTACAGCTCCGATCGCCGGCACACCTTCCAAATGGGTGTTGAAGGCATCCGGCATGACTTCGTGCCGACGGATTTCTCCGCTTCCAGCAATCAAGTCAATTTCAACACAGGCACTTCTGAGCGCTCCATCAGCCACGAATTGTCGGCTTTCTTTGCCGATGGTTGGGATCTTTCCGAACGGTTTCGCGTTGAAGCCGGGTTGCGAGCCTCCCAATTCCGACACATCGGTCCATTCGTGCGATTTGAACCCGATGACCTCGGCATCCCCGGCGCTCAAGATTCTATCGTCTACGCCCGAGGTGAGCGGATTGGTACGCATGGCGGGATCGAGCCACGCTTGGCACTGCGCATGACGACTGGACCACGTTCAAGCATCAAAGCGGGGTGGAGCCGGAATTTGCAGTACATCCACTTGGTTTCCCTTTCCGCAACTTCCCTACCGGCCGACATTTGGCTCCCCAGCACGGAGCGCCTCGCCCCCCAACAAGGTGAGCAGTGGAGCTTGGGTGCCTTTTGGGAATTGCCCGCACAAAAGCCTGGCAATGGAGGCTGGTCTTTCTCCTTGGAAGGATATGGAAAGACCCTCGAAGGATTGCCCGCATATCGGGAAAACATCCGACCAGAGGACAACATTGGCACCAATGTGGACAACAATTTGGTCGTGGGACGGGGCTGGTCATATGGGGTGGAATCATTCGTCAAACGCAAGCGTGGCCGACTGACCGGTTGGGTGGGCTACACTTGGTCGAAAACGGAACGCCAATTCGACGAGCTCAACAACGGACAGACCTTCCCCGCCCGATTCGATCGAAGGCATGACTTGAGTCTCGTTTTGGATTGGCGGGTCAACCCAAAATGGCGGGTTTCGGGAACTTTCGTTTATGCGACGGGCAATTCCATCACGCTGCCCACCAGCCGTTTTCTTTTCGAAGGCCGCGTTGTGGAGGTCTATGGGGAGCGAAATGGATACCGCATGGCCCCATACCACCGAGCAGACGTCGGCGCCACCTTGCAGGGTAAAAAAAACAGCGAATGGCGATTCAGCATCTACAATTTGTACAGCCGGCTCAACCCTTACTTCATTTATTTTGAGGCGGACGGCAGCTTGTCCGATGGGGGATTCCAATTGTCAGCTCAGCAGGTTTCATTGTTTCCCATCTTGCCCAGTATCAGTTGGAATTTCGAATTCTAATCCCCTTGATGAGCAGTTGTAACTTGCCCCTGCATATAAAGGCCCCCGAATGAGAGCACTCTGGTCGCTGAATCCGTATTTCTGGAAATACAAATGGCATTTCGCTGGAGGCGTGCTGTTCATTCTGCTGACCAATGTTTTTGCAGTTTACGCTCCGGCATTGATTGGAGAGGGTGTCAACGTCCTGCGAGATGTTGAGAACAACGTCCTGGCACCGCTGAGAGAAGGCACGCCGCAATCTGAGGTCTTCCAAGCCGAGTCTGAACCCATTTCTTTGCCCAAATCCCTGCAGCGCCTGGCGGCGTGGACAGGGGGCGAGGATGCGTGGCTTCCCGAATCCGGCTGGGGGTCTCGGGACACTGTGGTCCGCTGGGTGATGGCCGTGGCCATTCTGCAGGCGGGACTCTATGTTCTGGTTTACCTCGTCAAAGGACTTTTTTTGTTCTTCACGCGCCAAACCATCATTGTGATGAGCCGGCACATTGAGTTTGATCTGAAGGCGCGGATTTTTGACAAATACCAAATCCTCGATTCCGGATTTTACAAACAGAACGACACCGGGGATTTGATGAATCGCATCAGTGAAGACGTGTCCCAAGTCCGCATGTACCTGGGACCTGCAGTGATGTACACTTTGAACTTGGCTGCACTGATTGCGCTGACCGTTTCCACGATGTTGTACATCGACGTGGAACTGACCTTGTTTGTTTTGCTGCCCTTGCCTTTGATGTCATTGGCCATCTACAGGGTCAGTTCGCGGATTCACGAACAATCCACAGAGGTCCAAGAGCGACAATCCGCGATTTCCACATTTGTTCAGCAACACATCGGAGGCATCCGCATTTTGCAATCATTTCACAGGGAGGCGGATGCTGCCTTGCGGTTTACACAGGCCTCGGACATGTACAAGACTGAACGGTTGCGGCTGGTCAAAATCGAGGCCATGTTCATGCCCATCATCGTGCTCTTGGTGGGTCTCAGTACCATCCTCACCATTTACATTGGAGGCCTGCGAGTGATTGATGGAGCTCTGGAATTGGGCCACATTTTTCAATTTGTATTTTATGTGAATCTGTTGACTTGGCCCTTTGCTTCTGTCGGCTGGGTGACTTCCCTGGTGCAAAAAGCCGAGGCATCTATGAACCGAATCAACGACTTCATGCTTGCCGAGCCCAATGTTCTCAGCGGATCACGAACAAAGGGCCATGAAGCCCCTGCCCACATGGTGTTTGACCAGGTGGGTTACGTCTACCCCGAAACAGGCATTGAAGCCATTCGTGACCTCTCCTTCGAACTCCGACCTGGCAAAACTGTGGCCATCACCGGACGAACAGGCAGCGGAAAATCGACCGTGGCCCAGTTGGCCATGCGCGTTTTTGATCCAACTTCAGGGGAAATCCGACTTCAGGGAGACCCTCTCATCAATTGGGATTTGGAGGCTTTTCGATCCATGACAGGTTATGTCCCTCAAGAGGTCTTTCTGTTTTCGGACGAAATTGGGGAGAACATTGCCTTTGGTTTGGCCCTGTCGAATGCGAGCGAATTGGAAAACCAAATCAAGCAGGCAGCCACGGATGCGCACGTTGCACACAACATTGAAGGATTTCCGAAGGGATATGCCACCTTGCTCGGGGAACGTGGGGTGAATTTATCCGGGGGTCAAAAACAAAGAATTTCCATTGCGCGTGCTTTGATACGAAAACCCCAATTTCTCATTCTTGACGATTGCCTCTCTGCTGTGGATACGGAGACAGAAGAGCACATCTTGGAGGCGATTGCCAACCAGAGTGGCAATCCTGCTGTGCTCATTGTATCCCATCGCATCTCATCGATTCGTCATGCAGATGAAGTCGTGGTATTGGATGGCGGTCAAGTGGTAGAACAAGGGGCACCGGCAGATCTACTGGCACAAAAGGGACTTTTCTTTGAACTTTCAGAGCAAAGCGATGCCCAAAATGAAGCTAAACAACCGGATTGAACCCTTGCTGGCGCGGGTGTGAGGAGCAAGCGAAACAACTTCGAATCTATTGAAGGAACTTGTTGAGCGCCATGTTGTTGAATTCATTGAAATTCATACCTTTCAGAGCAACAAAATCAGCACCATGTCCCAGCCAGTTGCATCGCCTCTGTCCATTGATTGTTGGAATTTGATTGGGGTTCTGTTCGTCTCCTTTTCCCCTTTCCTTGACATGCAAGCGCAAAACGTCAGCGATTGCGATGGAGCCATTTTGCTTTGTAATGATTACTACTTGGAGGAGGAGGCGGCATTGGGCACGGGAGATGTTTATGAATTCACAGGAGATTGCAACAACAATGCCGAATGGGCAAGTGTCTGGTACCAGTTCACGGTTCAACAAGATGGCCTTCTCAGCTTCATCATTGATCCACTCAATCCCATGGACGATTACGATTGGGGTTTGTTCAACATCTCCTTGGTGGGTTGTGCCGGGTTGGGGAATCCATTGACCACACCAGAAGTCGGCTGCAACTCCTATGGCCAGTTTGGAGAAAATGGACCGACCGGCATTTCAAGCGCAATGGGTGGAACTGGGGCTTCCAACGGACCCGGCGATTTGAATGGCCCGCCTTTCAATGCTGATTTGCCCGTAGAAGCCGGCCAGACCTTTGCCCTGGTCGTCATGAATTGGTCTCAATCCTTGGAGGGGTATGGCATTGATTTCAGCGGTTCCACCGCCAGTTTGTATGATGATGTGCCTCCTGCCATCGACAGCACCAAGGCCACCTGCGGTCTCGACACCTTCCGGGTTTATCTGTCCGAATATGTGTTGACGTCGACCATTGACGCTGCTGATTTCAAGCTCGTTCAAGCAGCCAGTGGTGGAGAGCACTTTTTCAGTGAAGTACTTCTTGCCCCACCCCTGCCGGAGACCATCAATTCGGTGGAGTTTTTGGTTGACCCGTTGACGCCCATCATGGCCAGCGGTGAGTATAGTTTGCAGATGACTGACGTGGCGGGTTCCGTGGCTGACGCATGTGGCAATCTCGGAACAGGAAGTGCGACCGTGTACCTCAACCACTTGGTGCCACCTTGGTCATGGCCAGACCCCTTGGTTTGGGAGGTTTGTCCAGATGAACCCGAAGTTTTTGACGCTACATCGGGCATGACCAACAATTTCGAACCGCCCGCAGGAACCACCTACAGTGTGATATGGACATATGACAGTGGTGGGGGCATGTCGCCTGATACACTGGTGGCTGGAGCAACGCCTATAGAACTTGTGACAAACTCCGAAGGTGACGGGCTCTACAACCTGGACATCAGCACCGTTCCTGCGTGTTACAGTGCTTCAAGTACCATCGTGATTACCACTGTTGAATGTGCCATCACCATCCCAAATGTCATTACGCCACGGAATGGAGATGCACTGAATGATGCCTTTCGAGTGGAGGGTCTGGATCGCTGGCCAGGCAGTCGGGTGCGCATATTCAACCGTTGGGGAGATTTGGTCTATACCAATGATCAATTTCACACCTCAGCAGGATGGAATCCATCTGCAGAAGAGGCTGCGGAGGGAACGTACTATTACGAACTGTTCATTCCCAAGGGCAATCAAGAACTCCGAGTCACCACACGCGATGGGGAGGACATTTACAGTCCTGACGGTGAATCGGAAATTCAAATCGCTGGATCCTTCTCTTTGATGCGGAAGTGAACGCGACCATTCACCTGGAAATCAGCCAGGACAAGAATCGCCAAATACGGCCAAAAAGCCGAGCAAATCTTGAACATCGACGTTGCTGTCGCCCGTGAAATCGGCATCGCAACCCACCGTGCAACCAAAATCAGTTAAGAAGACCAAAAGATCATCCACGCTGATTTGGCCATCGAAATTGAAATCGCCCGGACAAGGATGCGCTTCACTTTCATCAATGGTTCCATCGCAATTGTTGTCATAACCCGTTGCCGTCGGTGGCGCCCCCGGATAAACTTCTGGATGGTTGTCATTGCAATCCAAATCATTCGCCACATATCCCATAGGGGCGCTACAGAAGGATATGGTGTTGTAAGGTGACCCAAATCCGTCGTTGTCCAAATCTGCATAAAATGTCAACAAGGGCAAATCCTCATTGAGGCTGCCATCGCAATCGTTGTCGAAAAGGTCGCAGATTTCAGGTGCACCAGGATAGACTGTGGCCTCATTGTCATTGCAG
The DNA here is from genome assembly GCA_049610385.1 of Flavobacteriales bacterium. Taxonomy (GTDB): domain Bacteria; phylum Bacteroidota; class Bacteroidia; order Flavobacteriales_D; family Sanyastnellaceae; genus JBMYZL01. The sequence goes on from JBMYZL010000016.1 coordinate 52,976, forward strand.
TCTCCGAATGCTGCCACATAGCCGTCTGGCTGGTTGCAAGCAAACTCGAAATAATTGGCATCTCCCACCCCATCACCATCCAAATCCCGATACCAAAAAGTCTCTGTTGTGACGGTGAACAAAATCGGCTCCTCCGCAACATTGCCTTCGGCCGTCAGCCGCAAAGTCACCTGAAGGACATCATCGGCATTTTCCAAGCCACTGATTGAAAAAGCAAATGGCCCAGGTGCTTCCAGCGTAGTTGGCAATCCGTCCACCACCACCCCATCAGGCAGTCCCAACAATTCGCAGGTGAAAGGCGGCAGCAGTCCTGGCAACACTTCCGCCTCAACAGTCACAGTGCCCGTTGCACAAACGGAATCTGCCTCCGCTGTGACCTCTAAAAATCGAGGTCGAACCAAGTAAAATCCATCGCCAATGGTCGTAACCGGAATGATACCTGACTCAAAGAAGGGGTAGTTCGACCAAGAACCCGCGAATGTCGCGGCATTGGAGGCTGGATCGGTGTCGAAAAATCCAATTTCTGTGAGCTCACCATCCGAGACATCAGACAAGGAAAGCATTCGCAAACCAGCCCGATAGTTCGACTGGAACAACAGATTACCGACCACGTATTGATTGTGATCGATGGCTGCAAGATCCGAAAAATGCTCGCCCAACAGGATGGGATTGTCCAAGTCAGAAACATCCCAAATGAGGGTTCGGGTGTTGAATCCTTCGGAGGTTTCATCCAATTCATCCCCCATCAACAGATAGGTTTGGTCTTCGGTCAACCAACATTGGTGCGTGTAGTGCACGTCTTCGTATGAAGCAGTTGACAAGGTGATGACATCCGCGGGGTCCGTGGCATCCATGATGGCCACAAAATCCTCATTCGCCCCGAAAACAATTTCCTTTCCTTGGTGAGCCAAATCTGGTCCATTGTAGATGACAGCCTGGGCATCATGGGAATAACCTGCTTCTGAATAATCCCCCACCAAAATGGGGTTGGACGGATCAGTCGACAAATCATAAATGACCAATCCCCCTGAAGCCAAATTGGTCCCCACCGCATACAACATTCCAGAAGATTCATTGATCACCACGTTGTGGGCCTTGCTGAACTGATTTGCGGTCGCAGTGGGATCCAGATCGACAGGAAAAGGACCCTCAAGGTCCCGCAAAAGATTCAGGTCCAACACCTGCATTCCATGGCCAAAAGCTTCCGAAACCACGTAGACATGATCCGCATACACCTTCACATCACGCCATGTACTCGCAGACGTGGCAGTCTCCATAAACGCCACGACCACAGGATAAATGGGATCACTGATGTCCACAATGCTCAATCCCTGACGAACCCCGACGAGAGCATACTCCACATTTGTCAGTGGATCTGTCCAGCCCCAAACATCATTCAAAGCGGTGCCTCCCAAATCGCTTGCCGAAAGGAAGGCCAAGTATTCCATTCGATGGCAAGGAAATCCATCTGCAAATCCATCTATGCAATCCCCTTGCGCATCGGATTGCAATTGAAAAAACACACTCACCAGAAGCAACAACACGCCATAACTTCTCGACTGGAAGCAACGATGTTTTGACGAGTTTATCAACATGCTTGTTAACTATTTCTTGTGGTTTAGCGAATATAACCAATATTATGCAACAATTCGCGAGCATGAATGTTGAAACGCCAATGCCCTTACCCTCCATCCTCATCACCGGCGGCTCTGGCTTGCTTGGACGCACCTTGACACGGGCGCTCATCAACAGCGGCCATGAGGTTGCCTGGCTCACGCGAGAGTTGAGCACAGGACAGGAGGATACCGTGGCATCAGCCGTCAGGCAAATTCTCTGGAATCCAACCGGGGATTCGCGTCTCGATCCCGCACACATGAAAGGACACCAGGCCATTGTCCATTTGGCCGGTGCAAATGTGGGGCAGCGTTGGACCTCGAATGTGAAGCATGACATTTTGACCAGCCGAGTTTCAAGCACCCGTACCTTGATGGTTGCTTTGGCCGACTTGGAGCCCAAAGACAGACCAGAATCATTCATCGCGGGCAGCGCTGTGGGCTGGTACGGAAGCGGTGATGACCCCCAGGACGAAACGGCGCCCCATGGCGATGGATTTCTCGCTGATGTTGTGGTGAAATGGGAAAATGAAGCTGCCCAGGCCGTGGCGTTGGGCCTTCGAACAGCCTGGGTACGAACTGGTTTGGTGTTGTCCGCACGAGGGGGCATGCTCGAACGGATGTTGCCCATCTACAAATTGGGATTGGGAAGTCCCATTGGCAGTGGACAACAATGGCAAAGCTGGATCCACATTGACGACTGGGTGAAAGCCATCATGCATTTGATCGATTGTCCAAGCGCGCAAGGCATTTACAATGCAGTGGCTCCGGAGGGTGCTGCTGTGCGACAAGCCCAGTTGAGCCGTGTCCTGGCCCAAACCTTGGGCCGACCTCATTTTTTGCCTCACATCCCACAATGGGTGTTGCAATGTGTTTTTGGAGAGATGTCCCAAACCATCCTGGCATCGCAACGCATCGTGCCCACTGCTCTCCAAGCAGATGGTTTTGAATGGGATTACCCATCACTGCAAGTTGCACTCAGCGAGTTGCTCCCTTCCTGAGGCGACCGGCTCAAATCAATGGCCCACAAAAAAAGCCGCCCTTCCCGGAGGAAAGGCGGCTCTCATGGTTTCTTGCAGGCAGAATTGCCCTTATCGTACACTAAACGCTTTCGTCAAACGGTTGGTTGCACCCCCCCACGAAAATGTGTAAATACCAGGTGTCCACTGGCTAACATCCAAAACATTCTGTCCTGAATTCCACTGGCCATTGGTGACCAATCGCCCCGTGATGTCACGGATCTCAAAAGCCACCATGGCATCGGTATCCAAAGAGATGTTCAAAATGTCGTCGGCAGGTACAGGGTACAAAGACACGTCAGAAATGCTCGCCTCACTCACGCCTGTAGAGGGCAACAGGACCGCGTCAATCACATGCACCACGCCATTGTCTGCTGTCAAATCCGCAACTGTCACCATAGCGGTGCCATTGATCACTACGCCTTCTGCCGTGATGTTGATGGTGATGTCTTGGCCATTCAAAGTCGTGACCATCATGCCATCGGTGATGTCTGTGCTCATGACCTGACCGCTCGCCACATGGTAGAGCAAAATGGACGCCAGGTCGGGATTGGCCAAGAGCTCCTCTGCCGTGACTTCAAGTGCCTCCAGCAATGCCGTAAAGGCTGCATCAGTGGGTGCAAAAACCGTGAAGGGGCCTTCACCACTCAAGTCATCGGCCAAACCAGCGCCAATCACAGCCAACTCCAAAACCGTGTGGTCCGGGCTGTCCACGATGATGTCTACAACGGTTGACGTTTCCGGCGGCGTCGGCAACAAGACCGCGTCAATCACATGCACCACGCCATTGTCTGCTGTCAAATCCACAACTGTCACCATAGCGGTGCCATTGATCACTACGCCTTCTGCCGTGATGTTGATGGTAATGTCCTGGCCATTCAAAGTCGTGACCATCATGCCATCGGTGATGTCTGTGCTCATCACCTGTCCGCTCGCCACGTGGTAGAGCAAAATGGACGCCAAGTCGGGATTGGCCAGGAGCTCCTCTGCTGTGACTTCAAGTGTCTCTAGCAATGCCGTAAAGGCTGCATCAGTGGGCGCAAAAACCGTGAAGGGGCCTTCACCACTCAAGTCGTCGGCCAAACCCGCGCCAATCACAGCCAACTCCAAAACCGTATGTTCTGGGCTGTCCACGATAATGTCCACAACGGTTGACGTTTCCGGCGGCGTCGGCAACAAAACCGCGTCAATCACATGCACCACGCCATTGTCTGCTGTCAAATCCGCAACTGTCACCAAGGCGGTGCCATTGATCACCACGCCTTCTGCCGTGATGTTAATGGTGATGTCTTGGTCATTCAACATGGTCACCATCATGCCATCGGTGATGTCTGTGCTCATCACATTGCCTTGGGCAGCATGATAGCTCAAGACACCTGACAGAATTGGACTCATCAAGAACATCTCCAAAGTGACGCCCAACCCCTCCAACGCTGTGGCCAGGGCATCATCTGTAGGCGCAAATACAGTGAACGGACCTTCCCCATTCAACAATTCATCCAATCCAGCGGTAACGAGCGCGGTCTCCAGAGATTCGTGTACAGCACTTTCAGCAATGACATCCATTACCGATGTGGTGTTCTGAGCCGGCAACAAGACCGCATCGATGACGTGAACAACCCCATTATCAGCAACAACATCTGCCACGGTGACCATGGCTGTTCCATTGATGATGACACCATCCGAAGTGAGGTTGATCACCACGTCCTCTCCACTCAAGGTGGTGGCAGACATGCCATCTACCAAATCTGTGCTCATGACGTTTCCGCTGACCACATGGTACAACAAAATGGAGGCCAAATCTGGATTCGCCAGCAAATCTTCCGCCGTGATTTCCAAAGCCGTTAACAAAGTTGTGAATGCGGCATCAGTAGGCGCAAATACCGTAAAAGGACCCGCTCCACTCAAATCATCGTCCAATTCAGCCGCGATTACAGCCGTTTCCAAAACGGTGTGGTTTGGGCTGTCAATGATGATTTCGGCGACCGTTGCAGGTGTCGCCGGTTCTGTGACCGTTACTGTCGCTACCATACCATTGGCCGCGTGGTTCCCAATGCTACAGTCATAATCATAAACCCCAGGAACTGTGAACGTGGTCGTTCCGATGCACACCCCATCCATGTTCCCAGATACACTTCCGTGGTAAAAAGTCTCTGGATTCTCCCAAGTCTCGCCAAGGGAGCTCTCGAGGCCATTGACGTCATGGGTTCCGCCCACATTGACCCAGACCACAGTCTGCCCTGCTTCAATTTCGACGTTTGCTGGCGCATACATAAAGTTTGAGGCTTCGACGACCACGCCGGGCACGCCACATGGATTTTGTGCATAGGTTTCAGATGACAAAATCGTGCCGACGATAACGGCAACAACAGTCATCAAATTGAATAAGTGTTTCATTCTTCAGGGTTTGAGGTAATTTTTTCTTTCTTTTCAACTCCTTTTTGCTAAAAGATGTTCACCCAAGTCAACTTTTTTTTTCTCGCAGTGAACAATGCAACCATTGAGGTTGTCTTTTAGTCATATTCTGTTCGGAATATGAGATCGTAAGGTGTTTTGACCCGCCTCACGCGGGAAGAAAGGAACGGCTCAGCAGGGATGTTGGGCCGTTTTTTCATCCAAATCAATTCCCATGAAATCCATCGCCATCCACTGGTTTCGCCGAGACCTCCGTTTCGAAGACAATGCGGGTTTGCACGCCGCTTTGGACGGGCCGCTGCCCGTTCTTCCCGCATTCATATTTGATCAACACATCTTGGGCCAACTAGACAATTCTCATGACCGCCGGGTCCAATTTTTGCACGCGGAAGTGCAACGCCTGAAGCAGGAAAGTCAGGCAGCAGGAAGTGATTTGCTGGGTGCATTCGGTGAGCCTTTGGTGGTTTGGGAAAAGTGGATCCCGATGCTCGCAGCAATCGGTTTTGAGGTGAAAGCTGTCTTCGTCAACCGAGATTATGAGCCGTATGCCAAGGAAAGGGATGCCGAAATTGGGTCCTTTTTCAAATCCCAAAATATCGCCTTTCACGGCCGGAAAGACAGCGTCATTCTCGAAAAGGACGAAGTGTTAAAGGACGATGGCAAGCCTTACACCGTCTTTACGCCTTACAGCAAAAAATGGCGGAGAGTGCTCCAGGAAAAAGACCTCACCGCACGACCCTCGGAAACCCTGCTGAATCGGCTTTTGCCGTGTAAAATGGAGGCCTTGCCAAGTTTGTACTCCATGGGCTTCGAGTCCGATGGGGAATTTGAATTCCCAGACCGCCAAATTGTCAACTCCATTCTCGAGAACTATGCCGACCGACGCGACTTGCCTGCCATCCCGGGCACCAGCCGATTGTCCTTGCATTTGCGATTTGGAACTGTGGGCATTCGTCAGGCCGCCCGTGCCGGTTTTCAGCACAGCGACAAGTGGTTAACCGAGTTGATTTGGCGCGATTTCTACCAAATGATACTTCATCATTTTCCCCACAGCGTCCGGCAAGCCTTCAAACCCCAGTATGATCGGGTTCCGTGGCGTCAAGATGAAAAAGCTTTCGAGGCGTGGCAGGCTGGCAAGACCGGATACCCACTGGTGGATGCTGGCATGCGCGAATTGTTGACCACTGGGTTCATGCACAACCGCGTGCGCATGGTGGTGGCGAGTTTTCTCTGCAAACACCTGTTGCTGGACTGGCGGTTGGGCGAGCGTCACTTTGCTGCCCATTTGTTGGATTTTGACTTGGCCTCGAACGTGGGTGGATGGCAATGGGCTGCAGGATGCGGTTGTGATGCGGCTCCCTATTTCAGGGTGTTTAATCCGGCATCTCAATTGGCCAAATTCGACCCGGACTTTATGTACGTGAAGCGTTGGGTGCCTGAATTCGGCACATCTCTTTACCCCGAACCCATCGTCGAACACAAATTTGCACGTCAGCGGGCTTTGGATACTTACAAGGCAGCCTTGAATCCAACCTCGTGATTGGGCACAAGCCGGGTGAAACAAAGTTGACGACCTTCGCTAGATGAACCATCAACCCGCTTCACTCGAAGGCATTCGCGTTCTCGAACTCGCCAGTGTGTTGGCGGGGCCCTTGGCTGGTACCGATTTGGCGCTGCGCGGTGCAACCGTCACCAAAGTAGAACGCCCGCCCCACGGCGACGTGACCCGATCGTGGCGCCCCCCCACTGAACCCCATGTCGAAGACGCAGATGGAAACCCAGCATCCGCTTACTGGATGGCTGCAAACCGAGGCAAGCAATTGGTCTGGGTTGACTTGGGTACAACCGAAGGATTGGATTGGTTGGAATCGGAATTGTCGAACACGGACGTCCTGATTCAAAACTTCAAATCGGCTGATTTGGCCAAATTCAACCTCCAGCCCAAATCCGTGGCCAAACGACATCCCCGACTCATCCATGTGAGGCTCGTGGGATTCAGACATCAGCCTGAACGACTTGCCTATGACGTCGTGGTTCAAGCCGAAACCGGATGGATGCACATGAACGGCAATACCCCAACACGCATGCCCGTGGCGTTGATGGATGTGCTCGCGAGTCACAGCATTCGAGAAGCTGCACTCGAGGGGTTGTTTGGACGCGCCAGGCACCCAGAATCCAAGGGTTCATTCCATGAAGTCGCTCTGGATGAATGCGGGGTTGAGGCCTTGGTGAACCAAGCCACAAATCACCTCATCGGCGGCCTTTCTCCTGCTTTTGCTGGGAACGAGCATCCGAACATCGCTCCCTATGGAGACTTGCTGCGTTGCCGTGATGGCTACGTGGTGCTCGCCGTGGGGTCTGACCGCCAATTTCAAGCTTTGTGTGACGTTCTGGAAGTGGGTGAAATGGCCGCTGAAGACGCATTCGTCAACAATTCAAATCGATTGAAAAACCGCCAAGACTTGATGGAACGATTGGCTGGGGCCGCTTGCCACTGGAGCAAATCCACCCTGATTCAAACTTGCACTGAACGCGGGGTTCCGGCTGGCGCCGTGCAATCCTTGCCCGAAGTGTTTTCCAACCGGCCCAACCCGTGGGCCTGAGCGCCATCAACGCCACTTCAGGTGTTTGATGGAGCGCCCTTCGGATTGAATCTCTTTGAGGGAATCGACGCCGATTTTTAAGTGAACTTCTACAAAATTCGTCGTCACCACGCGATCACTTGCATCTGTCTTGACGCCAGCTGGGGTCATGGGCTCATCGGATACGAGCAGCAGCGCACCGATTTGCATCCGGTTGGCAAATCCCACTGAAAAAAGTGTCGCGGTTTCCATATCAATCGCCTGAGCGCGGGTGGCGCGAAGGTAATCCTTGAAATCCTCATCGTGTTCCCAAACACGCCGGTTCGTGGTGTATACCGAACCGGTGTAATAGTCCAATTTGTAATCCCGAACCGTAGATGAAACAGCCCGTTGCAAGGCAAAACTGGGCATGGCTGGAACTTCAGGCGGGAAATAATCATCCGAGGTTCCCTCACCGCGAATGCCCGCAAGAGGCAAGATGAGGTCACCAATTCTATTTTTGGATTTGAGTGCTCCACACTTGCCCAAAAACAAAACCGCTCGCGTTTCCACAGCTGACAACAGGTCCACAATGGTCGCGGCATTGGCACTGCCCATCCCGAAATTGATCATGGTGATGTCATCGCTGGTGGCAGAAGGCATCGCCCGATCGCGTCCCACAATTTCCACCCCATGCATCTCGGCGAACATCTCGAGGTAATTCGTGAAATTCGTCAACAGTATGTGACGCCCAAATGCCTCAAGTGCCATGCCGGTATAACGTGGCAGCCAATTTTCGACGATTGATTTTTTGTCTTCCATGGTTGTCGTCATTTAATCCGCAGGCAGGAGGATCTCATACTGGTTTCCTTGGGAAATGGGCAAGCGATCATCCACAAGCCATGGGTTCAATGTTTTCAGTGCTTTCAGATGGGTTCCTTGGTCGGCAGCATAGGCCGCCAAATCCTCGATGGTCTTGTTCACCATCACAGAACGGGTCAAATGAGGCGGATACAGGACTTCCGGTGGCAAATCAAACCCGTGCTCCGCAGGCGACTCAAAGACATGCTTGATGGCCAACAACCGGAAGACATAACGGGCCGTCTCCGAGTTCAGATGCAAATCCCAATAATTGTCCACTTGTTGCGCTTCCAAAGCTATGCGCACCCCCGACCGCCCCATGTTGTAAGATGCTGCCGCCAAGGCCCAACTCCCGAATTCTTCACGGGCTTCCAACAAATACTGACAGGCCGCATATGTTGATTTGACCACATGATAGCGTTCATCCACTTCCCGGTTGACTTCCAAATCGTATTGAGGCGCTGTCCCTTTCATGAATTGCCAAAAGCCCGCGGCACCAGCCGGTGACACCGCTTGGCTGAGTCCGCTTTCGATCACGGCCAAATACTTGAAATCATTTGGAACCTCCATTTCAGCGAGAATGGGTTCAATGACTGGGAACCAACGCGCAGCGCGCTTCAGATAAAGCATCGTAGAGCTGTGGTGATACGTATTCACGATCAATTCACGGTCCAACGCATCGTGCACCCCAAAAGCATCCAAGGGCACCGCTTCTCCCGCCAAATCAACCGCTTGAGGCAACATCGGCGCCGGGTTTTGGACCCGTCCATTAACTATCCATTTTTCCAATTCATGCAAGCCAGGCGTGCCCGGTTGGGGGCCTGAACTGGTCAACATGGCGACAGCCACACATCCTGTTCCCACGATGGGAATCCACCAAAACAATCGATTCATTTCCATTGCAATTCCTGAACAACGAAGATGCAACTGAAATCCCCGAAAGGTGGCTTTCCGACCCCCAAAGAAATCAAATGTACCGTGTTAAAGGAAGCTTCAAAAAGGCGAAGTGAAATCCCGAAGGCACGGAGCCATGGCATCTTTGTCACTCAATAGGGGTGGGTGTCCGCTCAAATGGGATGCCCAGTCGATGCCCAGATCCGAATCGTCCCAGCGAAGACTGCCTTCCGCAGAAGGGGCATACAGCGCTGAACATGCATATTCAATCACGGTGTCATCCTCGAGTGCCAAAAATCCGTGGGCAAATCCAGGTGGCACCCACAATTGCTTTCCCGAGGGCAAATCCAGTTTGACACCATGATGTTGACCATAAGTGGGAGAATCTCGGCGGATGTCAACCACCACGTCCCAAATGCTGCCACGCACAACCCGAACCAATTTGCCCTGTGCATGCGGCGGGGCCTGAAAGTGAAGGCCTCGAATCACGCCGCGAGCAGAAGTACTGAGGTTGGTCTGGACGATTTCGTCTGGGCAACCGGTCGCCTTGCGGAATCGATCCGCTTGCCAAGTTTCCATGAAAAATCCCCGATCATCCCCGAAGACGCGGCAACTCAATTCGAGTACTCCTTCCAATTTCGTTTCCGTGACAGACAGCATTTCCATCTACAATCGAATCAGTTGTTCGTGGACAAAATCACAGCCCAGAAAACGGACAATGAGGAGACAATTGACGCCACTGGGCTGATGTCATTCAGGACCTCCCTCGCGATTTCCGGAACGGGTTCTACATATATGATGTCGTTCGCCTGCACGATGGTTTGCGCATCCTTCAACCCCTCAATTGTCGACAAATCCATGAAGTAAATTTGATTGCCCTCATCGGTTTTCCGGATGAGTTTGACTTTCGCCGCGTCTCCCCGGCCTGAAACCCCACCCGCCAATGCCAGCGCTTCAAGGAGTGTGGTATTCATGTTTTGCAAGGTGATGACCATAGCGGCACCGGATGCTCCGGGAAACACCAAGACCCTGTTGTTCAGCACCCGAATGATGGCATACGGGGAGTTATAAAGGGAAGCATATTTCTCCTCAACCAGGGCCTCCGCTTCTTCCAAAGTGAGTCCTTCAAGTTCCACCCAGCCGATTTCTGGGAATTTCGCCCGGCCATCCGGCTGCACCCAATATTGGACTCCGCCATTTCGCTGCTGCTGAATCAATTGATTCATGTTCGCAGCATTGCCTACTTCCATGGACCCCGCAGTCACGGCCAACAATCGCTGACCATCATTTGAAAACAATTGAAAACTCAAAAAATCATTGGGCGCAATTCGATATTCAGCGTCGACAGCGACCACCAACTCGTCAAAGGTGTAATCGTCAACCGTTTGGAACAAAATGTCCCGGTTGATGGTGCAGCCCTGCATCGAAAACATCGCAAAGGCCACGGCAACGGCCCCCACTGCATGTCCATTGAAGTGATTCAACATGGCGCGCAATTTCGCAATAATATCACTGGAATCCTTGCCGATGTCCTTGGAAAAATGAAGGCTATCTTCGCCTTTGCAATGATGCAAGAAGGAAACCACAGACTTCGGGCCATGGAGCCTTCTGACGCCGATCGGTTGTTCGAATGGGAAAACCGTTCAGAGGAGTGGTGGATGGGAGCGACCATGGGGCCCTGGAGCCTGGCTGGGATGAAAACGTTTGCGGCTGCCCACCAAGACATTTGGGCCGCGGGGCAAACCCGACTCATGCTCATGCATCATGATGAGACCGTAGGAGCATTTGATTTGTACGAAGTCAATGCCCGGAACCGCACCGCTGGTGTAGGTGTCGTTGTCGCTCCGGAAGCTCGCCAGCGGGGTCATGGTGGAGTGGGCATGCGGTTGCTGCATGCCTATGCGTTCGGCCATCTGGGACTGAAAGTGCTCAAAGCGGAAGTGCCCTCCCGGCATGTTGCGAGCCTGAAGCTTTTTTTGTCCGCAGGATATGTTCGTTGTGGGGAATTGCCCAAATGGATTCGGAAGGGAGCTGTGCGGGAGCCTGTCACCCTTTTGGCCTTACAGGGTCCTGCGACTGAGAATTCTGAAGCATGAAGCGAATCACCAAGTCCGTGAAATGGGGTGCATTGTTGGTTTTCCCATTGGCCGTTGCAGCTGGATGGGCTTCGCATCACTGGATCCATACGCCCATGGCTGAATCGGGTTGTTTGGTTTGGTCTGGAGCCAAGGATGAAAACCCGGTTTGGCTGGACAGCGATGGCCAGCCTTTTGAGTGTGAAGGATGGGCTGAATGCCAAACTTGGATGCGACTGCGGTCCTACCACCTGAAGCCCGGACGTTTCTGCCTTGCAACTGGTGAAACCATCCGCAGTTTTGCACGCAAGTTGGCTGTGGGTGGAAAATCCGAAGTGAACGTGGTCTTGCCCGCGCACCGGCAACTCGGGGTCATCGCCCAAACCATGTCGAAAACCTTGTCTTTGGACAGCACCGAAGTGCACGGGGTGATTGCCCGTGACACCTTGATGTGGCGATTGTTGCCCAACACCTACCGGTTGTATTGGTCCACTTCGGAGGAAGAATTGGCCCAGCGCATCGTCCGAGAGCATGATGCATGGTGGACAACCGAAAGGCGATCCCAAGCCCGAAAAATCGGGATGACTCCACAGGAAGTGGTCACCCTCGCGTCCATCGTTCAAGAGGAAATTGCAATTCGATCGGAAGCGAGACGTGTGGCCGGACTGTATCGAAATCGCTTGGCAAAAGGCATGAAACTGCAAGCAGACCCCACCCTCAAATTCGCTTTGGGTGATTGGAACATCCGGCGAGTATTGGATGCTGACAAGGGGGTAGAATCACCTTACAACACCTACCTGAACGCTGGACTGCCTCCGGGTCCCATTCGCATCCCGGAACCTGATGTCATGGACGCCGTCTTGTATGCGGAAGACCATTCATTCCTTTACATGTGTGCCAAACCTGATGGCAGTGGACGACACGCCTTCGCCAAAAACTATGCAGAACACGTAAGGAACGCCAATGCCTACCGGAATTGGTTGAATGGACGCAACATTTATCGTTAAACTGTGGGCGAGCAATAAGCAGACGGGAAAATCTCGTGCTATTTTTGCAGCCGTGTCTGCGCAGCCACTCCATCTTCAAATTGCAAGCATGAGCACCCGCCTTTTTCTGGCGTTGGTTTTCATCTTTGTGGTGTTCAATGCCCACACCCAAACGCCGCAGCGCCCCCCCCGCGAAGCCACTGCAATCCGAGGGACCGCTCAGATTGACGGACAGCTCGACGATGACGATTGGGCCAAAGCACCCGTGGCGTCTGAATTGACTCAGTACAGTCCGATTCCTTATGGTGTGCCCTCGCAACGCACAGAAGTCCGGTTCATGTACGACGATTTCGCCTTGTATATCGGGGCACGCATGTGGGATTTGGCACCAGACTCAATCCTGCGCCAAATGTCTCAGCGGGATGATTTCGACAACACGGACAGTTTTGGCATTTGGTTCAGCACGTTCAATGACGGTCTCAATGGCGTTCGATTCGCCACCACGCCTGAAGGCATTCAGATGGATGAATTGTTGTCAGGTGATGAAAGTGACCCCAGTTGGAATGCCGTTTGGGATGTGGCATCACGCATCGACAGTGTGGGTTGGGTGGCGGAGTTTCGAATTCCTTGGATGGCCTTTCGCTTCCCCGATCAGGCCGAACAGGTTTGGGGCATGAATTTTTACCGCACCATTCGTCGCCACCGTGAGGATGACGTTTGGAATGCCATGGACCCCAACCTGGATGGGTTGATGAACCAAGGCGGAACGCTCAACGGAATCCGTGACATTGAGCCCCCGGCCCGGGTGAGTTTGTTCCCCTATTTCAGTGGCTACACTCTGCGAGACGCGTCGGGCCAATCCGCCCAAGAGTACCGGGGTGGCATGGATTTGAAACTCGGACTTGGAGACGCGTTCACATTGGACATGACGTTGATTCCAGACTTTGGACAGGTGGTGAGTGACAACCTCGTCCTCAACCTTTCACCCTTTGAAATTCAATTTGACGAAAACCGCCAATTTTTTCGAGAAGGAACAGAAATGTTCAACAAATCCGGGATTGTCTATTCACGTCGGGTGGGGGCCGCAGACACCCAGTTGCTGAATGCGACAAAAGTTTCGGGCCGTGCGGCGAATGGAACGGGATTGGGCTTGATGCAAGCTGTGGCACGCGAGAATGCGGACAGCAGCCTGACGGGATATACGGTAGCGGTTTTGGACCAAAATCTGCC
>JBMYZL010000017.1:0-58860 GCA_049610385.1 Flavobacteriales bacterium
AGATTCAGCAGCTGACAACTTCGATTCAGAAGCCACGACGGATGATGGAAGTTGTTGTTTTGTTGAAGTGACTTCTTCGGTATGCGAAGGGGATCTAGATGATGACAATGTTGTAGGAACAGCTGATTTATTGATTTTCCTTTCGGTGTTTGGTTTTCCTTGTCCGGAATAAAAAAAAGCCCCTGCATTTGCAGAGGCTGTTAGCAATCAATTCACGAAAAGAGGATTTCAACGGCGCTCTCTCGCTTCACTTTCATTGCAGCGAATGGGACGCCCCATCAGCTCTTTACCAGCCATTGCTTCCAGAGCGGCCTCTGCTTCGTCCTGGTTCGGCATTTCAACAAAACCGAAACCCCGGCTGCGGCCAGTCTCACGGTCATGGACGACTTTCGCACGCTCAACAACACCATGTGCTTCAAACGCTTCTCGCAAGGCAACATCATCGACGCCCCATGCAAGATTTCCTACAAAAATATTCACGATATAAAACTTAATTGTTGCGAATGTAGGTCGACAAATCACACGAATCACAGAAAGGTTTCTTTTTCCCTGGAAGTCCAGTACCCAATTGTTGTTATTCATGTATTTATAACTGCAACTATACGGGCTTTAGTCGATTGTTTAAATTGTTTAATTGGAATATTATATGTATCTTTAATCTGATATCCTAACATTTTCAATCTACTATACGCCATGATCATGCGTCGATTTTACATGCTCTTGTGGTTATTTGCCTCATATCCTGTTACAGCCCAGGTATGCCTTGATCAATTGAACAGTGTGCCGCTTTCAAATTGGTCTACTTCCCTTGATGCTGCCTACTTAGATGGGGATGCATATTTGGACGCAGTTAATGAAGCCCAATATGATGGCATCTGGACAATCGGTACGGGTGTTAGCAATAGCAATCTTGCCGTGTTTGAAAATCCTTCCATTTCCGCCTTCATCGGCGTCAAACGAAGGAATGTTGTGGCTCCAAATGACAACATAGCCATGGCTGGCAACGTCTACACAATTGAGCCAGGCTATTCACCAGAAAGTCAGGGTTCTTCTGAAGAAAGCACCTTGGCAAAGTGGAATTTCCTTCTCTACGCAAACATGGGCTCGTATACATTTTCAGATGTAGATATTCGTTTATACATCGATACCGACCCCTGTTATCTCGCGCAACCATCGGATATGATTGAAATCGAGGTGGCGAGTCAATTTGAAAGTTTTTTCGGAAATTCTGATTTTGCGGCATTTGGACTCAACCAAAATTTAGCGAGCAATTTCATCTCCGCATTCGATACAGATGCACCCCCATTTGACCCCACACAAGAGGGGTTCTATACACTCGCTGTCGGAGTTTACGACGTGTGTGGGAATCTGAAAGCATGGCATGAAGTGATTGTCAACGTGACCAATGCAACAGATTTGGATTCTGACGGAAATGGGATTGCAGATTCACAAGAAACCCCTGGTTGCGATAATCTCTTGGCTTGCAACTACTCTTGTGAAAGCACTTACAATGATGGTTCTTGCGATTTCAATTCATGTTATGGTTGCACAGTTCTGGAAGCTTGTAATTACGATGCATCAGCCACAACTTCCGACAATTCTGGGTGTATATACCCCATCGACTTGCATGGTGAAAATCACTTTGATTGCGATGGCAATTGTGTCAATGATGAAGACCAAGACGGAATTTGCGATGAAGAAGAAGTGGATGGCTGTACAGACGAAACCGCATGCAACTTCAACGCAAATGCTACAGATGACAATGGCACTTGTGTATCTCCTGAGACGGGATATAACTGCGAAGGAAACTGTTTGGAGGACTCCGATGCCGATGGCACATGTGACATTTTCGAGGTTCCCGGGTGTCAAGATTCAGACGCATGCAATTTCGACAACACTGCCACTGAGGATGACGGGACATGCGAGTATCTGACCTGCAGTGGTTGCACGGTGGAAGAGGCTTGTAGTTTTGATGCAAATGCAACGATTTCTGATTTTTCAGCTTGTCAATTCCCAACTGGCTGTGACACCTGTTCCGGTGAAACAGATGGAACGGGTTTCGTCGTAGACAACGACGCAGACAATGATGGCGTCTGTGATGCGGATGAAATTGAAGGATGTACGGATAACGGAGCGTGCAACTATGATGCAAATGCGACTGATGATGTAGGCTGCGAATACACATCATGCGTTGGATGCATCAACCCTGTCGCTTGCAATTACGACGATACCGCATTGATTTCAGGTCCTTGTGATTTCCCAGCAGCATTCTCGAATTGCTTTGGATGCCTTTTGGACGTCAACAGCAATGACATTTGTGACCAGCTGGAAACCAGCGGATGTACAGACGAAGATGCCATTAACTACAATCCTCAAGCTTCTATCGATAATGGAAGTTGCAGTTACATAGTAGGGGGGTGCATGCTCTCTTGGGCTCCCAATTACGATCCTGCTGCCAATTTCCAAGAAATGCCTGTATTTGACGTTTGTTTTGGGACACCAGCACCTGCAGGCTCGCCCACGCCCGGTGAAATGCCTACTGGATGTGAAGACCAATCGGCGTGTAACTATATACCGGGTGGTGACACAACACTTCCTTGCGACTACAGTTGCTTCGGATGTACCAATGAAGCCGCTTGCGATTATTCTGAAGATGCTGTGTATAACACTGGCTGTTCTGATTTTGAATCCTGCTACGGTTGCACGGATTCGCTAGCTTGTAACTACGATGATGGCAACACCTTTGAAGATGGAAGTTGTGAATATGAAGCTTGCGCTGGCTGCACCGATCCTGAGGCTTGCAACTATGACAGCAACAAAACACTGAATATCCCGATGCTTTGTGAATTTCCAACTGGATGCGATACCTGCAGTGAGGAAACCGATGGAACAGGCACAATTTTGGACGGAGACAGCGACAATGATGGCATTTGTGACGTTGACGAAGTATCCGGTTGTGATGCACCTTTGGCATGCAACTATGATGCTGCAGTAACTGAAAATGATGGTTCTTGTGACTTTACATCTTGCATAGGTTGTTTGGAATCTGCTGCCTGCAATTATCAAGGTGGTGACCCCTCCATCACCTTGAATGAGCCTATCCAGTGCATTTACCCAGAAGAGGGGCTTGACTGTGACGGCGAATGTTTGGCGGATGCCGACCAGGATGGCATTTGTGATGATGATGAAATTGGGGGGTGTCAAGACGAATCGGCCTGCAATTACAACCCAGCTGCCACAGACAGCGATGGCACTTGTGCTTATCCAGCGACGTATCAAGATTGCTATGGTGATTGTCTCATTGACGAGGACAATGATGGCGTATGTGATCAGGAGGAGGTGTTTGGTTGCACCACGGTGCTTTCATGCAATTACGACCCCACGGCAACCGAAAACGACGGTTCATGTGATTTTGAAAGCTGCACAGATTGTATCGATCCAACAGCCTGCAATTACAATCCAGAAGCCTTGCTTTCTGACAATTTGCTATGCTTGTATGAAACGAATCCAGAATTGGTTTTTGACGCTGTTTTGGAATTGAGTGACAACATTGTCGATTGGCCTTCGAACAACTATTTGACCAGTTCAGATGGTGCGGAAGAGGTCAGTTTTGTTGATTACACAAGTCGTTTGAACGACGGCCGTTACAGTGTAACCAGGATATACACAGCAACAAGCCTTTGTGGATCTGTGGAGGCAGCAGGCCAATTGCTTATTGGCGCTGAAGATCAACCAGCAGGTTGTACACATTCAGATGCGACGAACTATGACCCAACAGCCGTCAATGACGATGGTTCATGTGATTTCTTGCCCGCATGCTTGGGTGATTTGAATGCAGACGCAATCATAGGTGCGACAGACTTGTTGATCATGCTCAGTCTCTTCGGTCTGCCATGCAACTGATCGATGAGCATTCGAAAAACGAAGAACAAAAAAGCCTGGGCATCCTGCTCAGGCTTTTTTTGATTTCAATCAATTGGCTAAGGGTTTCAACTGAATTCTTCGCATTTAATAGAAATCTCAAACAAAAGATCAATCCCCCTTTATCTCGCCCTCCATCGCCTCTAATCGCGCTAAAATTTGGCCCAACTGCTCAGCTCCCACTTGCTTGGCTACGATTTGTTTGTCTGCATCCAGAAGGAAAACCTTCGGCGTAGCATAAACATCAAAAGTGGTCCGAAAATTCAAACTTTCTATGGAGGTTATCCCAGATGAAATCAGGGACATCGCACTGTCTTGCGCATTGACCTGGGGATTGTCACTTACATTGATCCAATCGGTGTACCCTTTATCTTGAATGTAATCGACCCAAGGCTGGGGATCAAAATCATTGCCAATGGCAAAAATCTCCAAGCCTTTGGGTTGCCATTCTTCATACAATTCCACGAGTTTGGGGAGTTCCTTTTTGCAATGCCCACAAGTGGATTCCCAGATCACAATGGCCGTGTATTTGGCATCTACATCATACAACGAAATCCAGTTCTCTTGATCCAAATCAAGCAAAGTGATATTTGGCGGTCGATGGCCACAGAGTGAATTGCGCAAATCATCTGCTCGATCCGTGATTTTTGAAACTTGTTCAGCATTCAACCACTCCGCTTTTCCAGTGCGATAAAATTCATCGACCATGCGGACAAACACCTTGTCCATGCACATGACTTGTGAACTTTCGCTTTGAAACGTGATGTAATGCACGACATACTTGAACATGTCCGCATTTGCTTTCGCAAGGTCGACAAGCCGCATTGCCTCAGCCTCCAGGCTATCTGGAATCTGGGGCAAAACGCGCGTCCAATATGTATTCAGAATGTTATGAAATGAGGCATCCCTGACCATGCGGGGGTCATTGAAATCAACGCGATCCCAATAATGGTTGCGGTACCAGCGATATTGCAAATCACGGGGGTTTGCGATTTGTTCCGGAACTTCAGGCACCTCGGGTTCAACAACCATATTCAGGTATTTGGCGAACAACTTATCGGCATGTTTTTGAAGCACCCGTTTTTGTTCCATTGCCACTTCCTCACCGAAGGCATTCATAATCTCCCTGGCTGCTTCACGTGCTTCCTCAGACGACGTGGAATCTTGCAGCACCTGCTCCTGTGGAGCTGCCTGATTTCTTTTGTCCCCGATGAACTTGAGGTAGTCATAAAGGATCCGATTTTCCTCCGAAACCAAAACTTCTACATCCCCGGTGGGATTTTTCATAGTCGTGTGAATTTCGATGTCTTCAGGAACACCCATGAATTCAAACATCTTTTGTCCAGGCAAAATGACCGCATACTTGCCTGACTCTTCAAATGGCGGAGAAACGAACGAGAACTCACCATCGGGCGTGGCTACGGTGGTGTCTGCGTAGTACATTTTATCACCGAAATAATTCGCCAGATACACGCTGTCAGCTCCCAAGCCGACCACTTCAAATTTCATCAGCTGCCCATGGGATTGGCAGCCCAAAATCAATGCCAAGGACAACACAGCTCCTTTTGACAACATCCACATGTTACTTTGCTTCATAGGAGACAAATTTACACCGAATGAAACAGGACAAAAACTTCCATATCGCTGTTTTCGGCATGGAGTGGGAGGGCATCACATTGTGCATCCATTTGAATCGATTGGGTTTGCATGTGCAAGGTTTTGCGTTTGATGAAATCACGTATCAAGAAGCGTGCCGAACCGGTGTTTCAATACAACTTTTGCCCAAGCCATCTGCCATCACATTCCGGGAAAACAGTTTTTCACATGTCGTCATCACTTCAGTGATTCAGGGTCCAACTCGCGAACATTTCATCAAGATCAATCAGGATTTGGAATCCTCAGGCTTGGGCCCCGTCTGGATCCATCAGGGCCATTTCAAGCCGGGTGAACCCAATTTTGGTAAATCAATCCAAATTGCCACAGGAACAATTGTGAAACCATGGGAACATCCCTTTGAACAATGGTGGCGAACAGGAAATCTCCAAGATCCGGAAAAGGAAATGATAATCACTTGGCATGCAGATCTCATTCAAACAATCCTCAATGCCATTATGGGAGGGCGAACAAATGCTCTTTTGGATTGCATCTGTGACTGCCGACCCCGATGGGAAATTGCGAGGTTTTCTCTGGATTTTTGGAGCCTGAAAGAACCTCAAGATTGGTCATTGCCTGAGAATTGTGTTGACCCGATGGCGTGGTCCGTGGCATCAGGGGCTGGCGGTCGATCAACCGTCGCCCAAATTCCAGTCGAACATGAATATCGGCTTTATCAGCATGGTTTCCAAGATTTGAAAGGCAATCAGGTTGTGCTGTTTATCCATGGATACAAAGGATATGCCTTTTGGGGATGCTGGGCATTGATGGGAGATGAATTCGCAAAGAGCGGAACCAGCTTTTTCAGAATGGATTTTTCACATAACGGCACCTTGGACAGTGTTCCGAATGAAATTTCAGATTTAGACCGTTGGTCCTTGAACACTTATTCCCGTGAAGTGCATGAAGTTGTGCAAGCCGTTACGCATTTGCAAGCATTGGGTGCCCAAGTAATATTGATGGGACACAGCCGAGGCGCGGGCATTGCGGCCTTGGCATGTGCCAAGTTGCAGAAGGAAGGAAACCCCACAGAAGGTTTGATTTGGCTGGCCGGGGTTTCAGATTTCAAAGCACGCTTTCCAACAAGTGATTGTATGGCTGAATGGGCAGAATCAGACAAATTGCCAATCCAGAATGGTCGGACAGGAGAGACCTACATTCATCGTTTTGCTTTTTACGAAGACTTTGAGACGCATGAAAACGAACTGAATGTGTTGAAACAAGCCCAATTCATTGCTTGTCCAGCTCTACTCGTACACGCAGAAGATGACGCTGCGGTCTCTTCACAGGAAACCAAGACCATGGCCAAAGCACTGTCGAAGAGTCTGCTTGTTCGCGAAAGATATTATGATACGGGTGGGCACACCATGGACATGCTTGAGCCATGGCCCAAGGATCAACACATGCCAAAAAAAATGACTGACCTCCTGGCGGAAATCAGTCATTTTCTCAAGGATATCCGAAAATCTCCTTCTGAAGAATGAATCAATGCTGAATCACAAGTCGTTGAATGGATCGCTGAGCACCATTTGAAACTTCGACGAAATATATGCCCTCGTTCAAAGTCAGAGGCATCCGATGTCCCTGCATCAAATTGCGAGACAGACACTCATCTACCAATTGACCGTTCAATGCGAAAATGCGAATCACTGCATTGTCGATATCCGCTGATAAGGTGACAAAATTTTGGGCTGGGTTGGGGCCCATGACAAATGTCATTGGCTCTGCCAAGGGGGCTACAGCCGAAGTGCCCATCTCCACGACGGACAAGTCATCGACATAATAGTTGCCCAACTCAACACCATCTCCAGTCCCAAAGAAGTTCACCCCGCCAATTTCCGCACCGTCGTAGGGAAAAGTGTCCACCATTTCACCGTCAACGTACAACGTCATTTCGTCTGTATCGAGGTTGATGCTGTGCTTCATTTCAAACCACGCATCCAGAGGGAACTCACCTGATCCACTAGCTGCCTGGTCAATGGAAAGCTGAAATTGCCCGACACTGGCCAAGACGACCTCAAAAGCCCACAGAACACCGGGGTTTGCAACTTCTTGGAAGTTGTAGTATCCTGACCCACCCGTAGGGATGTACATGTTGAAGATGACATCATAAGCACCTTCAGTGATTCCTGCTACATACACCACATCCATCGGACCTCCCGTCTGGTTGGTTTGATAGATGTGCATGCTGTTCGAACCGGAAAGGGCAAAGTCATCTGACACCTGTGCATCTTCTGTCGAACCGGGATCATCTGTCCATGTCATCCAACTTTCTTGTGAGCCGATGTAATCACCGACCGCAAGACCGTCAAAATTCTGTTCGTAGTACACCTGTGCTACACCTTGGCTTCCAAGGCCAAATGCGGCAATCAAAAGAAAAGACCAGTAGAGTTGCTTCATAAAGCGCAAAATACGGAATTTTGAATTTGAAACAAAGCCAACAATGTCCAAACAATCGTGGGAAGGCAACCTCCGAAAAATGACCACGAATCAACCCGATTCCAGCCCTTCCATCACCTACCACTTGCCATTGCACGATCGAACTGATCCATGTTTCAATTTGTCACCCAACGATTGGATCGGTCACGATGTGGAAATCCAATGGCTTCATGAAATTCATTGTGTTGAAACTGGCAAAAGGATTCAAAAGACATACGGGGACGGATTGAGCTACAATGCTTGGCTCAATTCGCCAGCTTCAGTGGAATCTGTGATCCGCCCAGAACTGAGTCGAATACATGAAGGCATTGCGCTGCGTGATGAAGCATGGGAACGCGAACACCATTTGACCCCTCATGTGGTCTACTTGAGCTACACCGGTGGACTAAAGGTTGGCGTGACACGCTTGGCCAACATTCCCTTCCGCTGGCATGACCAAGGGGCTGTGGGTGCCATTGTGGTGGCTGAAGTCCCATACCGTCAATTGGCGGGGCAAATGGAAGTGGAACTGAAGCCCATCTTTGGTGACAAAACCAATTGGCGAAGCATGTTGCAGCATCAAAACCCCGATATGTCGACATTGCTAGAAGCCAAAGATGAAGCGTTGGAATCTTTGGATCCTGAATTCGAGCCGTTCTTTTCTGATGATGATTCAGTTTGGACAGTGACCTATCCCGTTTTGGCCTATCCCGAGAAAGTCAAAAGTTGCAGATTGGAGAAAAGGGAGCACATTCAAGGGAAATTGAACGGCATCAAAGGACAATACTTCATTTTTGAGTCGGGGGAGGTGATCAACGTGCGCAACCACATGGGCTACCGCGTGCGCATCATTGTCGATTGAAGATCCAGCTCAATTCAATGAGGGATCTGAAGGCGCATTTGCGATGTGGGAAAAAGAATCCCCCATGGAAGCAATTCGTTGCTTCCAAAAATCTTCACCATCAATGGTTGTGTCCATTAAAATATTCGGTTCAGCTTGCGTAACAAACCAAGATCGGCTTTGAATTTCTTGTTCCAATTGGTTTTCTGACCAACCTGAGTACCCCACAAAAAACCGGATGTCATCAGACTCCTGTGGAAAGGCATTCAACCGTTGAATCAATGCTTCGAAATCACCCCCCATGTAGAGGTCATCGAGCACATGGATAGCACCTTCCAAATCGCCGAAACGGTGCAAGTAATAAAGTGTGGAAACATTCACGGGTCCGCCGACTGAAACTCGACCGTAACCGGCAGGAATTTCTTGCGCAATTTGATTCAAATCGATGTCGACAAAGTTGTTCAGGACAAATCCAAACGTTCCTTGTTCTCCGATTTCGCAAATCAGAACACCTTTCCGCCCGAAATACGGGTCGTCTAGAAAAGGCTCTGAAAGCAACAGATCCCCGCGACGAGGAGAAGATTGCGGACCTGGGCTGAAACGAATCATCTTTGCAAAGTTCAGACTTTTGTTTTAGATGGCGAACTCTACTTCACAACTCTTCAGAATTATATGTGGGTTTATAGGGACTGGGATCATCCTTGGATTCGGGTCTGTAATAATGCGTGCCCAGTCCGATCCTTTGGGACTCCCGGACAATTCCACGACGCCCACTTGGTCGGAAATCATTAGCCTTTATGGTGCATTGGCTGATGCGCATGATGATGTCCACTTGGTACCGATTGGCAACACTGATGTGGGACGCCCTTTGCATGCCGTTGTGGCCGGTGTGAAGTCGATATCGCTACCGCTACCGGGTTTGGCGGGCATCAGCACCTTGAAAACCAAACATCCTGAACGCCCTCGAATCCTGGTCAACAACGGAATCCATCCAGGTGAGCCATGTGGTGTTGATGCAAGTTTGGCCCATTTGCGTCAGAGGCTTCAAAGTCCTAAGCGGTTTGACAATCAAATTTGGATTTACATTCCATTGTACAACATTGGCGGGGGATTACAGCGCAATTGTTGTTCTCGTGCAAACCAAAACGGACCGGATGAATATGGCTTTCGCGGCAACGCGAGAAACCTCGATTTGAACCGTGACTTTGTCAAAGCTGACTCCCGAAATGCGCTGGCCTTTGTTCGGCTCCTCACTGCCTTTGATCCAGATGTTCTCGTCGACACTCACACCACGAATGGTGCGGATTACCCTCATAACATGACGCTGATCACTTCACAACATGACAAAGCTGGTCCTGTGTTGGGACCGTTTCTTCGGGAGGTGGTGGATCCCTTTCTTTACGCTGGCATGAAGGATCGTGACAATCCCATGGTTCCTTATGTTTTCGCACACAAGCAAATTCCAGATTCTGGCATCATTGGATTTTTGGAAACGCCTCGATACAGCACAGGGTATGCCATGCTCAAAGGGACTTTGGGTTTCGTGACAGAGGCGCACATGTTGAAACCTTTCGAGGATCGTGTTGAGGCTACATTGGATTTTTTGGAATGCATCTGGGATTTGGCCAATGATCATGGCTCAGCGATACAGACAGCTCGACAAGCTGAAAAGACACGTTGGTTCGAATCAGACTCGCTGGCTGTTCGGTGGAAGCGGCATCCCAGCAAATCCACACCGTTGACGTTTACAGGTTACAAGGCTGTATACGAAACAAGTTCAATTACCGGAGGTGAACGACTCCGCTACGACAGATCCGAACCCTGGACTGCTGAAATTCCATTTTACAACCATTACGAACCCACTCGGTATGCCCACATTCCAGAAGCATGGTTGCTGCCTCAGGCATGGCATGAGGTTCAAGAACGCCTTAAGGCGGCAGGCGTACATTTTGAACGGGTGACTGCGGACACCATTGTGGAGGTCGAAGTCACACGCATCGCATCCTATTCTGCACCGCGCACACCTTATGAAGGCCACTTTACACTTCGCATAGATTCTGTCCAAACCTCACTTGAACCTGTACGTCTATTTGCTGGCGATTTCATCATTCCACGGGAGGGCAATCCTGTTCGATTGCTTGCGGAATTGTTGGACCCGATGGCACATGATGCTTTTCTGGTGTGGAATTTTTTTGATTCTACCTTGCAGCAAAAGGAATATTACAGTGCTTATGTCTTCGAAGATGAAGCCGAATTCCTGTTGCAAAATGATGAAGTACTGGCTGCTGAATTTGCTGAAGCCTTGGCCCAAGACACATCGCTTTCGAAGTCGCCATCATCACAAATTCGCTGGCTATATGAGCATTCGCAACACTTTGAAGGCAAAGGAGGTGTGGTGAACATGTATCCTGTTTACAAATTGAATTGACCCGTGGCTGATCGATGGAAATCCTTCCGGACTTGGGAGAACCAACCGCTGTTGAGTTCTACTTCGCTGATTCCAGAACGATTGTTGATGGCAGGGCATCGAATTGGACGGACCCTTCGCCGTGATTATGTCGGTCTGACGCCACAACAAATTCGAGTGGGATTGGACCAATTGTCTCGATTAAATCCCGGCCCCTTTGGTGCAAACTTTGAACTCATGTCTTTGAATTCAATTCCTTGTGCACGTATTTTTTGGCCTGAAAGAACGACAAAACTTGGCATTATCTTGTGGATTCATGGTGGCGGATTCGCCTTCGGATCACCGAGATCACATCGAGCTCTGGCTGTTCATCTTTCTAAAGCCACAGGTCATGAGGTTTGGATTCCAGATTACAGGCTTTCACCTGAACATCCTTTTCCAGCTGGTTTGACAGATCTTCAACAAGTTGTACAGGAAATGATTCGGAAGGGGACACCACTTCTTGCAATCGCAGGGGATTCGGCTGGTGGCAACTTGGCTGCCGCCCTGACCCAATGGATGGTTCAGTCATTTCCAGAACATCTACCGAAAGCTTGTGCCTTGTTGTCTCCTTGGTTGGACCTGAGTCCTCAATCTCGGAGCAATCTACAAGACGAAGAGGCTTTAAGTCCCTTTGATCGATATGATATGTTGACTTACAGTGGTTTTTACCTGCAAGGCCATTCACCAGAAGATCCATTGGTGTCACCATTGCGAGGTTCTTTCGAAGGCTTTCCAAGGACGTATTTGGAGGGCTCTGTAGTTGAGTATTTGTGGCCTGATATCCAGCTGGGTGCTGAAAAATTAACCAAATCCGGCGTTGAACTTCATTTCCGACAAGAACAAAAAGCCTTGCACGGATGGCAGTTGTTCCCGGATGCGTTGCCTGAAGCCAAACGCACTCTCCAAGCTTTGGCGGATTGGGTCAAACAACCGGCTGAAATCAATCGTGCAAAGACTTAAGTACACCATGCAACCTGTTCATTGCCCAAACCACCTCGTCCTCTGAAATGGTCAATGGCGGTGCCAAGCGAAATGAAGCAGGAACACTCAGGAAATAAAAAATGAGCAATTCCTCATTCAAACATCTGTCTACTGCTGCCTGAACCCTGGCGGGTTCGTCGAGGTCCACAGCGATGAACAATCCCATGCGGCGAACGGCTTGGACAAAAGGCATTTGGATCAGCGCGTCTTCCATCATTTGACCTTTGCGCTCAATGGCTTGTGCATCCAAATTGGAAACCAATTGACAAGCCACAGCTGAAGCTGCACAGGAGACGGGGTGTCCCCCAAATGTCGTAATGTGGCCTAGCTTGGGTTGCATGGACAGCTTCCGCATGTGAGACTTGCTGCTCACAAATGCGCCCATGGGCATCCCACCGCCCAAAGCTTTTCCCAAACACAACATGTCAGGTTCAATTCCGAAATGCTCAAAGGCGAAGGGAAGACCTGTTCTCCCCATCCCACATTGGATTTCATCCAAAATCAACATGGCACCTACTTCCGTGCAACGCTCTCGCAAAGTTTGAAGCCATATCTGACTGGGGATGCGAACACCAGCATCTCCCTGAATGGTTTCGACCAATACAGCCGCGCAGGATGCATCAATGGAATCGAAGACATCCATCACATTCCAATCCAAAAAACCAACTTCTGGTAACAGGGGAAGGAATGGTGCTTTTCGCGCTTCATTGCCGGATACAGCAAGTGCGCCCGCAGTGTTGCCATGGTAACCTCCGCGAACAGACAAAATGCGCTTTCGTCCAGTGGTGCGACGAGCCAGCTTGATGGCTCCCTCGATTGCCTCAGCACCACTGTTTACATAATAAACTGCATCCAGGGAGTCGGGCAAAAGATTGAACAACTGTTGTGATGCTTCCAATTGAGCCTGTTGTCGGAATTCTCCATAGACCATGGTGTGCAAGTGCTGATCTACTTGGGCATGAATGGCATCGTTGATTTCAGGATGTGCATGGCCAAAAGAAGACACCCCAATGCCTGATATCAAGTCTGCCAAGCGCCGGCCATCATCAAGATGGATCCAAATGCCCTCTGCGTGAGATACAGTGAGACCCAAAGGGTACGGGGTGGTGTCGGCCATCCCGTCCTCTAACATGCTTGGACCGGTCTTAGTGCTCATGACAATCGATTTCCAATTCGTCCAAAAACATCCAACTCGGATTTCCGGCACCCAAGTGACCCTTTGGCAAGTTGCCATAAGACTTAGCCCTCATGCGCAGGTGGTTGGCATGTATCGGGCGTGGCGGATCCCATTCGAACCGATGCACCAACACATCCTCTTCCTCATTGGGCACTTCATGTGAAAGGATCACTCCAGACCGCCAATTAACTCCGTCATCGGAAAAGTCCAAAGACACCGATTGAGGCAGGAAAATCCAAGGCCTTGTGTCACGCAATGCCCCCAGACGAATGGCGTCAATGGAGCACCCGGGTTCCAAATCGATTGTGGCTTCGACATCTTGTCCAAATGTACCCTGCCAATCCCCGGTCTTGAAATTGGGTGGCCCAATGATTCCATCCACCAGTGCCTTGTCCCCGCCTGCTGCGTATTGATGATCATATTCCGTGATGGCTGTCAATTGATGCGCGTGGGGGATCTTTCGAACGGCATGTCGAATGGGGGCAGAACGACTCCCGTCTGAAGCGATGGTTCTGGCTTCAATGTGAATTGAACGGGAAAAAGACAAAGGCTCTGTGTACAGTTGGAAGATGTCATCACCATCTAGGATGCGAAACTCAACATGGCAATCTTTGGTTGGTGCTTTCAGTTCCAGTGTGCATTTCTCACCATAAAACACTCGAGGAGATTGGACATTGGGAACTGGGACAAAGCCTCGACTCGCCTGCCGATGGACAGGCCTTGAATCGGCATCTCTTCCCCATTCTGAGGGGGCAGAACCTTTCTGAAAGGCCAAAACACCACCGCGAATCAAATCCGCCTTTCGAACGAATGAGGGTTGCGCTTGCCCTTCCCAACTCACCCCTTGAACACAAGCCCCCTGACCTCGATTTTGGATGATTGTAGCATTCTCCTCACCAACTGGATGTATTGTGATCTGTTCAAACCGAGGCACCCCCAATTCCACAATGTCACTTCCCGGATTGACGGGATACATGCCCATGGCACTCCAGACATACCATGCACTCATTTGACCGCAATCTTCATTTCCTGAAAGGCCATCCGGTTCAGGTGTATACAAGGTCGACAAAATTTCATCTACATATTTTGCCGTCAAATCTGGTCGGCCAACGTGGTTGAACAAGTAGGCCATGTGATGACTCGGTTCATTCCCATGGGCATATTGACCAATCAATCCCGTGATGTCGGCTTGTTGTCGGCCCGTGGTTGTGGAATTGGCCTCGAACATCTCTAGCAACATGCTGAGGTAGACAGAATCTCCCCCCATCAACTCCATGTGGCCTGCGATGTCATGGGGGGCAAAAAAATTATATTGCCAACCGTTCGCCTCGGTGTAATTGAAGTTGACTTCAGTGGGGTGGAAATCTTCCAACCAGGAGGCTCCTCTTTTGGGTTGAATAAAATTGCTTTCAGGATTGAACAAATTACGGTAGGAGAGGGCCCTGCGTTGAAAACGCTCGATCAATAACGAATCACCTGAGGTGGCATCGGCAAACTTTGCGATGCAAGCGTCGTCATATGAATATTCCAACGTCTTACTGACAGATTCATGCTCTTCTTCCATCGGGATATAACCGTGCCGGATGTATGCAGGAATGCCCAGTTCTGGCCTTTCTGCAGATTGCACCATGGCTTCCAAAGCCGTGGAAGTGTCAAATTCACGAATGCCCCATGTCCACGCATCTTGAATCACCGGAACGCTGTGATAGCCTATCATGCAGCCTGTGTAATTCGATGCCAATTCCCAGACGGGAAGCTGTCCCCCCTCCTTGTACATCCGCAAAAATGTTTGAATGAAATCCCTTGATCGTTGCGGTTCAATCCAATTCAGCAGGGGGTGTAAGGCACGAAAGGTGTCCCAAAGTGAAAATATGGTGTAATGGGTTTCCCCAGTCGGCAATTGGTGAATGCCCTTGTCCATGCCACGATATCGGCCATCGACATCGCTCGCCACATTTGGCGTGGTACAACTGTGATACCAAGCGGTGTAAAACACTTCTAGCTCATCATGGGAGGCGCCATCAATTTGGATTCGTCCCAACTGCGTGTCCCAAGCTTCTTCTGCGTTCTGTACATATTGATCGAAGTGATTGTGCGGTGCTTCTAGATTCAAATTGGCCAAGGCCCCTTCAATGTCAACCAAGCTCAATGCCACTCGGCTCACCAGCGTGTCCACCACACCAAAAGCAGCAGCAAACACTGGAACATAGGTCAATTCTTGCAACAAATTCCCGTCGGCATCCCGTCCCTGCAACTCCATTTCACTCAAAGCATCCAGCCATTCAAAGGGATGATTGAAACGTGCAGCAAAATATACATGCTGCTCTTGGGCCCAATTGTCAGAGACCCGGTGCCCCACAAGTGTGGTGTCATCCAGTGGATAGATGCTGTATGAAACCAATTCATCTCTGTGGTCCAAATCAACAATAAGCGTCAACGAATCCTGGCCATTCAATGCATAAGAGTGAATGCCCACACGTTCAGTTGCTGTCAATTGAACATCCACATCATGGTCATCCAAGTGCACCGCATAATAACCAGCATGTGCAGATTCGCGTTCGTGACTGAAGTGGCTTTTGTAACGGTCTCGCCACTTGTTTCCAGGTTGGAATTGGGTGCAAGGCATCAACAAAATGTCCCCATAATCGCTGACGCCCGTGCCCTGCAAGTGGGTGTGGCTGAAGCCAAAAAGCGTGTCATCCGAAAAATGATATCCCCCGCACCCATCCCAGCCTTCCAGCCGGCTGTCAGGGCTGAGTTGCACCATTCCAAAAGGTCGTGTGGCCCCTGGATACGTATGCCCATGCCCACCCGTTCCAATGAACGGATTGACGACTTGATGCAAAAACTCTGGCTTGCTTTCAGACTTCGATGCGGATGAACATCCCGACCACAACAGGGCACACATGGTGACCAAACCAATCCATATCATTCGATTCTGCATACGTTACAATTCATGCGGTCATGGATGCCAAAATGCAAAACCTTCGGCTTTTCAGGGTTCAAAACATCGGCAAACGTGCTCCAAGATTCAAAGGGCAATAACCATTTCAAAGACGCATCGCGTCGCTCTTTCAACAACGCACGTTCAGCCAAGATGTTTGTCAATGCCAAAGCCACTTCTGTGCCGTCAGGGAGGGTTCTATTCACAGGCCAGTTTTCGAATTCATTCTGGCGCTTTAACAATGGCTCCAACTCCTGATGATATCGAATAAGAATGGGTTGGGCCTGGACTTCGAAATGATTCCATTGATCGGTTTCCAAAATCAGGCCTGAACGCTTCATGGACACCATCAAGTCGGTTAAAAATTGGGCTTCCTGAGGGTAGGCCTGGGACCAAGGCTCCTGCTGAAGTGAGGAAGTCCTCACATCCACTTCGATAGGGACATGTTTAATTGGGTTGCTCCAACATGTGGTGGCTAAATTCAAGGGGATCCCAGAATTTGGGAGGCGTCGCTTGATGACATTCCCACATACTTTTCCATGAACCGAGAACGGCGGGACACCGTGAATTTCAGCGCCTTGGTTTCGCTGTAACCAACTTGTCAGGGCCCCGGCAGCAGATGCTGTCAGTCCGTCTGTTTGGACCATCAATACAGAATGGCGAAGTAGGGCTGTTTCTGAGGAGACAAAAGTCGGTGAAGGACGGCTGACCAATTGACCAGAAGGTGTCCGCAAAATGGCGTGCGCATAAGCCGCATCTGCCGAACGGTTTTTTCTCACAGACAAAAACAACCTTCGGAACCTCGGAATTTCAGACCGTCCCCAGGCCTGAAGCGCATCACTGCCGAGCAGTTCGACTTGTTTAAAAAATTCAATCTCACCTTCTTGAAACAATGAAGCGAACATCATGGCCCGCATCAACTCTCCGCCTGCATTCCCGGTTAAATCAACCGCAATGGATTGTTTCTCCATTTCATTACAGGCATTCAAATCGCTTCTGAGCAAATCGATTCGACGCACAAAGTCCTTCCAAGAACCGGATGAAAAGTCCTTCACGACGATCGTCCAGTGACCATTTCCATCTTTATCCCATGTCAATCCCGCTTCATTCGTGTTCGGCAAAGGCGAAGGGGGATTGAATGTCTCGGCATCAACTTCGTACATCAATGGGAACCATCCCGGCGCTAACGCAGCTATCCGCTGTGATAGAGTCGCGGGTGAAAACGGCATCCCGATGTTCTGGAAAAAATGGTGTGGAAACGCTCGATTGATATCGACTCCACCGATTTCTGAGATGGGCTGCCCCTTGCTGTCAAAGGCATGAATTTGACCATCGTGGGACACTTCAATGTTTCCAGGCCAAATCCCAGCTTCTTCAGCAGCTTCTTGGGTCCACTGCTGCCAATCGATTCCGGTGTGCTCGTCAGCCAATGCGGAAAGCGCCTGGTTGATCACAATGGGCATCATTACCACTGGCGCACCTGCGCCAAAAACACGAGCCGCTGCTTCAACTTGCTCATTCAATGCCCCTTGAGTCGCAGGCTCATGAGCCTTTGGATGCACTGCTTGAACCCATGATTCCAATGAATCCAAATCTGCCGTCATTTCGGCTGCCGTCAAAAAGCGATTGATTTGCCCTTGGCATTCTGCACGCACCATGGCGCACATAAACAATGCAATGGCGATGCTCCCAAATTGATTCATACCACAGGTTCAGACTGATTCAATTTTTTGACCATGGTCAAAATGGTGGCTATGGCCACGGATTCATCCGTTTCATCCCGAACATCTACATAAAACTTCACGATGCCCTTGGCGATGTCATCCTCATCTCGCTTCTCTTGTGCAATCTTTTCTTTCACTGTCAACCTCACGCCGATGGTCATTCCGGGATATACCGGTTTGGTGAATCGAGCCTCTTCAATCCCATAATTCAACAACACCGGCCCCTTTTTGGGGTCCACAAACAAACCCGCTGCCTTGCTCAAGACAAAATATCCATGGGCGACACGCCGTTCAAAAATGGTCCCCTCCAAGCTGGTCTCATCCATGTGCGCATAGAAATTGTCTCCACTGACATTTGCGAAATTCACGATGTCAGCCTCCGTAACGGTGTGTTTATGCGTAAATACGGTGTCTCCAACTTCCAATTCTTCGAAGTGCTTTCGAAACACATGTGGCATCGATTCCTTTTGGCGCCCACCAGGTTGAAATTGTCCCGTAATTGAGGCAATCATTGTAGGAGAGCCTTGAACGGCTGTTCGTTGCATGTAGTGCCGGACTCCACGAATACCCCCCATCTCTTCTCCTCCACCTGCACGCCCCGGTCCACCATGTACGAGCAATGGGAGAGGGGAACCATGTCCAGTCGATTCTCGAGCGCAATCTCGATCCAGAACCAAAATACGTCCATGCATCGTTGCCGCGCCCCGAACAAATTGCTGAACTTCTTGGGTTTCGTGGCTGGTGATGGAACAGCACAATGACCCTTTTCCTTTTTTGCTCAAAAAAATGGCCTCATCCAAATCATCGAAAGGCATTAATGTACAGACAGGCCCAAAAGCTTCAATATTGTGGACAGCTTGACCGTCGTGGGGGGTGTCCATGCGGTAAACCTCTGGTGACATAAATGCACCATCACGAGTTTCACTTTTCACCCAATCGTCAGAATCGCGACGGTAAATGCATTTTGCTTCTTGGCTTATTTTCAGAGATTGCTCCTTGACTTCCTTGACTTGTTCCATCCCGACCAATGCCCCCATGCGAACTTGCTCCAATCTTGGATCACCGATAATCGTCTGGTCCAACGACTCGGTCAAATGTTGCTGCACATCGTCCATCAGATGACGTGGAACAAACACCCTCCGTATAGCCGTGCATTTCTGACCACATTTGACTGTAAGCTCTTTGCGAACTTCTTTTATGAATAAGCCAAATTCTGGGTCCTCAACACGCACATGGCCACCCAAGATGGCAGCATTTAAAGAATCGGCTTCCAAGTTGAAAGGAACGGAGTAAGTGTTGATGCGTGGATGTGCACGCAACATCTGTCCGGTTGACGCACTTCCGGTGAATGTGACCACGTCTCTTTCATCCACAAAATCCAAAATGTTCCGGGCCGGACCACAAATAAGTTGTAAAGCGCCGGCTGGAAGAATCCCAGAAGCGTCTATGGCATGAACCACAGCTTCTGTCAGAAAACTTGTATTCGTGGCCGGCTTTACAATGGCTGGGACGCCAGCCAACCAATTGACCGCCACTTTTTCCAACATTCCCCAAACGGGAAAGTTAAACGCATTTATATGTACGGCGACACCTTCTTTGGGCACCAAAATATGATGTGCAGAAAAAGTGCCTTGTTTGCTCATGGGCATGCCCTCGCCATCCAAAGCAAACCACGTATCTGGAAATCGTCTTCGCAAACTGGCATAAGCAAACAAGTTCCCTATGCCACCTTCGATGTCTATCCATGAATCTGCTCGCGTAGCGCCCGTGGCATAACTCAGTTGGTAGAAACTCTCTTTTTGCTTGAGCAAATACAAGGCCAAGCGTTTAAGCATTCTACCTCGTTCCTGGAAGGTCATTTTGCGAAGGTTGGGGTTGCCAACATCACGTGCGTATTGATAGGCATCTGCCAAATCATAATCCGCCTCACCCGCATAAGCCACCGTCTCAGACGATACTGCATCCAACAGCGGCTGGGCCCCCGTTGGACTGCTTTCAATCCATTGGCCTCCGATGAAATGTCCAAGAAACTGAGGAGTTTGTATTGTCATGGTGTTCTTTGCTGGATTTTCATGCGCAAGTTACCGAGGTTTGGATTTGAGCCAAACATGCACGACATTTACACTCATCGAACAGATATCCACATACGTCTATGAAAATTTAACCAACTTCGATAAAAGAAGTTTGGGATTTTTGAGAACTTATGTGTATCTTGGTCTCGATATTGAGTCAGAAACATCTAACAACACAATCAAATGAAGAACCTTTTCACTTTGGCTGCTGCTTTGTTCCTCGGATTTGGGGCGAATGCCAGCAACGTTGAGTTGGTCGTCGAAGCAGTAGACAACGGCGGTCAGGTTGAAGGAAATACTTTCCGTGTTTACGCGGTACTTCCTTCTGTCGAACATTCTCTCCACGCAGTTTATGCTGATGGTGAGCACGTATTGAACATCGCTACGACAGGCGAATTTTTCCAGCACCAGTATGGTAGCTTCTCTTCACTCGATGTGAACGAGCAGATTGTCGCGTTGGATAACTCTTTGGCATTTGACACTTGGGTCACCATCGGTGCTCAGAACAGCCAAAACAATAACTTGTGGACTGTAGGTATCGATTACAACAACTTCTTGAGCGGGTCTGAATTGACCGTAACCGATGGAGCTTGGTTTGTTGTGCCTACTGATGTTCAAGCAGTAGCAGAAGCAGGAAACCGCGTTTTGTTGATGCAATTGACAACTGACGGTACTGCAACTGGTATTTTGAATCTCCAGGGATGGGATGCCGAAGGAAACGCATGGCGCGCACAAGATTTGACTTTCACTTCTGATGACGCTCAAGTCTTCGGCTGCACAGATGCCACAGCGACTAACTTCAATGCAGATGCCACATACAATGATGGATCTTGCGAGGCAAATGAGAATGGTCCCAGCACTGGCTTCACAAATGTTGATGCCACTGTTGAGTGGAGCGTTTTCCCTAACCCAGTATTCGAAAGCACGTTCAGCGTAAAGTTTGATCGTGAGTTGAAGCTCGGAGGTGAAAACATGATTCTTGAGGTTACTGACATGGCCGGTAAGGTTGTCATGTCTTCAGAAGTTGCACAGGATAACGTTGTAGGTGGTAACCGAATCGTTGTCAAGCACAGCTTGGCTGCTGGTAACTACACTGTTGCCGTGAAGCACAACAACTTCTCAGACGCTCAGAACATCGTTGTTACTCGCTAATACAACGTCGTTTCTCGACCTATATCAGAAGGGCCGCCCAGCAGGGTGGCCCTTTTGATTTGAATCACATTTCTTTTGATACATTGCGCAACCAAAATATCAGAGCATGCTTACGTTGCGCCACCGACCAAACAACGCACTTCTCATCCTTCTCATTTTCATTGGATGTTCGACTTCACCACGGAAACCATCACAAACCGCAGTGTTGGCATGTTCTCCGATGTTGGGTCATGTCAGCATGAGAGGCGTACAAATATGGGCCCAAAGTGAAAAACCGGAAGTTACCTTAGAACTGGAAATTCGATTATCCAGGACAGATTCACTTGTAGCTCAGGCACAGGCCAAAACCCATCCAATTTTTCGAACGCACACTTTCGACATTGGGAATCTAGAGCCTGGAAACGATTATGAGGCCCACATACTGAGCGTGGGTAAGGAAATTTCTAAAGCCTTGAAATTTCATACTCAACCTTTGTGGGATTATCGAACGGATCCACCAGCATTTAAATTGGTTACAGGAAGCTGTTCTTACGTCAACGAAGAAGTTTACGATCGACCTGGTGAGCCATATGGTGGAGGCTACGAGATTTTCGAATCCATCGCGGCATCACGTCCAGATGTGATGCTTTGGCTTGGGGACAATGTTTATCTGCGGGAAGTTGACTTCCAATCCATTCATGGCTATGCGCACAGATATTCCCACATGCGTGCATTACCAGAAATTCAAGATTTGCTTGCAGCTTGTCCTCATTATGCGATCTGGGATGACCATGATTTTGGGCCCAATGATTCCGATGGCTCTTGGCTGCACAAGAATTGGGCAAAAGAAGCCTTTGAAGCCTTCTGGGCGAATCCTACTTATGGTATTCCGAATCGAACTGAAGGCATTGCCACAGCATTCCGATTTGTAGATATGGATTTTTTTCTCCTTGACAATCGATACAACCGTGTAAATCACGGCGTCAAAACCATTTCTTCTGAAATCTTGGGTACGGATCAAGTAGATTGGCTTGTTCAAGCATTACGCAATTCGCGTGCGCCGTTCAAATTTGTGGCCATTGGTGGGCAAGTAATTTCAGATGCAGCCATTTATGAAAACATGGCGCAATTTCCAGAAGAACGTAACACCTTGCTGAATCGGATTGATGAAGAAGGCATTCGGGGCGTCATTTTTCTCACTGGGGACCGGCACAATACCGAGTTGAGTCGATTGGAACTTCCCAAAGGAGGTCTTGTTTACGATTTGACCGCCAGTCCGCTCACCAGCGGCAGTTACGATCATACAGATGAGCCCAATCACCATCGCGTAGATGGTTCGATGGTAGGAGTCCGCAATTATGCCGAACTGTCATTCTCAGGACCCCGAAAAGAGCGAAAGTGTGTCATTGGCATCCATGATGTCAATGGCAACTTATTGTGGAAGTACACCTTGCAAGCAAAAGACTGGACGACGTCCAATCAATCCTCGTCAGTCAATAAATGACGGGTGTTCAATCGCTCATCAAGCTTGACCAAATAGTTGACGCCGTCAATGGTCACACGCAGGGCCTTGTAAATCATTTCTTTTCCCGGAACCAAAATTTCAAAAGCATGTTCCTCATATCCGTCAGGATACATGGCTTTCAGTGTTTCCCGCATTTGAACAGGCATTTTGCGGTAGCTAATAATCAAGTTTCTCATGGCATTGAGGTTGGTTGAGTGCAAAATCAACTTGCCTATACCGGAGAACAGATTGAAAGGTTACATTTTGTGAATTCTCTCGTCCTCAAATGTGTATTTTACACGCACACCATACACTCGAGAAAATGACCCTTTCTGAATTGATTGATCAAATCTTAAAAGAGACTCCAGAGGGGTTCGATTATGAATGGCTAGGCGACTTTGTTCGTCGAATTGATTGGCAAGGTTTGCAGTGGCTACAGGCATTGCCCACTGCTGACAATCCCGAAGATTATGGACGCAACATCATTAGCTTGGAGCCTTTTGAACTGGTCTTGTTGCATTGGCCACCAGGTGTGGAAAGTGCAGTGCATTTGCACAATGGTTTCTGGGGCTATGTTTTGTGTTTGGAAGGAACTGTAGAAAATGTAGCTTTCGATTTGTCGAAAGAAGGGCAATTGAGCAAAAACGCTGTAGTACAAGCGCAAGCCGGAGGCATCTTGCCTGAACCCGACGGAACCATTCATTTGATCCGAAATGGAAGCCAGAACGAAAGACTGGTCACGTTGCATTTCTACAGCCCCGCTTTGGACAACCTGGATGGCCTAAAACTCTATGATTTGGCGACAGGCACCATCAAAATTTGTAATGAACAAGCGACTTCAGCTTCATTGGATTTGACCCCTTCATGCTACAAAGAAATCGAGCATGGCGCATTCCAATTCATGGCACATGAGCATGGAGACTCACATGAATTGATTCCCATATTGCCCAAACCCGAAAGTGATGAAATTTCCCGTTTGATTCGCGCTTATTACAATGAGCAGGCCTCCACTTATGACTCCCACGATGCTCGTCATTCAAAGCGAAAAAAATACACACACGGGATCAACTGTTTGATTGCTGAAGGCCTCAAATCCATCCACAAGGAGGATGGATTGAAACGGGTGCTGCATGTGGCTTGCGGCACCGGCAGAAGGGCGCTCGAAATCCAAGAACTGACTGGAATCAACTATGCCAAACATGGATTCGACATGAGTCCAGAAATGGTTGAAATTGCAGAATCACGTGGCTTGGTGGTCACTTCAGGACACCTCTTGGAAAACACCCCCCCTCAACCAGGCGGATATGACGCCATTACATTTTTGTATGCTTATGGACACCTGAGTGATTCACAAGAACGGTTTGCCGCCTTGAAACGCTTGCATCAATGGTTGCGTCCAGGTGGTAGGCTCTATTTCGATGCCTTCAACATTGACAATCCCTACGAATGGGGTCACCAAGCCAAAGCGCTGCACGAAACCTACCAAATGGGTAAACAGGGATATGAAGCCGGTGATGTTTTCTACAGGCGAAAAGGCGGTGAATCCATGGCATTTTTGCATTACAGCAGTTTAGATGCATTGATGGACATCTTGAACACAATCGGTTTCGATACCCTGCGCATAGAACATGTTGGGTACTCGAAACAATCCGGTGAATTGGTGAGCGAAGGGGGCAACCTATTTTTGGAAGTACAGAAGTCACACCATTAATCAGGATGAAGAACAACCTCCACAACGTTCGAAAAGACTACCAAAAAGCGACCCTGTCCATGGCAGAGGCGCCAACCCATCCCGACATGCTGATTCAACAATGGATGGGAGAGGCTGAAGAAAATGACCCACATGATTTCAATGCTTTTGTATTGAGCACTGCCAATCTCAATGGCGAACCGTCAGCACGCGTGGTTTTGGCCCGTGCAATTTCTCCAATTGGATTGACCTTTTACACGAATTACCAATCTCGAAAAGGCAAGGAGTTGATAGCCAATCCAAGGGCTGCGGCTACATTCTTTTGGAAAGATCTGGAACGACAATTGCGAATTTCAGGTGCTGTCCACAAATTGAATCCACAAGAGAGTGATGCTTATTTTGCTTCAAGACCTCGTGCGAGCCAAATTGGAGCATGGGCATCACAACAATCGCAGACCTTGAAAGGAGGAGCGGACGAACTCACCTCGGCCGTAGAAGAGATGAATGCCCGGTTTCATTCAAAAGATAACATCCCACGACCGAACCATTGGGGCGGTTTTCAGATTTCGCTAGATCAAGTGGAGTTTTGGCAAGGACGACCCAATCGACTCCACCAGCGACTCCAATATACGCGGGAGCCAAACGGGGCCACATACGAGATCGAATGGTTAAATCCTTAGATCACCCGAAGAACCAAGCCCTTCAAATAAGCGCCTTCCGGATGAAATGCACTCACTGGATGATCAGCTGGCTGATGTAAACGATGTAAGATCTGAACTTCTCGGTCTGCAGCGATGGCTGCGGCGATAACGGTATTGGTGAACAAACGGTCATCAACTGCCTGAGAACAGCTGAATGTCATCAGCATGCCACCTGGTTTCATGGATTGTAATGTCCGCATATTGATTCGTTTGTACCCTTGGACAGCTGCGTGTCTCGCCGAGGCACTTTTGGCAAATGCTGGAGGGTCCAAGACCACGAGGTCATATGCACCGACACCTTCTTTCAAAAATGACATGGCATCCGCTTCAATGATTCGATGCAAATCGCCGAATCCATTTCGTTCTGCATTGGAGTGAGCCACTTCCAAAGCACGTGCTGAACTGTCCAAACTTGTTGCCTCTGCTGCTCCTCCTTTCAAGGCAGAAATGGAAAATCCTCCCGTGTAGCTGAAAACATTCAGGACCTTGAGCCCCTCAGCCAACTTGCCAAGGAGGTGTCGGTTTTCACGTTGGTCCAAGAAAAAGCCTGTCTTTTGGCCTTGAACCACATCCACTTCAAAGGTCATCCCATGCTCCAATGCCAGAACTGTTTCTGCATTCAGGTCACCAAATACCCAACCATCAGGTTGAGGAGTTCGGTTGGAGTGCTTCGCCAATACCTTCTCACTCTTGTTGTAAATGCCTCGCAAATCACTTCCCAATTCTAGCTTAAAGGCAGAAATGATGGCATCCATGGACAAGGCCATGCCCATGGAATGCGTTTGGATCACTAAGACCCCATCATACCAATCCGCAATCAAACCGGGCAAACCATCTCCTTCGGCATGAATCAATCGACATGCATTTTGTCCTGGATTGTCAAGCAATCCGAGCCGACGTCGTAAATCTATCGCCCTCGCAATGCGAGTCGACCACCAACCGTCATCCGGAGCGTCTTGCTCTCCAAAAACAAGCATGCGTATGGCAATGGAGGTTCCAGGTGAGTAATGCCCCCAGCCCAATCGTCGCCCCTTGTTCGCCAGCACTTCAACAAGTTGCCCGTCTTCAATTCCTGGAGGCATCTCTTTGATGGCACCGCTGAACACCCAGGGATGCCTGCGCAAAACACCAGCATCCTTTTTGGCTTTGAGTCGAATGGATTGGGGCTGCTTCATGATTGCGAAACTACGGGAACTCCCGAAACACCATTGAGCCCATGGACCGAATCCGACCCATACGCTGTTGATCGGATAACCAATTCAACAATTCACTTCTCAATGGCAGGGGACAGGCGCGCAACAATTCCTTCCCGTTTCGACCTTCCTTCGGTATTTGGTCCCGAATCCAATCCGCCCATGTTACATTGATTTTTTGACATTCATCGCAAACACCACAATGCAATTCTGATTGACTCGTCTTGACATCGAAATAAGCATCAATAAAAGAAGAGCGACAACTTCTCGTGGTCAAAAAAGCCTGCATGTCCGACCATTTGTGGAGAAGGGTCGAGCGCCTGTCTTCGTAAATTGAACGAGGAATACGGATGGAATCAGTTGATTGGCGAGGAGCTTGCCACTGAAACACCAAACCTTTTCCGGGTGGGTGCCATTCAATCCATCCAAGTCCATCCCAACGATGCAAACTGGATTCCAACTGCTCGACAGGCCAATTCAACAAACCTGCCCAGTCGGTCGGACTGAAGAACAATACACCGGATGGGCTTCTGGCAATCGCTTCCAACAGTTGACGTTCTGGTCCCAAATCTTGACTTAAGGCATGGCATTGCCTTGGCGTGATTAACAAACTCGCTCGACTTTCGACTTTCTGATTCGTTGATTTCCACTGAATCCAACCAGCGGATTGAAACAAGTTCAAGGCAGCGTGCGCCTCATGAGCGGAACGACCTTTCCGAGCCACCCAATCAGCAACATTCCAAGGAAACCAATCCACAGGCAAATCACCTGGAGCAGATTGACTTACATTGGCCAAGGCTTGATAAACTTCGCGCAGAACTTCATGGTCGGGAAACCGCTGGTTCAAACGGCGAGAGGTTTCAGCAATGGAATTGGCCGAAGGAAAGATCCAACAAACACTCGCTATGCCGTCTCGACCTGCACGACCTGACTCCTGAACATAACTTTCCAAATCTGTTGGGATGTGCGCATGAAATACCCAACGTACATCCGGCTTATCGATACCCATGCCAAAGGCACTGGTGCAAGCCATGACTTGAATTTCCCCTTTCAACCAACCTGCCAAGTACTTCGCTTTCTCTTCAGTTGGTAAGCCTGCGTGATATGGGGCAGCCCGAATCCCCATTTCCGTTAATCGATTGGCCCAAACTTCAGCTTGAATCCTCGTGGAAACATAAACCAGTCCAGTTCCTTGCTGGCAGGAAGCTGCCTCCAAGAGAGCAGCATCAGCATCAGGCGAATGGATACAGGCAAAGTGCAAATTCGGACGCCGCATCGGGGCACGATGTCTGCGTGCGTCTTTCAGACCCAATTGCTCCACGATATCTGTCAAAACCGATGAAGTTGCCGTGGCTGTGTAGGCGCCTACAACTGCATGGGGCAACAAGCGAAGAAATTTTAGAATGTTCCGGTATTGGGGGCGAAAATCATGTCCCCACTGTGAAATGCAATGGGCCTCATC
This sequence comes from Flavobacteriales bacterium, assembly GCA_049610385.1. Classification (GTDB taxonomy): domain Bacteria; phylum Bacteroidota; class Bacteroidia; order Flavobacteriales_D; family Sanyastnellaceae; genus JBMYZL01. The sequence goes on from JBMYZL010000017.1 coordinate 27,862, forward strand.
GATGGCGATGGTTCGCACATCCATGCGTGGCAAATGTGCCAGAAACATTTCATTTTGAAGACGCTCTGGTGAGAGATAGAGAAATTGGATGTGTCCCGAAATGGCATTGTTCAAGATCCGTTCAGCTTCTCGCTTTCCTCCTTCTGACGTCCAATATTCCGCACGGATTTGTCGGTTTCTCAACGCCAAAACCTGGTCTTTCATCAAAGCAATCAATGGAGACACCACGATGCAGAGGCCTCCTCGCACAATGCCCGGAACCTGGTAGCATAGGGACTTACCACCACCGGTGGGCAAGACAGCCACCACCGAATGTCCATCTACCAAATCATATACAGGTTGGCGCTGAAAGGAGCGAAAAGATGCAAAGTCCCAAAACCGCTCCAAAACCGATTCCGGAGTCATCACCTCTTGCCCCATCTTTGCATCCATTTCAAATTCATATCTAGCCCAAAGGTCATGCGTAAGATTGTAGCAGGAAACTGGAAAAGCCAAAAATTGATGGATGAGGGGCAACAATTGATGAATGCACTCCTCGTGGGATTGTCGAAACGAACACCATTAGACACCCGAGTCATCATTGCTCCACCTGCTCCTTTTATCGGAGCCTATGCCATACAACTCCAAAAGGAGGGACATCACGCGAATCTTGAACTGGCTGCCCAACAATGCAGCGCGCATGACTTCGGTGCGCATACCGGTGAGTTCACCGCAAGCATGATTCAAAGTGCTGGCGCCACCTCAGTCATCATTGGTCACAGTGAGCGTCGGGATCGGTTTGGTGAAACGGATGAGGTGGTTCGTGCAAAATTGAATCAGGCCGTTGCCCACGGGCTGACTTGCATTCTGTGTTGTGGAGAGCAACTCGACAAGCGCCAGGCTGGGATGGAAAAAGAGGTCGTCGAAGGGCAGCTGAATTCGGCATTGTCTGATGTAACCGATGAACAAGTGAAAAAGCAAATCGTCATTGCTTACGAACCCGTTTGGGCCATCGGAACTGGAGAGACGGCCACGGCACGCCAAGCCCAGGACATGCACGCATACATTCGCTCCTTCATATCAGAGCGGTTTGGTTCAGAAGTAGCCGAACAAGTTCCCATTTTATACGGTGGCTCTTGCAAACCTGGAAATGCCGCTGACATTTTTGCTGAATTGGATGTCGATGGTGGGCTGATTGGTGGGGCAGCCCTTCATGCAGATGATTTTCTTGCCATCATTGATGCTTCTGATGCATCTTGATTTCTGATGCCGAGACAATTTCTGTCCATACAACTGCACTTAAATCCCGTGTTACCGGCTCGGGAAGTGGCTTTATTTTGGTTGAGTGAAATAGGGTTTGATGTCTTTGAATCAGAAGATTGGGGCCTTCAAGCTCATGGGGATTTGGACCAAATCGATATCGATGCACTGCACCATGTGATTCAGAATGTAGAAGCCATTGCGGACGTGCGTTGGGAGGAGACCCGGCATGCTGAGAAAAACTGGAATGCCCAATGGGAATCCAATTATGAACCCATCAATGTAGACGGCAGGGCCACAATGCGGGCTCCATTCCATCCTCAACCAGAAACTGGATTGGATTTGATCATCCAACCTGCGATGTCATTCGGTACGGGCCATCACCCCACCACATATTTGATGCTGAAAGCCCTGCTTGATGCTTCATTGCAAGGCTTGCGGGTACTGGACATGGGCAGTGGCACAGGAGTTCTGGGCATTGCAGCTTGGAAGTTGGGGGCAAAAGATGTGGAATGCATCGACATTGAGGAGCGTGCAAAAGAAAATGGTTTGGAAAACCACATGCGCAATGGCGGAGAGGCAGATTCGGATTCTGTGCGTTTCATTCAGGGTGGAGAGGAAGCTCTTTTGGGGAGCGACCGTTTTGATGTGATTTTGGCCAACATCAACCGAAACATTTTAATGGCTCAAATCGATGCTTATGATCGTGTGGCTGCCGAAAACGCCTTGATTTGGACCAGTGGCTTTTTCCCGATGGACGTCCAAGTCTTGGCTGAACATTTCTCCCAATGGGGTTGGACCCTTCAACAACAATTGGAGAAAGATGGATGGTCAGCAGTTTGTTGGCAAAAGATGTGAACCCATCTCCAAGCCAGCCGGGACGTTTCCTAATTTCGAAGCGATGCGAATGTCCATGTCAACTTTTTTTCGCGCGATTTTCAAGTGCTTTATCTGTCTCTGGGTGACCCAAGTCGAAGCCCAGAACACCATCGAGGATCAAGCCGAATCCCTATGCGATGAGTTGATTGCTTATGTGGGTAAAAGCGATGAGGATGGGGCCAAATGGATTCGCAAATCATTTTGTGACCACTTGAAGTTGCCTGCTGTTCGCTCCGGGCAATTGGACACCATCGCACATGCAATCGATTTGCTCAAGACGTCTAAAATTCGCTCCAATAATGGTTTTCTGAGCTACCTCGAAGCCGTTCAATACTTGCTTCAATCACCTGATTCAACTTTGTGGTGGGATTGGCATGACATGATTGAAAAAATGCATGCCAAACGAGCTTGGCGAAGAGATTTATCAGAACTTCTTCTTTCCTCACCTGCCTTGATGCGCAAGAACAGATTGGAAATCAGCAGATCAACCCAATGGGAAGTGCTCGACGCCACGCTCGGTATGAGTTGTGATTCGATGCCCATGGTTCACTTTACCCGGGGAATTCTGCAAGGTGTGGCCAAAAATGACACCGTGCGCATTGAGGATGTTATGGGGTATTGGGTGCCCGGATCCGATCGATTTGTAGGCGATGGGGGAAGGATTTCTTGGCGGGGAACGACCTATGATCCGGAGAAAAACTACACCGAATTGCCTCCGTTCGATATCAAATTGAGCAGCAGCAACTTTTATGTGGATTCCGTCAAGCTGCACAGCGAACTCTTCCCACAACCACTGGAAGGAAAACTGGTTGTTAAGCTGCAAAATGTTGCGGACACCAGCAATCGGAGTTATCCACGCTTTGAATCCTATAATCGCAACCTCCGACTCGAAGACATCGAACCTGGGGTAACTTTCGAAGGAGGCATCGTTCTCAAAGGTTCTCAGATTTCCGGGAACGGAACCCCTGAGACCCCAGCGAGAATCCAAGTATTCCGAGAGGACACCTTGTTCGTGGAATCTTCAGCCCTGGCGTTTTTGTTCACAAACAGTGGCATTTTCTCACCTGAGTCGAGTTTCTTGATGTACTTCGGAGAGGACACCCTGTCTCATCCGCAGGTTCGATTTCGATTTGACAAACGATCCAATCGATATAGCTTCATGCGCCCCACTGAAGGATTGGGTCAGCAGGGGTTCAGGGATACCTATCACAACGTTTCAATTGATGTGGAAGGCATTTTTTGGAATTCCGGATCGACACGCGTAAGGCTGGGTGCATTGTTGGAATCATCCATCAGCACGGCCACAATCGAAAGCACTGATTTTTTCAAGAAAGAAGTCTTTGACGCCATGACGGGCTTGGACGGTTTACACCCCTTGGTAGAACTCAATCAGTTTTACAGCCAAACAGGAAGAAGGACTTTCGTGGCAATGGACTACGCCCAATTCATCAGATTGAATGAGACCCAGACCAGGATCATCCTGCTCAACTTGGCCAACAAGGGATTCTTGAGCATGGATTCTGAAACCTGGATCTGCACCATTGAAGACAAGGCTTTTGAACACCTGCGTAACAACTCGGGCAGACAAGACTATGATGTACTCAGGTTCATTTCACACACAAAGAGCACCTCGAATGCAGAGCTGTCTCTGTTGACCAAGCGACTGGAAATTCGAGGAGTCAATACCATCCAGCTAAGTGATTCACAGAGTGTTGTGATTTACCCACGCGAAGGCAGGGTATCACTCAAAGAAAACCGAGGGTTTCATTTCGACGGTCGAATCCAAGCTGGTAATTTTTCATTTCAAGGGGAGAAGTTTGAATTTGATTATGACGACTTCACGATCGCATTGAATGAAGTCGAACAAGTATCCATTCAAGTAGATGATCCGAATCAAAGGGATGCAACTGGGCAATTTTCAAAGCGCAGAGTCCAAAGCAAATTGGAACAGGTGACAGGCACCTTATTCGTTGATCACCCCAACAACCGTTCGGGCTGGAAATCCGAAGATCATCCGGAATATCCAGTCTTCAATTCCGCTGCCAAAAGTTTTGTTTACTATGACGACTCCCGTATCCAAGCTGGGGCATACCATAGGGATGATTTTTATTATGCTGTGGAACCTTTCGAATTCAAAAAATTGGATTCTTTCGGTGAATCAGATTTGCAATTCAATGGCACGCTGGTCTCTGCCGGTATCCTTCCGGACATTGAACAACCCCTGCAATTGATGGAGGATCGATCCTTGGGGGTGGTTACAGATACCCCACCGGGTGGCGATCCATTATATGGCGGAATGGCTCGCTTCACCAGTGGGGTTCGTTTGGATTTGGGCGGACTTCAAGGTGGAGGAGAGATTGACTTTTTGACCGCTCATGTGGCTGGCGATGAATTTGTCTTTTTACCAGACTCAGCCATTGGCAAAACAACCGAAGTTCGAAATTCTTCCAACGCAGATGCCAATGTCCCACACGTTTTGGGCAGTGAAGCGGACATGACTTTCATCCCTGGTGAAAGGGCCCTTCGAGTCACCACGCGCCGCGACAGCCTCACCTTCTATTCTGATGAGGCACGTTTCAAGGGAAGTTGGATCTTGAGGGATGACGGGATGATTGGAGATGGGGTTTTTGCACTGAATGGTGCGAAAATTCAGTCCTCTGAAATGAATTTGCGCCAGAAAAAAATCCAATCCGACACCGCTGCCTTTGAAATCCGAGGCATGGGAAATGGATTGCTGGCATTTGCCACAGACAACGTTCGTGCTGAAATTGATTTTGAACAGCGTTTTGGTGATTTTGAGACCAATGGAGGAGAAACCAAAATCGATCTCCCAGAGAATCAGTATTTCTGCTACATGGATGCGTTCCGTTGGTTCATGGATAAATCAGAAGTCACCTTATCGAGTCAGCGAGAAGCCAAAGACGACATCGTCATCGACACCAGCGAGGATAAGGAACTTTCCAATTTTGTTTCTTACCACCCAGAACAGGATTCACTTCATTTTTTAAGCCCAAAAGCCCGGTACAACGTTGAAACAGCTGTGATTCAATGTAATGGGGTAAAGGAGATAGCCATTTCTGATGCGCGAATTCAGCCTGATAGTGGCAAAATCACCATCCGGAAACGCGCAAGGATGGATCCGTTGACACAATCCGTAATCATTGCGAATGACGTGACTCGATACCATCGAATTTTCGATGCGACCGTCAACATTCATGGTCGTTTGCGATACACTGGCGAAGGCAAAATTCTTTACAAAGACCTGAATGGCACCGAATTTCCCATCAGTCTTCATACGATTGAAGTTGATTCTGCATTCAACACGATTGCTGAAGGGGAATTGCAAGTTCGGGATGAATTCATGCTCAGCCCTGCTTTTCAATTCGCAGGTGATGTTCGGCTGTTGGCCTCGAGAGAACCCCTGGAATTTGATGGTGCGGCTCAACTTGCCCATGCTTGTCCGAAATTGTCATCAGAATGGGTTCAGTTCCAAAGCACCATTGACCCCCAAGAAGTGCTGATCCCCATCGACGCAGCCCCCATCAGCCCGTCCAACAAAGATTTGATTTCTGGTGTCGTGTTGTCTGGTAAAGCGCCGTTCACAGGTTACCCCGCATTTCTATCCAAGCGTCAAGACAATGAAGACCGGGCCATCATTCTGGCAACAGGCGACCTTCGTTTTGATCGGAAAGGGCAACGATATCTCATCAGTGACCCGGACAAATGGAGACAAGAAAATTTGCCAGGAAGCCTGCTTGAACTGCGTCGTGAGGATTGTGCACTTCGAGCTGTAGGTCCCACCGAACTTCCATATGACTTTGGAATGATTGACTCCGAACTGGTTGGGGAAACATGGGTGGATGAAGAAGGCAAACTACATTGGAAGGGCAGCATGACCTTGAATCACTTGTTCGATGATGAGTTGTCCGCAAACATTGCAATGGCCATACCGACATGGCCCGGAGCACAGCCTTTGTCTGTTTTCGACACAAACTATGAATATGCACTCAGGGAATGGTTCGGCCTGGAAAGTGCAGACAAATACATTTCAGATCTGTCCTTATCAGGCACTTTCAAAAAGCTCCCAAAAGAGCTGCAAAACACCATGTTTCTTTCCGGCATTGATTTGGTCTGGGATCCATATGATGAAGCATTCGTTTCCGAAGGTTTAATTGGAATCATCTCACTGGGAGAAACACAAGTTTATCAACGGGTTCAAGGAAAAATCGAGTGGGTACGGTCCCGAAGTGGAGACATGATGCAGATTTACTTGCATGGGGATGACATGAATTGGTACTTCTTCGATTACAAATTGGGAATGATGAATATTTCCACCCGTGACCAGCTCTTTATTGATTTGGTCTCAGACATCAAGGCGGACAAACGAAAAACAAAAGGGGAGGATCGGGGTGAGAGATTCGCTTATCAAATCATGCTTTCTCGAAAGAAAAGAGATGACTTGGTGGACAAATACCGAGAATTCGATTAATTTTTGCTCATGGCCAACCTCCACTATCCCCATCTGTTTTCACCCTTGAAGGTTGCTCATCTGAACTTGCCCAACCGAATCATCATGGGCAGCATGCACTTGGGACTTGAAGAGTCCCAAAATGGCATGACCGGACTGGCCGCGTTTTACAGAGAAAGAGCGGAAGGTGGGGCTGGCTTGATTGTGACTGGTGGGTTTTCACCCAACCGCAGAGGCGCCCTCGGTCCAGGAGGAGCTCGGATGGCAACCTCGAGACATGCGCAAAAACATCGCGTCATCACGGACGCTGTGCATGAGTCCGGCGGATACATCTGCCTCCAACTGTTGCACGGTGGCCGTTACAGCTATCACCCCTTCAATGTGGCTCCCAGTGCCATTCAAGCCCCGATCAATCGATTCAAGCCCAAAGCGCTCAGCAAAAGACAAGTTCACCAAACAATCCGGGACTTTGCCCAATCAGCCATGCTGGCCCAACAAGCTGGATATGATGGGGTTGAAATCATGGGATCAGAAGGGTATTTGATCAATCAATTTTTGGTGACACGAACCAACCACAGGACCGACGAATGGGGAGGGTCTTTTCAGAATCGAATGCGCTTTCCTGTCGAAATCATTCGATCCATTCGAGAAATTTGCGGAAAGAACTTCGCGGTCATGTATCGTCTCAGCATGTTGGATCTTGTCGAAGATGGCAGTTCATGGGAAGAGGTGCTGATGCTGGCCAAAGCCGTTGAAGCTGCTGGAGCGAGTGCAATCAACACGGGGATTGGATGGCATGAAGCAAGGGTTCCGACCATTGCCACTCTTGTGCCTCGGGGAGGATTTTCCTTTGTCACAGCCAAGCTAAAAGGCAGTGTCTCCATCCCGTTGGTTACGACGAATCGATTCAATCATCCGGAAGCTTGTGAAAAGGCATTGGCTGCAAATCATGCAGATTTGGTCAGTATGGCGCGGCCCTTTTTGGCCGATCCTCACATCGTAAAGAAATCAGAACAAGGAGAAGCCCATCGAATCAACACCTGCATCGCTTGCAACCAAGCATGTCTGGATCATGTTTTCCAACAAAAAATTGCATCCTGTCTGGTGAATCCACGAGCGGGACGTGAATTGGATATACCGGAACAACCCGTTAGAACGAAATCACCCAAAGTAGTCGCCATTGCTGGGGGCGGACCCGCTGGCATGAGTTGCGCTTTGGAAGCTGCCAGAAAAGGACATCAGGTGCATTTGTTTGAACAATCTAACCGATTGGGTGGACAATTCAATTTGGCTCAGCGCATTCCGGGCAAAAATGAATTTGAAGAGACCATACGTTATTACAGGAATCTTCTGATGGAACATGATGTCCATGTGCACTTGAATCGACGTGCTGACACCCAAACCATGTCTGAAATCAAAGCCAACGAGGTCGTCGTCGCCTGTGGCGTAACTCCGCGAATGTTAAGACTGGCGGGTGCTGAGCGACCTGAGGTGGTCAGCTACATTGATGTACTTCAAGGTCAAGTGGAATTGGGAAATCGTGTTGCCATCATCGGCGCAGGTGGCATTGGTTTTGACGTGGCTGATTTCATCAGTCACGATCAAGATGACGATCTCGGGTTTTACAAGAGTTGGGGCATTGACACCCAATTGAATACGAGAGGCGGCATCATTTCTCCGGGTGACAGGACTTCTCGCCGAGAAATTCATATGTTCCAACGATCATCTGGCAAAATGGGAGCCGGCCTTGGCAAGACAACAGGTTGGATCCATCGCCAAACCTTGAAGCACCGTGGCGTCCAATTTCACAGCGGTGTGCAATATCAACTCATCAGCGAAGAGGGCATGATTTTCATAGACGCCAAAGGTCAACAACAACGCATGCTCTTCGACCACATCATTGTTTGTGCTGGTCAATTGCCCAATCAATCCCTTTACAATGAATTACAAATGTCAGGCGATTGGAATGTTCACCTGATTGGGGGAGCCAAAGAAGCCCGTGATCTTGATGCTGAACGTGCCATCATGGAAGGATACAGGCTTGGGCGTTCTCTTTGAGATCATGGACGGCCTTTTCCCCCGCTTTCATGAAGGCGTGAATGGCTTCTGAGCTTTTGCCAGAAGGCCAAACCTCTTTTCCGACATAAATCTGCACTTTGCCTCTTCGCGTGAGAAAAGATCCAGAAGGTAAAATCGATGACATGCCTTTGATGTAAATGGGTGTGACTGGAACACCTGCAGATGCAGCCAAATGAAAGGCGCCTTTTTTGAAAGGCAACATTTCTTTGGACTTCGAGCGGGTGCCTTCTGGAAAAACCACAATGCTCCGTCCCTTCTGAAATGAGGCCTCCAAGGCCTTGACTGCACGAAGGCTGTCTTCTAGATTTCCACGCCTGACGAATACCGTACCCACACGGGCATTCAAGGGACCCAATAAGGGTACTTTGCGAATGGATGCTTTCGCCAAAAACACAATGGGTCTTCTCAAAAAAGCATACAACGCATTGATATCCAATAAACTCACGTGATTCGCAATGAAAATGCCATGTCCAGGCAGTGAGCCAGCACCCGGACCTTTGAGTTTGAATTCAGATGTTCCAGTCAATCGCATGATGGGACAACTCCAAAGATCACGTCCGATACGGGTCAGCACCCAATTTGCCGGACAAACTCGAAGGATCATGAGGATCAACGCCAAACCGCAGCTAAAAGCTGTCCAAATCACCAAAGACAAAGTGCGCAATGCCCGCATCATTTCACGAAGAGATATTCCAATTGAAGGTGGTCCAACGCAATGCATTCTCCCGCGGACAGTTTCAGCTGAGACCATCGCAAGCCGCCGAGGCCACATCTAAACAAGCGCAATGTAGGCAACCCCACCTGCGCTGTCATCCTCCGAATCTGACGATTCTTTCCCTCAGTCAAATCCACCTCCAACCAGGATGTGGGAATCGCCTGGCGAGTCCGAATGGGAGGATGCCTTTCGCCAATGGGTGGAACATCACACCGTTTCACGCAAGCTGGACGCGTGATTACCCTCTTCTTTTTGATATTCAACGTCATTGGACCTTGAAGTTGATTCAGAGCTTCTTCGTCAGCAATGCCTTCCACCTGAACCCAATAGGACTTCACATGCGCGGCTTTGGGATCCATTAACCGATGCCGCAATCGCATGTCTGATGTGAGCAAGAGCAGGCCTTCGGAATCTGCATCGAGGCGTCCCACTGGCCAGACATCTTTGGGCAACAGAAGGCCCAAGGAACCCAATCCTTGTCGTCGACCTTCATCACTGAATTGACTCAGAATGCCGAACGGCTTGTGAAGCACAAAAGTTCGGTTATGAATCACTCCACCCAATCCGCTACAAATACATTGGTGTTGCGCGTTCTTCCATTGTGCCGATTCGAGCTGAATGCCAAATGCGTGCCATCCGGTGAGAACATCGGGAACGAATCGAAAGCAGAGTCAAACGTAATCTGCTCAATTTCACCACTTTCTAAGTCGAGCATAAAAATATTGAAGGGGAACCCCCCACTGTGGTGATTGGAAGAAAAAAGCACCTTCTTACCACTCGGGTGAAAGTAGGGTGCCCAATTGGCGCCTCCCAAATGGGTCAACTGCCTCATTTCAGAACCATCCGTTCGGCTCATGAACAATTCCATCTCCGTAGGCTCCACCAACCCCCGAGCCAGCAATTCCAAATAAGCCTCCTGCTCTTCATCCGTCTCAGGCCGACTGGCTCTCCAGATCAGCCATTCACCGTCCGGACTGAAAAATGCCCCGCCATCGTATCCCAAGGCATCTGTTACTTGCTGAACATCTGTGCCATCTATGTTACAAGTATACAGTTCCAAATCACCTGATCTCGTGCTCGTGAACACCATGCGGTCACCCTTTGGACTCACAGTTGCTTCAGCATCATATCCCGGCAAATCTGTCAATCGCTGGACGATTTCACCTTCAAGATTTGCAATGAAAATATCGAAATCCGCATAGATGGGCCAAACATATTTTCCTCCAGGCCCCCGTTCTGGAACTGATGGACAAGCTTCGTCTCCCAAGTGAGTAGAGGCATAAACCACCAAGGAATCTCCAGGCAAGAAATAGGAACAAGTGGTTCGACCCAACCCCGTGGACACCTGCTTCGGAACGTCAGAAGAAGGGGTGCGTTCTTCATCCAATGACAGGACAAAAATTTGATCACAATCAGCTCCCCAGTTTGAATTGCTGGCTTGAAACACCAGTTTTTGCCCACCAAATGACCAATAGGCTTCGGCATTGTCACCACCGTAAGTGAATTGTCGAACGTCCTTTAAATGAGACTCCTCGGCATAATGAACCGTTTCTGCAACTTCCTCGGCGCCGGTGGAACCGTGGGCATGTGAATGCTGTTCTCCGTTCGGATTTGAATCATGGCCGTCAGCCGGGGCGTCCGTACGTCCGCATCCAAGAATCAGGAGAAGAAGTGTCAAAGCGGGAATGAATATTTTGCCGTTCATTTGCTGCGAATTTTCGCGAAATTACGTCAGGATGTCAGGAATCAGGAGCAGACAAAACCCAAGGAACTGGATTTGGACAATCGCCTTGTTGTTGGTGACAAGTTGCGGTGACCAAAATGAAAACTCACCTTTACACAACAATGCCCAGAGTTTGCAACGCATGAAGGCGCATGTTGTATCTCTGTCAAGCGAGTCCTTTGAAGGTCGAGAAACAGGCACAGAAGGAGAAATAAAGGCTGCGGAATGGCTCTCAGATCAGTTCTCGACCGCAGGTTTGACAGCCAAAGGTGAGGAAGGACCTTACCAGTCATTTACATACAAACCGCACCCCCCAATGCAGATGCATGGTGACACCAGCAAACATTTGGGGATGGCCTTGGTTCAAGAAATTACAGGGCAGAATGTCCTCTATTACTTGAAGGGCAAATCACCTGCAAAAACCAAATCCACTGGTGTCCTTGGCGCCCATTTTGACCATCTCGGTTATGGAGATGAAAATTCTTTGTTTCGAGGCGAACCTGCAATCCATTTTGGTGCGGATGACAATGCCTCGGGTGTCGCTGTGATGCTTGAATTGGCTCAACGAATGGCACAATCACCGCTCAAGGACAACCTCTTGTTTGCCGGATTCAGTGGTGAAGAAAAAGGACTTTGGGGATCAAATCAATTTTGTGAGACCCCAACCATCCCCCTCGAGGACATCCGGTATATGATCAACATGGATATGGTCGGGCGCTTGCGAGGTGATACCCTGGCGGTCTACGGAACTGGCACCACACCTGGATGGATGGACATTTTGGAGCGTTGCAATCAAGAAGGTTTTGTTCTTGTGCCCAGTGAAAGTGGGGTGGGACCTAGCGATCACACATCATTTTACCTCGAGGACATCCCCGTATTGCATTTCTTCACCGGCCAACACCCTGATTATCACAAACCCACAGACACTCCGGAGAAGATCAATTACGAAGGCATGTTACGCATCACCAATTTCATTGAAAAGGTGATGCGCACATTGGATGAACAGGAGGAATTGCCATTTACGGCCACAAAAGATCAAGATGAAGAGTCGACACCGTCTTTCAAGGTCACTTTGGGCGTGGTTCCAGATTACCTTTTCAGTGGCCCCGGTATGCGCATTGATGGGCTGACCGAAGGCAGACCGGCTTCCAATGCGGGCATGGAACGTGGAGACGTGGTGTTGCGCATGGACACATTGCCGATTACTGACATGATGAGTTACATGCAGGGGCTAGGCATGTATGAAGCAGGGCAGTCTGCAGAATTGGAAATCTCAAGAAACGGCAAAATCATGATTTTGAATGTAACTTGGGATTGATGAAATGAGACTCCGTCGCTTGCTTGAAGCGTCTAGCAAGAGGAAAGTCCGGACAACACAGAGCGCCATACTTTCTGAAAAGGAAGGCGATACATGGGAACATGCATTGACAGATCGTGCTGAAGAAATTTAAACCGCCGATGGCTTCTTCATTGGGGCACAGGCAAGGGTGAGAAGGTGAGGTAAGAGCTCACCAGCGGCTGGAGTGATCCACCGGCTTAGGCAAACCTTGTGGGTTGCAAGATTACATATACTGGCATTTGAGGGCTGCTCGCCCAAGTCAGGGGGTAAATCGCGTCAGATCAATGACGGAGCTCGTTGTTTCAACGAGAACAGAATCCGGCTTACGACATTTCATCCTTTCGAAAGGCCCCACAGTTTGCGGTGTGGGGCCTTTTTGAAACCACAAATAGATCAATAATGCATCAAAAACATCTGTTTTTACATGTGATTTCGCTGTAATGTTAACAGTTTTGTTCTCCTGTTTATATTTGGCCATCGTCAAGTCTCCACAATGCAAAAGCGATATGTTGCATTGTGTGTTCACGTATTGATTAAACCTGTAAAATGGAGTTTACGAGTCAAGAATTGCAAGCCATGAAGCGTTTTTATGAAACCGAACGTGGACGGCTCATTGGTCAATTGATGCATGTTGAGCAGATGCTGGAGAAAATCACAGGTTCGCCTCTATCTCCTAGACAACTCATGAAAGGCTATGCCACACGGCCAACCAACCGCCCCAAGAAACGTGGTCCCAAAAGCATCTGGGGGAACTTCATCGTAAAAAGATTGCGAGGTCGAAATCGCCCGATGACCTATCGGGAACTCATTGATGACGCCATGTCCATCCATCATTTACCAGCAGAAAAGGAAGGCTCAGTTCGCGCTAGCATTTTGAACAGTGCATTTCGTTTGCGCACCGTACACGGAAGGGTAGAAACCATTGGACGTGCCGGACGCAAAGAGAAGTTTCTTGTTCTGACAAATTGGTTAGACGACGATGGCATGCTCAAAATGCCTTACGACAAGGAATTCAAAGCACTTACGGGTGGCAAGCATGTGGCGGTCGATATGAACGCCATCCCAGCACCAAAATACAGCGATGATGAAAGTGAGTTTGAATCGGAAATAGCCGAGTCGAAATGAGTTGGATTCACTAAGAATCAAAAAAGGGACACCTGAGCGGTGTCCCTTTTTTTGAATCCAAACGGACATGTTACTCATTGTCTTTCTCGAGGAAAGAATACCGATAAGAATGTGGCGGAACCAAAGTCTCCTTGATGGTTCGAGCATTGACCCACCTTAACAAATTAAATACGCTGCCCGCTTTGTCGTTGGTACCTGAGCCTCTCGCTCCCCCGAAGGGTTGCTGCCCAACCACAGCACCAGTTGGCTTGTCATTGACATAAAAATTACCTGCTGCATTTTCCAATCCCCGAGTGGCCTCATCAATTGCATATCGATCTTGGGCAAAAACTGCACCCGTTAGTGCATACTCACTCGTCTCATCCACCAAGGCAATGGTCTCAGAAAAGGACTCGGCAGGGTACACAAATACCGTCAAAACTGGGCCGAAAATCTCCTCGACCATGGTTTTGAAATCTGGTTTTTGGGCATGGACAACGGTCGGTTCAATGAAGTATCCCACCGAATCATCACAGCCGCCACCTACAATAACTTCCGCATCGCTACTTGATTTCACATCATCCAAGTAACTCTTGATTTTGTCAAAAGCCCTGCGGTCAATGACAGCATTCACAAAACAGCTCAAGTCTTCAGGTGAGCCCACTGAAATGGTCTTCACTTCGGCAACCAACTTTTCCTTGACTTCGGGCCAGAGATTGTCAGGAATGTATGCACGACTGGCAGCTGAACATTTTTGGCCTTGCAACTCAAACGCTCCACGAATCAAACCAGCGACGAGCGCATCTACATCTGCTGATTTGTGTGCTAGGACAAAGTCTTTCCCTCCGGTTTCACCCACAATGCGTGGATAGCTGCGGTATTTGGAAATGTTCAAGCCAATGGTCTGCCACAACTGCCGGAAAACACCTGTCGATCCAGTGAAATGCAATCCAGCAAACTCTTTGTGATTGAAAACAACCTCTCCCGCATCTGGACCATCTACGGTCACAAAATTGATAACCCCATCGGGCAGCCCTGCCTCGCGAAGCACCTCCATCACCACATGAGCACTGTACACTTGAGAATCTGCCGGTTTCCAAACAACCACATTGCCCATTAATGCAGCCGAGGCGGGTAAATTTCCAGAAATCGCGGTGAAGTTGAATGGTGTAATCGCAAAAACGAAACCCTCCAACGGCCTGTACTCCAATTTGTTCCAGATTCCATCCGCACTTTCCGGTTGGATTTCTTCAATCTGCTGCATGAAAGCCGCATTGAATCGAAGAAAATCAATGAACTCACAAGCTGCATCAATTTCAGCTTGAAAAGCGGACTTGGATTGGGCCAGCATGGTCGCTGCATTGATTTTTGCCCGGTAAGGACCAGCAATCAGATCAGCTGCTTTCAAAAAAATCGAAGCCCGCTCATGCGATGGCAAAGCGGCCCAAGCTGTGCGTGCTTCAAGCGCAGCCTCAATCGCCCGTTGAACGTGTTCCTGCGTTCCGTAGTTGAAATGCCCCAGGACATGCCCATGCTCATGAGGAGGACTCATCGGCCTTTTGTCCGCGGTGCGAACGATATCTGAACCTATGTACATCGGGATATCAACCGGATCTGCGTTGTACATTGCGCGGTAAGTTTCGAGCAACTCCTCGCGCTCGGGTGAACCGGGAGCGTAAGACAAGACAGGTTCGTTGATTGGATAAGGAATGTTGAATCTTCCGTTTGCCATGAAAATTGAGTTTTGTGCTGCAAAACTATGCATACTGCTCTTGGTGGGTGTGTCTTTCAGTACGAATCTTTCAGGCCAAAACTTCAGTGACCTGACTGTGAAACGCGCTGACGCGGCATTTGAGGAAGGACGCATGGCACTGGCTCACGAACAGTATGCCATATTGTTGAGCATCGATGCAAACAATTCAGTCTGGCATGCCCGGTTTGGTGCGGCTTGCACCCATGACCCTGCCAGCTTTGATTTGGCCAGAACCCACCTCCTTCAGGCAGACCGACTGGGCATTCAAGAATCTGATTATGCAACAGAATGGTCATTTTACATGGGGAAATCCATGCACCTTGGTTACGAATTTGATGTTGCCGTGACCTGGCTAACCGAATTTCTCGAACATGCCAAAAAAAAGGACCCAAAGCGGACCGAGGCCGAAATGAGATTGCGACAGTGCAAGGCGCATTTAACGGGGTTGCAAGGCATGCAGCAAGTTCACGTCTTGGAAAAATTTGAGGCCAACCGGGATTTGTTCTTTCGCTTTTATGAATTGACTACAAATGCTGGGCGCTTGGTTGCCATTCCTGAAGAATTGAGAACCAAATTGGATCGAAAAAACAACCACCAAGGCCAAATGCAAATTCTACCGAATGTGCCTTTTGTTCTCTATTCGAGCTACGGTGAATCAGGTGAGTCAGGATTGGATTTGTATCGGGCACAGATCATGCCTAACGGGGGATTTGGAATCCCCGAAAAATTGCCATCACCCATCAACAGCGCCTTCGACGACACAACCCCAACATGGTCTTCGCAGCGCTTAGGCCAACCCAGCCAACTCCATTTCGCCTCCAATCGCCCCGCCTCTCTTGGTGGATTTGACCTTTTCAAATGTCCATTTGACTTGACCCAATCAGCCGACGAATGGGGATTCCTAGATGTGACCCCAATGTCCTATACCATCAACACCACTTCTAATGAATGGTTTTACCTGCCTGCAGGAGATGGGAAACGGATTTGGTTTGCTTCGGATCGGGAAGGCGATTTTGAGGCTTTACAAGTGTACCAAATCCGAGAACACACAACCGCTTTGGCCCCTGTTGAATTGAATCTGTCTTTGCCACAGGATTTGGCCAAGGCCGCTTTGGCTCAATCCGCGAGGCTACAATTGGTCAATGAGACGGATGAATCGATTTTGCTTTTCAACTCATTGCCAGCAGGCACGCACAAGATTGATGCCACCATATTGCTGCCTATAGATGAGTCCAAATCACTGAGGTGGGAATGGGTCAATGCCGAGGGCAATGCAATTGAGGAACTGATATCGACTGAAGTTTTTGAATTGAATGGACTGAGCCAAGGACAATCCATTCTTCAAGAAATGGACTGGCATGGACACCTGAATCAAAGTGTTCACGAAAGAACCGATGTTTCAAGCTGGTCTCCAGAACTGCTCCGAAATCATTCCATGATTTCTGTGACTGACGCCTTGGCCATCGAAACTGAAGCAACACAATCCGAGGTGGCCTTCATTCCCGATCCCTTCGCGAATACTGAAACCAGGGTGGCCTTCAATTCTGAAACGAGTGAATTTTTGATCGACCACACAGGGATTGACTTGGTGACACGAGTGGAAACGGGGGGCTTGGAAACCGAAAGCGTGGAGACTGAAACTGTGGAAACCGAGAGTGCAGAGACCGAAGGCGTGGAAACCGAGAACGTGGAGACAGAAAGCACAGAAACTGAGAGCGTAGAAACCGAGAGTGTGAAGACCGAAAGCGTGGAGACTGAAACTCTGGAATCCGAGAGTGCAGAGACCGAAAGCACAGAAACTGAGAGCGTAGAGACCGAGAGTGCAGAGACCGAAAGCGCGGAGACAGAAAGCGTGGAGACTGAAAGCGTGGAGACCGAAAGTGTGGAGACCGAAAGCGCAAACACTGAAACTCTGGAATCCAAGAGTGCAGAGACCGAAAGCGTGGAAACCGAGAACGTGGAGACCGAAAGTACAGAAACTGAGAGCGTAGAAACCGAGAGTGCAGAGACCGAAAGCGCGGAGACAGAAAGCGTGGATACCGAAAGCGCAGAAACTGAGAGCGCAAATACCGAGAACGTGGAGACCAAAAGCACCGAAACTGAGAGCGTAGAAACCGAGAGTGCAGAGACCAAAAGCGCGGAGACAGAAAGCGCGGAGGCGGAAAGCGTGGAAACCGAGAACGTGGAGACCGAAAGCACAGAAACTGAGAGCGTAGAAACCGAAAGCGTGAAGACCGAAAGCTTGGAGGCAAGAGGTGTGGGACAAATGACGTTGGAGTCCGAGAGTATCGAAATTGGAGAAGCTGATGATTTTGCAGCAGATTCAATGAGCCGGAACACCGAAGGCTTGGAGATGGACCAATCAGGCAGGGGAGAAGTCGAAACTTCACAGGTTCAGAAAACGAATTCGAACGAATTGGAGGAGAATAAGGTCGAAATGGACAGCCTGGGAATGGGACGATTGGATTCCGAAAAAATGATCGTCCAGAAGGCACAGAATCAATACAAAAAGAGAAATCGGGCAAAGAAAAGAAGAGCAAATTCCAAAAGCACGAAGACTGGGGACAGTGAATCCACAGAAATTGAGACCGAACAGGCCGTCATGGCTATGAATGTAGAAACGGACAGGGCGGAGACAAAAGGAACCGAGATGGAGAGAACAACGGCTCAGAATGACGAAAAAAAACAACCGAAAACGAGTGAAGAAAAGAGCAACATTACAGATCGAACAGAGGACCGAGATGAGGAAGAGAAGAGGTTGAATGCCAAGTCAAATAGGTCCAAGACAATGGCAGATGAGTCCAAATCGTCTCAACGCGAACACGCCGAGCATGAAGAGGGATACCCGGTAAATGATGTGGCAACACATGAAAAACAAGAAAATAATGAGACGCACGCAGAGCTAACCGTACAATCAAAATCTGATTCCGTTGAATCCAATGTATCCCATTCATTGGGTAATGATTTCCAAAATCTGGAAGACGAAGAACTCAAAAATGAATCCAAAGAGAAGTACGAGTTGAACATCACAAAGACAATAGATTCGAATGGTCAAGGAAAAGAATCATTCTCCAACTTGAATCCAAACGTGGAAGCTTCAGAATGGGCCAGAAATCAGCATGCCAATGAAATCGAAGAGACAAACTTGGCCACCACAAATCCCAACCAACCATGGCAACAAGACCAAACAAATGAACTCAAAACAAATGCGCACGAGAAGTTTGAGCGAAATGGTCAGCATGCATCGAACGACCAAGAGGACTTGAATGTGGCTTTTTCTGACGAGTCAGGGAAAACGTCCCTAGGCAAAACAAATGACAATGGTATTGTAGAAACGGGGGAGCCAAGCTTAGCAGAAAGCGAAACAGGAATTGAATCCAATTCTTTTCAAGAGAAACCCATACGAAGGAAGAAAAGACGGGAACGGAAAAAAAGCAGTGATGTGATCACTTTGGAGAAGGAGTTGCAGGCTTTGCTCATGGACAACGAAATCCACATCGAGAGGGAACGGATGACTCAGGAGGAAGACGATCAGAAGACACCTCACAACTCGACAGAAGTTGCGCAAAGAATCCAAGATGAATTGCATGAAGTTGCCCTTCCAGATTCACCTTCCAGTTTTAGAAATCCTCGATCTGAAGCTGAAAGCTTGACCGAATCCGTTTTGAATTCAAGTGCAGAATTCGATTCCAACCAAGGCATCAGCGGTGAGGAGGGAAATCTCGAAGAGAACATCGGATACACAAGCTCGAACAACAAGGTTGATTCCAAATCAGAAGAGGCCTTGGAAAATTGGCTCGATAACACCAGTGAAGCGGCTCGGGCATTCATCGCCCAAACCTTTATTTTGGATGCAGCAACTGTGACCACCGGTGCGCCCATTGAAGAGGTCGCATCCAAAGCGATCTTTCCCGGAGATGCGGTCGCATATAGTGTTCAAGTGGGCGCTTTCAGGAACCGACCAGAGGCGCGCTATTTCGGTTCATTTTCACCTGTGATTGCAGTCCCTCTATCCTCCGGAATTGCACGATATCTCACCGGCATTTTCGAGACATACGAGCAGGCGGCAAATGCGAGGGATGCCATTCGCGAATTGGGGGGATTTGATGACGCTTTTGTCGTGGTATACGAGAACGGGGAGCGGATTCCAATGTCCGAGATTCATCAGCCATCCACCTCGTCAAGTACCGAGATCATGGAGAATACGGTAGAGATGACAAATACCAACCAAGGACGTGAGCCGTTGCCCGTAGAAATGATGACTGGCGGGCGTGAATGGTCGGCTGTCGAAGGCGTTTGGTTTTCAATCCAGATTGGAGCCTTTCGGGGATTCCCCAGCCCAGAGTTAATTGAAGATCTCTGTCCATGTAATCGCGAGTTGTTAGATGGCGAATTGACCCGTTGGACCACTGGACTATTTGATTCACTCGAAACAGCTTTACAATCGCTCGAGGTGATTCGGAAAACCCTTGTAAAAGATGCATTTATCGTGGCATTTGCAGATGGGAAGCGTGTTAAAATTGCCAATGCGGTTGAGCTCAAAAATGCCGTTTCCATTAATTCTGCTCGACAAGTTTCATTCAGAATCCGGGTTGCCCGATTCCAAGGTCAAATTCCTGTTGCGAGTGCCGCCAAATTGCTCAGGTTGAGTGAAACCGTTCCAATGCGGGCTTGGCCCCTGGGTGGGCAAACCACCTACATCAGCTTGCCATACAAGGAAAAACGCATTGCAGAGTTGGCCTTGCAAAGATGTTTGGATGCGGGTTTTGATGCCCAATTGGAAGAGATATCTCTTGACAATTGACACATTGCAGAAAACCTTTTGGAATTCATGACAATCCAACCTAATTTCGCGCCTCGTTAAAAGTGGGTGCGCACACCTGTTTTCATCCTCCCTCCCAAAAGCGCACATTGGGATACAAAACCAAGGGCAAAATGAACGAAGAGCCCAACCAAGAAGCGTCTGCCGAAGAGCAGAAGCCACAAGACAGCCAAACCACTCCGGAGCAGGAGAATACAGAAGCTGCCGAAACCCCAAGCAATACAACAGAAGATCCTGTACCCAATGCGCCTGTTGAGGTTACAGAAGAAGCCCCAAGTGCACCCGAATCCGAAGTTGTAGAGACATTGACCGAGCGTCCTGCACTTGCAGAACCCGGAGACTTTGACTGGGAATCATTTGAAGCCGATATTGATGAGTACAGCGTCGACGAACGCACCCAACTCGAAACAGCATACGAAAGCTCCCTGAATCTCATCCGGGAAAAAGAAGTGGTGGACGGCACGGTTGTGAGTGTTTCCAAGAAAGAAGTCGTTGTCAACATCGGATACAAATCAGAAGGAGTCATCAACTCCAGCGAATTCCGATATAATCCCGATTTGAAGCCAGGAGATGTGGTGCCTGTGTTCGTCGAGAAAACGGAAGACAAGAACGGTCAGTTGATTGTGTCACACCGCACCGCCCGAGTCTTTAGCGCATGGGACAAAATCAACAATGCAAAAGAAGAAGACTTGATTATCCAAGGTGAAATCAAGTGCCGCACGAAAGGCGGTTTGATTGTGGATGTCTTCGGCATCGAGGCATTTTTGCCAGGATCTCAAGTTGATGTCAAGCCCATCCGGGATTTCGATGTTTATGTCGGAAAACAAATGGAATTCAAGGTCGTCAAGATTAACCACGAGTTCAAGAACGTGGTCGTTTCACACAAGGCCTTGATTGAAGCGGAATTGGAAGAGCAGAAACGCTTGATCATCCAAGGATTGGAAAAAGGTCAAGTATTGGAAGGTACTGTCAAGAACATCACTTCTTACGGAGTGTTTGTCGATCTCGGCGGCGTCGACGGTTTGGTGCACATCACTGATATGTCTTGGGGTCGTGTCAATCACCCTGAAGAATTGGTGGAACTCGACCAGAAACTGAATGTCGTCATCTTGGACTTCGACGACGATAAGAAAAGAATAGCCCTCGGAATGAAGCAACTGACATCCCATCCATGGGATGCGATGACCGAAGATTTGGTAGAAGGCGCCAAAATCAAAGGAAAAGTTGTTGTCATGGCTGACTACGGTGCCTTTGTAGAAATCGCACCAGGGGTTGAAGGACTCTTGCATGTTTCTGAAATGAGTTGGTCTCAGCACCTCCGAAGTGCACAAGACTTCCTGAGTGTGGGGGATGACATCGAATGTATCATCCTGAACATCGATCGTGAGGAACGTAAAATGAGTCTTGGCTTGAAGCAGCTGAAGCAAGATCCATGGGAAGAAATTGAATCTCGATATGCGGTCAACTCCAAGCACAAGGGAACGGTCAGAAATTTCACAAACTTTGGTTTGTTCGTTGAACTCGAAGAAGGCATTGATGGCCTGGTTCACATCAGCGATTTGAGTTGGTCCAAAAAAATCAAGCACCCCAGCGAATTCTGCAGTGTAGGGGACGAAATAGAGGTGATTGTTCTTGAGTTGGACAAGGAAAACCGCCGCATGAGCTTGGGACACAAACAACTCGAGGAAAACCCGTGGGAGGTGTTTGAAACCATTTTCGCTGTGGGTTCAACACACAATGCCACAGTGACCAAGGTCGACGGCAATCAGGCGCTCGTCGCACTTCCATATGGCTTGGAAGGTTCGTGCCATACGAAGCACTTGCAAAAGGAAGACGGTTCTGCAATGCAAGTTGATGAAGCCGGAGATTTCGTAGTATTGGAATTCAATCGCAATGCCAAGCGCATTACGGTAAGTCACTTGCGAACGCACGACGAAGGCCCCAAGAAGAAAGAAACCAAAGAGCGCAAACCTCGGACAGGTGCAGGCAACAACCGCATGATGGATGAGGTCAATGCAAACATTGAACGCTCAACCTTTGGGGACTTGTCTGTTCTGAGCGCCCTCAAGGAGCAAATGGAGGATGGCGATGAGTCTGAGCCCAAGGCCAAGGCCAAGCCCAAGACCAAGACCAAGGCCAAAGCGAAGACCAAAAAAGCCGAAAAAGAAGAGGAATCCGAAGTTGAAGCCGTGAATGAAACACCTGCTGAGGAAACAGCAGCGGAAGAATCAACTGCAGCTGAGCCCATCGCCGAAAAAGCACCCGAGGCCGAGGCAACAGTTGAGGACGCTTCACCTGAGGAAACTACGGAAACTGAAGCACCTGCACAAACTGAACCATCGGCTGATGTGGATGCTGCGGAAAAAGATGCATCAGAGGAAGCTTCCGATGAAAGCAGTGAGGGCAATGACGAAGAGGCCAAATCTTAAAATGTCAATCATTCTGTTCAAAAAAGGGGAATCCGTTCGGGTTCCCCTTTTTGTTACCTAATAACTTTGCTTGTGATGGAATCTGTTGAGTTGATATCTCCAGTTTTGTTTTCGCGGATCATGGATCGATTGGCTCACCAGTTGATGGAGCACCATGACTTCAAAACCACCGATCTTGTCGGTTTGCAGCCCAGGGGACTGCTGGTAGCCGATCGGCTGCGCTCGAGGCTTCAAACTTTGCTCGGGGGTCGCGAACTTCGACTGGGTGCATTAGACCCCACATTTCACCGGGATGATTTCCGCCGGAACGACCATCCCATCATGCCGAAGCGAACGGATATGGATTTTCTGGTTGAAGATCGCAATGTCATTCTGATTGATGACGTTTTGTTCACGGGAAGGACCATCCGCGCAGGATTGGATGCTTTGCTCGCCCATGGACGACCCCGAAAAGTCGAATTGTTGGTTCTCGTTGATCGACGTTTTCAACGACAACTTCCCATCGAACCTCAGTACATTGGCCGCAGCATTGATAGCCTCGATGCACAGCATGTGCATGTTGAATGGGGCAAAGAAGTGGGGCTAGATCGAGTCGTAATGCTTCATGAAAAACCACGCCATGAGTGAACTCAGCGTCAGACATTTGTTGGGCATCCGTGAACTCATGCGAGAGGATTTGGAATTGATTTTCCAAACGGCGACAGAATTCAAAGAGGTTTTGAACCGCCCCATCCGGAAAGTGCCTTCATTGCGCGACTTGACCATTGCCAATCTCTTCTTCGAAAACAGCACGCGCACCCGGTTGTCCTTTGAGTTGGCCGAAAAACGGCTCAGTGCGGATGTCGTGAATTTTTCCGCAAGCAATTCATCCGTCAAGAAAGGGGAAACTCTGGTAGATACGGTCAACAACATCTTGGCCATGAAAGTGGATCTGGTTGTGATGCGACATCCACATCCTGGAGCTGCTCATTTTTTGGCGCGAAAAGTCCAAACTCAAGTGATCAATGCGGGGGATGGAACCCATGAACATCCCACCCAAGCTCTCTTGGATGCCTACAGTTTGCGTGAACGACACGGAACCGATTTGACCGGAAAGAAAATTGCCATCATCGGGGACATTCGGCATTCGAGAGTGGCCATATCCAATATTCTTTGTTTGCAAATGTTGGGCGCTCGTGTCCGGGTTTGTGGCCCCGCGACATTGATCCCCAAACACTTGAAAAACATGGGGGTCGAAGTCAGTCATGATTTGCAAGACACCCTCTTGTGGGCTGATGCTGTGAACATGCTGAGAATCCAACTCGAACGGCAAAAGGCCGATCAAATGATTCCGTATTTCCCCTCTCTTCGGGAGTATGCACAAGGGTATGGGTTGACTCATGACTTATTGAAACAGCGAGAGACCCCTTTAACCATTTTACATCCTGGCCCCATCAATCGAGGTGTCGAAATCACTTCAGAAGTTGCTGACAGCGATGAAGCCATCATATTGGATCAAGTCGAAAATGGTGTGGCCATTCGGATGGCCATTTTGTATCTGTTGGCCGCCAAACGCTGAGGGGTCAAACTTTGGTTTATATTCGCAACGAGAGAAGCACAACATGAAATTCACAAGCGAAATCAAAGATGGCATCGCCATCATCAAAAGCACAGTTGAAAAATTGGATGCGCTCCACGCGCCAGAACTCAAAGCTGAGTTGGTTCAAATCGCGAGAGATGGTCACGTGCACATGGTCTTGGATTTATCTGAGTCCCGGTATTGTGACAGCAGCGGTTTGAGTGCAGTCCTGGTCGGAAATCGTTTGTGCCGAGACAACGAGGGTGTATTCGTTTTGAGCGGACTGCAACCTGCAGTCGAAAAACTCGTATCCATCAGTCAATTGGATCGGGTGTTGACCATCACGCCTACTGCATCCGAAGGATTTGATTATCTTGTGATGGAAATGACACAAAAGGCCGTAGACGGTTCAGCTTCTTGATTATCTTTCAAAATATGGACAACATGAAAACGTCTCGTTTGACTGCGTTTGGACTCTGCTTCAGCCTGGCACTTTTTGCTGCCCAGACTTTTGCCCAATGTGAACCCGATTTTGATTTTGGTGACGCAGACTACGGTGCTTTCCCAGATGCGTCTTTGGGAGAACAATTCGATACAGCATATGTAGGGACCCCTTATGTGGATGTTTTTCATGTTTTGGTTCCAGAAGATGCGTCTGCAATCGAACCCACTATCAACTTCCCACTGGACAGTGTCGTTTTGGTGGCTGCCACATTGGTGGATACGGTGACACAAGAGGAATATGAATTGTCCGATGTGGGCTTGGAAATAGTTTGCAACAACAACGGAACCAGTTCGAACCCTTGCACATTGATTGCACCTGGGCAGTATTGCGCCAACTTGGAAGGCACGCCGACACAATCGGGTGTATATCAAATGACTTTGGAAGTCGATGCATACGTCACTGTTTTCGGTCAAGCTGTCGGACAGCCATTTGATTTCCAAGGATACATCTTGGACATCAAAGAAGATGCCAGCTCCTACATCACCATTACAATCGATCCAGTGAAACTTTTTCCAAACCCTGCAAGTGAAGAAGCTTTCTTGGCTTTCCCCGAGAATGAAAACAACCCCATTGAATGGAAAGCGTTGGACATCACAGGGCGAACGGTGACTTCTGGCCGTGTCCTCTCGTCCGGACTGCATCAATTCGATGTTGCCGATTGGAACGCTGGTGTTTATTTCATTTCAGGGGTCCTGAATGGGAGGACCACGACCAAGCGGCTGATCGTACAACATTGAGTCCCGCTGGTGAATTGATCATTTGTGGCAGTGGAGCGGCACTGCCCACCAAAAACAATTCACCAACTGCTCAAGTACTCACTGTTTCTGGGTTACCCTATCTCATTGATGCTGGGGAGGGAGTTCAAGAAAGATTGAGAATTGAGCAGGTCAAATTCCAAAAGATTCCGGCAATTTTTATTTCCCATTTGCATGGGGATCATGTGTTGGGATTGCCCGGTTTGATTGGCACCATGAACTTGTTGGGCCGACAAAAGGCATTGCAGGTATTTGGTCCTCCAGGGATTCAAACATACTTGGATACCATTCATCAGCTTTCGGAAACCCACTTGAAGTTTGAGCTTCTAATTACTGAAATTCCCGAACGTAGAGGTGAAATTGTGCGCATTCTAGATGATTCTTTGTTGCATGTGGACGCGTTTCAGGTTAAACACCGGGTGTCAACCTTTGGATATCGTTTTTCTCCTGTGCAGCGACGGCGCAACCTCTTGAAGTCAGCTATTCAGGACCACAACCTCACTGTTGGCGAAATCAAAAAGCTCACTGCGGGAAAAGATGTTGTGCGTGAAAATGGTGTCACCTTGCACTCCGATGTGCTTTGCGCACCGAAACAAGATTCCTGGTGCTATGTCTACGGAGCCGATAGCCGGCCTTGTCAAACCATGGTTGAGGCTTCCCGTCAAGCTAGCCTGATGTATCATGAAGCGACCTTTCGAGATCATGACCATGAGTTGGCTAAAAAGACACATCATTCCACCGCTTCTGAAGCGGGCCAAGTGGCCCTGAAGGCACAGGTCAAACATCTAATTCTGGGGCATTTTTCCACACGTTACAACGACTTGAATACGTTGGTATCTGAGGCGAAAACCGTTTTTCCAGGAGTAGTTTCGCTGGGGTTACGTGGAAGTCGATTTAAGCTTTAGGTCAATTGCGTCATTCAGCTTACATTTGTTATCTAGATTGATTCTTAATAACGCATGACCTCCATTGCCATAGCCGATTCGAGCCCTGTCTTCCGCTATGGCATGGTGAACATCGTCAAACAATTGAACCATGTCCAACTGGTCGGTGAAGCCTGCGATGAAGTAGAAATTTTGGGACTCGCCAGATCTTTTCATCCACAAATTGTCATTGTAGATTTCCTCGCAAATGGATTCACCGTCGACACCCTTGTACAGCTCAAGCAGTTGTCGAAACCACCTCGAATCATCGCAGTAACCGACTCTGAGAGCGGACATACCATCGTCAATGCTCTCCGTGCTGGAGTGGATAGTTATATCAAAAAAGCTTGCAGCATTCAAGAAGTCCAAGATGCCATTTTGGAGACAGCTGTTGGTGCC
This sequence comes from Flavobacteriales bacterium, assembly GCA_049610385.1. Lineage (GTDB taxonomy): Bacteria > Bacteroidota > Bacteroidia > Flavobacteriales_D > Sanyastnellaceae > JBMYZL01. Next base: position 54,552 of record JBMYZL010000017.1, read on the forward strand.
ACCTTCTTTTGTGGTCAAATTTTGGATGCCATACGCAAAGAAAGCATCGACGTCACCGACCTCAAAATAGCTGAGTTTACTTGCCATCCCATCAGTTTGACTGAGCGAGAAAATGAAATCTTGACTCTAATCGCTGAAGGTTACACCAATTCTGCCATTGCCACTCGTCTATTTCTGAGCAATCACACGGTCAACACCCACAGGAAAAACATGATGAACAAATTGGGGGTGAACAACACCGCAGCTTTGGTGATGTATGCGGTCAAAAGTGGGATGGTGAGCCCCAACAAATTCTTGTTCCAAGCGGGCAATTGAACCCTGGATTTTTGCGTTTTTATGGAAAGTTCCTTGAGGTCTGTACCTCAATTTTTTGGAATCAGACCTTGTTCACACGACCTTTGCAGCCATTCTAAATGATAGAAAGCAATGATTGAAACCACCTCCTCTTTTGACATTCAACCCACGTTGACCTCACGAAGAGATCAGGTGGATTTTGATGAATTGATATTCGGCAGAACCTTCTCCGACCACATGTTCATCATGGAATTTGAAGATGGTCAGTGGGGAAAGGGAAAGATTGAGCCTTATGGACCATTTACCATGAGTCCTGCTTCAATGGTCTTCCATTACGGACAAGCTATTTTTGAAGGGATGAAAGCCTATCGTCTGGAGAATGGGTCAGTTTCCTTATTTCGCCCAGGCATGAACATCGCCCGCTTCAACAAAAGCGCTGAACGCATGTGCATGCCGAAAGTTCCGGAAGACATCTTCATGGAGGCCTTGACCACATTGATTAAAATCGACGAAGCTTGGGTGCCAGACAATGAGGATTCCTCCTTGTACATACGTCCTTTCATGATTGCAACAGATTCCTTTGTCGGGGTGAGGCCGAGCACGAAATATGCATTCAGCATTTTCACTTGCCCTGTAAATGCGTATTACAAGGAGCCTGTGAAAGTCAAAGTTGAGCAAGAATTCACACGTGCTGCGGCAGGTGGTACAGGATACGCGAAGGCGGCTGGTAATTATGCTGGTGCAATGTATCCATCGCAACTTGCGCACGAAAAGGGCTACCATCAATTGTTGTGGACGGATGGTGTCAATCATGAATTCATTGAGGAAAGTGGCACCATGAATGCGATGTTTGTGATCGATGGCAAATTGGTTTCTCCTGCCACAAGCGACACCATTCTATCGGGTGTAACGCGTGATTCTGTGTTGACCTTGGCCCAAGACCTTCAACTTCCCCTGGAGGTTCGAGCGCTGAGTGTGAAAGAATTGGAGGATGGGTTCAAAATGGGCATTGTCACAGAGGCTTTTGGCGTGGGAACCGCCGCAACCATTGCCCCAATGGAGTTGATTGGCTTTGAAAGTCAAGATTACAAGTTGCCTCCTCCCAACTCATGGAAAATCGCTCCGGCAATTCGAACAGAACTGGACGCAATACGGCGAGGCCGCATTGAAGATCGCTTTGGTTGGAACATTGTGATTTAATTGATGTAAATTCAATACATGCGCAAGTCATTTGCATGGATCATTTTGTGGGGATGCCTTGAATCAATCAGTGCCCAAGTCAATCTGCCAGCGGCTGGAAACGGTGCCACTCCTTTTGCATTGGCTCAAGATTATCGAGCACTGCAATGGAATCCAGCAGCACTGGCGTTCCAATGTTTTGATCGAAACATTCGCACAACAGCTGGCGGATTCGAAGGCGGAATTTCTGTAAGATCGAGCATGTTCGACAGAAAGGACTTGTGGGATGATATGTTGAATCGTCCTGGTTCTGAAGAGAATTGGACCCACCTGAATTCAGCGGAATGGATTGACCGCATTAAAGGACAAACCATTGAACTGGACGCCAGTGCCATAGTAGCGGGCAGTTATCGGCAAACGGGAAATTGGGGATTCGCCTACGTTCATCGTCAATCCTTCCAGGCCGAGATGAAACTGGGGGAGCAGACCGCAAGTCTCCTGTTCGAGGGTGGAGCGAGTTCCCTGTTCGATTACGTGGTTTTGGTCACAGGGGATACCGTGTCCAATGATGGTGGCTGGAATCTGGAAAACATCACCAACGTCGTTCAAGGGTTTGGAGGTGGCGACCTGTTAGCCAATGTTCTTGGCGACAGCCGGTTGGGGTTCTCCTACTCCAAATCTCATGAAATCGGCATGGCCAAATCTTGGGGCAAACGAGATGATGGCTGGCAACTTCATACTGGAGTGGGTGCCCGACTGATATTGGGAAACGGTTACTTTTCAGTCTCTGCTAATGACGACGGAGAGTTGGATGCTTTTGGTGCATTCAGCCGTGGTTTCTCAGTTCCCACATTGGATACCGTTGCCGCAACCATTTTGAACCCAACCTTGGACAGATTGCGCAATTGGGGCCCTGTCGGCCAAGGTTGGGGGGTCGATATCGGGGCAACGATTAGCATGGCCAACCAGCTGTGGATTTCAGCAGCTCTGAACAACATCGGCTGGGTCGAATGGCGAGGTGAATCATACTTGACCGAATCTGTTGCCATTGACAGTTGGACTGCTGCCGCCAACAGCCCAAACAATTGGATTGATGCTGCAACTGAAGCTCTGGACCCCACAACATGGTTTGACCAGGGCACTGCCGAAACACGGCGAGTAGCATTGCCATTGACGTTGCAGTTGGGTGGCGGTCTTCGCATGGGCAAAGGACTTCTTTTGGCAGCAGATGCCGCTTTTGCTAACCCCGAAAATTTGGATTCAGAGGGCATGCGCGGCGGTATTTCTGCAGTGATGAGACTCATGCCTTGGTTGAGAATTGATGGCGGCATTCGAAAATTGCAAAACGAAAAGATGCGCATTCCCATCGGTCTGGTGATAGAAAATCCAACAGGAGGGATGCAAGTGGGGATTCAACTTTCCGATGCCCAAGGACTTTGGCGACCCTCTTCCCCTGAAATTGGAATGAACTTTTGTTTTCTCAGGTGGGTTTGGATGAGAGAATGATTTATGCATTTCTGATTTCCATCTGCATGGGGTCCACATCAGTTTGTGAGTCCACATGCGAATCCCACCTCATTTCCGCTGAATCCGCCATGAATGATACCATTACGTTAGGCGCTGGATGCTTCTGGTGCGTCGAAGCCGTTTTTTCCTCCCTTCAGGGCGTACAATCTGTTCAATCAGGCTATATGGGTGGACACATCAAGCATCCGGCTTACAGAGAAGTCTGTACAGGAAGAACAGGGCACGCGGAAGTGGTTCAAGTCGTTTTTGACCCCTTGGTTCTGCCTTTGTCCAAATTGCTGGACGTGTTTTTTGCAAGCCATGACCCCACAACGTTGAATCGACAAGGAGCCGACGTGGGCACCCAATATAGGAGTGCCATTTTCGCCCACCATGAAGACCAATGGGAGGTGGCGCAAAAAGCGATGGACAGCGCTTCTTCTTTGTGGGAAAATCCCATTGTGACAGAATTGACAGCTGCCGAGGAATTCTTTGTCGCTGAGGACTACCATCAACAGTATTATGAATTGAACGGGCACGCACCCTATTGCCGTGCCGTTATAGCCCCAAAAATGAAGAAGGTTCAACAACAGTTTGGCACCTTACTCAAGCCCTGATCATCGAATCACTCGGCTGAAGCCTCAGCCTCTTCGATGGCTGCATCGAGGAGCAAGTCCAATTCCTGTTTGTCCTTTTCATCCCACCTTTGGGATAACCGATTTTGTTTCTTCAGGTGACGATACATGGCAGCTTTCTTCACTTCATAAGCAACATAAACCGTGTACAAGCCTGACTCGGCCAAATATTTTTTGCGATCCAATTCCCGCAAGTCAGCAATCGTGGTATTTGTGATTTCTCGTACCAAACTTTCGAACCTTTCCATGACCTCACTTGTCAATTGGACTCCCACATCTTGCGAATACTGATCCGAGACCACCTGAATGGTGGTGTTCACTTGTTGCGCAATCCCTTGCCTGGCAGTCAATTCAGCTTTACTCGTCGCGATTTGATCCATCTGACTGGATCCTTTGCCTACGGCTCGAAAAAATCGAGCATTGGATTCATATTTTGATCCGGAAAAAGGTTCTTTGATCTCTCGTCCATATTGAGAGGCTTGACAAGAAAACAGGGCTACCAAAGAAAACAAGGTGATTAAACGTGTCATGGACTTTGTGAATTTTGGAAGACAAGGTGCATAATTTGTGCCAAAATGCATCATACCTTTGTATATACAAATATTATTCATACAAATGAATGGCATGAGCGTTCTCGATTCCATACAATCACGTTTCAGTCCTTATGCATTTGACGGAATGCCCGTTGCCTTGGA